>JBGSNA010000281.1:0-44171 GCA_041739875.1 Pirellulaceae bacterium
GCATCACGAAATCACTTCATTACGAAAACACTTCGAGTTCATGTTGTCGCATTCAGAATCTTCTTCGTACCTCGATCCCCAATTGAGTTCGTTATTGACGAACTTGCGGGCCAGTGTGCGCCGATACATCTGGTGTGACTCCGTATTGGCTATCGCCGCAGTTGTTCTCGCGGCGTTCTGGATCGGACTTGCCATCGACTATTTGCCGGTTCAGGTGGGTGGAACTGAAATGCCACGGTCTGCCCGAGGCGTGCTGCTTGTGGGCGTGGCGTTGGCAGTACTCGCAATCATCGGCAAATTACTGATTGGACGGCTTCGACGACCGCTTCCGGATGACAGCTTGGCCCTGTTGGTTGAACGTCAACACCCTGAACTTGCTGGAAGTCTCGTTACTGCTGTGCAGCTTGGACGTCCAGGTCGTGAGGGCGACGCTCACGCTCCTGAACTGCTTCGTCGCGTGCACTCGCAAGCGACACAGACGATCAACCAAGTTGACCCCAATCGCATTTTTCGATGGGATCCCCTAATTCAGAAAGCCTCCGTTGTTGGGCCTTTGCTGTTGATGTCGATGGGATTGGCGATTTTCAGTCCCGAGGCGTTTGGACGTGCGGCAAAACGATTGACGTTGTTTTCAGATGACCCTTGGCCACGTCGAGCGGATCTCGAAATGGTCGGCGTCGAATTGCCAATCGTCACAGCGACGGATGACGAAGCGCAATCGCCGACTCTTGTTGAATTCACCGATAAGAAAATTCGGTTGCCGCGAGGAAGCAGCCCACTGTTGCGAATTCGTGCGGGTGCCGACGACGCCGTCGTGCCGACGGTGTGCACGATGTACTACAGCACTGAAGACGGCACTCGCGGCCAGTCGAACTTACGGCGTGTTGGCCGCATTCAAGACGGCTACCAATCGTTTGTACTGGACGGTCCGCCGCTGAGTGGGCTCAGCCAATCAATGACAATCAGCGTCCGCGGCCTTGACGATCGTCTAGATGATTACTTCATCGAAGCCATTGAACCACCAGCATTCACTGGCATGAACGTACGTGTGCGTTATCCTGATTACTTGCGCAGCGAAGGCAGTAGTGCGTTCGATATCGAGACGGAGTATCAATCGGGGCTGCGTCTACGCGAAGGCAGCGACGTAACGCTGCTTGCGACAAGTACGACACCACTGGGTGATGTACTCGCGCATCTCCAGTCCGATGCGGGAGAGATTACTCCCGATGCGATGGAATACTCCGACGATCGGATGCAAGTCTCCATTGGATTGAATGACTTGCGGACGGCGACGACGGCGCGTTTTGTCCCACGCGACTCCGACGGCATTTCGGCTCAAGCTCCGTTCCGATATTTCCTTGGCGTCGTTCTCGACGAACCGCCTGTCGTCACGTTGAAACTCAAAGGTATTGGGGCTGCGGTTACGCCAATCGCGAATTTACCGGCCGAAGTTATCGCAACCGATGACTATGCGGTTCAACAGACGGTTGTGTCGGTCGTATCCGGAAACGATGTCGAGGAGAATGGCCAAGCAGTAGCTCCGGAAACACAGCCCACGACGACTGAGCCTAAATTGGATCGCGACGGACAAGGAAAGACAGAGCTCGATTTGCGGGAACTCGTCGCCGCCGGCAAGCTGGCTGAGTTGACACCCGGCGGAGTCGTGAACGTCTATGCCGAAGCACAAGATGGCTACAACTTGGGCGATAACCACTTAGCTCGCAGCGAAGTATTCCGCCTTCAAATCGTCACACCAGAACAATTGCTCGCACTGTTGGAGCGTCGGGAACTCGGGCTTCGCGGACGGCTTGAGCAAACGATCGATGAAACACGGTCGCTTCGCGACACTCTCGACGTCTTGCGACGCGTGGGTTTCTCGGAAGCTGAATCCGCCTCGGACGACGAAGCCGAAAAAACTCGCCAAGAACAAATCCGTCGTCTGAGGGTGCAACAAAGTGGTCTGCAAGCAACCAAAACGTCGGAAGAGCTTGCTGGGGTTGCAGCGTCGTTGGACGACTTACTCGAAGAAATGATCAACAATCGAGTCGATTCCGTGGACCGACGCGAGCGGATTGGCCAGGGCGTGCGCGACCCACTTTTGAGTATCATCAGTGGCCCGCTGCAGAAATTACGTGACCAAATTCAAGGTATCGACAAGGTCATCAACCAGCCAATCGTTGCTGCGGATCGTACTGGTGAAGCAGTCCAAACGGCGGAAGAGGTGTTGCTACAGTTGACTGCGGTGCTGGAAAAGATGCTGGATTTGGAAAGCTTTAATGAGATTTTAGATATGGTACGAGAGTTGATTGAGGATCAAAATCAATTGCTCGACGATACGAAACAAGAGCAGAAGAAGCGTGTTTTGGATTTATTCAAGTAGCTCGTGCGCGAAAACGCGTGAGAGTCGACAACGGCAACCCATTATGACTCAGCCGCTTACTCGATCGATGTTTTGCCTTGGCGTTGCCATAGTGCTCGGATGCGCAAGCGTTGGGTCATTCGCAACTGCCCAGCCACCAGCGGATACTGGTTCGTCGAATTTGCCTCAAAGACAAACAAGCGTTGCTCAGCGTTACGGCAAGCTGGAGGAATTGTTGCTGCGTCTTGCCGACGTCGAGGCGGATGAAAATCCCGAGCGGGCTGCGCTGCTGCGCCGGGCCGCTCGTCAATCGCGTGAGAAATTCACGCTTGATAAACTTCAAAACGCAACGGATGCGCTCCAAAGCGAACAGTTCCAAAACGCGGTCCAGCGCCAGGCCGAAGCATCCGAAGGAATTGAAGCGTTACTGACACTATTGCTCAGCGAAGATCGATCCAAGCGAATTCGCGATGAGAAACAACGCGTCGCTGAGATGATCAAGGACCTGAAGCGAATCGAACGCGCTCAACGAAGCACACGAGCTCGCACAGAAAACGGTGCGGAGTTAAGCGACGTTGAAAAGGAACAACAATCGATCACGGAGCGAGCCGCGGAACTGAATAAAGAACTCGCCGGAGACGAACCCGAAAAGTCTTCGGAACAAAACGGAGACGAAGAAGGCTCCAAGGACGAGAACGAAGACGCGAAGGACAAGGAGGAAGAAAAGGCTGGCGACAAGGAGTCAATGCCGAAAGACGGCGAGCCGAAAGACGGTGAACCGAAAGACGGTGAACCAAAAGATGGGGAACCGAAGGACGGCGAGCCGAGTGAATCCAAGCCTCAAGACGGCGAGCCCAAGGACTCGAAACCGCAAGACTCTCAGCAGAAACCTGGTGAGCAGAAACCCGGTGAGCAGAAACCTGGGGAGCAGAAACCTGGGGAGCAGAAACCCGGCGAGCAGAAACCCGGCGAGCAGAAACCTGGGGAGAGCCAAGACGGCGAGTCTTCTGAGTCGCAACCAAGCCCACCCCAACAGCCTCAATCGCCACAGCAACAAGCCGAGGAGCAGTTGCAGGACGCCATCAAGAAGATGCAGGAGGCGGAGAAAAAACTGGCTGAGGCAAAACGTGACGAAGCAACCGAGGACCAACAGGCTGCGGAGGAAAATCTGCGGGCTGCGATCGATCGACTGGAACGAATCCTGCGTCAACTCCGCGAAGAGGAAATGCAGCGGGAACTGGCAAAGCTCGAGGCGCGTCTCAGGAAGATGGCGGCGATGCAGTCAAAAGTACTCGACGACACCGTGACCCTTGCCGCGACCCCGGAAAGCCAGCGTAATCGTCAAACGGACCTCAAAGCGGGTGATTTGGCGTTCGAGGAAAAGAAAATCACTCTGGAAGCCGACCGTGCTATGTTGTTATTGCGTGAAGAAGGCTCAAGTGTCGCGTTCCCGGAAGTCGTTGATGCGATACGTAGCGATACGGCAAAAGTAGCAGAGCGGCTGGCGGAGACTAAGATTGACCAAGTCACCCAGGGAATCCAGAAGGATATCCTTGCCAACCTTGAAGAGATGATAGGGGCGTTGCAAAAGGCCCAACGGGACCTGGAGCAAAAGAAACAGCAGCAACAGGAAGGCCAGCCACAACAGCAGGGCCAAGGTGAGCAACCCTTGGTCGAATCGTTGGCCGAATTGAAACTGATTCGTACGATGGAGACTCGAATCAAGAGCACGACGGAGCGTTATGCGGAACTTTTGGAGGCTGGAGAGACAACCGGCGACGACGTGTTGCCGTTACTTCAAGGCCTTTCCGAACGCCAAACTCGCCTCTACCGAATCACTCGTGACTTGGTCCAGAAGCGAAACCAGTAAAATGCGAGGATGACTGTGAAAGAATCGACTGCTCATGTCCGGTCCGTTTTGACCCCGAGTTCGTGGAACTCGGTGGTGCTTCCTTTCCAGCAGTCGCCTCCTCACAAGAGTTACTCTACTCGCCTCCAAACTCATTCGCGATTAACCACTATGTCTGCACTATCAAGGCGGACGTTGCTCGCCAGTCTCTTCGTGATCGTCGGGATGACGGGTTCCGCTATCCGTGCAGACGAGGCATTGAAGCAAGACGCGAGTTGGGAAGTCTACAACGCCGAGGAAATGTCGAGCATGCTGCGGGCGACCCTCGATGAGATGGGAATTGTTCCCGGCGAGATGGACCGCGTGAACGAACAGTTTTTGTTGGCCGTTGAACAACAAGACGTGGATCCGCTGGATGCGTACATCGCATCAATCCAGAATCTTGTGAAAGTAGTAGAGCAGCTTGTATCCACCTCCAACGCAAGTGTTGCTGAAGCAGCCGCAAGTATCGACCCAAGCACTCCAGGCTATGGAGAGATCGAATCGCTTCCTAAATCGATGCGAAACACAGTTCGCATTTGGCTTGGACGCGAGTTGGTTCGCAAGCGTTTGTATGACGAGGCACTTCCAACGTTTGCTGAGGTCGATCCGGTCGAGTCCATTGATCCGGCATCGGTGCTTTTTTTCCGAGGTGCCTGTTATCACGCTTTGCTGATGAAAAAAGAAGCACTCGTGGACCTTCGCCGTTTACTGGAAAACGAAGAAGCTTGTCCAGCACGTTATGCCCGCACGGCACAGTTGATGATCGCGGATATCAAGCCCATGAAGGAAGATTCGCTTGACGAGATCTCGCGGTTGATGACGGATGTGAGTCGCCGCTTGGAGTTGGGACGATCCAACGAAGACGTCAAGGAACGCGAACAAAAGATCATCGACAAGCTCACCAAACTCATCGATAAGATCGAAGAAGAACAACAAAAGCAGCAACAGCAACAGCAGCAGCAATCTGCCGGGGGTTCGGGCCAGGGTGGACAGGGAGCACCGATGCAAGACAGTCGTATCGCCGGTGCGAACGGCAACGGTGACGCGGACCGAAAGAACCAGTCCGACAATGGAAGCTGGGGCAATTTGCCGCCTGCGGAACGCCAAGAAGCCCTGCAGCAAATCGGGCGTGACCTGCCAACGCATTATCGCGAGGCGATTGAAGCGTACTTCCGCAAACTTGCAACCGACGGCGCCGGCTGATTTTTCGACAGCCATGGAACAATGGCAGGTGCCTGTTAGACGCGGGTGCCTGTTAAAAGCGAGCATTGAGATATGCCGAACTCTTTCCCCGCAAGTGCGTGGAAGTCCGCTTTCCTTAACCAAATCTTAACAGTTTGCTCGCTATAGTAAGACTCGTCATTCAAAGACCCCAGTGGTAGGTTGTTCGGCTCGGAATTCGACCGTCCCCAACGAACACTGGAAAAGATCCTGATGAAACCCATTTTCGGCCTCTTGGCCTGCTTCTCGCTGGTTTGCATGCTCGGCTGTGATTCCTCGACGCCGACGGCTGACGTCGTACTTCCCGCGAAGTCATTTGATTCAAGCGAAACCACCACTGCAGCCGCGCCGGCTGTCGCCGAAACGGTTGCTGCGGCAGGCGATGACGCTGTCAACATGGAGCTTCAAGGCAAGATTGAGATCGACGGCAGCAGCACGGTTTATCCGATCAGCGAAGCTGCGGCGAGTCGCTTTATCAAGCAATTCCCCAACGTCAATGTGACGGTGGGTGTTTCCGGCACGGGCGGAGGATTTGAGCGATTCACCAAGGGTGAGATCGACATCTCCGACGCGTCACGTCCGATCAAAGACAGCGAGTTTGCAGTGGCAAAGACCTCTGGCATTTCGTTTGTTGAATTGCCGGTTGCTTACGACGGTTTGACTTTGGTCGTGCACAACGACAACGACTGGGTCGATCATCTGACGCTTGACGAAATCAAGAAGATTTTCACCGCTGAGGGCAACGCCAAGACTTGGTCGCAAGTCCGTAGCGGATGGCCCGATTCCGAGATCAAGATTTTTGCCCCAGGCACTGACTCGGGTACGTTCGATTACTTCCTCGAAGTGGTTGGGGGCAAGAACGGTTCGCTCCGTTCGGACATGAGCACAAGCGAAGACGACAACGTTTTGGTCACTGGCGTCGCCGGCTCGCCCACCGCGATCGGTTTCTTTGGAGTCGCTTACTACGAAGAAAACAAGGACAAGCTGAAATCGGTTCCGGTCGTTAATCCGGAGTCTGGCGATGCTGTCTCCCCAGATGCACAAACGATTGAAAACGGAACTTATGCTCCTTTCAGCCGCCCGCTGTTCATTTATGTGAACACAAAGTCGCTAGGACGCCCCGAAGTCAAGCGATTTGTTGACTTCTATCTCCAAAACGCTGGTGCAATGGCGAAGCAAACCGGCTACGTTGCACTTCCAGAGGCCGTTTACGGGGCCGCAGTGAAGCACGCCCGTGCTCGCAAATCTGGGACGCACTACATTACCGCTGAAGGCGAAAAACGAAGCGGACCAGTGACTGACGTTTACACGGAAGAAAATCTTGTTGACATCAAGTAGACTTTGCCGATTTACTTGAGCCATCGTGGATTGTTCGCATGAGTTCATCCTCGCCCGACGCGGCTGTACCAACAAATGTGGACGAAAACCGTCTGAATGATCGCGTGCGAGAACTCCTTTCGAGTCCTCGCCGGTCATTGGCCGTCATCCGAGCACGCGAGGCTGGCGTTTACACCCTCCTCGTGATGTGCGGTTTGTTTTCGCTGCTTGTCACAGTGGCGATTCTCTGGGTGCTTTCGACAGAGATGCTGAATTTCTTCCGTTCCGAAGAAGTCTCGGTGTCGAACTTCTTGGGCTCGGCCGATTGGTCACCCATGTTGGGAAGCACAAAGAGCTTTGGTATCTGGGCGTTGATTTGCGGCACCATGCTGGTGACCATCATCGCGATGGCGATCGCTCTTCCGCTGGGGCTTGTTACCGCGATTTACTTGAGCGAGTACGCACCACGTCGCGTGCGGGGGATCCTTAAACCAACTCTTGAAGTTTTGGCGGGTGTGCCAACAGTTGTGTATGGATTCTTTGCATTGACGACGATCACCCCAATCCTCCAGTGGCTACACGGCGGATTTGGTGTCTACAACGCCATGAGCGCTGGAATAGCCGTTGGTATCCTATGTCTTCCCACCGTTTGTTCGTTGTCCGAAGATGCCTTGCAGGCCGTTCCTCGAGCGCTTCGCGAAGCGGCTTACGGGCTGGGCGGTACACGCTTTGATGCTTCGATTAAAGTCATCGTACCAGCCGCTTTGTCGGGCATCATCAGCGCGTTCCTGCTCGCGATTGCCCGTGCTTTTGGTGAAACCATGATTGTCGCATTAGCAGCCGGAAGCCGCCCCCAAGTCACTTTGGATCCGCGCGACGAAATCCAAACCATGACGGGATTCATGGTGCAGATGGCTTGTGGTGACCTTTCCAATTATGACGTGACATACTACTCGATGTACGCGGTTGCATTCACGCTCTTTGTTTTGACGCTGACATTAACCATGATTGGAAATATCGTTCGCAAGAGATTTCGCGAGGCCTACGAATGAGCATGGCGAAGCCACCGAAACCGATTCCAGAGTCATCGATTCCAGAGTCAAAGTCCAAAAATATCATTGGCCCATCGCCTGCGGCGGGAGCCCAGCTACGCGGCAGCGATTCTCGCATGCGATTTGATGCGACGTTCCGGTACGTATGCATTTTTACTGCAAGCGTTTCGGTACTGATTCTCGTCTTTCTATTAGCATCCATTCTCCTCCAGGGCGTACCCTCACTTTCCTGGACCTTGCTTTCCGGAAACCCAGAACCCAATCCGCTTGAGGCTGGTTTACGCCCGGCGCTATTCGGCACCATTTGGGTTTGCTCACTTTGCGCACTTTTGACTCTTCCAGTCGGAATTGCCACGGCTATTTTGCTCGAAGAATTTCAGCCACGGTCCAAGTTTGCATCGTGGTTGTACAGCATCATCCAGTTGAACATTTCAAACTTAGCGGGTGTTCCGAGCGTGGTGTACGGCATCCTAGGACTCACGGCTTTCGTCGGCATGTTTGGAATCTTCAGTCCAACGGAGAACGGCGGCGGGTTCGCCTACGAAATTGGAGCGAAACACTATGACCAATTTTTCAGCGAGGGTTCTCGCGCGATTTTAATTCCGGTCCCAGACGCGTCCAAACCGGCCACGGTGCCTCACGATGGCATGGTGGCGTACGACTTTGACAAGAATCGGATCGAGGTCAACGTCATTGGTTACGACGATCCGTATCCCGAAGACGAAAGCGTCCTTGCCTACACGCTTTTCAACGACAGCGAGTCAGGTCGGCTAAGCGAAAAGTCCTGGTACTACTTCCGGCTACCGTTTGGTCGAGGAGTACTTGCTGGCGCCCTCACGCTGATGCTCGTAACGCTTCCCGTCATCATCATCAGCACTCAGGAATCATTGCGAGCCGTTCCAAGTTCTCTGCGTGCTGGGGCGCTGGGTCTGGGTGCGACACCGTGGCAAGTGATTTGGAACGTGACGCTACCTTCAGCGGTACCTGGCATCATGACTGGATCCATTCTGGCCATGAGCCGTGCGATTGGCGAAACAGCACCGATTTTGATTATCGCCGGAATCCTTTTTATCATGAATTCGCCCCGACATTTGATGGATGACTTTACGGTCATGCCCCTTCAAATTTTCAATTGGGCAAGTCGACCTCAGGACGAATTCCACGGCATTGCGGCGGGCGGAATCATCATTCTGCTCTTGATTCTCCTGACATTTAACGCAGTTGCCGTGTTGATCCGACATAGAATGCAAAAGCCGTTGAGCTGAAACGCTATATTGACTCGAGCCAGCGAAACACTTCGACAACGTTTCCAATGTGCTTGCTCGAAGTTGAACCACGTCTTGCCGAATGGTCACACCTCCCAGAAATTAGATCCATGACTCGAGTAATGACCGATACGGAAAAACTGATCGCGCCGTCGATTCCCTCGCGACCCGACACCAAGACGACTCCTGCGGCAATCGCCATTGAAGCCGAAGGACTCAATAGCTGGTACGGTGACTTCCAAGCACTGCATTCGATCAGCCTAAAAGTCCCGCGCAATCAAGTGACAGCGTTTATCGGCCCAAGCGGCTGCGGTAAAAGCACACTGCTGCGATGGTTCAATCGAATGAACGATACCATCGTTTCCGCTCATGCAAACGGCAAACTTCGACTGGGCGAATTGGACCTACTCTCGCGATCCACCGACGTGGTTGACTTGCGCCGTCGCATTGGGATCGTTTTCCAGAAACCCAATCCGTTCCCGAAGAGCATTTTTGAAAACGTTGCCTTTGGACCGCGGTTGCATATGAAGCTGAACAAGAGCGACTTAGGCGATCTGGTCGAATGGTCACTTCGAAAGGCCGCCGTCTGGGAAGAAGTCAAAGACCGATTGCATGCGCCCGCGTTAGGGTTATCTGGAGGCCAGCAACAACGACTGTGCATCGCGCGTGCCATCGCCGTGGGCCCCGAAGTGCTGCTCATGGACGAACCGTGTAGCGCACTAGATCCTGGTAGCACGTTGGCGATCGAAGATTTGATCTTCGAGCTTCAAGAACAATACACCATCGTGATCGTCACCCACAACATGCAACAAGCAGCACGTTGCAGCAATCAAACGGCATTCTTCTACGAGGGACGGCTCGTTGAAGTGGGCGAGACGGAACGAGTCTTTACAAAACCGGAACAGAAGCGGACGGAAGATTATGTTCGCGGCAAGTTTGGTTGATACAATCCGGCAAGCAAAGCTCCCAGGCGATGCGTTGATCGCGAGTACGTCCACAGTGACTTGCAATACAAACTCCTTTCGAACCCCTGTCAAATTCTGATTCCCATCCATGTCAAAGCATCTTCAACGCGGTCTCGATGAACTTCGTCGTCAACTTGTCGGCCAGTTCGGTATCGTTGAAGAAATGATCCAGCTCGCAGTGCGATCCTTGGTCGAACGCCGAGCTGAACTTGCTGATCGCGTGATCGCAACGGACTCATCCGTTGATGCCACGGATATTTTGATCGAGGAAGAGTGCTTGAAACTACTTGCACTTCATCAACCTGTGGCGGTCGATCTCCGTTGGTTAATCACTGTGATCAAGGTCAATGGCGAATTGGAGCGGATGGCGGACTTGGCATGCAACATTGCCGAGCGAGCCAAGTCACTTGACTTGCATCCGCTGTTTCCGGTCCCCGATGAGCTGACCGAAATGGCGACCCATGCGACCAATATGGTTCGACAAGCGTTGGATGCATTTGTGGAAAGCGATGTCAAGAAAGCTGCTCAAGTGATTCGCAGTGACGATCGTGTGGATACATTGAACCGAATCGTGATCGATCACCTTCAAGAAGTGATGCGAGAGGATCGTGAACTCATTGAGCCGGCAGTGCATTGCTTTAGCGCCTCGCGTCACTTAGAACGCATCGCTGACTTAGCCGAGAATTTGGCTGAAGAGGTCCTGTACCTCGTCGATGGCGAAATCGTCCGTCACCAGCACGGTCTTTTCCTAGATTCCGTCTCTGCGGATTAAAACTAAACGCGGCTATTCGAATTCGCCATCATGGTGAGTGATCCGCTAGCACTTCGACGCGGTCTCCGGCTTGGCGCACAGCATAGGTTCGCTGCAACGGCTGACGATTGACCGTTTGGATCCCTGTGGCTAATTCGTATTGCCAACCGTGCCATGGACATGTCACGCACCCGCCCTCAACCCGCCCTTTAGCAATCGGTCCTCCTTGGTGGGCACACATCCCGTCGATGGCGAAGAGCGAGCCATTTGCCCAAAAAACCGCAATGATCTGGCTTCCAATGACCACTTCGACAGCCCCCTTTTCGCGGACGCTCTGCATGGACGCCACGTCCACCCAATTCTCAGGCATTGCTGTCTCAGGCATCGCTGTCTCAGGCTTTGCTGTGTCGGTCATCATCGATCCTCGTCGCTAGCGCCGTTTCCACAATTGATCCGCCCGTTATCGCTGATCCGTTTGATCGCTACAATCGAGCCCAGCAATCAATAACTTCGCACGAGCAATTTAGGCCAGGAAGATGAATTTCAAGATCAGCCGTCCAAGCTGCTTTGTATTGTTCAGCACGACCCTGCTGTGGGCCAGTCTAGGTCCTTTGACCCGTCCAGGGCATACGGATGAACCGGCATCGCCCCCGTCTGCTGCACCCACTAACCAATCCGCAACCACCACTGATGGATCGAGCAATACGCTAATGAAGGTCACCGAGATCGAAGGCATTACCGAATATCTTCTGGATAATGGCACTCGCGTGCTGTTATTTCCCGACGATAGCAAAGAGGTGGTTACCGTCAACATGACGGTGTTCGTCGGCTCGCGACATGAAGGCTACGGCGAAGCCGGCATGGCTCACTTGCTCGAGCACATGCTTTTTAAGGGCACGCCAGACCATCCCAATGTACCCAAAGCCCTTCAGGACAAAGGTGCCCGGTTCAACGGTACCACGTGGATGGACCGCACAAACTACTACGAAACACTTCCCGCGAGCGAAGAGAACCTCAAGTTCGCAATTGCTCTGGAGGCCGACCGACTGGTGAATAGCAATATTCGAGGCGAAGACCTCGCATCGGAAATGACGGTCGTCCGTAATGAGTTCGAACGCGGAGAGAATTCGCCTGTCCGAATTCTGATGCAACGCATCCAATCGGCCGCGTATGAATGGCACAATTACGGCAAGAGCACGATTGGCAACCGCAGCGACATCGAGCGTGTTCCCGTCCCGCGACTTCGGAGCTTTTACAAAAAGTTCTATCGTCCCGATAATGTCATGGTCATTGTTGCGGGCAAGTTTGATCCACAAGCCGCTTTGGACTCCATCGGAAAACACTTTGGATCGCTGAAGCGTCCCGACGTACCGATCGACGACACCTACACAACGGAACCCGCTCAAGACGGTGAACGCACCGTCGTACTTCGCCGCGTGGGTGACATTCAACTAGCCGGGACCGCCTATCACATTCCATCGGGCAGCCATCCCGAGTTCGCAGCGGCCAAAGCACTTGAATACATTCTCGGGGATGTTCCGAGCGGTCGTCTTTATCGTCAAATGGTAGAAACGGAGATCTCAAGCAATGTCTATTCGATCTGTTACGCGTTTCGTGAACCCGGTTTGTTGATGGCCTTGGCCGAAGTCAACGTGAGCAATTCGATCGAGACCGCTCGAGCAAAATTGATCGACATTCTTGAAGAATCGTTCGCAAAAGATCCAGTCACCGAGGAAGAAGTCGAACGCGCAAAACAGCAATTGCTTAAAGAACGAGAGCTCGAATCGGCGGACTCCGATCGCATCGCAGTTTCACTTAGTGACTGGGCCGCGCAAGGCGATTGGCGACTGTACTTTCTGTTCCGCGACGCCATCGAATCACTGAGCAAGGAACAAGTGCAAGACGTCGCGGTGAAATACTTGACTCGGAACAACCGCACCGTGGGTCTGTTCATACCAAGCGAAAAGTCCGACCGCGTCACCATTCCCGAGGCACCGGATTTGTTGGCTCAGTTGAAGGACTACAAGGGTCGCGAGGCCATGAGTGCGGGCGAAGCATTTGATCCGACGCCCGCCACGATCGAAGCGAGAACTGAACGGGGTGAATTGATGCCTGGCATTCAATATGCACTGCTCCCCAAGAAGTCCCGTGGCGAATCCGTTTCCATGATGATGACGGTGCGTTTTGGCAGTCCCGAAACAATGCTCAACAAATCAGGAGCGATTGAGTTACTTGGCACGATGATGTCACGAGGTACCGAAAAACTCAACTATCAACAATTGCAGGATGAACTGACACGATTGCGTGCTGAACTATCGATCAACAGCACTCCGGGCTTGCTGCAGTTACAAATCAAAACCAAGCGTGAATTTCTGCCTGAAGTCATCGCATTGGTTGGCGACATCCTGCGTCACCCACGTTTCGAAGCGAGCGAACTCGAGGTACTTCGTCGCCAAATCATCACGGGCTTGGAACAGAACACTAACGACCCACAAGCTGTTGCGCCGAGATTGGTTCGTCAAAAGCTGTCGCCGTATGGCCCTGAAGATGTGCGCTACGTGCAAACGCTCGCCGAAGAAATCGCGATGTACCGTGGCGTGCAGATTCAAGAAATTAAATCGGCCTACGAGACGTTTCTGAGCAACCAAGCGGGCGAAGTTGCCGTCGTGGGCGACTTTGATGCCGAGCAAGTCAAGACACTTGTTCAAGCACAATTAGCGGACTGGTCAACAAAGATTCCGTACGTGCGTGTTGATCGTCCAGCGCATACGAGTGCGCCGGGAGTCGTGGAGCTAATTGAGACTCCCGACAAAGCAAACGCAGTACTTTACGCTTCGCAGCAGTACGAACTTGTGGACACATCGCCGGAGTATGCGGCGTTGGTACTGGGTAACTACATCCTCGGCGGAAGTGCACTATCCAGTCGGCTTGGCGATCGTGTTCGCGGCCAGGAAGGACTGTCCTATGGCATTAGCAGCGGACTGAGTGCGCGCACTCGCGATAATCGAACCGACTTCACGCTTTATGCGATCACGAATCCTCAGAACAAAGATCGCATCTTGGAAGTCATCCGTGAGGAAATCGATCGAATTCGCAAGGATGGGGTAACGGCCGACGAACTCACGAAAGCCAAAGAGTCATACTTGCAAGCCGATCGAATTCGACGCACGAACGATGCCTACTTAGTGTCAGAACTCGTCAGCACGATGTTCAACAGTCGGACGATGGTTTACCAAGCGGAACACGAGGCCCAGATCGAATCCGCGACAATCGAATCTGTGAATTCGGCGATCGACAAGTACATCCAACCGGATCGTTTCGTCACAGCCGTCGCCGGTGACTTTGCCGCCGCAGAAGCGGCCAAATAAGACTTTTTCGCCGGATAAACGCCGATTCCTTTACGTCAATGTAAGTGAGTCGGCGATTGCGGCATCCTCGGTCGCGAATCGTAACCTAGGTTTCTGGTGGACTCTGGATTTGGACCAGAGTCGTTCGTGATGGGTCCCCATGGGCCCAGCGAATCGTTATCACCGTTACCATCCCAATCGGTTCGCTTTGTGGTTGTATTGTCCGCCAAAACGAAACAAGCTTTCCAGGTCATTGGCGTCGTTGCGACTTTCATGGTCGTTGCGATCCATTATCGTTCTGCAGTACCGGCAACCTTGAACGCAAACGACGCCGACTGGAATTCGCTGGCACAAGAGTTCTTGCTGGGCGGCATCAGCCGCGTGGCGGTGCCGCTCTTCGCACTCGCGGCCGGGTTGTTTTACTTTGCTTCTTGCGACGGAACTCTTGCGAACCACCAAGCAAAAATCCGCTCTCGCATTTCGACGTTGCTTGTTCCGTATCTGATCATGGGTGGCGTCGCAGTCGGTGCCCAACTCGCAATACGATTCATCGAACGAGATCCGGTCCTACACAGCACCCAGGGGCTGATCCTCACTTGGTGGCTCAAACCACCAGCTGAGCAACTCTGGTTCTTACGTGACTTAATCGTGCTGACGGTCCTTGCTCCATTCATTGGATGGCTGCTTCAACGCGCGAGCCTTGCCGTCCTTACCTCACTCGCTTTGCTTTGGTTCAACAATTTCCAGCCGTTTCCCATTCTGGAAGGCTGGTACGTGCTCAATATCGAAACGCTTTTGTTCTTTGTGTTTGGCGGTGCACTAGCAAGTCGCCCGCAGTGGATTGATCGCGTTGTGAACACCAGCCTTGCAAACACAGTAACTCTTACCGTGTTGTGGACAATACTTGTCGCGATGCGTGTTGGATTGCAACCGAATTTTGACGCGTGGTATGTCAAGGAATATTCAATCGCAACCCTGTTGCTTCATCAAATCGCCATCCTCGTGGGGATAGCAGCCTGTCTCGCATGGGCCGGACGGTCCGAATCAACGGCGTGGCCAAAGCTTTCTGGGCTTTCCTTCTTTGTATATCTCGTGCATGAGTTTCCGCTGCGTGCTGTGGTGGAGCGTTTTGCGGGCATGACGAGCCTTGGCGAAAACTCGTTTTGGATCGCGGCCCCAGTAGTTACAGTGCTCTGTTTCTTGTGCGGAGGCATGCTTTGCCAGATCACTCCAACACTGTTTCAAGTCGTTGCTGGCGGGCGGACGCCAATGCGTGCGTTACAAATCCGAAGCGAAGTTGCGCATCAAGGAACCTCGATCGGCGCGACCCAATAGGCTGGACCAGCAATGCAATTCTTAATCATCCTAATGGCACTGGCTGCGAGCGTTTGGCTCATCCCGTTGGTTCGATCCCAGCGCGGTGTCGCCCTTCCCACGCTTGTATTGCTCGTTGGTGTCGTACTCGGACCAGCGTTCTTTGCGATTGACGGTCCGATTCAAATCAGTCTCGATCGAGTTCTCTGGTTTGGAATGTTAGCGTATGTCGCGATCAACGTTCGGCTCGGAAACTTCGAGCTACCAAAGTTGACTCGCACAGATTGTGTTGTTGCCGCAGTCACCGCTTGGCTGTTCCTCAGTTGTTTGCGCGGCGGCGAAATGCCGGATGGAACATCACCCCTTGCTCGATGGTTGTTCTATATCGCATTACCCACAGGGATGTACTACACGTGCCGAATCGTTCCGATTGGGCCCAGCGATGTGCGCTGGTTTTCGCGGGTCATCTTGGGGCTTGGCGTTTACTTGGCGATCACGGCCGTTTTGGAAATCAAGGGCATGCACGGACTCATTTTTCCACGACACATTGTCGACCCCAAGGTATGGGAGTTCTTTGGTCGTGGTCGTGGACCACTGCTGAATCCATCCGGCAACGGGATCCTCATCACGATTTCCCTCGTGCTCGCGGCTATCGAATTCTTTCAAGCCAAGGGGCGAACGAAGGCTGTTTTCGCCGTCTTGTCGGTCATCCTACTTGTGGGCGTCTATGCAACGCTGACGCGTAGTGCATGGATGGGCGCCGGCGCGTCACTCGCCATCGTCTCGCTCGTTTACACGCCACGTTGGGTTCGAGTACTCGGACTGGTGGTCACGATCATGCTTGTCGCGGCGCTTGCGATGGGGCTAAAAGACCAATTGATGCAAATCAAACGCGACAAACACTTGACGGCGGCCGATGCAGAGAAATCGGTTCAACTTCGTCCGCTTCTCGCGATCGTGGGTTGGGAAATGATTAAAGATCGGCCAATCATTGGCCACGGCTTTGGTCATTATCAAAAATTCTCAGGACCGTATCACGAGAACCGAACTTACGACATGCCGCTTGAGCAAGCTCGGCCGTACATACAGCACAACGTCATCCTTTCGCTAGCCATCGACTCTGGTCTCGTCGGCATTGCGTTGATGGCGAGCTGTTTGTTTGCATGGCTGAGCGCGGCATGGCAATTGGCTCGCTCATCCTCGAAAGACTGGCACCTGCAAATCATTGGGCTGGCGATGCTCGGCAGCGTCGCAGCCTATTTTGTGAATGGCATGTTCCAGGACGTCAGCATCATTCCAATGATCAACATGGTGATGCTCGCGTTGGCTGGCATGACAATCAATCTGTCCAAGCACTTGCGCGGGGAAGCCGTGTATCCACCGTCGCACCAATCGGTTCGCAGTGCCCCGGCCGGCTCGCTTGCAATCTAGCGCCGATTTTTACGATCAAGAAACGCAAGTTCTCGATACAACATCTGCACACGCGGCATATCCGTATCGTGCTGATTGGCGGCTCTCAACGGGTTACCAAAGATCGCTTCGATTTCGATTGGGCGGCGAGCGAGATAGTCCAGCCGCATACTGCTGTCGTACGGCACCATGTCGCGAGTATGCTCCATTGTCATCTCAATCGCTTCCTCTGGGATCACTGCGCCACAATGCGTTGCGACACCGTGCACTTCGCGTATGATGGACTCAGCCAATTCGCTTGCGTCGGGATCATCGATCAGCTCTCGCGTTGACGCATTGAGAGCGACCGACAAACCGTTGAAGGGAATATTCCACATCAGTTTGCGCCAACGAGTGGTCCAGAGATCCGCGGTTGTATTCGCATCAATTCGAGCAGCGACTAAATCATCACAGATACTTTGAGCGCGAGTCAGATCGCCTCCCTGCTTTTGGTCGTATTCACCGAAAACGATACGTCCATAGTCAATGTGTCGAATGTGCCCGGGACCGATTTTGTTACTGCAAAGAAAACAACATCCACCGAGGGTACGCTCCGCACCCACGATTGCAGCCGTCTTGGCTTCGATGTTAAGGCCGTTTTGCAACACCAATACGACGCCACCTTCACGCGTCGGCACGGGCAACAGATCCGCTAGCAGATGATTCAAGGTCGTCTTCAATCCCAGGATTGTGACATCGCAAGCGGGCATGGTTTCGATGCTCGCGTGCGCATGAACGCTGGGCAAATGGAAATCGCCCAAGGTGCTCTCAACGGTCCAACCGTGTTCCAGCACGTGCTCGTAATCGCTGTGAAGGAGAAAATGGACTTCGAAACCCGCTTTGGCGAGCATACCACCGTAAAGCCCTCCGAGTGCCCCAGCCCCAATAATTGCATAACGTCGAGCTGTCATGAAACCACGTCCTATTGCCAAATGCGAACATCACCAACAACCTTGAGCGACGTTTCGCGGGCGCGCGATTCGCGGGCTCCTGAAACGTTCACATCTGAGCTTACGTTATTGCCAACAAGACGATTCGTGTGAATCGGGCGGTTTTCGGGACCCAAACAAGTCGTTTTTACGAGATTGTCGAAAACGACGCGAACGAGCCGATGTTCCTGGAATCCGCGTGCGTGAATCGAACCAGAACAACCGGACTGAAGGCAGACAAAACGCGAAGATCGCGCTACAATAGGGAATCTAGACAATAGAGAATCTAGACAATCGCGTAGCTACGGCAACGCTAGCTAAGGCAACGGGCAAAAGTAGCCGATTGATGCGAGGTTGTAAATTTGAATCATTTCCACGGAGTGTTTGATTGATGGTCGCCGCGAGCTTGATGTCTTCGATTTTTATGTCCACGATATCGTACGTGTTGCTGGCGATTGCTTCCGGAGTTCCGGTTCAAGTCACCGGAACAGATGGGGAGCAGACACGAGGGTCGCTGGCTGGGGTAACAGATTCCGGCATTGTGGTTGATCAAGACGGTACAACGAAGGCTCTCCCGTTCGATTCCGTCGTGAGTTTGGAAGCCACGTCGCCGACGCAAGCGACACCGCCAACGATGAGAATTTCGCTCCATGGCGGTTCCGAATTGGCGGCCCAGTTCGTATCGCTTGTGGATGACTCACTAAAAATCGAACTGCGACGACAAGACGAAATCATCGTCCCTGTCAAACGTGTTCGAGCGATTCGTTTGCGAGCTGGATCGCCAGCAACGGATCCTCAATGGCTTGGTATCTTCGAAAGTCAGTCCAGCGGAGACGTTCTGGTCATTCGACGAGATGCCGACCGATTGGACCAAGTCAGTGGACTCGTTGAATCAATTGCTGAAAACGTTGTCAACTTCAACGTCGACGGAAATCAAATTCAAGCGCCGTTTGATCGACTCGAGGGCGTCGTCTTTGGCACAAGCAGCCAACAGACGGAGCTTGCGAGCGTGCAACTCAACGACACGTATGGCTCTCGCTGGCTGGTGGAATCGTTTTTGCCAAGCGAAGGCTCAGCTCCGATCCGAATCAAGTTCGAGTCAGGCATCGAGCACGCGATCCCGCTGGAACAAATTAACTCAATCCGCTGGAACAGTTCGCTTGTGATGCTTGCGACCGAGCAACCAGCCGCGACGAGTTTCCAACCCGTGATTGGCTCAGACGCACTGGAGCCCGCGATGAAGAAATGGTTTGGTCCGAATGCTGACGAAGAGGACGATGTTCTGATGTATGGCAACTCGACGATCGAATATCGAATTGAACCTGGATTCGAACGCGTTTCGGGGAGTTTTCGCCACGATGACGAGGTGTCACGCACTGGCAAGGTGACGGTATCGATCACGCTCGATGACAAATCGGTTTGGACGCAAGCTCTCCATCCGAACGAGCCAAGCGGATTCGACATTCCGATTGGCGATCACCGGCGCGTCATGTTTCGTGTCGAAGCGGCTGACGACGGTGACCTTGGTGATACGATTCGTCTCAGCCGTCCACGATTACTCAAGTAAACAGGTGAATCAAATGAAGAGGCTCTGCCTGTGAAGTATGCAAATGTTTTTCTGTGCTGTCTTGCTGGCTGGCTCGCCGGCGTCGACGTCGCGCGTGCTGCGGGCCCCATCACACCGGACCCGCGTTTAGTTCAAATCGAAAACGAACGAATCGCTGCGATTCAAAAAGCCATGCCGAGTGCGGTCAGCGTGTTTGTCCCAGGCGGCGGTGGCGGTGGCAGCGGCATGTTGATTTCGCCGGACGGGTTTGCCTTGACGAACTTCCACGTCAGCAGTCCTGCGGGATCGTTCATGCGATGCGGATTATCCGACGGCAACATTTATGATGCAGTGATTGTTGGCATTGATCCCGTGGGCGACTTGGCATTGATTCAACTCCTGGGTCGAAGTGATTTCCCGGCTGCGGAGATGGCCGACAGCCGCAAAGCCAATCCGGGCGACTGGTGTATGGTGATCGGGAACCCGTTCTTGCTGGCAACGAATCTCCAGCCGACCGTGACCTGGGGAATCCTGAGTGGTGTTGGACGATACCAGTATCCCTCGGGAACGCTGCTCGAATATGCCGATTGTTTCCAAACGGACGCATCGATTAATCCAGGCAATTCTGGCGGGCCACTTTATAATGCACAAGGACAATTGCTGGGTGTCGTGGGACGTGCGTCGTTTGAAAAGCGAGGCCGCGTCAACGTCGGTGTCGGTTACGCGATCTCCATTAACCAAGCCAAGAATTTCTTAGGCTACTTGCACAGTGGCCGAATCGTGGACCATTCGACGCTCGGCGCGACCGTCGTTAGCGACCCAGATGGCAGCGTGCGAGTCTCGAATATTCTCGACAGCAGCGATGCTTATCGCCGAGGGCTTCGCTATTCGGCGGAGATCCTTTCGATTGATGGACGAGACGTCTTTACCGCCAATGATGTTCAAACCATCCTTGCCACACTTCCGAATCTTTGGCGAGTAAAACTTTCTTACCGCCTCGAAGGCAAGAGAAACGAGACTCTCGTGCGGTTAGCAAGTGTGCACCTTCAAGACGAGTTACTCGAGAAGATGTCCGCCGCGTTACCACCGCCACCGCCTCGACAACCCACCCCAGAAAAACCTGCTGATACTCCCGACGTGCCTAACCCGGACGCCAAAGAAGACGAGAATGTGGATAGCGATGATGTGATTCCGGCGGTCGTCAAAAATCGGTTTGAAGCGAAAAAGGGCTATGCGAATTACTTCTTCAATCGACAACACCAACAGCGACTGATCGACTCGATGCGGGCTCAGTTTCCCGGACAAAATAACGCTTCATCGGCGCAGTGGACTATCCAAGGCGAAACGGACCAGGCGAATCCCAAGCCGTTCAAAATTCAACTTCAAGAAGACAAAACGCTCTTGTCGATTGGCGACGAGGTCGTTTCGCTGGGCACGAAAGTCGAACAATACGACGCCGTCCGCTCAGGCACCGTTTCGGGACTTTTGCCGGCGCTCGATGCTTGGAGACACATGCTTCACGTTGGCCCGGACCAGTTTGGCGATACGTTTTACCTAGGGACGATGCCACTCGGAGGCGAACGCCCGCTTCGCGATTGCCTTGTCGCGGTTGCCTCAGAAATCGAGGTCCGATGGCTTTCACACCCAGACTCAACGGCCATTGAAGCAATCGAAGTCTTTGCTGACCGTGACGATGACCCAGCCGAGCTTTGGATCATTCGAGAAAACGACAAACTCGATTCTCCGCCCAGTGCGATCGAGCTCCGGTATGGAACGGAGACCGTCACGCGACTGAAAGTCACATCATGGACCGTGGAATCGACGGAGACTAAGCAGTGAACGAACAAGTTCAAACCACTTCTCGAGTCTCACGCTGGCGTGACCCATTCGCTTGGCTCCGTTTCTTGGGCATATGGCTTGGGTTTACCGCGAACACAGCTTTTGCCGAGACTTCGCTTGAGGCTGCGGCGCGTTCGGCGCAAGCTCGTGTTGTAAAGGTTTATGGGGCAGGTGGACTTGGTGGGCTCGAAGCGTACCAAAGCGGGTTCCTTGTTTCTCCGGAAGGGCATGTTGCGACGGCGTGGAGCTACGTGCTCGATGTCGAGCCGGTGGTCGTGCTCGATGATGGTCGCCGTTTCGAATCGACGATTGTTGGGTTCGAACCCACTTTGGAATTGGCTGTACTTAAGATTGATACCGGCGACCTACCTTTCTTTCGCGTTGATGAGGACGCGAGCGTCCAATGGGGCGATTTCGTTTTGGCGGTGAGCAACCTCTTTGGAATCGCAACGGGGAACGAGCCGGCAAGTGTGATGCAGGGAAGCGTGGCCGCAATTAGTTCGCTGAGCGCGCGTCGTGGAATTTTCAAAACACCGTATCAAGGCGACGTCCTTGTCCTCGACCTCGTTGCCAACAATCCGGGTGCGGCCGGCGGCGCGCTGGTGGACGTTAACGGCCGTTTGATCGGCATGCTCGGTAAAGAGCTTCGCGACAGCGGAAACGGTGTCTGGTTGAACTACGCATTGCCAGCGAAGGCGTTGCGACAAGCGATCGGTGACATCATCGCAGGTCGAAAAACATCCGTCGCCGATACTTCGACGCCTGAGTTGCCGCGTGAGCGATGCCACAACTTCCAAACTCTTGGGTTTGTGATGGTGCCCGATGTGCTTGAGAACACGCCTGCATATATCGATGAAGTCGTCTCGGCGAGTCCAGCAGCGAAGGCACAATTGCGTCCGGACGACTTGATATTATTGATTAGTGGAAAACGTGTCGCGGACCAACGCACGTTAAACGAAGTCCTCCGAACCATTGATCGACGCGATGCCGTGGAGCTGACGATCCAGCGCGGTACTGAAATCATTCCTGTGACGTTGCGACCATAAATTTCTATGACAAATCGGTTTCCTGATCGCAGTTGGCTGAACGCTGTGTTGGCCCATCTGTTGCGAACATTTCACTTGCGTGGCTTCCTGCGTTGCCTAACTTTCGGTTTCTTGCTTGTGCTGCCGCGAGTGGACGCACAAGATCCGTTGTCCCCAGATGACTATCGGGTTTTGATTGCGCAAGCGGTCCGAGACGCAGCCAACGTGGTGTTGCCTTCGATCGTTACGATCGAGCAAATTGGCACGGCCGCAACGAGTGGTGGTGAAGTGTCCGAGGACGCGCCAACGTCGGGTATGGTTGTCTCCGAACAAGGCCACATTTTGACGTCGAGTTTGGTGGTCAAAAATCCGTCGGCGAGTTTGCTCGTCACACTTCCAGATTCAACCCGTAAAGCGGCGAAGATCGTGGCGCAAGACCATCATCGCGAACTCGTATTGCTTAAGATCGAAAGCGACAGCGAATTGATTCCGATTCAGTTTGCGACCACTCCCTCCATGCGGATTGGCGAAACTGTTGTTGGAGTCGGACGTTATGGCACGGGATCATCGCCGATGATTAGCCGCGGAGTCCTGAGTGCGGTTGGTCGCCTGGATGGGATTGCAATTCAAACCGACGCTCGTGTTTCGCCATCGCTTTACGGTGGACCGCTGATTGATTTGACGGGTCAGGTACTCGGCGTTCTGATTCCCGCTGTTGCTGAAGGTGGTGCCGAGGAAATCACGGATTGGTACGACTCGGGGATCGCATTTGCCATTCCGGCGGAAACGCTCACGAAAAATCTTGAGCGACTCATCGCGGGCGAATCCATCAAGCCCGGCGTCATTGGAATCGTCGCCAGGACAAAAGATCCGTATGACGACGGCACCGAAGTCGCTACGGTTCGAGTTCGCTCTCCGGCGGAAGAAGCGGGAATTCGCGCCGGTGACGTCATCGAGTCGGTCGCCGGAAACGAGGTCAAGCGGCATCTCGATATCAAGCAGAGCTTAGGCGCCTATGACGCTGGCGACTCGATCCCCGTCAAGCTGCGTCGGGGCGACGAATCCATCGAGGTGAATGTCAAGTTAGTCGACTCCATTCCACCGCTTGAACCTCAACGACTCGGCGTGATCGCTCGCCGCCGCTCAGTCGACGGTGACGAGTCGTCGGAAGTTGTTGTTGATTCTGTTCTGCCATCATCTCCGGTAGCCGACAAGCTAGAGCCGGAGGATGTGATCCTAAGAATTGGTGAAGCTGAGATTCGTGATGTGCAAACGCTGCGTCGTGTGTTGCTGACAGCCCAGAGTAATACCTTGCTGGCGCTGACGATTCGTCGCGGCGAACAGGAAATGACCGTCGAGGCAACACCGGAAACGGTTTCTGCAAAACTTGCCGAGACGCTGCCGAAATCGCTTGTTAGTAAATCCAAGGCATGGAGTGTCGAAACTCTCAAGCTGCCTGATGCACCGAATGAAGCTGCGATTGTTGCACCGAGTGCCGATGCAGAACTCTCGCGTCTGGGTCTCTTAATGTTGCTATTGAGTCCTGGGAGTGAAGCCCCAGAGAAAGAACTTGCCAACTGGGCTGTCGCCGCAACGAAAGCTGGTGTGGTTGTATGTGCCGTTGCTGCCCAAGACAGTGAGCGTTGGAAACCTGAAGAAATCGAGGTCATCAGCCGATTGGCTGCGCTCACGATCAACCAGCACGCGATCGATCCTGCTGCCGTGGCTGTCGCGACCGAAGGCAGTCTTTCAGGCAAAGAGGCTGGCGCATCCGATGCGATGGCGATCGCGGTTGCGATCACGGAAAAGCGAACGTTTGCTGGAGTCGCGGTCAGCTCGAAAACTCGACCACCCGCAGTTCGGTTGACGGAGAACGATCCGGAATCTCCGCTTCAGTTTCTGATGTCGGGTGACGAGCTGCCGACATGGGCCGCACCGCTCAAGAAAGCTGGTTATCCGCTGATCGCGGACGACCAAATCAATCAAGAGCGATTGTTGTCTTGGACACGATTGCTTCAAGCCATTTAAGCCTCCAACGCTGCTCGAAGGGCATCGTGGGCGTGTGGAATTCTCTCGTACGGAGCGTCATCTTCGTATTCGAGAATCACAAAGCCTTGGTATCCTGAGTCTTTTAGGATGTTGCCGATTCGAGGAAGGTCGGCGGGGTAATGCTTCCCATCCGGCGTTTTCATGCTGACTTTGACTTGAACGTTGACGGCGTAGGGTGCGCACTTTTCGAGATCACCGTACGGGTCATCGCTAATGAAGTTGCCCGTATCGAGATTGATTCCAACCCAGGGGCTTTCGACACGACTCATGATTTCAAGCATATGTGCGGCTGTTAAATTGCCGTGGTTCTCGACACCTAAGAAAACGCCTCGCTGGGCACCATAATCCGCGCAATCAGCGAGCGCTTCGATGGCCTCATCAAGACGTGTCGTTTCTTTACCGAGGTCTCGACCGGTGCCAGCAAAAAAACGAATATGCGGTGCACCCAACGTTACCGCTCGATCAATCCAGAGCTTGGCGGTCGTCACCTCAGCATCCAGCTTCTCGCCTTTACCGATCGTAAAGTTATTACCTATCGCCGTTCCAGAAATGGTGACGCCCTTCAGAAAGGCGGCTTGGCGAAGCGACAAGAAATACGCATCGTCCACTTCGATCGGGAAGAAATAGCTAGTCAATTCTGCAGCGTCAAAATTTTGAGCGACACAGTAATCAAGAAAATCGAACATATCAATTTCTGTTCGACCTTCCTTGACGCTTTGTTTTTTGCCGCGGGAATAGCCGAAAAAATCGCGTAGTGAGTAGGCGGCCAAGCCCACCTTAAAACGCGGGCCCCCGGTTCGAGCGATCGGCTCGCGGGCCATCGTCTCCAATGAATTCAGCCCGAAAGCATGAATTCCGAAAGCAGGCATCACGGCCGCCGAGGCCGCCAAACCGCTGATAAAGTCACGTCGTCGCATCAAGAAATCCTCCAATGGCAAAGCCTCTCGTCCCAGAACACATGGCAACGATTATCGCATGGTGTCACTCGCTTGTGCAAACCGCTAATCTTTGATTGCATCGAGTGGGTTAGTTACGGCATGTTGAAAGGTACACGATGGAAGTCCAGTCATTCGTTCAATCATTTCGAAGCGGCCAGCTGCTGCGGGGGATGCAGATGACGAGCACGGCGCCGCACTGGCCTCGGAATCTGAGCAGTGCGGGTCTCGATTTTGTCTTCATGGACTGTGAGCACCATGGATTCACCCGAGAACAGAATGCTTGGATGTGTGCCGCGTATCGCGGCTCGGGGATTACGCCGCTCGTGCGTGTCCTTTCGCCCTCCGGTGCTCTCGTGAGGTCGGCGCTCGACGATGGGGCGACGGCAGTCATTGTCCCTTACGTTGAAAGCGTCGAGCAAGTCAACGAATTGGTTGCGGCGTGCAAGTTAAGGCCGATCCAAGGTGAGCGAGCTGCCCTTGCGATGTCGGACCAGCCTCTGGTCGAGCCACAATTGTCGATGAGTCGCACCGTCGGCGCTGGAGTGGGGCTAATCATTCAAATCGAAAGCGCGATCGCGGTGGAGCGATGCGAGTCACTTCTCGATGTCGACGGTGTGGATGGAATCCTGATCGGCCCTTACGACTTAACCGCGAGTCTCGGTTGTTTCATGGATTATGATGACATTCGATTCAAAGATGCGGTGACCCGTGTCGCGCAAGCGGCTCGTCAACGCAAACTTGGCGCAGGCATTTACTTTGCGGAGAATCCGATTCGTGAGCGCTGGGCGATCGACGTCGGATACAACATGATTGTCCAAGGTTGTGATTGGACGCTCGTTCGCGAGGCGTTGCGGTTGCGACAAGTATGATCGACGACTTAAAAGTTCGCGTCCGGGCAACGCTGGACCAACTTCGAGGTGAGCTGCTTGCGGCGAGAAACGATCATGGACATTGGACAGGACAGCTTGCGGCATCGGCGCTGAGCACAGCCACAGCCGTGAGTGCGATTGCCGCAGTGAAATTGCACAGTGGGAGTATGCACAGTGGGAGTATGCACAGCGAAAGTTCGCATGTTGCTCAAGACGACCTGATTCACCGCGGAATTGAGTATCTTCGCCATCAACAAAACGATGACGGTGGATTTGGAGATACGGACCGGAGCTACTCCAATATCGCGACAAGTTATCTGGTATTGGCAGCATCAGCATTGGCAACGCAAGCTGGGCGAGAAGGTTTCTCTCGCGATCAAACGGACCGGCTCGAAGCTTATATCAGAGAGCAAGGCTCGCTCGACGGACTCAGGCGTCGATACGGTCAGGACAAAACGTTTGTCGTCCCGATCATGACAAACCTGGCGATCGCAGGTCTGGTTTCGTGGGACGATGTCCCGCGGTTGCCATTCGAAGCTGCCGCCGTACCACAATCGCTGTATCGACTCGTTCGTATGCCTGTGGTGAGCTACGCGATTCCCGCGCTTGTGGCCATCGGACAAACACGGCACTTTCACGGACGCGGAGCGTTCTGGCCGCTCAAGAAACTTCGTTCGCTGGCAATTCCACGCACGATGAACGTATTGAGCCAGATGCAGCCAGAGAGCGGCGGTTACTTGGAAGCGACACCGTTGACTTCGTTCGTCGTGATGAGTCTGGCGGTGACAGGTCGCTCGACGCATCCAGTCAGCCAACGCGGTATGGACTTTTTGCGAGCTTCGATGCTCGATGACGGCAGTTGGCCGATCGACACCAACCTGGCCACGTGGGTCACGTCCTTGGCGATGCACGCATTACAGTGTGATCCAGCGGATGATCTTCAATGGTGCAGCGAGTCACTCGTGAAGTGGCACCTGAGCTGCCAACATACTGTCCGTCATCCGTTTACTGGTGCGAATCCTGGAGGCTGGGGCTGGACGGATTTAAGTGGCGCCGTGCCGGATGGCGACGATACACCTGGGGCCATATTGGCACTTCTGGATGTAATTTCGCATGTAACCGAAAGCACCCAGGACGACATTCGCGAAGCGATACGACATGGGGTGAATTGGTTGCTTGGATTGCAAAATCGCGATGGAGGTTGGCCGACGTTTTGCCGTGGCTGGGGCAAATTACCGTTTGATCGAAGCAGCACCGATTTGACCTCGCATGCGATTCGGGCCATTCGCGGAGCGATGCATGAAGTGGAAATGACTTTACAAATGACCTCCAGCTGTACTCGAGCGATCGCGCGAGGCGAACAGTTTCTGGTTCGGCAACAGCGACCGGACGGCAGCTGGCTTCCGCTTTGGTTTGGAAACCAAGACGAGCCCGACGACATCAATCCGGTCTATGGAACGGGGCGTGTACTGTTGTCGGCCAGCAGGCTCGGATGGGCTGAACCGGACCTAAAAAGACTTGCGGTCGATTATGGGCGGGCAAGCGAAACGCTCATCAATCAACAAAACCCAGACGGTGGGTGGGGGGGCGGTGCGTCCGTTGGCCAATGGCGGCAAAAGTCACTGAAATCCGCTGCCTCGCATGACTCGGATTCTCCAATCTTGGAAGATAATTGCTCGACCATCGAGGAAACAGCCATTGCGGTGGAAGGCCTAGTGAGTGTTTGGATGGCCAGCCGCGATGACCAAGAAGTCTTTGCGAAGATCGCATTTGATGGTGGGAATGAGCGGCTGCAAGCGGCTATAATCGCCGGAGTTGAATTTCTAGTCCGTGGCGTGGCTGCGGACTGGCATCGTGTGCCCTGGCCGATCGGATTTTATTTCGCCAAGCTTTGGTATCACGAACGGCTGTATCCGTGGGTATTCACGGTTGCCGCCCTAGGCAAATTCCTAAGCTGTGTCGATGATCAACAGACCATCAACTGCAGTACCCACCTGAGCGATCCACCGAGGAACACGGTTTGACAACCGCATTGAGAAATACCGAATCAACGATTCGCGAACCCGCCCGACGCGAACGCCGCAAAACCAGCCATCTCAAAGAGGTGCCGGAAACGCTTGAAATGCGTGAGAGCCTTCGTGCTCGCTGCATCGAAGTGGCGTCAAAGCTCGATCGTACTGTGCCCATGGGCAAAGACGACATGGAGCGCGTCGCTCGCGCATTGCTTGAAGAAGCGGATCTGCCAGAATCCTATGTAGGCTGGATCATGGTCGTTCTCAGCAGCGCATTTTGGCAAGACTCTCTAACTGCGGTTCCGCCGCATCGGCGACTGTTTCTGTTACCCCATTGCCTCAAACACGCTGAGGGTTGCCCCGCCGAGTACGACCAGTTCGGGATGAACTGTAAACAGTGCGGCGCCTGCAGCATCGCTGACTTCCGCGGTTTGGCTGAAGACATGGGCTATCGTGTGCTGGTGGCCGAAGGCTCACCGGTCGTGATGAAAATTATCGTCGGTGGATACGTAGATGCCGTCATCGGCGTCGCGTGTTTGAATGTGCTTGAAAAAGCGATCGACAAAGTGCTACTTGCCGGCATTCCATGCATGGCGGTTCCGTTGCTCTCGAGTGACTGTCGCAACACGCGAGTCGATGAAGCCTGGGTCGATCAAATGATCCGCACCCCCTACGCACCCGCCGCACAACGAACCAAGTCGTATGTGCATTTGATGCGTGCGGCTGGTGATTTATTCAAAACGGATTCCCTGGATCATTTAACGCCGCGATTGCGGGGAAATATCCCGTTTAGTGATGCGCCACTCAATCCCACGACGCTCCCGTGTGACAAGATCGCGGCGACGGAGCACATCGCCTATGACTTTTTGACACGAGGCGGCAAGCACTCGCGACCGTTCATCACCTTGGCTGCCTATGACGCAATCCGCGGAGGCAATTGCACAGGGGCGGATGCCGAAACGGCAATTCAAGAGATCCCCAAAGCGGTTCGTCGGGCGGCAATGAGCATCGAGACGTTCCACAAGGCGAGCCTTGTTCATGATGACATCGAAGACGATGACGCGTTTCGCTATGGCCAAGAAGCCTTGCATCGTCGATTCGGGTTGCCCACCGCAATCAACGTGGGTGACTATTTGATTGGGCTTGGCTATCGACTAGTCAGCCGTCGCGATGAAGACGACAGAGTGGATTCCGAGTCACGACTTGATGTTCTCGATGGTTTGGCAGCCGCGCACTTACGGTTGGCTGAAGGGCAAGGCTCCGAGCTACTTTGGCGTGACTCGACAGACCGAAGTTTGTCGCCGCTTGATGCACTCAAAATTTACGCATTGAAAACATCGCCCGCTTTCGAAGCGGCTTTGTACAGCGGGATACGACTCGCAGGATCCGCAAAGGACTATGAGGAATCGATTCGCACGTTCAGCCGAAACCTCGGCGTTGCGTTCCAGATCCTTAACGATTTGAACGATTGGGAAGGCGACGAGACCAATAAACTCTTGGCCGGCGGTGACGTCCTTGGCGGACGACCGACTGTGCTCTGGGCACTCGCATTGCAATCGCTTGGCGAACACGATCGTAATCAATTGCTCAGCCTCGTTGACGCGGAGAACCCGTTGTCTCCGACGCAACGTCTAGCTGGCGTCAAACAGCTTTACATCAAAGCTGGTGTATTTGACACCGCGATTCAACTTGTCGAAAAACATCAAGTGCGTGCCGAGCAAGTGGCCGACTCAATCGAACCCGAAGCACTTCGTCGCTTGCTTTATTTCCTTGTGGATACGGTCCTGGAGCGACCCAACTCGTCTTCACCCACCGTCGTTTCCTTGGGTTTGCCGATCGCCGGCGTGCGGCCAGCAGACTCGGCGGGACACGCTGAAAATTCGACGAATTGAACCTGGAGAGCTATCCGATGATCGAGCCCAAGTCTGCGATGCCTTCGGGCGTGGATCTGAATCGTTTGCTGGAAACGTTTTATGGCCACCCTTCAGGAACAGAAGCATTGGGAGTTTTCCAGTCCATCGACGATGCTCCGGAACCGTACAACCGCTTGCTGAAACACAGCAAACACATGACCGTTACGGTGGAATCGCATTACGGCCAAAACGTTGACGTTGAGGTCCACCGAACCGCCCGCGAGGGCGTTTGGTACTCGCGAGAAATCACACTGGTTACTTGTGACTCACGCCGCATCGTGCAGTATGGAATCGTACGCCTCAAAACGGATGCGATCGCTCCACACGTTCTCGCGGAAATCGAAAGCGAGCGAATACCGCTCGGACGAGTCCTCATCGACCACAACGTACTTCGCGAAGTGGAACTTTGTGGGCTTTGGCAAGTTCGTTGTGGACAATGCCTCGCGTCACAACTCCACTTGACCATCGGCAGCACCGTTTACGGACGCACTGCATTGATCCACTGTGACAACGAACCCGCTATCGAGTTGCTGGAGATTCTTTCTCCTGTACCGACGATTTAGTCGCGAAGCCCAAGAGGCCTCATTCGGGAACATGAAGGCTTTGTCGATCAAACCCAACCACTCTCTCCGACACGGATGCATTCCATGAAGACCAAACTTGCTCACTGGACCTTCGTTACCGCGATCTTGCTCAACACATGTTTCGCGTTGGTGCACTCGATCGCACAAGACACGGCGGCCGCAACATCCGTTTCGACGTTGGACCTTCGTGCGCAAGCACTTTCGTCTCTGAATTCGGGCAACTACAAGGCAGCGATTGAGGCGGCCGACGCCATGATCCGGCTCAATGGCGCCGATACGCGTACCATGCGATTAGCGGCCGACGTTTATTTGCGCAGCGGTGAGATTGACTTCGCGGTCCAGCTTTTCGACCGCTTTGTCGAAATGGAACCGAAACAAATGCCTGAGATGTGGCAGCGTGGGATCGCCTTGTACTTCGCGGGCGAATACGAAAAAGCAGCGAAACAGTTCGAAGAACATCGCGTCGTCAATCCTTACGATGTTGAGAATGCGGCATGGCATTACCTTTGTGTTTCGAAAGCCTTCTCGCCCGACAAAGCAAACAAACTTCTGCTCCCCGCTCCGAATGATGCACGGGCTCCGATGACTGAGATCATGAACATGCTGACCACTGGAAGCGTGGATGCGATCAACGAACGGGTCAACGCGATGACTGCCGACTCAGCGAGTCGGAAAGAAGCTTCTTTCTATGCGGATCTCTATATGGGTCTCTATTTCGATGCCCAAGGAGATCAAAAGAAGGCGAGAGAATTCTTAGCAAGATCGGCCAAGGATGCACCGCACCATTACATGGGTGACGTTGCCAGGGTTTACGCCGAACTGGTTGGTAAGGAACCTAAATGAGCAGCCAAAACGTCCGGTCGCAGGACGTCGGTAGCGACGAAACGTTTGCAGCGGCGGAACGGTTGCAGCCAATGTGCCAGAGGCTAGGAAGTCACGACTTGGTCGAGCTTGCACGTCGCCTTGAGCACGGTGAAGAACGATAACCGATTCGGTTTGTAGCATTGATCCAAACGCAAAGGCAAATCTCGAGTAATCTCGGCCAAGCCCACATCGACTCTCCATCCGAGATGCTTGGTAATACCTCCCGCCGAGCCAACAACGCGTGCAACCCAAGGGTTCTCGCTGCGGAAATGGTTGATCATCAAGATGCGGCCGCCCGGTTTGCAAACCCGGACCATCTCGTTCATCATCGCTTGAGGATTGGACACGACACTGACGGTATGAAACGACGTCACCACATCAAAGCTTGAATCTTCGAAAGTGAGCTTCTCCGCGTTCATCGGCTGCACCTCGATGTGCTTCCAGTCATTGTCAGAGATCAACTCCTTGGCTTCGGCCAACATCGCTTCGGAAAGATCAACACCGGTAAGTGAAATGTAGTTTGGGTAGCTGCGTAGCGAGAGCCCCGTACCGACGCCGACTTCGAGCACTTTCGATCCAGGCACAAAATCGTAGGCCGAAACACACTCCAGGATGTTTCGCTGAGCCACCGCTGGCCACAGTGCTTGATATGCAGGAACGAGACGATGATACAGCCCGCTACGATGCGGCTGAGCCTTTGTTTCTTTGTCTTTAATGCCAACACTCGCCATGGATCGTGCGTACTACCCCCAAAATTTCAAATGAAGGGACTGTCTTGTGTTTCGTTTCTAATTTTTCACGACCAAATCATGACTGACGCAAGGTTTGCTGGCGACCCCCGCCGCAATTGCAACGGGAAACCTAAGGATATGCCAAACGCACGTCCCCATGCTGCTATATTCTCGGCATTTACGTCAATGCACTCATGAATCAGAGAGCGTTTCCTCCGGAGCTATGGCCTCCGCTTGATGACGGTACTCAAACCAATGTTTTACAGGCGAAGAAAAAGCGAAGTAACAGAATGCCAAGGGTAACGCCAACCAATGCAGTAGAAACACGCTAAATAAGGCAAACAGAGCCTGGCCAATTTGCTGTGGCGAACGACGGCCCCTCACCCATTGCTGGACGATGTGGGGATAATGGAATCGCGAAACCATCAAGTAAGCCAGCACGAGTGCCAATGCGGGAATGAAGTAATGGGACGCCCAAAGGACCCACGCAGCAATCGCTTGGACCTCTTCTGGATACGCGGGTTCGACGGCCGCAGCCGCCAGATCGGGCATCGCGATCGCAAATGCGGCCAACGTTCCAGCGGCGGCAGGGCTGGGTAGCCCGTCGAATCCTTCGTGCGTGTCGTCTTCGGTCGTTTCAACGTTGAACCGAGCCAGGCGAATCAAAACGCAGAGCGCGAACAGGGTTCCAATCGCCCAGGTTAACTTTGCAGGCGACAAGTCACTGATTCGCCACACGATCACAGCGGGAGCCGTTCCGAACGTAATCGCGTCACAGAGGCTGTCGAGCTCGGCACCGAATTGGCTTGATTGTCCCGTCATTCGGGCGGCGGAACCATCCAAGGCGTCAAAGACCATCCCAGCAAAAATGAGGACACCAGCGACAAAAAGCTTCTGTTCCGGAGGCCAACCGAGCGTATCACTCATTGCGATCGCGATTGCTGCCAACCCACAAACTCCGTTACCCAAAGTCAACAGAGTCGGCAGTACAGCTAGCGTGATTCGTCGACGCCGCTTTTTCTTGGCGCGGCGAAATCGACCACGGATACCTTGCTTGGGTTTTTCCGCTTGCTCCAGGCTCGAAGTCGATTCGTCCCCAGAGTGATCTCCAGGTTCGTCAAAAAGGCCTCGTTTCAATTCACTCATTCAGTTTCAGTCTTTAATCTCGTCGCGTTTTCATTCAATTGCATGGTGGCGTTACCCAAATCTCGAGTAACCACCCAGTCGTGGTTGGTAGCGAGCCAAGACGCTCGAACCAGCGGATATTTTCGATCCAATCTCAGCAATGATCTCGAGCGAGCCGTGATCGGGTATGAGTAATTCGGTGCGAGACCCAAGTTTAATCATCCCGTACATCTCACCGCGCGATAAAACGTCTCCGGGTCGCACCCAACACACAATTCGCCTCGCAAATTGGCCTGTGATCTGACGAATCCTCAGCTGTCCGGTGGGCGATTCGCTTTCACACATCACAATATCCAGGTTTTCGTTCTCGCGAGCGGATTCTGGGCGAAGTGCGTTGAGATACTTTCCTGGGCGATATCGAACTGATTCCACTCGGCCCGGAAGCGAGACTCGATTGGCATGGACGTTCAATATCGAAAGAAAAATCCCGAATTGCACACACGGTCCCAATTCCGGGTCGTCAACTCTCTCGATTTGCACGAGTTTTCCGTCCGCTGGCGACACTACCGTGCCCGGTTCAGCCGAAATTTCTCGATTCGGATTTCGAAAAAACCAGACAACCAGCAGCCCGATCCCAAACGGCGTGATCGCCAAAGGCCACCAATACCACGCCAACGGCAGGACGAAGAATGCAGAAATTGTGCCGATCAACAAGAAACCGCCGCCAATCAACACTAACTCCGCCAACCCCGCTCGGACAAACGGCAGCGAATCACGCCACAAATAAGGGTCGTCGGATTCGCTCCACCAGTACGTATCTTGGTTGCGATAGTACTTCAAGTCGCGTGTATCAACGGGCTCAAAAGGCAACGATCCACGTTTACCTTGCCGCAAAGCCTGCATGCGTTGAACATAGCCCGGACGCAACTTTCTCAGCAGCCAACGACGAACTTTCCCCCACATGAGTTCGATGCGCATCACGACACCACCGCCTGGCTGGATCGTCGTTAATCGAGCGTCCATTGCGGGTGTATCTGGCCCGGGGAACTCTTTGGCAGCAGCGGATAAGGGCATGGCGGGCTGGTGAGCCGAGGGGGCTCGCCGGAGTTGGTTGAATGTGGGGAATGGTTCATGACGAAGACTCGGCCGCCGACGTTCATTCGACGTTGACGGCCATCGAATATGCCCGACGGCTCAATAATGACCAGGGGTATCTAGTATAACGGAAAGCTGTCGATACGCAGCCAACCAGTCCTGAAGCACTCGCCAATGATGACACCCCGATATTTGTTGCCTTTCGATGCGCGTCGCGCCCAGCACCGTTTTACGGACGTGTTGGTGATTGGAGGCGGTTTGGCGGGGCTGCGTGCGGCGAACGCCGTTGAGACGAATCAGTCCGTGCTTGTTGTCACGAAAGATCTTTTACGAGAGAGCAACAGCAACTATGCCCAAGGCGGTATTGCGGGTGTGATCGATCCCGAAGACCGGTTCGAGGACCACGTCACAGATACCCTTTTGGCTGGTGGAAACCTCTGTGATTTGGACGTTGTCGACACTGTCGTCCGCGAAGGGCCGCGCCGCATTGAGGAACTCGTTCGCTGGGGTACTCGATTTGACGAGGATGCCGATGGACTTGCGCTTGGACGCGAAGGCGGACACAGCCGCGAGCGGATCGTGCATGCGCTCGGGGATGCGACTGGACGGGAAGTGATGCGAGCGGTGATCCAACGAACTCGCGAGATGCCGCACATTGATATTTGGGAGAAAGCCTTCACTGTCGATTTGTTGACTTATGAAGGACGATGCCGCGGTGCCGTGATCGTAGGCAGTGACCAAAAACCACAAATGGTTTGGGCCAAGGAGACGATTCTTTGCACCGGAGGGGCTGGTCAAGTCTACCGCGAATCAACCAACCCGCCGGTCGCAACGGGCGATGGTCAATCGATTGCGTATCGCGCTGGAGTCGAGCTTCGCGATATGGAATTCATCCAGTTTCATCCCACGGTGCTTTATATCGCGGGCGCTTCCCGATCACTGATTACCGAAGCGGTGCGTGGCGAAGGAGCCCACTTGGTTGATATCGCTGGGCATCGATTCATGCCTGGATATGACGAGCGAGCGGAATTGGCGCCGCGGGACGTCGTCAGCCAATCCATCATTCGTCAGATGGCCATGACGAAACATCCATGTGTGTACCTCGACTTGTCGCACTTGGGTTACGACGAGGTCCACCGTCGCTTTCCTGGGATCGCCGAAGCGTGCAGCAAATTCGGTTTGGACGTCGCTACCGATCGAATCCCCGTGCGGCCTGGTGCGCACTACATGATCGGCGGGGTGACGGTCGACCGCCAAGGACGCACGAGCTTACCGGGATTATGGGCTGCGGGCGAAGTCACGAGCAGTGGATTGCACGGTGCCAATCGCTTGGCCAGCAACAGTCTGCTCGAAGGGCTCGTGTATGGGGCCCATGCTGGCGAAGCCGCCTCGCGTGCGGCGGCTGAGGGAAGTAACAAAATGATCGCCCTACCGATTGCGCACCCGACTTACAAACACAACGAGTCGTTTGATATTGCCGACGTTCGCGTTTCACTTAAGAGCCTGATGGGCCGTTTGGTCGGCGTCGAACGCAATGCCAGTGGCCTGCGCGAGGCATCCGATTCGATTCGTTCGTTTGCGGCGTACGTGATGCCGTACCAATTCAATTCCGTCGAAGGCTGGGAATTACAGAATTTGCTAACGATCGCGTCGTGCATGGTGTCATCGGCGCTAATGCGAGCAGAGTCTCGCGGCGTCCATTTTCGCAGCGATTTCCCAGCCCCAGACGACGCGAATTGGCGACGTCACTTGAAGATCCAAGTCGATATTGATGCCGGAAACCCGAGAATGACACCGATGCTGGCGCCAATCGCGAACTCGATCGAATTATCACAAGAGCTGACATAAACCCCCATTTTGCCAAATCTAAGGGCCATTGCAGCAAAATCGATGGGTTCGGATAAGTCTTTAACCAAACGCCGTCGCGATCCGATGCCGGCGCCCAGTTATTGAACTTTCGCATACGTGTTAGCATGGTATCCCGGGGCGGGACTGGTTGAATGATTTTGAACGTGTCTTTTTTGCACGTGTCTTTTTTTCGCACGTTTCGTATTATGCACGGGGAATGCTCCAGATGAAGGAACTGCAGCGAGAGCCAATCGCAGCCGATGCCGATGAGGAAAAACGCGTTGGAGATCTCGGGATCGCCGAAAGCTCTTCGCTTACTGCCGACGCCCATCCCGTCCACGACCGAAGAATCAATCCGGCGCCAACAGATGCCGTTGATGCGATTGCGGGCTCGGTCCAAGATCCTGGCGAAGTGCCAGTCGTTGTCCATTCAGATGTCCGTGGGCCGATCCGCGAGCTGAGTTTTTTGCGTCGCGCGTTGCTGTTTGCCGAGCTTGCGATGATCGCCTACAACGATGAAGCGGAAGCTACCGTCGCAGCTTCTATGGCCGGCTTTCCTGATGTCACGTTCTATGATCGCGACGGCTCGCAAGCCTTTCGATTCCGCAACGACTACGACTGTGTCATTGCCTGTCGCGGAACCGAGCCGAATGAATGGAATGACATTAAAGCAGACGCCAACGCAGCTGCTGTGCTTGGCGAGACGGCGGGGAAAGTTCATCGCGGATTCAAACGAGAAGTCGATGATCTTTGGCCGATGCTCGAAACGGCACTCATCACGAACACCCAACCGCTTTGGTTTTGTGGTCATTCCCTGGGCGGTGCGATGGCAACCATTTGCGCCGGTCGATGCTTCTTGTCGCATATCAACAGCAATCCCGAACAGCTCTTTAGCTTCGGTAGCCCCCGCGTTGGCAACAAAGCCTATATCAATTTCGTTCGTTTGGAGCACTTTCGTTTCGTCAACAACAACGACATCGTTACACGCGTTCCGCCAGTCTGGTTGGGATACACGCACGCCGGACGCGAAGTCTACTTTGATCGCTTTGGCGCAATAGCGAAACTCGGATTGATCATGAAACGGCGTGATCGTTGGCGAGGCTTTTTTGGTGGGCTTGTGAAATGGAAAATCGACCACTTTGCCGACCACTCGGTGCACCGTTACATCAACTGCATCCTTCGAGCTCTTCGAGCGGACGAAAAACAACAAAAAGCCGGTCACCCACCAGCCTGCGTGAATGACTTGGCTGACCTACCACGCCTTGAGGAAGATGCTGAGAAATGATGGGACGTGATCCAACCAACAGGGATGAACCCAACAAACCGGCTTCGATCCAAGCCTCCGAAACGATCTCCCACAAAGCCGGGAACCCAGGAATCGACGCCTCGCATCGACATGTCGAAATCGATGGTGTCCGGTTGAAACTCGCCCATTCGTACGAGACCCAGGGCCAATGGATCGGTCAGGAAGAAATCCTGATGCAGCTGCTCGCGTGCTGGATCAAACTGGATGAAGCGGACTATCCGTTAACGCCGCGATTGCTCGGACCACCTGGTGTCGGGAAAACTCAATTAGCGATCGCGGCGGCAAAGATCCAGGGTCGCCCGCTGTTCATCTACCAATGCACCGCTGACACACGCCCAGAGGATTTGCTTGTCACGCCTGTGCTCAGCCAGGGTGGCGAGATTGCCTACCACGCGTCACCACTTGTCACAGCAATGCTCTGTGGTGGGGTCTGCATTCTCGATGAAGGCAACCGGATGAACGAAAAATCGTGGGCATCACTGGCTCCGCTTTTTGACGCTCGTCGACATGTCGAGTCGATTGTTGCTGGAATCACGATCCCAGCCGCAAGCGAATTTCGAGCCGCCGTGACCATGAACCAGGACGAGTCAACCTTCGAAATTCCTGATTACATCCTCAGTCGTTTGCAGCCAACTCTCGAGGTCGGGTTCCCAAATAAACAGGACGAAATGTCGATCCTGCAATACCATCTGCCGTTTGCGGAAGCCGAAATGCTCGCGATGACAGTCGAGTTTTTACAGCACTCCCATGCTCTCAAGCTCGATTTTTCTCCTCGCGACGGTATCAATTTGCTGCGATTTGCCCTCAAACGGATGGCGCAGGACCGCGAGCACCCGATCCACCGGGACGCCGCTTGGAAAGAGGCTCTCGAAAAGTGCCTCGGCGAGGAAGCTCTCGATCTGGAGGCGTACGCAAAACGCCAACGACGCTCCCTTGGTGGCGATGCAGTACCGCTCGGGTTGGCAGACTTGTTCTTTGATCCCGACGATCCACTTCATCCAGACCGGGATGACGACGACATCGACTTTATCGACGACGACGAGCCGTTTTGAAAACGAACAGCTTCTTGAACGCATGACGGATCCGCAAACCGCATCGGCCTTGTCGTCCTTTTGAGGTGCGTCAAAAGTTGCCAAACGACCCGGCTCATCTCGACGTCATCAACCTCTTCCCACTAGATTCGGCGGGCGTCAAAGCTTGCGCGATGACGGAACTTTCGCTAGCGTGAAAGCGTCGAACGGTCCCAGCGGCAATTCCGATTAGGTCGATGACGCTGGAAACAGTGGTTGTGCTCGCAAGCGAACTCGATCACCCCCTCCAGTGAGGGAGCTACGGCATTTCCCGTAATCGTCGCCTTCGTTACGACCCTTTCGCACAACGCCTTTGGACCGGACTGTCTTGCCTTGATACGACTCAATTATTTGCGGGGTTTTCCGCCTTAACTATACTCGGCACGATTGCCGTCGGAACTTTGGGCACCTTTTGCGCCCCTAGCTCGACTCTCATCAGCTCGTTGATGTAACCAGACTCCCCATTCAATTACTCCCTTTGCCTGTCTCGCCAGCTCCGTTCGGAGTCCGTGATTTGGGCAACGTTTCGAAGGTTCGGTCTATGACCTCGCGTAAGCGAAAGAACTTCAATAAGTTCCTCAGCAAGTCTGAATCCGGTCGCCCATCGAATGCATCCAAGTCGGGTGCTCTTTCGCGGGTGCGTCGCCAACACTTGCTTGAAACGCTCGAGTCACGCCAGTTGCTTGCTGGTCCCCAGCTGATCGGCGTCCAACCCAACGAAGGCGACTTGATCGTCGACGGCAGCGTTCGCGATACCGCTCCGCGCGTGCTGACGTTTCGCTTTGATCAAAATCAAGTCATCGACGCTAATACCGTAAGCGGCATACAGATCACGCGAGCCGGTGATGACGGGGCGTTGGGCACAGCCGACGACATCCGAATCAACCCAGGCTTGGTAACGCTTGGCGACAATGCTCCCAACGAAGTCGTGGTTCGTTTCTCCGATTCACTCGTCGACGACAAATACCGCATCGAAGCATTCGGATTCGACGATGCGGGACGTGGCATTGTTGGCCTTCGCAACGAAGACGGCGAACTGCTCGTCTCGCGAACCGCTGGCCAGCGAAGCGAAGTCATCAACTTTGAGCTCAATCTTGGTGCGTTGATCGAATCGGTTGTTCCACAGCCCGTCGTGCGCAATGCCGATGGTTCGCTCACTCAGAACCGAAACGAAATCGTCGTTTACTTCAATGAAGATCCGTTGTTTGTTGAAGATGATCCGACAACCGGCTTGCCGACACCGCGCTCGGCTGAGAATCCTCGTCACTACCAGCTACTGCTGACTCAAGACTCCGTTCGCACGACGGACGACGTGATCTACAACCCCACAAGCGTTGTCTACGATCGAGCCACGTCGACGGCACGGCTGTTCTTTGCGGACGACATCAACAAATTGCCCGGCGTTCCCGTAGGCGGTGGCACATTCCGTCTGCGGATCGGTACCGCAGTGGATCAACGCACCGACTTGATCCTTCCTCCAGCCCAAACCCCGGTGGCAGCTGCAGCCACGGACAACTTTGACGTCAACGGTCTTCGCGTCACGTTTACATCCATTGCAAGCGGCGAAACGACCAGTGGCCAAGCCATCCGATTCGAACGAGTTGGTGCTGGCTCGGCAACGGTGCGCGTCGAGACCGATGGCGCCATTGTCTTTAACTTGGGAAATGGCCCGGTTTCCGTGATCGGCCTGCGCAATGCGTTGCTGGCCACACCGGCTGCTGCGGCATTGGTTCGCATTGACTTTTCACTCAATGGCGTTGCTGGCGCCGGCGGAGGAACCCTGGTTCCGGCACGTCTTGTTGGCGGTGCACCACTGATCCTTCAAGCGGCTGGCGATACACTCGGAACCGCACTCGATATCGGCGTCTTTGGACTCGACAACAGCCTTGTAAGCCTTGTGCTGAGCGAGTCGATCTCTCCACAGCAATTCAATATTGAATTACCAGGCGGTAACGACGACCCAGGCCACCGCGAACTTCCCGAAGTGGCTGGCGGCGGTTTGGTCCAACACCTCAACAGTCTCTTTGGCGATAACGGTGCGGATATCACCGACGGTATCACCGAAATTGCTTACAACTTCAAAGGCGTATTCGCGCAAGTCGGCAACAACTCGTTCTTGAACCAAATTAACGAACGCCAAAAAACGCGCATCCGTGAAGCGCTTGGCCTTTGGTCCCAATCCGTCGGCGTTCAATTCCGCGAGACCGTGGATTCCGGTATCACGTTCGCTTTGGGTAATCCGAGCGATTTGCCTTTCGTGCCCAATACCCAGCGCGTGACTCAGTTCCAATCCGTGCTCAATGCAACGCTTCGAATCGATCCGACGTTCAATGATGCCGCAATCGTCTTTAGCAACCAAATCGCATTCAACACCGCGTATGGCGAAGACTTTACTCGCAAGGCCATGGCCGGGATCGGGTTGTTGCTAGGCCTTGAGCAAACTCCGGAACTCACCCAGCAAACGCTGATGACGTTGAGCAGTGTGTTCCTCAACGAGTCGATTAACCAACTTAACGAAACAGCACTGGCCAACCGCGAGCCGGTTTTCCCAAGCAATTACGACATTCTCCACGGCCAGTACCTGTATCGACCCGACAGCACGGATGTCGACTTGTATCGGTTTGAAGTCAATCTCAATGACGCCAACCGCGTTGGCATCTTGACCGCCGAAACCTTTGCGGAACGCCTTCCCGACTCAAGTTCGCTCGATACAACGTTGACGCTGTTCCAACAACAAGACGCGTCCTTCGTGACGGACTTTAATGTCGGTGCCAATCTCTCGGTTCGGTTTGACGCGGTTGCACCGGGTCGTCTCGGCAACAACGTACGGATCGACATTGTGCGCAGCGATCGCCCCACAGGCGACACGGCAATCCGAATCACCCAGCCACAAGACAATTCGGGCAACCCGATCCCGAACGGAATCTTGATCGATATGCCGCGTCGTGGCTCGCTCGTTTCGAGTGTACCGATCGGTAGCATTGTCAACGCCATCAACAGCCACCCGTTCGCTAGCACGGTTGTAAAAGCCACAATCACGCTTGGCAACGCTTCGATTGACGTGAGTGGACCCGAGCTCAACTATTCACCGCTACTGCTTAGCGGTGGTGGGCTCAATCAACTCAGCCGCAACGACGACTACTTTAGCGAAGACTCGCGAATCATCGCCAAGCTTGGTGCTGGTGTTTACTTCATCGGCGTCGCCGCGAGTGGCAACGACACGTATGACCCAACCATTGCGAACAGCGGATTTGGTGGACTTACTCAAGGCGCATACGACCTCAACGTTAAGTTCGAACCGCAAGCGGACGAAACGGATGTCATTCGTGACTTGGACAGTGCACGCGTCGATGTGCCTGGCACACCGATCGATGGTGATGGTGACGGCGTTCCAGGCGGCGTTAATAACTTCTGGTTCCAGACTCGACCACTCGATCGAACGCTTGACTTCGTAAACAACGGTGCGGCCATTGCGCCAAACCAAACCATTACAATCGTGGGCGCGACCGGCGTTTCGCGAACGTACGAGTTTGTTCCAAACGGCCAGCAACCTCGTCCAGGCAACGCACCCGTTCTTTATGTGCCAGGCCCCATCGGATCGACTCCAGCGACTGGCCTTGCTTCGTCACTTGCTTCAGCGATCAATTCACGCCGCAACGAAACTGGCGTCTCGGCCACGACGAATGGCACATCGCTGACGCTGAGCGGCGACAGAAGCATCGATCTCTCCAATGACTTCCGTGGCATCAACACGCTCGGACGCACGATCTTTGTTGACAAGACGGCTGGCCCGCAAGCCGATGGAAGCCTCAGCCGGCCCTTCAATAACATCAGCAACCCAGCGGTGCCGAACGCTTTCGGATCCACCATCCCCGGTGACATCGTACGGATCGTCGGAAACGGTGGTGGCGACAACAACATCGCCACAGAAGCCGATAACTTCAGCTACAAGATCGGCGTCTCGGATGTCGGTGGGATCACGCTCGAAGACGGTCGCACGATGGACGTTCCCAAGGGCGTCACGACCATGATCGACGCCGGCGCCGTGTTCAAGTTGCGAGGCGCCGCGATTGGCGTTGGAAGCAGCACATTGCTTGAAGATCGTAGCGGCGGTGCACTGCAAGTGCTCGGCACGCCACGACTCGTTCAACTATCCGTTCAAGGCAATGCGGTTTCAACAACATTGATTTCAGACCAAGATGCTCTCGCACCACTTTACAGTGATGGCAGCGTCATCTTCACAAGCACCAAAGATCGGGCTGCGGACGCTATTGCTGCTGGCCCCGTCTCGACACCAGCCCCCGGTGATTGGGGCGGTTTGATTTATCGTCGTGATCTTGATCAAAGCGAAGGTCGTGCGGATCTCGAAGACGAGGCCATCTTCCTTCAACATGTCAATCACGCCCAAATCCGCTACGGCGGCAGTAGTAACTTGCTGATTGACTCCGTTCAACAACTGGTCAATCCGATTCAGATTTTTAATCTGCGTCCGACAATTTCATTCAATGAGATCAGCTTTAGCGCCGACGCAGCCATTAGTGCTTCGCCGGACAGCTTTGAAGAAACCAGTTATCAATCGCCGCGTTTCCAACAAGGCGGTTCGTTCACCGCTGACTACTCGCGTGTCGGACCAGCCATTCACGACAACCAACTTGTCAACAATAGCATTAACGGGCTGTTCATTCGCGTCACGACAACACCAGGCTCGGCTCCAAAGGCATTAACTCTCGCTGGTCGCCTCGACGATCTCGATGTTGTGCACTACGTCCCAGAGAACATCGTCATCGCCGGAACGCCAGGTGGTTCGATCCAGGACGGAGTCCAGCCCGATCTCGTATCAACTGCGTTTGAAACCTTCGCGGGTGGCACGTTAGCAGCCGGGACTTATGACTATCGCTTTACATTCGTCGATGCAAGCGGATTCGAATCACTTGCCAGCGATCCTTCAGCGAGCATCACCGTTAGCAATAGCACAAGCATTCGGCTGCTGAACTTACCTCCCGTTCCGAATGACGCGGACTATGTTACCCGACGTTTGTATCGACGCGACTTGGTCAGCGGTAACTACTTGTTGATCACCGAACTGGATGCCACAAGTCCAACCTTCATCGACAATGGGCGAACAACCCAAGGCGTTCTCGATCTGACACGTGCCGGTATACGTGGCCGATTGGATGCGTCATTGGTTGTCGATCCAGGCATCGTCGTTAAGTTCCGCGGAGCGAGATTGGAACTTGGGCAAGGAACCCAGCTCATCGCTGAAGGCACGGCCAGCAATCCCGTCATCTTCACGAGCTATGCGGATGACCGTTTCGGTGCCGGTGGCACCTTCGATACGAACAACGACAATTTACTTCCAGCTGGAGCCACGGACCCTGCACGTGCCGATTGGTCAGGCATTTACGCTGGACCCACTTCATCGGTTAGCCTCGACAACGTGACGGTTGCCTATGGTGGCGGTGTCAGTCTGATCGACGGCGGCCAAAGCCGTGGCTTT
>JBGSNA010000304.1:0-24715 GCA_041739875.1 Pirellulaceae bacterium
ACGAGCCATGGCCAGATTCCTTTCTGACTGAAGTGTTTCAGTTGGTTTGGGAGGAATCTGGCTTTTTTCATATTACCGCTTTTGCGGAAACGTCAGTTTTTGCCGAACCAAAATGCTTCACAGCGTTGCCCTTCGGGGTCGTTGGTTTAGCTGGGTTCGTGTTCCGTGGGTGGCGCTGCACTAACCCACGGCTACGGTCCCAAACCGTTTCGCGGTAGTTAGCTTCGCTGGGGGCAGGCGCTGGATTCGGGATTTGCAACGGTCGCGAAGCGACTTGCTGCGATTGCAGGATGCCATCGCTACACTCGGTGGGATGCGGATCTGGCGCGATTGGAACGCAGCGACCGCGACGCACACGAAGTGCGTCGCAATCTTCGGCAGAAAATCGAAATTCCTGGGTAGGCCGCGCACTCGCCGAAGGTATGGCGGGCCGGATGCCCGCCGCATGAACTAGCCCGCAGCATGAGCTAGGCCGGCGGAGGATGGCACGAAGCAAGTCCGCGAGCGACGCCATCCGTAGCCGGGGCGGAGCGACCAAACGGAGGGAAGGCGCAGCGACTTCTCTACTCGCTCCATCTGACAAAGTACGCTTTAGTCGGATGAGCAACAAAACAGTCCCTTAGTTTTGCCTTGTCGCGAGTTCGAAGCAAATGACCTTCTGGTCGCCGCGGACGATGAGTTGGTTGCCGACGATGATGGGGGCGGCCCAACAGGGATAGCTGATCGATGGACGCGTATCATTCGTGGTGGCGAGATTGATCGTTGCCAGGACTTCTAGCTTTTCAGGGTGGGGGCGGATGAATTGCAATTCACCGCGCTCTTCGAGTAGCACGAAGGTATCGCCGACGCGGGTGATCGACGATCGGGTTCGGCGATCATCAGACCACATGACCTTGCCGGTTGCGAACTCGATACAGCGAAAGTCGCTGTCGGGTGCGTTGCGACCGCTGCAACCATAGAGGTATCCATCAATCAAGATCGGTGTTGACCAGTGGACTCGCATCGATTGTAAACGCCGATTGCCGGGCGGATCGGACCAGACCACTTTGGCTTGGTCGAGCGAAGCTTCGAGCAGGACACTGCCGATGTCGTAACATTCGCTGATGAAAACCTGATTGCCTGAAACGACGGGTATCATTGCATTGACGCTTTCGAGTATCTCGGCTCGATGGTCGTACTTCCAAAGCAACTTGCCATCGGCAGGGTCAACGGCGAGGAGGCTGTTTCTTGCGAATAGGAGTACAACGGTTTTGCCATCGATCGTCATCGGCCGTGGGCTGCTGTAACTTGCTAAGTCGTCACCGCAACGCCAGCGTTCCTTGCCATCGAGAATGTTGAATGCGACAAGAGCAGTTCCGTTGGATGAGACTCGGTCGAGTCGGCCGGGGGCGATTCTCGCGTCTTCCGCAGGGCTTCCTCCGACCATCACCATGACTTGGTCGTCGAGTACGAGCGGTGACGAGCCGACTCCGAAAAAGTTTTGGATGACGTTGTACTGTTTGTTGGTGTCGACATTCCATCGCAGTGAGCCGTCAGTGATGCTGCGACAGCACAGTTGGCCAGAGACACCAAATGTCACGACGTTGTCACCACTGATTGCTGGTGTTCCCCGTGGTCCAGATTCGTAGCCGTACAAATCGCGATACTGGACTGGTTGTGATTGCTCCCATCGCAACTTGCCAGAGTCCAGGTTGAAGCATCGGAGTCGTTCAAGGATTCCATTGGCGGCCGGTTGCGCATCCATTTGCAAGTAATTGTCATCGACAACGCTTCCAAGACCGTATCCATCGCCAACATCAAGGGTCCAGGAATGCGTGGGCGGTTGTTGCCAGTTAATCGTTAGATGATTGGTTGGCGCGACACCGTCGTATCCAGAGCCCAGGAGTCTCGGCCAGTCATCCGCAGGGGAACTGGGGAGATTAATCGCCAAAACGCACAGCATCGACAAAAATAACCGATGAATAGTGGGTAGCGTATGCATGACGATTGACAATCAACAACATGGAAAAGGAACAACTTGCGATCAGCTTGGGCGGGCCTGATCGCGTTTAATTTTGACGCATCTTCTTGCTGTCCACTGACAGCTGATCACCGCGAATCTTGTTTTATGCTTGGGGCTCGGTCATCTTCCAGGGATCGAGCGCTGCGTTGAGAGTGTCTTCGGGCAAGATGCCTTTTTCTCGACACAGTTCGCGGATCGTGCGGTTTTCAGCGAAGGCTTCTTTGGCGAGCTTGGCGGCTTTTTCGTAACCAATCAGCGGATTCAAGCTGGTGCACATCGACAAGCTCTTTTCCACGCCGGCTTCACAGGTTTGTTCGTTGGCTTGGAGGCCATCGAGACAGAATTCGACGAACGCGTTGCAGCTGCGTGCGATCAACTCGATCGACTCGAGGATTGTGTGGCCCATCACAGGCATCATGATGTTGAGTTGGAAGTTACCGCCGGTCGCGCCGCACATTGTGACAGTGGTGTCGTTACCGATGACGCGTGACATGGCTTGCATCATTGACTCGCACATCACGGGATTGACTTTGCCCGGCATGATCGAGCTGCCCGGTTGACGATCGGGGAGGATGACTTCAAAGAATCCGCAACGTGGGCCGCTGCCGAGCCAACGAATGTTATTCGAAACATTGAACAGAGTCTGTGCAATGCATTTTAAGTCGCCGTGGGATTGGACGATTGCATCGCGTTGCGCATTGGCTTCGAAATGGTCGACGGCTTCGATGAACGGAATACCGGTTTTTTCCGTGACGGCTGCTGCGACGCGGGATCCGAATTCTGGGTGAGTATTGATCCCACTTCCGACTGCGGTGCCGCCGACAGGTAGTTCGAGGACTGCGTCCCTCGCGGCGATCGCACGTGTGATCGAAAGTTCCAGTTGTCGAGCGAATCCGCCGAACTCTTGGCCTAATCGCAACGGAGTTGCGTCCATCAGATGCGTGCGACCAATCTTGATGACTTTGTCCCAAGCGGTCGCTTTCTCACGCAGGGCGGCACGCATTCGCTCAAGCGCCGGAAGCAACGACGTTTGAACTTGGACGGCGACTGCGACGTGAATTGCGGTAGGGAACGTGTCGTTGGTGCTTTGGCCCATGTTAACGTGGTCGTTTGGGTGGATCGTCTTCTCGACGTCCAATCGATCGCCTCCGGTGATCTCGATCGCACGGTTGCTGATGACCTCGTTGACGTTCATATTGCTGCTCGTGCCTGAGCCAGTTTGGAACACGTCGATCGGGAATTGGTCTGGCAAAGCTCCTTCGGAAATTTCTTCCGCCGCTCGAAGCATGGCGGCGACTTGCGAATCGGTGAGCGGGTTTTTGCCGCTGGCGGTTAATTTGCCGAGGTCGCGATTGGCGATACCACAGGCGTATTTGACGAGCCCCATGGCCGAAATCATCGCAGGCGGCAAGCGCCAGCCGCTGATGGGGAAATTTTCGACGGCGCGTTGAGTTTGGGCACCGTAATATGCGTTGGCTGGGACGCGGACGTCGCCCATCGAGTCATGTTCAGTGCGAAATTCAGTCATTGCGTTTACAAATGTGTTGTGAAGGCAGGGGCGGGTGAAACGAGGGCGCGAGAATGCGAGTCTGGCGCACGCTCGATACGCCCTACATCATAAAGGTTGAGGCATTGCTTGCAGGAGTGGGCGTGCGAGTCACAATTCGAAGCTCCGAGCGACTAGAATCGTGGTTCACGTCATCCCGCTTTTCTGACTCTCATTCCCAGCAGCACGATGCGATTTTCACGGTTTCTCGGTTTTGTCCTCATCTGCTTTTTCCTGTTCTTGGCCCAGTCGCCGGCGATAGCACAGGGAGTCACTGAGTCGGGTGGTCTTGATACGCGTCCGATTTGGTTGCTCGCGATCGGCATCGGCAGCGTACTGGGGATGATCATTGCGTTGAAGCTCAATGCATTCTTGGCCCTGATCATCTCGGCACTCATCGTCAGTTTGCTGATTGGCGGTGACGCGGGCAGTCGAATGGATGCTGTGGTCAGCGCGTTTGGTTCGTCGGCGGGCAGCATTGGGATTGTGATCGCGATGGCGGCGATCATTGGCAAATGTATGCTCGATAGTGGGTCCGCAGACCGAATTGTGCGTAGCGCAGTGGGCCTGACGGGCGAGAAGAAGGCATCAATTGGGTTGATGTTGAGTGGCTTTGTGCTCGCGATCCCAGTGTTCTTTGATACGGTGTTTTATTTGCTCGTGCCGCTCGCTCGCAGCCTCTACAAGCGGACTCAAAAGAACTATTTGCGATACTTAATGGCGATCGCAACCGGCGGCGCGATTACTCACACGTTGGTTCCTCCGACGCCAGGTCCATTGCTCGTCGCGGCGATTCTCGGCGTCGACGTCGGCATGATGATGATGATTGGCGCTCTCGTTGCATTTCCCACAGCCTGTATCGGTTTAGCGTTTTCGTTCGTCATCGACAGTCGCATGTCGATTCCGATGCGCCCGTTAGGTGCCGGAGAGGAAAAACACGAACCACTTCCGGAGCACAAATTACCGAGGTTGTGGGTTTCGCTGTTGCCAGTTTTGTTGCCAGTTGTTTTGATCGGAGCAGGAACGCTTGCGACTACGATTGCCGACAAAGAAGACCTGGCGACGATTCAGCCAGTGGACATTACGGATTATTCGGCGCTTGCTGGTGTTTTTGAAAACCCGGACGCGAATTCGCCGGCCGCAAGAATTTCCCAGTCGAGTGTGTTTATCGATTCGCCAGAGTTGCTCATACGAATGAGCACTCCCGCCACAACGGATTCCGAAAAGCAGGCGGTTGTTGATCTACTCAACCGCGTGATCTCTGATCCCAAGATCTACGAAGAGACTGCGTTTCTCGGCGTGTCACTTTCCGATTTGACAAAGAGTAAACTGAAAGCGGATCAGCTTCGCATGAAGCCAGTTGACCGCCGACGCATGAATCGTTCGTTGCTCGAAGACACGTATCCGAATGTGCTGGTAAAGCATCAGTGGGATTCACCGAGTCGAAAGATTTCAGACAGTTTAAGTTTGTGGAGCAATCCAAACTTTGCGTTGATGTTGGCGGCGATTGCTGCGATGTTGACACTGAAGTACGTTCGAACGTTATCGTGGAAATCACTCGGGACCGACGTCGAAGAGGCGCTCATGAGTGGTGGCGTGATCATCCTGATTACGGCCGCCGGCGGAGCGTTTGGTGCGATGCTCACACAGACCAATATCAGCGAGACGATTCAGCAAATGTTCCAGGGTCAAGCGGCCTCAGGCATTGCATTGCTTGTGCTTGGTTGGTCGATCGCGGCTGTGTTGAAAATCGCTCAAGGAAGCAGCACCGTCGCGATGATTATCGGAGCGGGTATGGTCAGTGCGATTATGGGAGGGGATAAGCCAGACTTTCATCTCGTTTATGTTGCCACGGCCGTGGGCGCTGGATCGCTCATGGGCAGTTGGATGAATGACAGCGGTTTCTGGGTGTTTACCAAGATGGGCGGCTTAACCGAGAGTGAGTCGCTTCGCAGTTGGACCCCACTGCTTGCGGTACTTTCGATCACTTCGCTATTGTTCACAATCTTGCTTAGCCAAATGTTGCCGATGCGAGTTGCACTGTGACCGGCCACGAGAGCTTAAGAGAAACGCGTTCAACTCGTTCGGTGGCACCCTCGCGTACTGAGGGGCAGGCTGCGATTGCGTTGGGTTGTTTGGCGGCGCTCGCTTCAGCTGTATTGACGTGTTGTCTACTTTTCGTGAACGGATCGCTCGTTTTGGCGATATTGGATGTCCTTGAAACATCCGGCTTGAGCTTGGTTCGTGAAGAGGGCTTTAGCCAATTCGTGTTATTTTCCATGCCTGTCGCCCTGGTTGTCGCCCAGTGGATGATGATCGATTATGTGCGGACTCGGTTTTCGAAACGCCACTATTGATCGATTTCCTCTTGCGCAAATTGCGACCTGTTCACTATGCAACTCTTTTTGATCCGGCATGCCGAGAGCGAGAACAATGCGCGACCGTTGCACCAGCGTGTCGAGGATCCGCCGATTACTGCGGTGGGACGAATGCAGGCGGATCATCTGTCGAAGTGGACACGGACGATGCGCATCGACACACTCATCACAAGTCCATTCTTGAGGACGCTCCAGACGACCCGGGCCATTGTTGACGCCTCGCCTCGGGACGTTCATGTGTGGCACGACGTATTCGAACGTGGGGGATGCTATCGCGGCTTTGGTCCGCACGCCCAGGAAGGCGGACCTGGGCTCGGACGAACAGATATTTTGCGTTTTGCGACGAGCAACCCTGAGCATTGCGTTATCGATGCGAGTATCCAGGAGTCCGGGTGGTGGGGTGGCCGTCCTCGTGAACAGGATCACGAAGTTGAGGCGCGCGCGAAGCTTGTCGCCAATCGCCTGACCGAAACCTTTGGGGCGACCGGTAAAGTTGTCGTCGCGGTTGTTCACGCCGAATTCAAGCGATGGTTACTTGCCGAATTCTTTCGGGGCTTCATCGATGCGCATCTGCTTGGGCCCATGCGAAATACGGGGATCACCAAAGTAAATTTTGATGGAAAAAACTGGCAATTTGACTGGTTTAATTCGGTCACTCATTTGCCATCGCGGCTAATCACGGGGCACGATTAATCCACCAGTGGCGAGGAGAAATGTAATTGTTAATTGGGCAAAGAAATCTGTTTTGGCCTATCGCCAGATAACACCACTTGGAGTATGTTTCAAATAGCCGCGAGACTTCGGTCTTGTTGGTCGGCGTTCGAAGTGTTTTGCCCCAATGCTTCGAACGCCTCTTTTTTGCGCTCATCAAAACTTTGGTTGCAAGTTCGCGTCGAGGTAACGTACCTCCGCTGAGTTTTGTTGGCGGACGATGTCCAAGAAAAGGCTTTGGGTCAAGTCGCGACGTAGTTGCGATTGGTCGACGATTGATTCCCATTTTATTTCCGAATCGCGATGTTCGCGTACAAGGATCAAGTGGTCTCCTAGGGGTGAGCGAATGGGACCAACAACCTCACCCAATTTCGCCTTGCGAACCGCGCTCATGACGCTGCTAGGCAAGTCACCATCGAGACTCACCCAACCGATGTCACCGCCTCGATTGGCAGAGGCTGCATCGGAGTGTTGCTTCGCTGCGAGTGCGAATTCACTCGCGACATCGGACGATTGACGAACGGACTTTGCGATTTGCTCGAGTGGCGAGACGTACGCTTCATTCTCCACGTTGTTTGACGGCTCACTGTTTCTAAAGATCTGGGAAACGAGATACGCGCGTCCTCCGTACTGATCTTGGTGATGATCAAAGTAGGACTTCAAAGCGATTTGTGTAACTCGACTTTTCAAGTACTCACGCCACGCGATTTGCCAGGCTAAGTGACGTTGGTACGCTCGCAATGAAACTCCACGATCGCTTGCTGCTTTTGCGAGCGAGCTACCTGAAAATTCCAATTGCTTACTGACCCGATTCATTTCACGATCGATAATCGCCAGGAGCGATTTGCCACCAAGGTTAAGCAACGACTTCATCGCCAAGTGTTGGCGGATTAGGACTGTGGCCGAAGCTTGTCTTGAAGCGAGTGATGTATCTTTTCCGAAGCCACTGTCTTGAAGAATGAGTCTCAACTCCCCTTCCTCCAAGTCAACGTCATCGATTGCCATGATCACCCCAGTCGAAGTGATTTCAGTCGGTGCCGCCACAGGATCACTGGCGAACGCAACTGCGATGAGCTGGAACGCACTCACCCAGATCGGGATCAAGCAATATACGATCAGGTGAAATAAAGGGCGGTGCATCATGGAAGGATGATATCTTCGATAAGGAACTGCACTTCGTTCTCGGCCACTGCGGTGGGCGACTCATAAATTAGGGTCGTGTTTTGCAAGTCATCAGGAATATCAAAAAGGTAACTCACCCCCACGCCTTGAGCTGTTTGGCGAAATACTTCCATACCCAGATGCTCTGCGGTTGAGCCATCGGCGAGCCGTAGATGAACCGGGTTCTCGAAGATCCATTGACGATGACTTTCGAGTGCACGAGAGGCGTTCTTGAGATCCACGTTCACGCGTACTTCATGTAACGCTCCATTTTTGCGAACATCGTCGATGCGTACGGTCATCGCGTCAATCGACTTCTCGCGGGGTTCTTTGGCAAGCGAGACTTCGAATACTTCACGGCGACCAGGCAGCAACGCTTGGATCTTGCCACGCAGTGATGAAATTTTTTCAGGGCCTCCGTCGGGCAGCTGAAGCGGCAAATAGAATTCGCTGAAGCAGACATCAGCGGAAGTGCCGATATCAATGAACTCACCCGATGCTTGGGGCAACACTGTTTGTCCGTCGTCGTAACGACCGGCAAGCTCCGCAATAGGAATGGTCAAACCAATGGGTGTGAGTTTAGGTTCCCAGGCGATTTCGATCGAGACATTCAGTGCGTTCAGGCTGGGTTGTCGATGATTCCGTCGCGCCGTTACTGCGATCGGCTCGATTCGATAGACGCCCGCATAGGCCGCAGAATCGACTCGAGAGATTCGCTCTTTGTCGCGTGGGACCAGCGTGAGCGTTTCACGGTCGCTCGCGTAGAAGTCGATATCAAGGTTTGCATGGTCGAGTACCAAGTCGATCGCATGCCAAAACGATAACGGCGTTTCGACAGGTGTGAACACGGCATTCGTCTCGCTTCGAGTTTCAAACTCGACTCCGCTGTCGCGGCTGATCGCCTCGAGGGCCTCGCCAACCGTTTTGGCTTGGTTGAGCCGTATGGAGATCGCTTTGGACTCGATTGCTGTTCGTTGTTCAGTTAATAGCTCGCGAACTTTCGCCAAACGTGTTTTTGCTTCGGCGGACATTTGGTCATTGGGTTCGGGCAGATAGACCAAGGCTTCTGGGCCCGCGGCAATGAGGTGCTGTTCAGCGGACTGGCGCAACATGAGCGTCGACGCGTCGAGTTGATCGACCCACTCCAGCACGTCATCACGCAAGTCCGTGCTGGCGGTTTGGGCGGCCAGATCGCTTGCTATCGCAGCAAGTATCACCATCACCATGAAACGCTGAGCGAATAACGTGAGGTGCGTATTCGACAGGATCGTTAGGACCGTCAACTTCATCATCTTTTCTTGCTACCGAGGTGGACGAAGTGCCAGCAAGTTTGGGCTAGCAGTCACTGATTCTAACGTAGCGTTCTAACAGAAGCTTCGAATTGACTCAAATTGTAGAACCCGACCATGGCCATGCACTCTCAAGCCTCAAGAATACTCGTCGCCGTCACGTTGTGGCTGTTGCATTGTTCGGTTTCACTTTCGCAATCGATGCCAGCTCTCGTGGAGTTCTCGGTGTCCGGAAAGGTTCAACAGGGGCTGAAACTCGTTGAGTTTGCACAGGAAACAGTAGTGATTGGCCGCGATGGGTGGCTGCATACACTCAAGCCAAGTTCCAATATCCGGCCAGTTCCTGGTGAGTACGAACCGATTCCTGCTGCCCAATTGCGCAATGAGCTACGAGCTGAATTTGGACGGGACTTTGAAGTTCTATCGACAAAGAATTTTCTTGTTGTCCAGCCGGTTGGTCGCGGCGAGCAGTGGCCCAACATGTTTGAACAGTCGCACCGCGCTTTCTTGACGTTCATGCGTCGCCGTGGCGTGGAGGTTCTCGAAGGCCGGTTCCCGATGGTGGCAGTCGTTTTTCCAGACGAAAAATCGATGTACGGCGAGTTCAAGAAGCTCAAAATCGATATGTCCCGAGTCTCAGGCGTCTATGCCAACGGGAGTAACCGAGTGATCACGCACGACGGTGGTCAGCGAGACTTGATCGCAGCAACCGTGCGTCACGAGGCGGCCCACCAGTCGGCATTCAACTCGGGGGTTCATAGCCGAGTTAACGATACACCCAAGTGGATCACTGAGGGGGTCGGTCAGATGTTCGAGCCAGCAGCGATGAGCGATGTGCGTACGTTGAATTCAATTCAAGACACCATCAACCGCGAGAGTCTCGAACTGCTTCGCAACAAGTACAACTTGAATGACCCCATGTCACTCGCCTCCACAATTGAACAATTGGTGTTGGATGACGCGATGTTTGGCAATGAGTCCGAAGTAGAAACGGCGTACGCGGTAGCCTGGGCAATGATGTTCTATATAGCGCATCGTCAAGCGGACGCTTTCGCCGGCGTCCTGAATCACACTTCAACACGTCCACCGTTTGTCGAATACACGCGTCGCGACAAGATGCAGGACTTTGAGCGGATCTTCGCTTGCGATGCCTACGAGCTGAGCAAGCGGCTGACACGGTTTTTGAACGGGCTGTAGCAAGCACCGTTATTTTTGTTTTTTGACGAGCGAGCTGATTGCTTTGAACTCTGGTCTTGATGCATCGCTGCACCATTCGAATAAAACCGATTCGACGGGGAGCACCGTCGCTCCGCTGTCACGCATTCGATCTAGCGACATTTCATGAGCCCGTCCATCTCGGGCGGCGACAGCTTCAGCGACGACGTAGACTTCCACGCCCTCGGCAAGCAAGTCAAGGACCGTCTGCATCACGCAGATTGGAGTCTCGATTCCAGTCACCACCATTTGGTCTCGGCCTTGGCTGAGCCACACTTCAATCTCGTCGCGACAAACCGCGGCTGAGAACGCGGTCTTGGATTGCACGCTTGAAATTCGGTCCGCTAATGAGCTTTCAAGTGTTCCAAGTCCTTGTGGGTATTGAACCGTTGCGGCAAATGGGACGTTGAGGATCTCGGCGGCATCGAGCAGCCGATGAACTTGTCGAACGACCGCATGTCCCGATGGGATGACGGGTAGCAACTTTTCTTGCAAGTCGATCACTAGCAAACCGCTGCGATCGCAATCGAGTCGTTGGGGCGATCGGACATGCGGCATGGTTAGCTATCACCCTTTGACTTTTTGGGCTTCGACTCAGCCTTGGGTTTGGATTCCGATTTGGATTCACTTGATTTCGACTCCCCCGATTTCGACTCACTCGATGACTTTGAATCGCCGGAGGTTTTATCGGCGGCCGCAGACTTCTTGTAGCTCTCGCTCCGATAGTCCGTTTGGTAAAAGCCGCTGCCCTTGAACACGATCGCAGCGCCACTGCCGAACAGTCGCCGAAATTTGTTCTTTTTACATTCGGGACATTTCTTTATTACGGCATCATTGATGCCCTGGAAAATCTCCATTTTGTGACCACAGGCGTCGCATTCGTAATCATAAGTCGGCATCGAGGTTTGGCCTTCGCAACGGTTTCTATGTGTTCTTGACGATTCAGGGCAGCGGTTCGCAGTCGCGTCTTCAGCTCGTGCCAGTACTTACGACGACTTGGCTCGGTCGAACCACTCGATCGTGCATCATGAAGCCTGTGGCTGCGACGTGGGCGATCGTGCCTGCCTCGTGGACGGGGCTCGGCATTTGTGAAATCGCTTCATGCACGTTGGGGTCAAATACGCCGGAGTTGTCGATTGGAGTCACGCCATGTTTGGCAAGGGCGTCGTCCAATTGCTTGACCACCATCGCAACACCTTCGCTCAACGACTGGACTTCGCCCGCCGAACCTGCCGCGCTCAACGCACGTTGCAAGTTGTCGCGTACTTGAAGGATGTCGTTGACCACCGGCATTGCGGCATACTTCAGTTGGTCTTCGTAATCGCGGCGCATGCGTTTGCGAAAGTTTTCACTTTCCGCTTGCGCAAGCAGCACGCGTTTGTTCGCTTCTTCGGTTTCGCGGCGCAATGCGTCCATTTCATCGTCCCGAGTAAGGGGGTCGGCGGTGGCATGTGCGGCGTCAAAGTCGAGCGTCGCATCTTGCGTTTGGTCCGATTCAAGGTCCAACTCGTCCGTTTGTCTATCATTATCGTTCACGAGGATGCTTCCTCTTGCGGATGGGGATTTGGATCAGGTTCAAAAAATGTTTTGAGTTTTGCCAGAAACGATTTTCGCTGAGGCAACACGGACTCGTGATCGAGTTCCGCGAGTTGCCGAAGCAGTTGCTCCTGGTGGGGATTTAGCTTCTTGGGAACTTCAATAAACACTTGCACCAGCAAGTCTCCGGCTCGACCGCTTCGAGGATCAGCAACACCCGAGCCGCGGATCGTGAAGACTTCTCCGTTCTGGGTTCCCGCTTCGATGCGAAGATTTCTTGCGCCATCAAGTGTCGGCACTTCGATGTCCGCGCCGAGCGCCGCTTGGCTGTATGAGACAGGCAATTGCAAGATCAGGTGCGTGCCGTCGCGTTTGAATAGCTCGTGCGGACGAACGGTGATGAAGCAATAACAATCGCCGGCTGGGCCACCGTCAGGGCTCGCTTCGCCTTCGCCCTGTAAGCGAACTCGCATACCGTCATCGACACCCGCAGGAATCTCAACGCTCAGCTCCGCCTTTTCGTTTTGCAGTCCACTACCGCGACACGTCGTACACGGCTGGCTGATGGTTTGCCCCGCGCCTCGGCAATTTGGACACGAAGTTTGTACTCGCAGGATCCCTGCGGATTGGATGACTTGACCGTGACCGCCACAGGTCGCACAGGTTTCTGGCTTGCTGCCGGGAGCGGCACCTTTGCCATCGCATGTTTCGCAAGGCACACGTCGCCGAAACGAAACGTCTTTTCGAGTGCCGCGAGCGGCCTCTTCAAGCGACAGTGAGACATCACAGCGGATATCGGCGCCACGTCGTGATTGGCGTCGACGTCCTCCGCCACCGCCACTGCTTCGTCCGCCAAAAAAGTCAGCGAAGCTGCCGCCAAAGAGATCACCGAAAGCACCGAAAATATCTTCGACGTCGTGAAATTGATGTGCCGCTCCCTCGACGCCCGCGTGACCGTGTTGGTCATAACGCTTGCGTTTCTCCGCGTCGCTCAGAATCTCATAAGCTTCGGTAGCTTCTTTGAACTTGGTGACGGCGTTTTCATCATCTCGGTTGCTGTCCGGGTGGAATTTGATCGCCAGCTTCCGATAGGCGCGATCAATCTCCGGTTTGGTGGCAGTCCGCTGGACCACCAGCACTTCGTAGTAACAGCGTTTTGCTGACATGGCACCAAGAATATCGTTTAAGTCGTCGGCTCACCAAATACTAAAAACGGGTCGCTCGCACACGCGTGGCGAACGACCCGTCGAAAATCAACTGCTGTGGTCTTAGCTAGGCTCGTCGAGGCGTGATGAAACCATGGGGCGTGGTTAGACCATGCTTTGACGAGAATTTTGCACTAAGCAACTACGCCTTCTACAGGTCGCTTCTCTTTGTCGTCCTTGTCATAGTTCGTGACAAGTGCTTCGGTCGTTAACAACAGCCCGGCGATACTGCCGGCGTTTGCTAACGCTGTACGGACGACTTTCACAGGATCAATCACGCCAGCTTTGTACATATCGACGTACTCACCCGTGTTCGCATTGAAACCGATGTTGATGGCTTTTTGACGCACTTCATCAACGACAACCGCGCCGTCAATTCCGCCGTTATCAGCGATTTGACGCATCGGAGCATCGAGTGAGTTCAAGACGATATCGATACCGACTTTCTCGTCACCCTTGGCCTTCTTCTTGGCTTCTTCTACCGCTTCGTAGCAACGAACCAGTGCAACACCACCACCAGGGAGAATGCCTTCTTCGATCGCAGCGCGAGTTGCGTGCAAAGCATCTTCCAAGCGAGCCTTCGTTTGCTTCATCTCCGCTTCGGTTTCGGCACCGACGCTGATCACGGCAACACCACCAGCGAGTTTCGCTAAACGCTCTTGGTACTTTTCCTTGTCGTAGTCGCTGTCCGTTTGCTCAATTTGAGCACGGATTTGAGAAACTCGCTTGTCAATATCCTTGCGATCGCCAGCACCTTCGACGATCGTCGTGGTGTTCTTATCAACGGTGATCTTCTTGGCACGACCGAGTTGCTCAAGCGTGACGTTTTCAAGTTGAATGCCGAGGTCTTCACTGATGAGCGTGCCACCTGTAAGGACAGCGATGTCGCCGAGCATCGCCTTGCGACGATCGCCGAAACCAGGAGCCTTCACAGCGCACACATTGAGCGTGCCGCGTAGCTTGTTGACTACCAACAAGGTCAATGCTTCCGCGTCAACGTCTTCAGCGATGATCAACAGTGGCTGGCCAGTCTGGGCTGTCTTTTCAAGCAATGGCACCAAGTCACGAATGTTGCTGATTTTCTTTTCATACAACAGCACCAACGCGTTATCCAAGTTGGCTTCCATGCTGCCTGGGTCGTTAATGAAGTAAGGCGAAACATAGCCCTTATCGAACTGCATGCCGTCGACATATTCGACTTCTGTGCCGCGGCTCTTGCCTTCTTCGACCGTGATGACGCCGTCTTTGCCGACACGCTCAAGGGCGTCAGCTAGAAGATTTCCGATCGTATGATCGTTGTTTGCTGAGATTGCTCCCACGTTGGCAACTTCTTGCTTGCCACTGACCGGACGGCCCATGGAAATCAGCTTTTCGGTCGCAGCGGCAACAGCCTTTTCAATACCGCGTCGAATCGCGGATGGGTTGCTACCAGCAACGATGTTGCGAAGGCCTTCTTTGAATATCGCCCGAGCCAACACGGTTGCGGTGGTCGTGCCGTCACCGGCGAGGTCGCTTGTCTTTTGAGCGACTTCGATGACGAGCTTGGCACCCATGTTCTCGAAACGATCTTCGAGTTCGATCTCTTTAGCGACGGTGACACCGTCTTTGGTAACCGTCGGTCCGCCGAACGACTTGTCGATGATGACGTTGCGGCCGGTTGGGCCCATTGTCACCGCAACAGCGTTGGCCAACTTTTCCACGCCAGCGAGCATGCGGGCACGCGCGTGATCTTCAAAAAGTAATTGCTTTGCCATGGTTGAATTCCTAACGTTTGATTTGTTTGACGGGGACTTTGAAGGAGAGCGGATTCCAACTTTGGCCCCCTCACCTCTTCCTCTCCGCGCTGGGGCGGAGAGGGGACTTTGACGTCCTATCTAACTCGTGGTCCTAAAGGACTTTTGCCAGGATGTCGCTTTCACGAAGGATCTTCATCTCTTCGCCATCGACTTCGATGTCGCTTCCGCCATATCGACCGTAGATCACAAGGTCGCCGACCTTAACGCTCAGCTCGCCACGGGTGCCGCTATCGAGCAACTTGCCAGGGCCGACAGCGACGATCGTACCGCGTTGTGGCTTTTCCTTGGCCGAATCAGGAAGGACGATACCACCAGCTGTGGTGGATTCAGCTTCGGTTGGCTTCACAACAACGCGATCATCGAGAGGACGTAGATTCAATTTTGCCATAATGGATATTTTCCGAGTAAGTGATTTTGTGTTTGAGAACGAGTCAGGTTTCTAGGGAACAGGATTCGAGATTTCGCTTGGATGAAGCGACTCTTTACATCATGCCGCCCATGCCGCCCATTCCTCCCATGCCGCCGCCCATGCCACCCATTCCGTGGTCATGATGGTGATCGCCACCGCCGTCTTCTTCTTCGGCTGGGATGTCAACAACGAGCGACTGAGTTGTCAAAAGCAAGCAAGCCACGCTGGCTGCATTGGTCAGCGAAGTGCGAACTACCTTGGCTGGGTCGACGATGCCGGCTGCGACGAGGTCACAGTACTGTTCAGCATTCGCGTCGTAGCCATCGGATTTGCCTTTCATCTGGTTGACGCGGTTCACCACCACAGCACCATCAAGACCAGCATTATTTGCGATCGCTCGCATCGGTTGGTCGAGGACGTTGCGGATGATACGAACGCCAAGTTTCTCGTCACCTTCGGTTGCCTTTTCCAGCTTTTCGATCGCTGGACGGCAGCGCAGAAGTGCAGTTCCGCCACCAGGAACGATACCCTCTTCCAAAGCAGCTTGGGTCGCGGCGCGAGCATCGTCAAGCAAAGCTTTGCGTTCTTTCATTTCAGTTTCGGTCGCAGCACCGACGCTGATTTGAGCCACACCACCAGCCAACTTGGCCAAGCGTTCCTGAAGCTTTTCTTTGTCGTAATCGCTGTCGGTGTTTTCGATCTCGCGACGAATTTGTTCGACGCGGCCATCGATTTCGGCTTTCTTGCCAGCACCACCGACCATGGTGGTCGCTTCGCTGGTGATGCGAATCTTCTTGATCCGGCCGAGATCGGAAAGCTTAACGCTCTCAAGATCAATTCCGAGGTCCTTGAAAATTGCCTTGCCGCCAGAAAGTACCGCAATGTCACCAAGGATTGCCTTGCGACGGTCGCCGTATCCAGGGGCCTTCACAGCACATACCGAAAGGATGCCACGCATCTTGTTCACGACGAGTGTCGCCAAGGCTTCGCCTTCGACGTCTTCAGCAATGATCAACAAGGGCTTCTTCGCTTTGCTTGTTGCTTCAAGCAGGGGAATGAGTTTCTTGTTGGCACTGATTTTTTCTTCGAAGAGCAACACATAGCAATCTTCGAGTTCAACAGCGACTTCGTCTTGGTTGGTAACGAAGTGCGGCGACAAGAATCCGCGATCGAATTGCATGCCTTCGACAACATCGACCGTTGTGTCGTGTGAACGGCCTTCCTCGACCGTAATTACGCCGTTCTTGCCAACTTTGGTGAACGCATCGGCAAGCACGTTTCCGATTTCTGGGTCGTTATTACCAGCGATCGTTGCAACTTGACGGATTTCTGCCTTGCTCTTCTCGTTGATCGGAGTCGCAAGCTTTTTGATTTGCTCGCAGGCCACGGCAACAGCCTTGTTGATACCGCGAGTGAGTTGCATCGGGTCAGCGCCCGTGGCAACCATCTTCAGGCCTTCGCGGAAAATGGCTTCGCTCAGAACAGTCGCCGTCGTGGTGCCGTCACCGGCGACGTCATTCGTCTTGCTTGCAGCTTCTTTCACAAGTTGGGCACCAAGATTCTCGAACGGGTCGTCCAGTTCAATGTCTTCGGCCACGGTGACACCGTCTTTGGTGACCTTGGGTGATCCCCAGCCTTTGTCGAGAACGGCGTTACGGCCGCGCGGTCCGAGCGTGCTACGAACGGCACGTGCCAGCTTGCTGACACCAGCCAAAAGTGGGCCGCGTGCGTCGTCGTCGAAAACGATTTGCTTTGCCACGTCGTTTGTCTCCTCTAGAAAATCGTCAATTGTGAATTCACGGGCGATCGAGCACCCCGACTCTGTTTCGATGGGCAATTTCCCTCCGAACTCAAAATCACGGCCTGACACCCCGTGAGGGGGTGAGTTGGTTTCTTGTCGTGTCTGTGTCTGTACCGCTGGCAGGTCCACGCGGTTGATCGCCCCTTAGAGCAACCACTGTGCCGAGTCTTTCGGATTGGGTTGCAAGCTGTTTCTAAGCAAGGGTTTGCGGAAAATAAGGCCGGCTGGATTGGGGAGTGAATTCGCGATCTCATGCCAGCGTGGCAGGAGCCAGCAAAATCGGGCGGATGTTCGGCGGTTGGATTGGGGCAAGCGTCGCGGCATGATTTGGGGGTAAGGAAGCTGTTCGGCGGGGAGGTGGCGAGGAGACCGAGGGATTTTGAAGTCTTGAACTGTCCTGCGAGCTTCGGAACATTTGTTTCACGTGTTACCACCGTCATGTGCGGCCGCGAAATGAGTTTCACTTCCTAAACTTTGCCTCATGAAACGTTGACCAAACGCAACCTAAGACGTCCACTTGGTGCGGGTCCCTGTTCGGACCTTCGTATCCAAATTGCTCGCACGCAGGTTCGTGTATGTCAATCCGAATCCAACTGTCGGAAAGTTCAGCTCAGACCCCAATTCACGCCGTGAGTCGGCTGTCTGCCAAACGCCGCTTCCTTGCGAGTTCGCTTGCCAGCGTGATTGCTGTGGGCTGCGCAACGAACGAGGGCTCAGCTAATGCCGGCCAGCTATGTGATTGGTTGTTCGGGCGGACATCACCAACTTATGCCGCTGGATATCCCTACGCCGCTGGTTACGTGCCTATCACGACAACGAATGCGCCCTACACCGCTGGTTACGCGCCGTACGGTCCAACCTATGCCGTCGGATCGAGTTATTCCGCTGGTTACGCAGGCACCGCTAGTGCAGTCCAGATGCCCGCTTACGGCGTGACGCAAGTGGGTTCGTTGAGCAGTGTGGGTGTCTACAACAATCCATCGGTATACACAGGTCAGCCCGTTTTGGCTGGCCAGCCGTATGGTGCAGTGCCGCTCGCGACGGCTCTTCGCCCAGCACTCAATAGCAACCCGTTCTCAAGTTTTTCCCCCAGCGCATCCGTTCCGTTGACTTCGACTCTGCGAGGCAACGAGACGCCATCCGGTTCGTTCTATGGTGTTGGGAATGCGTATCCGAACACCTACGGAACTCCGAACTATCAAGCGAATTATGCACCTGTTGTCGGGGTCAGTGGCGGACCAGCCACGACCCTGCCGTCGACGTCCACGGTTCCGCTCTTTCCCAATGCACCTGCACCACAGCAAGGTGGACTCGCTCGGTTCTTTGGTTCGTTATTCGGAACAAATTACAACAGCTCGTATTACCGAGCACCAATCACTTACTACCGACCTGTCACATCGATTGATCCCGTGACAGGTACAACGGTGACCGTTCAGCAGCCATGTGATTCGTACGTTCAACAACTGCAACGGACACCGTATTCGAGTTTGTTTGCTCAGTCGCCAATGCCGGCATACGCACCGTCAACGATTGCTCCGAGTTGTTCGTCACCAACGTGCAACGCTCCGGGATACAACGTGTCGCCGTATGGTCAATCACTCGTGCCGCTGCAAGGCGGTTCTTACGGACCGTCCAATGTCGCACCGGTAAGTGGCTATGGTGCTTCGAACGATTCAAGTGTTGTGCCGATTCCCACGATCCAGTCGCCTGGTTACGGTTACGGTGCATCTAGCGGCTACGATGCCACACCAAGTTATGCTCCAACGCCCAGCTACGAGGCAGTTCCGAATTACGCGCCGGCACCGTCCTACTCACCGAGCGTTTCACCGTTGACTGGTGGAAACGGCGATCAGTCATCGGTCCAGCAACCTCGGCTTGAATCGGCTCGTCCTTCGACAACGGATGACAGCTACGACGCAGAGCGAGATCTTTACTATCGAAGCCGAGTATCACCGTCGTTCGAAGCTCCGTCACTCGAAGCACCTTCACTCGACGCACCGTCACTCAGTGCGCCATCGCTTGAAGCGCCGCAGCAAAATGAACTCAGTTGGCAACGCGAGTCGACCTATCAAGTCGAGTCGCCGCAGAGTGCTCAAGCACAAGACGATTTTACGAAGACAAATCACGCCACCTCGTTGCGGCCGATTCCTGCTCCGGACAGCTATCGCGCCCAGGATACCCGCAATTGGTCGTTGGATACTCCATCACCAGTGTTGACCGAGCGGCCAAGCACCTCGGCTGTGCGACAACCCGATACTGATTGGAATACGTCAACTCAAACGTCGACAAATCGGACCTTCACGCTGGAGGCTCCACCGCTTCCGCCAGCAACGATTCCGCCGTCCAATGATTATCGAAACGAACTGCCGAATTTCCCTTCAGCGACTTTCCTGCCGCCTTCGACGCGACCAACGAGCAAGCAATCGGCTCCTGTTCGCACTTTAGCTCGAGAAGCTTCGTTGCCTCAGCAATCACAGCGTGTTGAAGCGGCGAGAGTGCCCGCAGACTTCGTGCCTTTGCAAAAGCCAGTAACCGAAACGGGTTGGCGAGCCATTCCCTAGATCGTCATTTGTCCCTCGATCGTCATTTGCTTGGCCCTGGTTCGTGAATATTTGTTTGCGGATTACATGTTCGCCTGCTTGACCGGCTTCGAAGCATTGGCATCATGCACTGAGAAGGCGTTCGCACCAACTTTCTCTTTCACGGACATGCATCTTGGACAACGCGTCGATCGCTGACGTTTTCGACGAACTCGCTGATCTACTCGAGTTTCGCGGCGAGAATCCCTTTCGTATTCGCGCGTACCGTGGTGGAGCCCACGCCATTCGTGACTTGGACGAGCCGGTTGCGGCGATCGTCAATGACCCAGACCGTAATCTTGCGGATCTTTCGGGCATCGGAAAAACGCTGGCGGAGAAAACGGAAGAATTGCTGAAGACTGGCTCGCTTGCACAACTCCTTGAGCTTCGCGCTGCGGTTCCCGATGTTGTCATCGATATGTCTCGCATTCCGGGTCTCGGTGCCAAAAAAGCGGCTCGGCTGCACGAAGAGCTTGGGGTCCAATCGCTCGACGAGTTGCGGCATGCATGCAACGAAGGGCGAGTCGCGGTGCTCAAAGGCTTTGGCAAGAAAACCCAGCAATCGATACTTGAAGGACTCTCGATCGCTGAAGCCGCCAATGAACGAATCACGTGGGCAGCTGGTGACGATCTTGCTCGTTCGCTCGGTGATCACATGAAAGCGTGTTCGGCCATTAGCAAGATGGAGTTCGCGGGCAGCTATCGTCGTGGGCGCGAGACTATCGGAGACTTGGATATTGTTGTTGTTTCGTCAGACCCATCTGCGGCGATGGATCACTTCGAAGCTTACCTGGGCCGCACCCAGACAATCGGTCGCGGCGACACCAAGGTTTCGATTCGAATCGGCAAAAGTTTCCAGGTCGACATGCGAGTGGTTGCGGCAGATCAATTCGGCGCCGCGATTCAGTATTTCACGGGATCCCAGGCACACAACATTCATGTTCGCCGACTAGCGAAAGATCACGGGCTGAAGATCAACGAATACGGCGTATTCAAACTGGAGGATGAGTCACGTGTCGCTGGTGCGACGGAAGAGGACGTTTACGCGTCGATTGGATTGCCATGGATTGCACCAGAGTTGCGTGAGGATCGGCAAGAGTTTGATTTAGCGATGAAGGCGAAGCTGCCGAAGCTCATTGAGTTGTCGGATGTTCTCGGTGACCTGCACATGCACACGCATGCGACGGATGGTAACGCGAGCATTCGAGAGATGGCTGATGCAGCGTTCCAGCGAGGGATGTCCTACATCGCGATCACGGACCACAGCCAACGTGTCTCGATGGCAAACGGGCTGACGCCGGAGCGACTTCGCCAGCAATGGCGAATGATCGATGAAATTCGACCGGAGTACGAAGGTCGCCTTGTGATTTTGAAAGGCATCGAATGCGACATTCTTGAAGCGGGTGGGATGGACTTGCCCGACGATTGCCTTGCCGAAGCCGATTGGGTGCTTGCCAGCGTCCATTACGGACAAAAGCAACCTCGCGAACAAATGACGGAGCGTATCCTAGGTGCGATCGAAAATCCCCACGTCACATGCGTTGCGCACCCAACGGGCCGCTTAATTAATCGGCGACCGCCCTATGAAGTGGATATGGAGGCTGTCATGCAAGCTGCGGCAGCCAACGGGACTCTGTTGGAACTCAATGCGAATCCCGCACGGTTGGATCTCAACGACGTTCATTTAGCGGCAGCGCGTCGTCACGGAATTCTGATTGTAATGAGCACGGACGCGCACAGTATCGATGGCATGAACGTCATGCGTTACGGAATCAAACAAGCCCGGCGCGGCGGGTTGACCGCAAGTGACGTTGCCAACACTCGAAATGCCAACGATTTCTTAAAACTGATCCGTTGATCCTTGCCTGCACGCGTTGGTGTCTGTTCGTTGCTAAGGACGTGACGTGCGATGCTTAGACCTCAACGCGACGTCCTTCCGCCTCGCTTTGTTCAGCTGCGGCCAGAATCGATGCCGCTCGATAGGCGTCGTTGAGGTCACCGAGTTTACGAACCAGGCTTGTGACGGCGCGATGGAATTGTGTCAGCAATTGTTCGCCAACCGGCAGTTCAGTTTCAAGCGATTCAAGATTGCGTCCGGCATCATCGAACCAGACAAGTGTGCTGGGTAGGTCGACAAAGGCCACGCCGCGCTCGCAACAGATCTGCATCGCCGACGGTGGTCGAAACCCGACGGCCTCGTGCCAAGTACCAGGAATGTAACTGCCGCAACTAATCTGAGCTGTCACCGATGGAGCACCGCGGTCGGTCTCCGTTGGCGGAACCGCAGCGAACTGGAGGCTGATGCAGCGGTAGTCAGGAATATCGCCACCGGAATGTCCCATGGAAGTAACATTGGTTGGCTCGCGACCAACGACATATCTCGCCCAGTCAATCAGCTCCACCAACTCGCGCCGCTGGGGGTTGCTGCTGCTTTCGTTCTTGGAATTCACTTCGTCGTCCTTCATGCGACGATGGCAAAAGAGCAATCGCGGTTTACCAAGTCGCGTCGCAATAAGTTCTTTGAGTCGTAACGTTGCTGGCGAAAAACGACGAGGGAACTCCGTCATAAATGCCACGCCGGACTGCTCGATCGCCTCCCGCACGTGCGCGTCACCCACAGGATCAAAATCCAAATCGCCGGCCCAATAGATCGACTTGCCAGCCTCACATGCCGCAAGAATCGGTAGCCATCCAAGCCAGGATTTTTGAAGCACCATCACGGCGTCGATGTCACACCGATCGACAAGTGCACGGTATCCATCAATTGCATCCGCTTGAAACTCTGCCGCACAGCTTTCCGCCAATTTGGCGACAGGACAATACACGGCTCTCACGTCAAATCGGTCACCCAATACTCGCAAGGCTGGCCGATGTCGATGCTGCCACGCATCGCCGAGACCAATCAGGCCGATTCGCAATTTCATAGGATTCGTTGCTCAGAAAAACGCGAAGAAAAGTTGGCGAATCCGTCGGATATCGCTTCGAATCGTCTCAAAATGATCCACCGCCGGAGGGGTGTCTCAAGTTGTGCTCTCGTAACAGTTTAGCGTCATGCTATCGGAACGAGAATCTCGTAAGAGCGGCAAACGGGCGGAAATCCCGCAAGAGCAATTTCCAAAAATCTTAGCCGTAACCCTTGTGACGGATATGCCCCACCGTATACTCCGCCCAGTTCACCTGTTCAGGCTGATTGTTAGCGTCTGGCTAGCTTTCCTTGTCGGTCGGGGGCGAGCTTGGATGCGGGTGATCTTATCGCGACCCCAAGGGAGTCGGATGAGTCTCGAATCAAGAGCTTTCCAGAGCAGAAACGTCGTGAGAGAGTGGTAATCAAGTGTTGATGCGGCATTCTCGAAAAAATTGGACCCCGGAGACTATATCCTGGTTCAAACGACGTCCGGATCGATGCCAGGTGGTTGATTCATGTTCGAGACTGGAACGTTTTGATCAGCGATTTGCTGAGAGGTTCCATTTTCGCCCGACGTCGTGTCGGCCCCATCTGGAACGATTAACCTTCAAATGAGGGAGCTTGGAATGGTTTCAGTGCTTTTCGCGGCAGTCTTATCTTTTGTCACTAGCGAGCACGGAGCGAATCAGACGTATGCTGTTGCGTACGAAAAATCGGTTTTGGAAAATAAGCCATTGGTGGTGGTGGTGAGCGCGGATTACTGTCCTGCGTGTACTGTATTAAAAGACACCACGATCAAGTCTCTGCAGGAGAGCGGAGAACTCGATCAAGTCAGCGTCGCAGTCGTAGACAAGGATGCTGAGCCTGAATTGGCAAAGCAACTTATGGCTGGCGAGCGGATGGTTCCACAAATCATCGTGTTTTCCCAGAACGACATGGGGCGATGGAAGCGAAGCAAGTTGATGGGTTTCCAGCCTGCCCAGCCAGTTCGATCGTTGATCCGCTCAGCAATGTCACTGGGACGAATCTAGAACTAGAGGCACCGGGAAATTGAAGATTTGAAAGCCTAGATTTTCATGGGCAGAACGGAATCCGGTGACCCGTAAATTCGTTGGTCCCCTTGACTAGCAAGGGTGGATCCGACAGAAAACCGATAGCGTTGGTCGTGTTCGATTGAGCAGAAACGGCCAACGCTTTTTTGTCGGTCCTGGGCAGTACAAAGGGTGTTGGTGAGGCGATGAGTTTTCCGGAGCAGTTGCAGCACTTGGTCCGTGCCGATGAGCCGCTTGGGCCTCTCGTTTGGCTCGGTATCGGTGGACCTGCTCGTTTTTATGCCGAGCCGCTCGAAGAGTCCGATTTGATTCAGATTTTTCGTGCTGCGGCGTCTGCTAACATTGCCATTCGAATTCTGGGCGACGGCAGTAACGTCCTCGTGCGAGAAGCTGGGTTTGACGGTTTGGTGATCAGCCTCGCCGCTCCAGCAACGTCCCAGTTGGAGATTAACGGCAAACGCCTCACGGCGGGTGCGGGTGCGAAGCTTTCGCATGCTGTCATCAAGGCCGTTGGAGCTGGGTTGGCTGGTCTTGAGCATTTGGTCGGAATCCCTGGTACCGTCGGCGGCGCCGTCGTTGGGAACGTTTCCAGTGGCGGACGTGACATCGGCTCAACCGTTCACAGCGTGACCGTGCTCGACGTTGAGAGCAAATCCTCGAGCGGTTTCCGAGAGATCCCGGCTGACGAAATCGGATTTTCGCATCGTAAATCGGCTTTGGGCGGTTTGGCCGTGACGAAGGTCACATTCGAATTGGAGTCGCGAGATTCAGCGGCGCTGACAAAGCGGATGCAAAAGCTGTGGATTGGTCGCAATGCATCGCGTCCCACGGACGAGCGGCGGATTGCCATGCCGTTCATTGACCCCGATTCCATGTCCGCTCGCGAATTGATCCAAACGGTGGGGCTTTCGGGCATTCGCGAGGGCGATGTGTCGCTGGATTCTAGCCAGCCTCATTACATGATCGCTCATTCGGGGGCGACGAGTGATCAATGCTTGCGTTTGATTGAGCGAGTCCGTGAACAAGTCTTGTTGCAAACCGGGATCGACTTGCAGTTGAATCTGCAAATTTGGTAGACAGTAGCGTGTTGGCTTACTGTCACCGACTTCTTTGCTCACATGAGGTGAGTG
>JBGSNA010000172.1:0-1614 GCA_041739875.1 Pirellulaceae bacterium
TCAACGGTTCAAATTCAAGGCGAGCGCAGTTGAATCTGGTGCGTGCAAGCACGGCACCCCAACGTTTCGTAGTTTGAAAAACTGATTTGCCGTGATCCAAATTGGTGGAAGTTATCATGGTTTATCAAATTTCGATAAACCATGATAACTTAGATATAAACGAACACTCACCACCGTGATTTACGGCACACTACGCACTAACTCCATGAATACTTCATAGCGTAACTCGGGTGATTGAATCTGCCTCGCGGTATCGCAGGCTTTTTCCAGTTGGTTTTGCCCAATGAGCACGTAGACCAATCCCGCGCGTATTGGATCTCGATCTGGTTCTGCGATTGCTTCGATAAACTCGGTGAGCACCGGAACGGTGAAGCGGTCGAAGGCGAAGTACTTGGCACTCGACGGGCGCGGTGCCGTTTTACGGACGTTTTCGCTAGCAATGGATGCTGTCGGAGGACGAGTTTTTTGAGTGGGTGACAGTGGGTAGAATCATCAACTTTGATGGATTGATTCTAACCTCTCGGCAAGGACGCTGGTGTTATCGTGATAGGCATGTCTGTGGACGGTTCTCAGCTTAATCTCATTCAGTCGACCCAAGAGATGATCCTTCGTTTCACAGCCGAGGTGAGTGTCCAAGCGGAGCGATGGACCCAACAGCTCATCCAGAACCCGGCTGACTTGGAAGCGATCGAACGCGACGTTCACATTGCTTATGCACGCGGTGCCGACTTGCTCGTCGCGGGAATCATGGCTGTCACCATCAACGATGGCCAAGTCAATATCGCTGCCGAGCAGACACGACAACATTTTTCTCGTCCGCTGCAAAAAGGCCGTGAACGAACCGTCGCCGTTCAAATGCTTGGTGGTTTGCTCGTTTGGGCAACGACACTGTATTGCGCGCCGAAGAAGAAGCTGTTTGGAAAAGACGATGCGCCACGCGTCGGATTGGATATCACGCTCGCTCAATTCGGATTCGGCAAAGGCATATCGCCTGGCTTGCAAAGTCGAGTCGCTCGTCAGGTGGCGCTGTGCCCTTCGCTCGCATTTGCTCACAAGGAACTGACTCGCGAAGGCGTCAAACTCGATGCAAAATCCATCAAGCGAATCACCTATCAATGCGGCGAAGGACTGCTGGCGCTGAGACGACACCGCATCAAGTTGTTGCGTGCGAAGAAGCTGAAGATTGGAAAGGAGCTTGCTGGTAAACGGGTGTCGGTCCAAATCGATGGAGGACGCATGAAAATCCGTGGCGAAATGAAGCTCAAAACAACGACAATTGAGTCCACTGATTCAGACGGTTTAGTCATTGGCGATGCACCAGGCCGGTCCAAGAAGAAAGCGCGACGCACGTACACGGCGGACTGGCGTGAACCGAAGTTGATGACGATTTTCGTTCATGACGAACAGGGCAAGATGATCAAGGAAACAAAAGCCACGATTGATGGCACCTTGCTGGGGCCAGATGCGATCGCTGAAGTCGTGGCGATGCACCTTCATCGACTGGGCGCTGCTGAGGCTCTAAGCGTGACGTTTGTTGCCGACGGTGCTCCATGGATTTGGGATCGGATCGACCGCATCATTGAACTGGCAGGTTTGCGGAAAGTGGCAACCTAT
>JBGSNA010000088.1:0-57636 GCA_041739875.1 Pirellulaceae bacterium
AGCGTGATCGTGACGGTTTCGCTGGCTTCAAGAATGGAGTTGTCGATGGTGGTGACGTTGATCGTCGCAGTGGTCTGGCCTGCGAGAATGGTCACGGTGCCAGTTAACGTGGCGTAATCGCTTCCGGCAGTTGCCGTGCCGGTGATCGAGTAGGCGATGACGGTGTTTGTATCCGAAGGATTGCTGATCGAAACGGTGAATTGCCCGTTGTCAGTCGGTTCGGCGGCGCTCGCATCGCCTGCTGTGACAGTGACTTGAGCGCTGTCGTTGTCTGCGATGGTGACAGTGGCTGAGTTGGTCGCACCGATTGTGATATCCGCGTCGCCCGACGTGATCGACTCGAGCGTGATCGTGACGGTTTCGCTGGCTTCGAGAATGGAGTTGTCGATGGTGGCGACGTCGATTGTCGCAGTGGTCTGGCCTGCGAGAATGGTCACGGTGCCAGTTAACGTCATGTAGTCGCTTCCAGCAATCGCGGTGCCTGTGATCGAATAGGCGATGACGGTGTTTGTATCCGACGGATTGCTGATCGAAACGCTGAATTGCCCGTTGTCAGTCGGTTCGGCGGCGCTCGCATCGTTTGCTGTGACAGTGACTTGAGCGCTGTCGTTATCCGCGATGGTGACAGTGGCTGAGTTGGTCGCACCGATTGTGATATCCGCGTCGCCCGACGTGATGGAGTCGAGCGTGATCGTGACGGTTTCGCTGGCTTCGAGAATGGAGTTGTCGATGGTTGTGACGTTGATTGTCGCAGTGGTTTGTCCCGCGAGAATCGTCACAGTACCGGTTAACGTGATGTAGTCGCTTCCGGCGATGGCCGTACCAGTCGCTGAATAAGCGATCACGGTGTCTGTATCGGATGGATTGCTGATCGAGACCGTGAATTGGCCGTTGTCATTGGGCTCAGCAGCCGTGCTGTCGTTCGCGGTTACCGTGACGACGGCGGTGTCGTTGTCGGCGATCGTGACAGTAGCTGAGTTCGTTGTTCCGATCGAGATTTCGGCATCACCTGAGGCGATTGAATCCAGCGTGATGGTGACTGTTTCGCTGGCTTCGAGAATGGAGTTGTCGATGGTGGTGACGTTGATTGTCGCAGTGGTTTGTCCCGCGAGAATCGTCACGGTGCCAGAGAGCGTGATGTAGTCGCTGCCGGAGGTGGCCGTTCCAGTGACCGAATAGGCGATGACTGTGTCCGAATCGGCTGGATTGGTAATCGAGACGGTGAATTGGCCATGGTTGTTGGGCTCAGCAGCCGTGCTGTCGTTCGCAGTCACCGCGATGACGGCGGTGTCGTTGTCGGCGATCGTGACTGTAGCGGAATTGGTCGAACCAATCGTGGTGTCAGGGTCGCCCGAAGTGATGGAGTCAAGCGTAATCGTGACCGTTTCACCGGCTTCGAGAATTGAGTTGTCAATGGTGGAAACGTCAATCGTGGCTGTCGATTGTCCAGCGAGAATGGTTACCGTGCCAGAGAGCGTGACGTAGTCACTTCCGGCTGTCGCAGTTCCAGTGACCGAGTAGGCGATCACCGTGTCAGTCACAGATGAGTGGCTGAGGGTAACGGTGAATTGACCATCGTTGCTCGACTCGACAGCTGTGTTGTCATTCGCTGCGACAGTCACTTGAGCGGATATGTTCCCGGTGATCACGATGGTGACATTCTGAGTCGCCGAGTTGGTACCGATGCCGCTGTCGTCGGAAATCGTGACCGTGTAAACCGCAGTAACCGTTTCACCATTGGCGAGATATTGCGTCAGACTATTGGCGAGGTTGAAGTTCCAGGCGATCGAGCCATCGTTGCTGCCGGTTTGGGTCAGGCTAAGTGCGGTACTCAAAGCCGTAGCCAGTCCCGGTGGAATTGCTGGTCCGGTGGTTGTTGAGCTTGCGAGTGCTACGGACGAAGTGATCACATCGGTGTCGTCGACTTCGGCGAACGTAATCGAACCGGTGTCCGTAAGATTTGGAGTCGCCGAGTCTTCGGTAACGGCGCCGGTGACATCTACGACGGAGATCGTCGGGGCATCATTCGCTCCTTGTATCGTAATGGTAACTTGCGTCGTGCTGTCCAGACCGCCGCTGTCTTGGACCGTGTAGGTGAAGACATCGTTGATAGTATTCGTGCTGCTCCGAAGCGACTGTACCGTGGCGTTGGAGTTATCCACCGTGTAAGTGAAAACGCCATTGGCAGCGATGTTGATTGAGCCGTATGCTCCCGTGACATTGGAGCCAACGTTGACTGCGGCTGAAGTCTGCACGCCGGCTAAGACGCCGGTTACGGTCTTGGTGTCACCGGAGTCACTGTCGGTGTCATTGGATAGTACGTTACCGGAGGGATTTGTACCGCCAGTGCCATTCGCCGTGCCGCCCGCTTCGACCGCAGTGGCGTTGTCGGATACGGCCGTTACAGCTTCATTGACGTTGGTTAGGTTGACGGTGAACGTTTCGTCGTAAGTCAATCCGCCTTGATCGGTAACTCGCACCGTGATGGCGTGCGAGGTCGCTGACTCGAAATCAAGCTGACTGCCGTCGGCAACAGTGATCATCCCTGTGCTGCCGTCGATTGTGAAGCGGCCGCCCGCATGGTTAGTTAAGCTGTACGTGAATGTGTTCGCCGGGTCGCGGTCCACTGCCGTTGTTCGAAGTACTTGAGTGCCGTTGGCTGAGTTCTCTGCAATCATGCCGGTGGGTGCTGCGATGCCAACTTGAGCTGCGGTGCCAGCGATCCATGTCGCACTGGGAGTGATGCTGTTGAGTTGCAGAGTTCGCCCGCCAACCTCATCAGTCACTTGCCCACTGGACAACGCATCAAAACTCCAGTGAGCGATCTTGTCGCCCGCAGTTCCGGGAACTCGTCCGGTTTCATTTGCGACTCGGGTAATGTCCCAAGCTGAGTTGTAAATGGCGACATCGTGGTACGTTCCGTCGAAAATCTGCGCAGCTTGGAAGCCACCTCCAACCGAGTCTTGTTCTTGTCCGAGAATCAGCGTTCCGCCGCTTGATAATGCTTGGCCAGTAACGAAGCCGGTTGTCGTTGCTCGGACACGACCGTCAATATAGAGCGACATTGCACCGGTCGAAGCTGTGCGTGAAATGATCAACTCGCGCGGCTGGCCATTGGCAATTTCGGATGCGTTAATACCAGTGCTCCACTGGCTTTCGTTGACGTGCACTGTGATTTGACCAGCTATATAACCAATCAGCAGCGAGTTTTGACTCGTTGGGGTTGCATAACTGAGGATGAATCCGTTGCTTCCTGAAGTCGTACTGAATGTCGTTTTAATAGTGAACTCGTTTAGCCCACCTAGCAAGCCCGCACCATCGGCAGCCGTAAAGTACTGGTTGTTGCTTGTGCCCAGATTAATGGTCACGCCTTGATCCGTAGGACGTTGGTCAACCAGATCAATGGGAGCTTCGTTGACGTTTGTTACCGCAACCGTCAACGCCTTACTAAAAGTCGCTCCAGCGGTATCGGTGACTTGGATTGTAATGGTGTGCGACGTAATGGCTTCGAAGTCGAGCAGGGCGCCATTAGCAACCGTGACCTGACCGGTTGAAGCATTGATCGCGAAGCGACCACCCGCATTGTTCGTCAGCGCATAGGTAAAGGCGTCGCCAGCATCAACGTCGGTTGTCACAACTGTTCCAACGACGCTATTGTTCGCACTGTTCTCGGCGATGGTCAGCGTGCCAGAAATATCGCTTGGCGCGTCATTTGTTCCGTTGACAGCAACGCTCAGTGTTGCCGTCGCGGAATCGCCGCGAGCATCCGTGATGGTGTAGGCGAACGTATCGAACACCGTTTGCCCAGCAGCGAGTGCCTGGACTGTGGCACTTGAGTTATTGAGTGTGTAGGTGTAGGACCCGTCGGCATTCCAATCGAGCGTACCATAGATTCCCGTGACGTTGGTGGCTGGATTCGTTACGCCGGCGACTTGCAGCGTAGGTAACGCAACTTGGTCGACGAAGTCGACGCCGAATCCGTCGTTGTCCGTTAACAGGTTGCCAGAGTCCGTGAGCGTGGTGTCTTCAGCGACACTCGCTGTGTTGTTCGTTGCACTGGGAAGTATGTCGTTTTCGGCAATCGTGACGGTTGCCGCATTTGAACTGCCGATGCTGATGTCGCTATCGCCAGACGTGATGGAACTGAGCGTTACAGTCACCGTTTCGCTGGGTTCAACGATGTTGTCATCGATCGTGTTCACGTCAATGAATGCGGACGTTGCACCAGCAAGAATGGTGACTGAACCTGTCAATGTTGCGTAGTCAAGGCCGGCCGTAGCGCTTCCGCTGACGATGTACGTGATGACCGTATCGGTGCTGGAAACGTTATTCAGTGATACGGTAAACCGGCCATTGTTGCTGGGTTCAGATGCGTCCGCATCCGTTGCAGCAATCACAACTAGCGCCGTATCGTTGTCAGCGATTGTGACAGTTGCTGAATTGGACGTTCCAATGCTGATGTCACTGTCGCCTGATGTGATGGAGCTAAGTGTCAAAACGACCGTCTCGCTGGCTTCAACGATACTGTCGTTCGTCGTGGTAACATTTATGGTCGCCGACGATTGGCCTGCGAGAATCGTCACACTTCCAGAAAGATTGGCGTAGTCCGAACCGTTGGTTGCGGTGCCACCAATGGTGTAGCTGACAACTGTATTGGTGCTCGAGACGTTACTTAGCGAGACGGTGAATTGGCCGTTGTTGCTTAGCTCCGCAGCAGTGCTGTCATTCGCAGTGAGCGAGACTGTCGCGGTGTCATTGTCGTTGATGGTGGTTGTAATCGAGTTTCCGGGAGCCAACGTAGTTCCCGACACGTTGGTTAACGAAACCGTGTATGTTTCATTGGCTTCGACGATTGTATCTTGCGTCGTCGCGATCGAGAAATTGACTGGCGCGAAGCTGGGTGCGCTAAACGTGATCGATGAACCGGCAACAACGCTGGATGTGTTAAAAGAGTGCTGTACCACTTGGTTGGTACCGTTCTGGATACCGATCGTTGCGGAAGCACCATTATCGTTAGCTGTGCCTGTAAAATTCACATCTTGATAGTGGAACGAAATGGTGCCATCCGCCTCAAATAGCTTGACTTGGAACGTTCCACCATCCGACGGCTGGTTGTACGGGATTATATTCGTGTATTGAACGATAAAAACACGACTTCCGGTGGTGCCAATGGTCTGGTGACGAATTGACGTGCCGCCTGTTCCGGCTGCTGCTGGATTCAGGTCGTCCCAAAACGGCAGAATCGCAGGCGAGGAGCCAGCACCAGCTCCAGTGCCCAGCGACGCATTCGTGTGGGCAACGGATGTACCGCCGAAGGTTAAGAAGCCGTTGCTAACAATGCGTAAGGCTGTTTGATTCGTTCCGTAGAAATTGAACGTAAAGCCGATATTGACTTGCGTTGCTGCATCATCAGCCAACGTGACGGCTGTTCCGGTTGTAGAGATATCGGTGAATCCACCACCGGTCGCGTTGTAGACCATGCTGTAGTTCGTTGCCGCTGTGTACGTAAGCCGCGTGCCATTGAACGACAAGTCACTTCGGCCGGAAATCGCTGTATTGATCGCAGTGGCAATCGTTGCGTGGTCCGCCGTGCTGGCGGTGGCGTCCGTCAGTCCGATATCAATTCCTGCGGTGGTTCCCCACGACAATGCTCCATTGTGCTGGATCGTGTAATTGGCTGCGCTTCCTTCGGTGGTCGAAGTGCTTCCGGTTAGCTCAAAGCCAGGTTCACCAGCAAGCAAACTGAACCAGCTGTTTTGCAGCTCCGATCCAAAGGCGATCCCAACGTCGATTGATCCGACGGCATACTCGAGGATCCAGTCACCGCCGAGCTCGCTGTTGCCCGTAAGATCGTCGCTGGCCGCGACGTCACAATCAACTAGAGCGGCGATGGAATCGATGAGCGTTTTTCCGTCATCACTTGCCGCCAAATCGCAACCATAAAAGAGAATGTCGGCGTCACTGGACATGCTGTCTTGCCATGTCGTTAAGTCACTCGCATAACCACTTAAGTTGCTATTGGTGACCCAAGTGTTTCCGAGAGCAATGCCTCCGTCGATTCCGTGCGAGACAATATGGAGCGCATCAACATTGCGATAGCTCGCCAAGATGCTGGTGATCTGGTCGACGCCGTCTTTGCTGCTGTCGAGCAAGAAAACGTCAAAGCTTCGCGTCGCATCGGAGTTTCCAACTAACTCCGCCACGAGACTTTCGTAATCTTCGGCGGCCTTGTCGACGAATACGAGCTCGATCCGCTGTTGAGCCGCTTGGTCGGTCGCCTCTTGATTGTCTGTTTCCCAGACGGTGACAAAGTCGCTGCCATAAATCGAATCGGACGCGAGCTCCTCGGTAATCGTTCCGGCTTCCGTATCAGCGCTGACGCTTTCGGCGGGCACTTCAACTGGGGCTGGCGCAGCACTCATCAGCACACGCTCTTCCAATTGCTTCAATTGCAATCGCCGTGGCGCGGGTTGATTCCATTTCCTGCTCAAATGGCGGCGTAGCTGCTCCGCATTTTCTTCGAGCAGCGAAGTCCATTTTGATACCAGTAGCTTGACTCTCATGGTCCGTAACCGTCCTTTTCTATCGTCAGGAGTTTGGGCAATACCCCCGCATGCAAGCGCGCAAAGATTGCGCGGCTAGATAAGGCGTTCTATCGGCATTAAATAGGCAAAATAGGAGAACTTTCGCGGCTGCGGCAAATTCGTAAGGGACTCAAATGAACTGCTGATCTGTCCAGTGTGACGTTTTGGATAGGTGTACGGCTCGTAACGATTCGTCCGGATCATTCGCTTGCGACGCATCTTCCGATTGCAGCGCCGTGCAAATCGTAAAAGGTCATCTGCACTGCATACCTAGTGAACATGCGATTGCGATAACCCGATCTTTGGGTTGGGGCTGAAGAACCAGTGCATCTGATGTCTCCAGAATTGAACGAATGAACGTAACAACACTCTTAAAATCGTCTTTAACGATTGCGATGCTATTGCTAGCATCGGGATGTGTGCATGCAGCCGATCAACTCGATTTCGTCGCCCCAGAAATCAACGATTTCACTTGCCAAACTCCTGTTGGGTCTGTGTCTCCAGTAACGGAAGTACCCCTTGGCGACACCGGGATGCTGGGGTCTGAATCCAGTTCCAAGTCGATGGGTTTGATGCTGGCGGATTCGCTGGAACAGGAGGGTGATGGACCGAATGATTTCGAACCGACATTTGGAATGCTTGAAAGTGTGAACGTTGAAGGTTCGCGTGCGCCCCTGCTCATCCCAGCACCACACGTCACATCCGCGCCGAATTTCACGCCTGACCTGAATTTTGCGAACACGCAGTTCACAGACATCGACTTTCTTGCGTCGGGGATGATCGAGTCCAACGAGCCGGCGAGCGACGGTTTCGTTGCCGCAGTAATCACGGAAGATGCTCGTGCGAAAAATACAGATGCGGAAACTGCGGGTGCGCTTGAGCTAGCGAATCCCGAGGTTGAGTTCGCTCTCATTGAAAGTGACCTTTCGCCAAATCATGGCAGTTCCTATCTCGACGACTATGACTGGAACAAGGATGGGCTTTCCCTGTGGGCGATGCAAGACTTTGCTGCCGCAAACACCGATACTTCTGGACGAGTGAAACTGAATTCGATCGACGCGGGCGAGTATGCGTTTCTGCGTGACGAGGTGCTTCCGGAGGGTGTCTATCATCCTCGCAGCATACTGAGTCAAAGTCTGATCGACGCGAGCCAGTTTCGAACGGACGAGGCGAACGATAGTGTGCTCAATCCCGTCGAAAAAGAAACCGCCGTTGAACAAATCAAGTTTGGAGTGCACCTTTTTAGTGAATACAAACCGCTCTATCCTGAGTGCATGAACCTTGGGCTTGGCAATATCACCATCAACAACAATGCCTGCGCGATGATGTTCTTGGATGAATATTCGAGTCGCATTTCCTCTTATCCCGAGCCTGTCGTGGTGGACGGACCCGTCCCACCGACGGATTTCTGTGAACCGACAAGCTGGTGGGACCTCGAAGTGGTCAACTCCACGCGTGAAGACGCCGTCCCCATCACGTTGAACGTCGAGAGTTTAGTATTGCGGACGCTCCGGAACTCAAAATACTTGCAGGGACTCGCGGACCTTCCTGTGATTCGTGAGAAAGCGACCATGGAGGCAATCGCTGAATTTGATACGACAACGTTCATGGAATCACGTTTTCGCAAACGAAGTGAACCCGTTGGCAACCAGCTGACGGTCGGTCCAACAGGTACGAACCGTTTACGAGAAGACGACTTCTCCGCGTCAGCAGGATTGAATCGGAAGACAACATCCGGGGCCAATGTCAGTTTGGCTCAGCAATTTGGATTGTTCAACAACAACTCAACGTTTCTGGACCCCAAGCATCAAGGCAATTCGCGACTTACGTTGAATGTGACCCAACCACTCTTAAACGGTTCGGGGCGAGCGTACAACACGAACCTCATCATGTTGGCCCAGATGGATGAGCGTCTTGCGTGGGACGAAGTCTCGGAACAACTCCAAGACTATCTGGTTGAAGTGATGGAAGCGTATTGGCAACTATACTTGGAGCGAGCACGTCTCACACAACGACAAGAGAGCCTGAGTCGCGCAGAGCATATTCTCGGCGAGTTGGAGCACCGTCGCGATATTGATGCAGTGGAAAGCCAAATCGCCAGCGCTCGATCCGCAGTGCAAAATCGCCGAACCGAACTCATTCGATCGCGCACGCATGTTCGCAACGTCGAGTCGAGATTGCGAGCCTTGGTCAACGATCCAAATCTATATGGTCCCGGTTACGAGTTTGTACCAACCGAATTTCCGGTATGCGATCGATTCAATCTCTCGATGGGCGATGCGATGACCCAGGCCCTGGAGAGTCGTAGTGAGATTGATAAAGCGATTCAAAACGTTCGGGCAGCGGGTGTTCGGCTGAAGGTGGCCAAAAGTGAGTTGATGCCGGTCTTGGATCTCGTGCTTGATACGTACGTTAGCGGTCTACGCGGAGAGAATAACATCGGAGGTGCGTTTGGCGACCAATTCGCTCTCGGCGAGCCAAGTTATTCCGCTGGTTTTCGCTACGAATTGCCTTGGGGCAATCGGATGGCCGAAAACCGCCATGATCGACGTCGAGTGGAAATGCGACAAGCGATTTCTCAGTTTGAATTCCAAATCGAAGAGTTAATGTCGGAAGTCGAGATTGCTGTGCGAGAAGTCGATACGTCTTACGAGGAGATGCTTGCGCGGCACAAGGCAATGTCGGCCAGTCGTGTTGATCTGGAGTATTTTATGAAGCGATGGGAGTTGCTTCCCGGCGACGACCGAATCACAAGTTTTCTATTGGAAGATATTCTTTCTGCGCAAGATCGTTTGGCTGCCGCAGAATCAAATTACGCACAATCGCAAATCAGTTACACGATGTCAATTGTTAAGGCAAAGCGAGCGCTGGGCATCTTGATGAAGTCTGAAAAGATCGAAGCTGTGGAGCAATGTGAGACTGGATTGCCCCGCTATATCTTTGAAAAAGGAGAAAGAGATGTGTATGAGTTTATCGATTCATCGATGCCCATCCACGTCGAAGAAAATCCGATGTCACCGAATGAGCGAAGTGTAATCGAGGATTCCGGAACACAGATTGGTGAAAAGTGGTTGATTGATGAGGAAGAGCGTGCGGATGCTCCAGACTCCCTGGATGCAACGGATCAATCATCCAGACTTATTCCGTACTCGGTTGATCCCTACCAGCCAGGGCGACAAATCGGTGTCCCCGTTAGGCTCAATTGGGAAACGGCAATCGAGCAAGAACGAGCCCTTCTGAAGGTAACGCGGTGAGCGTTCCTGAATCGCCAATCGGCTTCGCCATGAGCAACTATTTTAATAAATTTGGCTCGTGGGTCATGGGACTTGGTCGCGATTCGGCACACAGTCGCGATGCTTTGCTATTGCCGTTGATCCATGCCGAGCGAGAAGCACTCTCGAGGTTGAGCGATGAGGCCCTTGTTCTCGAGTCACGGCAATTGCGAGACGATAAGGTTGCCGACCACATCTCGGAATCGTGTATCGCGAGATCGTTTGGTCTGTATTTCGAAGCGGTGCGACGAGAGTGCGGTATTCACTTGTACGACGTTCAATTGCTGGGAGGCTTGTCCATCCTGCGGCGTGAAATCGCCGAGATGAAAACGGGCGAGGGAAAAACGTTTGTCGGCGGATTGGTAAGTTATGCGATGGGTCTAAGAGGCCATGGTGCTCATTTTATGACGACCAACGCATACTTAGCGGAACGGGATCATGCGTTGGTGCTTCCAATATTTAAGCGATTGGGTTTGACCTTGGGGCTGATAACTCGTGAACAAGGACCGGCGGAGAAGATGGCCGCTTATCGCAGTGATGCGACGTACGGCCCGGGATACGAGTTTGGTTTTGACTATCTACGTGATCAGATTAGTCTTCTTGCGTCAAAATCGCGATCATCTAGAACTCGGTTTCGTGAGGACGGCACAGGAAGCGAGTCGGAACTTCCTCAATTGCTGCAAACAAAACAATATGCCGCGATCATCGACGAAGCCGATAGCGTACTGATTGACGAAGCGACAACGCCATTGGTACTGTCGGGTTCCACGGAGCGTCCTGCGAAAGCCCCAGAGCCTTATCGCGTCGCTCAAATCATTGTGCAAACGTTAGTCGCTGGCCTCGACTTTAGTGTGGACAAGACAAAGCGATCTACGAGCCTGACACAAAGGGGGATGGAGAAAATTAGTCTCGGTTTAAGCCCTCACGTGCGTTCCACACTGCGTCGGCCGTGGAATTACTACGTCGAGAATGCTCTACAAGCGAATCAATTTCTTGGGCGAGACCAACATTACATCATTCGTGACGCGAAAGTCATGTTGGTGGATGGAAATACGGGGCGCGTCTTTAGCGATCGAACGTGGAGTTCGGGGCTTCATCAAGCTGTTGAAGCAAAAGAATCTGTTGTGATCACAGAGGAAAACGATTCGCTAGCGAAAGTTTCTCGTCAGCAATACTTTCGCCTTTACGAAAGTTTGTGCGGCATGTCCGGGACTGCGTCGGAAGCCAAGCGAGAACTGCGATCCGTGTACGGACTGGCGGTCAATCCGATTGCGCCGCATCGAGCGTGCCAACGCGTTGTGCTTCCACTTCGATGCTTTGCGAACTCAGACTCCAAATGGATTGCGATTGCGGCCGCAATTCGCGAGATGCATCTCACCGGCCGCCCAATCTTGGTCGGCACACGCACTATCGAAGCAAGCGAAATCATTGCCTCGCTTCTCACGGGTTACACGTTCTCGTTGCTTAATGGAAAGCAGGATGCCGACGAGGCTGCAATGATCGCACTTGCGGGGAAACGTGGGGCCATTACGATCGCGACGAACATGGCGGGACGGGGCACGGACATCCGCTTAGCACAGGATGTGGCGGCGCTTGGCGGGTTGCATGTCATTGTGACGGAGCCCAACGATTCGGCGCGAGTGGACCGACAACTCGTCGGCCGAGCATCACGCCAGGGCGATCCTGGGTCTTGTCAATTGTTCTTGTCTGCCGATGATCGCTTGATCGTCCAACATGCCGGTTGGTTTGCGAGACACCTCAAGAAGCTTGCTGCTCCGGACGGTGAAGTGCATGCGGATCTGTCGAGCGACCTAAAGCAGATTCAAGCTCGCTTGGAACGCGACTTTGCCGTGACTCGCCAAAACATGTTTGTCAGCGAACGTTGGCAAGAAGACGCCAAGGCAACCATGGCAAAGTCCTAATTTGACTTCCTTACACAATTTCGAGGGGGCGCGTCCGTTGTCGCCGTTCAAGCAATGAAGTGATCAAGAGGAAAGTCATCAAGAGCAATGCGATCAAGAGGGACCGAGCTTTCTTTGTCGCAATTCGCAGGTTCCTTTGGAATCGATCTGCTTTGCTTCTCGATATTGATTACATCGGCGTCGCAACAGACCCCACACGTCCCAACGCAACGTGCATGGCCGCGATGGAGAAAGATGAATTAATGTCATTCACAAGTGAGCTGAACAAAGGAGTCAAACAAGCGTCGAAAGATATCGCTTTTTCCTGCGCTCGGAATGGCGGCGAGGTCAATTCGGTTGGCGAACCACAATCCGCTCTCTGTTCCCATCAGCAATACGTCGTCGGCTTGCCGGAGTTCCTGAGGCGATATCCGCCGATGATGCCAGGTCATGCCGTTGAACTTTGCGAGTCGCTCGACCACGGATTGAGTAATCCCGCCAAGAACTTGAGTTGATAACGGTGAGTAGATCGCACCATCTTTTATGATGGCAAGATTTGCGATACTCGTTTCCGTCACAGAGCCATCGTCGTCTAAGAGAACGCCAACGGCTTCTGCGGAAATCTCCTTCGCGAGAGAGTCCGCCAAATAGTAGTGCAATCGCGAACGCACTTTGATTGTGCGAGACCACGTCGATGCTGGTTGTTGGGTGACACCCGTGATTACAATCGGTTGGCCGCTTGTCCGAAATCTCGCCACGCGTTCGTGATCGATAGCACTGACGCACATCGCGAACGACGCGTTGTTGGCACCGGACTCGCCAGGTGTCGCGAAGATCGTGATCCCGCAATCTTTGTTCGCCTGGGTGCTGAGCCACTGCGTGTTCCGCTCCAGAAGCTCATGGATGAGGTTGGCGATCTCAGCGTGGCTCGGCAAGCCTGTGATCCGAATTTCGCGAACAGTGGCATGCAAACGAGCTAAATGCGAATCGAGCTCGAAAACTTTCTCGCCGTATGTACGAAGCCGCTCCACCGCTGTTACACCAGAACGAAATCCGATGTCATCAATCGAAATGTGGATCGTGTCGCGAGGCACCCACGAGTTTCGAAAGTACCCGACCGAAGCGCTCAACGTCGTTGGGCCAATGTGCGAGGATCCAGGATCAGTCACGAGTCACTATGGAGTTGTTTCGAGGCTACCGGCGATAAGCGAGGCCATTTCACGTCCAGCTCGACAGGGCTGTTCGTAATAGTCCTCTTCGACGTGTCGCAGCCCAACGACTGGCGAACAATCGCGTGAACGAACCGGCAAACGCGTGCCATCGAATCGGTTGGCGAACGTTTTGGGACCACTATAGCCCAATGCAACGCTGCTTCGCATCTTGTCGATCAACCAATACCGCTTGAGAACAGCGTCCCGGTGATTGTAAAGCACGACGATTCGGTCCATGTTCTGGGTTGCCAATGAGTGATACCCGTGTGTATCCATCCAATCATTTTCGATCGCTGGGGCGACCAACCCGACGTCATACGCGGCGCCGGTAACGGGTGGTCCGGGTAACGCTCGGCGTCCAATGGTGCCTCCCGCCATGGCGTGCAACGCACCTGTGATGACGCGCCCTCCGAACGAGTAGCCAATCAGTGTCGTGGGAAGTGAATGTTCGGCATGTCGCCGGAGAATGGATGCGAGATAGAGACCCTGGGCGTCGGTACGGTACGCTTTCTCACGAGCGTCCTTTACCAAGATTCCTTCTTTCTCGCTTGGCCAGCTCCAGATCACCCAATCGATGGGACCGACGCCACAACGGAATTGAATGGTCTCGCGATACACAAAAAGTCCGCGCTCGATCGCGTCGTGAGCGTCTTGACGGTTGCCATGCACATACACCACAACCGGTCGAGAGCTCTCGAGTGTACTCAAGTACTCTTCGACGCTCGACGATGCCGTTTGTCCATTGCAGTAAAGCCGTGAGAAGCGAAGCGACACGGAGTTCAAATCAGCCCGGCACGCTTCACTGGTGATGTGACGCGAATTGATCATCCACAGTCGATCTTCAGCCATCTCGTGTTGAGTTGGCGTGTCGATCGTAGTGATGGATTGAATCGCAACGTTCGAATCATCTGTAGCGATTGCCGTTGTTTCTGCCCCAATAGTTAAAGTCGAGGGCATGAGGCAAATCGCTAATAATGCCGCAAATTGCTGGATATTGTATCGATTGGGCATCGTGTTGATTTTGGGCCAGAGCATCGTGGTGTTGCATCGCGTCATCAAATTGTTGCCTCAAAAACACAATGTTGCGTTTGCACATCACGAATAGCGATCTAACTTTGTGCGGCACCTGATCCGGCGCCACCGAATAGGCTCGCTTTGCAAGTGAAGGAAAATGAAATGATGAATCGTAATGTCTCTGTTGTAGCAGTTGTGCTGCTGCTCTCAACATCATCCGGCTGTAGTGGGATGAAAAACTTCTTGTTTGGTCGCGGCGCTCGATGTGGATTGTGCAACCAAGCGGGCGCTCCGTCCCCGCTTTTGCCGACGGGACTGGCGCCATACGCTCCGCCAACCGCCTCGGCAGATTGCGGTTGTAACGGCCACGTCGCCAGCGACGTGTGTACGGGCGATGCTGATTGCGGCAGCTACGGTGCTGCGTATGGTCCTGGTGTTGAGTACTCGAATAGTTATGGACCCGCGGTCAGTGATCCCTACGGTGAACAAATCATCGGTGGTGGTGTGATGTACGGCCAGGGCGGTGTGTACGACCAAGGCGCTGCTTATGGACAAGGCACTGTCTATAACCAAGGTTCTGTGGTGCCTGGCTCGATGTCAGACAATTTTGACGCTCGTGGCGACAGAATCATCCAGCAAGATCCGATGCCACCGGGCGCGCAGTTGCGCCAGTAATTAAGATAGAAGCTTCCTAGAGCGTGCAAAGTGCGGCCGGTGCGGTGTGTGGAGACAATCCCTCACCGCGCCGGTCGTTTCGGTCTTGCTTGAACCATGTTGCAACACAGAAGCCAAATCTCCATGTCGAACTTTTCGCAAATTCAATTCAATCGACGACACTGTCAAACTGTCTTGTGGGGCGCGGCTGCCTCGATGCTCAGCCCCTCGATGTTCAGTTCTCTAGCTTGGTGCCAAGACGAGGTCAGCAAGAAAGTCGCTGTCGAGAACGATGCCGAGGCGGATGCCACATCAACCGAAGGTTCCACTGCGGCGACGTATTTGGCCTTTGAGTCGCCCCAGATTCAACGATGGCGCATCGGGCTCGTTCTCAACACACCCGTGACATGCACGAACGGATACGCGACGTTTCCTGTGCCAACATCATGGCCAGAACAGAAAGTTCGCCTTGTCTCACAAAACCAAGACCCTGGCGTAACGGGTTGGAAGATTCGTGAACTCCCTGGTGGCGCCAAACAAGTGCTGCTCGAAATTCCCTACATCACAGCGGGCCAGCAAGTTGAGTTAACGTTCACTTTCGAAATCGAGCGCAGTCGCATTCTGGGGACTGGAGACACCTCCGAACTGAAAATTCCCGCCCGACCGGACAGAGACTTAAAGCTTTATCTCGGCAACAGTCCCTTTATTGATGCATCGGACGGACGCATCCGCAAAGCTTCGCAAGAGATCGCAGCCATGGAAGCGGCATCCGATTGGCAAAAGGTCGAGAACATCTACGACTATGTTCGTGATCACGTCGAGTATGTTGAAAGCGAACTGGACAATGCCTCGGCGGCATTGCGTGAAGGTAAGGGCGATTGTGAAGGGATGACGAGTTTATTCATCGCCCTTTGCCGCAATGCCAAAGTACCAGCGAGGATGGTTTGGATACCGGATCATTGCTATCCCGAGTTCTATCTCGAGGACACCGAAGGCAAGGGAACATGGTTTCCTTGCCAAGCCGCTGGGACACGCCAATTCGGTCGCATGGACGAGTATCGACCTGTGCTGCAAAAAGGCGACCGTTTCAAGGTGCCCGAAGATAAGGCACCCGTGCGTTACGTCAGCGAATTCTTTAAGTGCGATAAAAAAGGCAAGAGCAACCCGAATCCGGTCTTCGTGCGAGAACAGATCGATATCGAGTAATTCCTCAATTCGTGCGAACAAACGGGGCTGAACGCGACCAGTCGTACGCCCACGCACTGCCGATGTACAATGGCAGTCTCTATTTCATCCCCAAGTTTACTTCTCACACAAGAAAGCACGGTAAACATGTCCAGAAATCAGGACTCTCGGCGCGGTTTTTTGACGAAATCGAGTGCAGCACTTGCTCTTGGTACCACGACTCCTTACTTCGCCTGGAGCGACAAAGCGTTCGCAAATGAAGAAAAGAACGACAGACCTCGTATCGGTTGCATTGGCGTTGGCAGCATGGGGACTGGAGATGCACATGGTCATGCCAACTTTGGTGATATTGTCGCTGTTTGCGATGTTGACTCGCAGCACGCTGATCGAGCGAAGAACGATCCCAAGATTGGCAACGGCAAAGCGGATGCTTATGAAGATTACCGTAAGGTGCTCGAGAGAAACGATATCGACGTGGTCAGCATTGTTACGTGTGACCACTGGCATGTGAAAATCGCAGTTGAGGCGCTGCAAGCGGGCAAGCATGTGTTTTGCCAAAAGCCACTGACGCTGACGCTTGAAGAAAACCAGCTGATTCGCAATGCCTGCAAAAAGTATCCCGACCAAGTATTTACGGTCGGTACGCAACAACGCGACTCCAGAAACCTGTTCCTACGCGCGGTGAATATGGTGCAAAAAGGATTGCTTGGAAAAATCCACACCGTAACTTGCAGCATCGGCGGAGGCGATGTTGCCGGCCAGGATTTCGTGAAGACCCAAGCGCCCGCGCATCTGAATTGGGACATGTGGTTGGGACAAGCGCCGTTGGTGGAGTACATCAAGGAACGGTCGCACTATCAGTTCCGTTGGTGGTACGAGTACAGTGGCGGAAAGTTCACAGACTGGGGTGCTCACCATATCGATATCGCAACGTGGGCTCTCGGCGAAGACAGCGAGGGCAACGGCCCCATCGAAATCGATGGTACGGATGCGAAGCACCCGGTTCCATACGAAAACGGCTACGCCACGGTGGATACACGTTACAACACAGCACATGATTACTTAATCAAATGCAAGTATGCCAGCGGCGTCACGCTCAACGTTACCAGCGGTGGTAGCAAAGAGGCCGATGCCGATTCTCCACGCGCTGTCGGCAACGGGATTTTGTTCGAAGGTGAGAAGGGGCGAATTTTTGTGAGTCGCGGCAAGATTGCCGGTAAGCCGATCGAGGAGAACTGGGACAAGGACGCGTACTCCGACTCAGACGTGACGAACCTCTTCAAGGGCAAGCCGCACGAAGGTCACAAGAACAATTTCTTCCGCTGTATCCGCGAGGGCGGGCTGCCCGTGAGCGATGTGTACTCGCATGTGCAAGCCATGTCGACTTGCCACCTTTCCGCCATCGCCGCTCGCTTGAATCGAGTGATCAAGTGGGATCCCAAGTCAGAACAGATCGTTGGCGACGAAGAAGCCGCTAAGCTGTTTGCTCGCACACCGCGAAAAGGCTTCGAGATTGCGAGAGTTTAACCCGTGACCTCATTTGGTTGATTGCCCAGCAACGGCTCGGACGTTGCTGAAAGGCTGTGAGTTTTTAATACGTAGGGGTGGGTCGAGCGCCGTTAGCCGCGCTGACCCACCATTGTTGTCGACGATTTGCGGTTGGTGGGTCTGCATCGCTAAGGCGTTTTGACCCACCCTACAAAACATCACAGCCTCTGAGGCGGTCGCAAATTATTCCTTTGATTTAGATTCATCGTCGTTGAGCGAGTCGTCTTCATCGCTTTTGTCTGGATCGATCGCGTCTGGCTCGCTTGTTTTGTTGTCGGCTGGTTGGATTGCTTCCACAGTCTCTTCGAGTGGTGCTAGATGCACATCGACCATGATTTCTTCGCCAGCGCGAAATACTTTCACGGATTGAGTTGACCCGACGGGTTTGCGTTCGACGATTTCTTGCAAGCTCGCGGGTTTGCGTACGCGTTCGCCAGCGAATTCGAGGATCACGTCGAGCGGCTTGATGCCTGCGCCGTCGGCGGCGGACCCCGCAATGACTTGATAAGCAAGGACGCCAAAGCCCACGGGGTGATTGAACAGTTTCGCGTGTTTGGGGGTCAACTCCGCCATCACGACACCAATCATCGCGCGGCGCACTTTGCCATGTTCGCTCAATTCTTCAGCGACCCATTTGACTTGGTTAATTGGGATGGCGAAGCCGATGCCTTGGTAGCTTCCATTGCGCGTCGCGATCGCTGTGTTGATTGCGATGATGCGACCATCGAGATCGATCAGGGGGCCGCCGGAGTTACCAGGATTGATCGCAGCGTCGGTTTGCAACAATCGGCCGCGGCGAATTCGCTGTAGCGTCCGATTCTTGGCGCTGATGATCCCAGCACTGACGGTTGCTTCCAATTTAAAGGGGCTTCCAATGGCCAAGACCCAGTCGCCGATCTCAAGCGAATCGGAATCGCCCATTTCGGAAGCTGCGAATGGCTCGTCGCGTTGAATGCGGAGCGTTGCGATGTCGCTATCTGCGTCGCCATGCACCTCGGTTGCTTCGATTTCAGTTTCATCGGAAAGTTGGACGACGACACGTTTGGCGCCGGCGATCACGTGATTATTGGTAATCACGAGTCCGTCGGGCGAGACAATGACCCCGCTTCCTAAGCCCGTTAATTGCATAATCGAGCCCGAATCATCGGACTGGGGCGATGGCGTTGGACCTGGTTGGTCTTCGTCGCTTGGCGTTTCTTCCTGGGGCAAAATATTCTGGCCATAAGAAAACACCGTCACGACGCTCGGAGTTGCCTTTTGGGAGGCGATACGGAAAGCTCTCGAAAGTGACCGTGGACCCGACTGAACGTCGGTCGGTGAGACGGTGGTGTCGTCGGCGCCCTGGATGTTGATATTTGCGTGCGAAACGAATACGACGCTTGCAAAGAGTACGGCGATGTTGACCGGTTTTCGCATTTTGTTCTTATCCGTTAACTTGAAGGGGCCGAGTTGGCCTGGCTGCGATAGTGTTTCGTTCATCCGATCATACCCAAAAAACTCACCATGTTGACCGCGTCTCTGCTAACAAAAAAACGGGACGGCGGTGAACTGACTGACCCAGAACTTCGTTTTCTGATCGAGGGGTTCTGTGACGGGACTGTAGCAGACTACCAAATGTCCGCTCTCGCGATGGCAATTTGCCTGCGTGGTATGACGGCCTGCGAAGTCACGTCACTCACCCATGCGATGTGGCGAAGCGGGAAATCGGCTGTTCGCCACAGTGACACACCGCGGGTGGATAAACATAGCACGGGTGGACTTGGCGATAAAGTTTCACTGATTCTCGCGCCCCTACTGGCGGCCTGTGGCGTCCACGTACCAATGATCAGCGGTCGAGGGCTCGGACTTACCGGCGGTACCCTCGACAAACTCGAGGCGATTCCTGGGTTTCAAACGGGCTTGGCCTCCGACGCCGCTGAGAAGTTGCTTGATGACTGCGGCGCGTACATCATCAGTGCGAGTCCCGAAATTGCGCCAGCGGATCGCAGGCTCTATGCGCTTCGTGACGTCACAGGAACAGTCGAGTCCATTCCGCTGATCACAGCGAGCATTCTCAGCAAAAAACTGTCGGCGAACTTGGATGCTCTTGTGATGGATGTCAAAATTGGCTCCGCAGCTTTTATGAAGACATTGGCGGACGCCGAGGATTTGGCCCAGATGCTCATCGATGTGGGGACTGCCGCCGGAATGCCCACGAGGGCGATTCTCTCGGACATGGACCAGCCGCTCGGATGCGCAATGGGGAATGCCATCGAAGTTAACGAGACATTCGATGTTTTGGAGTGCCTTCATCGTGGAAACCGAAAAGTGGAATCCGTCCGCGAGCTGACCATCGAATTGTGTGCCGAAGCATTAATTGCCGTGGGGGTGTCGAATTCACTCGACGAAGCGAGAACTCTATTGGGGAGTAAGCTGGACGACGGATCAGCTCGCGAATACTTTGAGCGTATGGTTCGTTCACAGGGGGGGCAATTCTCCGGTCGATTGCCGTTGGCTACAGAATACATCATCGCAGCGTCTGAATCTGGTTACCTCGAGTCCGTTGACTGCGTGGCGATCGGTGGAGCCATCGTTTCGCTCGGCGGCGGCCGGCGTCAAGTTGGTGACGTTATCGATCCTTCGGTCGGTGTTTCTATTGATGTCGCCATTGGTGATCGAGTTGATCGGGGGGATAGTGTCTTGAAGCTCTATGCGTCCCCGAGACAAGCTATTGGGTATATTGATAGACTGGCGTCCGCTCTAAAGTGGTCTTCCGCCCCAGTAGATTCGCGGCCGTTAGTCATCAAGCGAATCTTATCCTCCTCGGAAGCAGTCCTCTCGGATGACAGCTCTTCTCGCACGTAACGCACCTTTCTCCTACGTTGGTACTAGCAGTTTGGATATGCCAGAACTTAAGTCTCAAGACATCGACCGACTTGTTCTTGCTGCGATTGACGCTCGCGATCAGGCTTACGCGCCGCACAGCCACTTTTACGTGGGTGCCGCGTTATTGATGCATGATGGCGAAATCGTAGTGGGTTGCAACGTCGAGAACGCGAGTTACTCACTAACGATTTGTGCCGAGCGGGTTGCCGCTTCAACCGCCGTCGCACGCGGTCATCGTCATTGGCAAGCGATCGCCATTGCAAGTGTCGGTGGCGTGACACCGTGTGGTGCTTGTCGCCAGTTCCTGGCTGAGTTTGGTGTCGACTTGCTCATCGTCTGTGTCGACATTCTCGACGGCAGCCGCAAAATTAAACGACTGTCGCAACTCTTGCCCGATGCGTTTAGCGGTACGAGCCTGCCGCACCACGCTTGAGAAAGCAATGGTTGTCCCGCCTGATAAGTATTCCCCTGCTATGACAACAACTCTGCGGCGAGTGTGTCTCGGCATGCAGTGATCAGCTTGGCAACCATCATGTCGGCTTGTTCGCCACTGAGTGTTTCATGGCTGCGTTGTAACTCGACGGTCATCAGCACGCGTTTTTTGTCCGCGCCATCTTTCTCGGCGTTGCGGTACGTCTCGCGGTACGTCACTCCGGCGAGGTCCGCACCAACAGCAGCACGGACACAGCGTTCCATCTCGCTCCAACGCACCGCTTCATCCACCACAAAGTTCAAGTCACGCTCGATCGACGGATACGGGCTAACGAATTGTTGTTGCGGTACGAGTATCGCCATGCCAAACAATGTCGGTAACGAAATTTCAGCCACAAAAACGGGGCCAGGCAACTTGAAGCTCTTGAGCAGCTTCGTATCGACACCAGCCAAGTAGCCGAGAAGCTTGCCGTTGGCCTTCAGCTCCACGGCCATCCCTCGGGTCAGTCCTGAGCGTTCAATGGACGCAATCTCGAGCGGTCCATTGATCCCCAGCCTTTGGCATAGCGTTTCGATGATGCCCTTGAGACGATAAAAGTCACCTCCAGCAATCATGCCGACGGTGTAGTGTTCGTCGGGGAGGGCTTCTTCCCCTTCGCCGGGCAAGTACACGTGTGCGACCTCGTACAAATCGGCTTCCGTGCTTGACGAAGCCCAGTTTGCCGCGCGGCTGTTGAGCAAGCTCGGTAACAACGATCGCCGAAGTCGCCTCGAGCCCTCGAGCATCATCGTTTGGGTCTGTAGCGAGGGCCGCTCGGTCCAAGGGCTCATCGCGGCGTCCAAGCGTTCGACGACAACGCTCGGCGTCATCGCTTCGCTCAATCCCGCCGTCATCATGACGCTTCGAACTTGATCGACACCCACGTCATACGATCGCCGCGCGCTTGGTGCGACGGGAATCGGTGAATTCTCAGGGATTTTGTCATAGCCATGGATCCGTGCGACCTCTTCGATCAAGTCGACTTCGCGCGTCAGATCATGTCGCCAAGGCGGTGTGACGTAGGTCGTCGCCGCATCACTTGTCGACGCGACTTTACATCCCAAGCATGTTAAAATGCGAATGACTTCTGCCTTGTCAATCGAAATGCCGAGGACGCGTTCCAGTTGGCTTGCTCGCAGCACCACAGGCGGTCTATCCGTGTTGGCCATGTCAGGGTTCGTGTCGATCGAACCCTTCACCACCTTGCCGCCGGCTGAACCTATAATCAACTCACAAACTCGGCGGTTGGCCCAGTCCAACTGCTCCGCATCGACACGACGCTCGAAGCGGTAGGACGATGGGCTGTGGAGTTTCAGTGCGCGAGCGGTGCGACGAACTGAAAGCGGAACGAAGATGGCTGACTCGATGACGAGGTCGGTTGTCGAGTCCGTCACCTCACTCGACGCGCCACCCATGACTCCCGCAACGGCGACGGCTTGCGACGCGTCTGCAATCACGCACATCGACGATTCAAGTACGTAGTTGCGATGGTCGATCGCTTGCAGCGTTTCGCCTTCGGTTGCCGAACGAACGCGGATCATGTTGCCACTGAGTTTGGAATAGTCAAACGCGTGCAGCGGTTGCCCACATTCCATCATCACATAATTGGTCGCGTCAACGACATTGTTGACACTTCCGATACCTACCGCCTCCAACGACTCCACCATCCAGGCCGGGCTTGGACCGACCTTCACGCCGCGAATCACACGTGCAATGTACCTCGGGCACGCTTCTTCGAACTCGTTTTCTATCTCCAGCAATGAATCGATGCTGGTGCTCGAATCGGTGGACTTGGACAAGTCCGGCTCGGGACGACGAACGTCTAAACCGTAGAGCACAGCAATCTCGCGAGCGACGCCGAGGTGCCCGAGGCAATCACCGCGATTGCTGGTGACTTCCAAATCGATCACGGGATCGCCACCGACGATTTCTGTCGACTCGTGATTGAGTCCCGAGAGACTCAGCCGCAGTGCGAGCTCTTCGTGGCTGACGGGTAGATTCAGGTAGCGTGAGAGCCACTTCCAGGAAACGAGCATGGTCGGTTCAGATCAACACGGGGCAAAAATAAGGAAAACGCCCCCGAAAGCGTACCCGAACGACCATCCGGATCGAAGCCCAGATACAAGGATCGACGCCCAGATCGAAGTTATCCCACGGAAACCTGCGTTGGTCAGTTAAACATTGCCGTCGTTGAGTGCGAATACGCGGTGAGTTGGCGTGGGACGCCCCGGACGAAGCGACTGGGCCGAAATGGATCGCGTCGTCAACGAAAAAGCCTGGGCCACCGAAGCGACGGCTGCGCGGCATCTCGCTTCGAGCTCACTCGGATCCATCGAAACGCGTGCATTAATGACTAACTGCACCGGACCGCGAACCGGTCGGCCGGCGCAAAGTCCAACGTCGACGCTCGAGTCATTGCTTACGATATTCGCGACCGCTTGAGTGTCGCCTGCGAGCGCCGACGCTTTCAAGTGCGCAATCTCGCCGTCAGCTGCTTCGACAATTTTCGTTGCGATCGACTCAACGACTTGTACCGCTAATTTATCCAAATCGATGGAGCCATCGCCCATGAGCTCTGCGGACAAATTGACCCAGCCAAGCTCAGCTTCACCATCGGCATAGATGTCGTAGTCGATTTCGAGCAATCGCCGACCAGCGATCATGGGCGACTCGATATATCCGAGCACCTCGTCAACGCCCTCGCCAGTCAACGGACTCACCGCGACCACGGGCGTACCGGGTGACCTCTCGGCAAGAGCGACTCGTAATGATTCCACTTCGACGTCGCTGAGCAAGTCACGACGACCAATCATGATATAGTCCGCTTCTTCGAGTTGCTTCCGAAAAATGTACTCGGCTTGTGGCGAGAAACCGCTCTTCGACTCACTCTCCCCACCAAGGATTCGCTTGCCATGCGAAGGCTTGAGCAGCACACCAAAGGGAGCGAGCTCGAATCGTTCGCCCAGTAAATTTTGAAGCGGGAGAACAACGGTCGCGACCAAGTCCGTACAGCTGCCAACGGGTTCAGCGAGAATCACGTCGGGTATGTTTTCGCCGCTTAAGCTGTCGGCGGTGGCAACGAGTTCATTGAAGCTGCAGCAAAAGCACGCGCCGGCAACTTCGCCGACTTCATAACCGCGTGACCGCAAGTTTTCGGTGTCGACAAGCCCAGCGGCTTGGTCGTTGGTGATGATTCCGACGGTCTTGCCCGCATTGCTGTAACGACGAGCAAGTTCAGCAATCAGCGTGGTCTTGCCAGCGCCAAGAAAGCCGCCGATGAGTACGAACCGTGTTTTTGCGTTAGAAGTCATGGCGTTTCAGATGGTGGTGTTCGTGGCGAACGTCGATGTGGGGTCTGGTTCTCGAATTGCCGTTCATCGAGCTTATCCGCCAGCGGCCAACTTTGCCACTCTTTCGACCAAATCATCGGTGGCATCGGTCATCTTGGTGGCCGCATGTGATTCATGACCTAGGACGCCAAGAGGCCTTCGTAGATTCGTGAACCAATTCGTACCATGGTTGCACCCTCGGCAATCGCTTCCGCAAAATCGCCGCTCATGCCCATCGATAGCTGTGTCAGCGGTAGCCCGAATTCGGTTGCCAATTGGTCACGAAGTTTTCGCACCGCAGCGAACTGGTGACGGGACTCGACCGGATCGGTGCCCCAGCCAGCCATTGCCATGAGGCCAAGAATGTTTACGTGCGAGTATGGCAACGATTCAAACAGTTCACGAATTTGAGTTGTCGTCATCCCCGTTTTTGTCTCATCACCACTGATGTTGACCTCAACAAGCACGTCGGCTTGTGTGGGTTTGGCGTTTTCGATGGGAGATGCTAACTCGTCCGATAATGACTTCAGTAACCGAGCGCTGTCGATGCTATGAATGAGCACCGGATACTGGAGCGTGCGACGAAGTTTGTTGCGTTGGAGATGCCCGATCAAGTGCCATCGAATGTCCTTATCCGCAATCGCATCGGCTTTGCTCCATAGCGATTGCGGTCGGTTTTCGCCTAAGTCTCGACAGCCGACATCGACGAGAGCTTCCGTCAAGCTCGCATCGACGTACTTTGTAACGCCGATGATTCGCACCGCATCGGCCGGACGGCCTGAGGCAACGGTCGCTTGAGTCACTTCGTCGACGACATTTCGCCAGTTCTCTTTGAGCCGCTCGCGATCTTTCGGGCCGATCATGATTGTTGACTATTCATCCGACTCATCCGCCGATTCGTTGTCATCGACGGTGACGATCTCTTCAATATTGCCATCTTCCGGATCAAATCGACCGCTGAAGAAATCTGCAATCAAGTGTTTGCCGAGAACCGTTCGGCAGCGGGGCACGCCAAGCGATCGATAAATCAACCACTGTTCAGAGCCCTCTTGGATGCGATATCCAGCGGCTTCATCGGCCCGCACGATTCGCAATTCATCAGCGATCGTCAGTTGTCGCCACGTACGCGGTCGGCTGAATCGACGTGGTTGAAAATCAATCCATAGCGGTGCATACAAGGACTGCTTGGCGGTGACATCGAGAACCAGACAGCCTTTGTCGACATTCAACGTCGTGGATGTTGGGCCGATTCGCCATTCATTGGCAGATAAGGGCACCACCATCGCTCGTGGTTTCGTGTCGGATAGGAATACCTCGCGAGTTTCCAATTCGGGTTGTGAGGTGAGCTCATCGGAAATCGGCAAACGTGCGGTATAACGGATTTTTCGTGGCGATTCGCTCGGAATGGCTGTGGACCATTCGGTGTCGTTGCTCGAAACCACCGTGTCCGCAAGGAATACGCATCGGTCTTCGCGCGAGAGCATGAATTGACGTTGGACGATGACACCGCCCGACCATGTTTGTTCGATCTCAAGGTAATGAACATCGTCGTCGGTGTATTCGCACGTGTAAGTCCAACCGCTCTTGGCTTGCTGTTCTTCACCATCGATTTCAATCATGATTTGCCAGTTGCCGCCGAGTGCTTGTTGGCGACCGGCGAACATATCGATGTGCGTTTCGTCCTTGCTGTAATCGACATGAACTCGCCCACGACGAACATCCCAGTCGGGCATCATGACGGCGATCTTGGATTCTTCGCTGTGCTGCATCGCCTCAGGCAACGAGACTTGATAAGCAAGCTTTCCGTGGCTGCGACTTTCGCCCAAGGCGGCGGAGAATGCCGGCCCAAGTGTGTCGGGATCGAACACGATCGCTTCGCGAAGCAAACCGTCGGGCGCGGTGTCATCGCGCACATCGCGATTCGTCGCGCTGCTGAGCGTCGAACCACCGCCGTGCATCGTGAATGCTGCAGCCCACACAGCCAAGTCGCTTGAAATTTCGACCTGACGTTTTTTCAGCTTCGACTTGCGAGTTGATTCAAGAAGCCGTTGGCATCGAAGCATCGACGCGAGCACCAAGCGTGTGTCGATCGCTCCAGCAACCACTTGAGAAATGGCGTCGCCTTCTTCGTTAAACCACGTATTGAGACTCGCCACCGCCGATTTCGCTAATCGCTTGCATGACGGCAGATCCGCGAGTCGCCACGCAAGTGTCAACCCAAGCTCACTACCGAGCATCAACGTGGCTGGCGACGAGGCGGCGTTGACTTGTGAGACCGTTTCGCGAAGTTGTTGTAGAGCTCCCAGCAAGTCCCACCACAATCGTGAATCGATTTTTCCGATCAGCGAAGGTAAAGCGGCTGCCCATAAATTCGCGAAAGCACAGCGGCTGATGCTGGGAGTTGGCCCCGCTGCTCCGTCAATGAACACTTCGACCGACGTCGCCAAATCGACGCTGGCAAGAAGCGACTTCTTAGGGTTCGCGTCAACCGCCAATCGGCTGAGCACTTCGACCAAATCGCCACAAGGGCCGCCCTGAGAGACGGCGACGCCCCAGCGATAAATCGAGCCATCCGAAGCGGCTGAACCAAAGACGTCTTGAGGCGAATTCTTTTTCGCACGAGACACGATCGCACGTTGCAATTTGTCCCATTGAGAATTCGTCAGGGACGCGGAGCCCGTCAACACTTCGGTTACGACTTCTTCAGTTGCCATGTCGCTCTTTCGCTTCGCTGCGTTGTTTTGCGATCCATTCTTCATCGAAGTTTCGTCGGAGGTGTCCAGTGACATGGAAACATTTCGGGCTGTGGGGGTATGATGAAACTCGATCGCTTCGCCGCGATACTTTGGATAACTTACCCAGTTACCCGAACGTTGCCAGCACCTACAAACGAATAGAAAACCGAAAAGGCCATTCCCATGCGAATACCACTGAGAATCTTGGCCGTGGGTGTAGCGTTGCTTTTACCCCTGTTGGCCTGGGCATTCGTGGCTTTTGGCACATCCAACCCGGTTACGACATCCAATCAACCGCCATCCGACGTGTTGACGTCCGGCCAACCGCCTGCCGACGTGCCGATCCCGGCGGACGGCCAGTCGGTCACAGAACCGCCTCCAACCCAGGTGACCGATACGCCAAAGGCAATCCCGAAAGTCGATACGCCAGAGGCAATCCCGAAAGTGATGCGAAAATTGCCACAACCGCCTCCCCCCACTGATTCTGCCTCGCCAAACGAAAAAACTGACAAGCCGGGGATCACGCTCGAAGACTTGGAAGGTGAGGAACGTCCCACCGCGGAAGCGGCTGTTCAAAACGCTTTTGAGCCTCCGCCAACGTCACGTTCGCTGAGCAAGAATTCTTCGCTTTGGATTGATCCGAAACAAAAACGTGTCTATGCCGATGGCTACGTCATCATGAACCGTGGCATGCTCGAGATGTTCGCTTGCCCGATGAATACTAAAGAGCATGAGTCGGTGGTGGCGGTTTTGGCAAAGTCGAGCCAAGTCCACGCGGCGCTGCTCGCTGTGGGCGCAATCGCTGGAACACCCGTTCGCTATTCACCAGAGTTCTTGCCAGCGACAGGCCAGCGAATTCGAGTTTGGATTTCGTGGTTCGACCAAGATGGCAAGTACCAGGTCGCGGATGCCCGGTCTTGGATCCGGCAAGGCGAGACAACGAAAACGATGCAGGATGATTGGGTGTTCGCAGGCAGCGGTTTTTGGAAAGACGAAGAAGATGGCAAGGAGTATTACCAAGCCGATAGCGGCGACATGATTTGTGTCTCGAACTTCAGCACCGCGATGCTTGACGTGCCGGTGGAAAGCAGCGCACAAGCCGACTCGCTCGTCTACAGTCCCTACACCGAACGGATCCCCGAACGCGGTACACCGATCCGCTTGACGCTCATTCCAATTCCTGTCCCCAGTGACGATCCCGCCGATGATAACAACGTCGATGCTGAGACACCTCCCGGCGACGACGTCTTAACAAAGAAGATTGTCGTCGAAACCGAGAAGTCCAAATCGAACTAATCGAGAAACGCTCGACGGACGATCAATTGCCCAGACCAAATGGGTCGTCGTCCGTGCTGGCTTGCGGCTCAACCGTTCGCGTCGGTGACGGGACAGGAGCGACTTGCTCTTGCATCAAAGGTCGTTGTGTTCGTTTCTGATTTCGCAACTCAATGTACGAACCGACCATCAACCGATCTTCTCTCCCTTCACCAGCCTTCACGATGATGGCGGACTCAAAAAGCAATCGCTCTTCCTTGACGTTGATTGCGTAACACCGCGTCTGGCATAAGCCACACCCAACGCATTGGTCTTCGAGTACGAATGGAGCGAGGTATCCCGTGCCCTCGATCGGGATTCCATTCGCATCGACTTCGGTGCCAACCTGTGTGAATTCGATGGCGTGATAGCCAGCCGCATCGCATTCTTTGACGCACAAGTCACACGCTTGTGCGGCTGCAAACGGCAAACACGTTGATTCGTTGACGATTGCCAGCCCCATTCTAGCCACTCTCTTTTCTTCGAGCGCCAGCGGACGAATCGCGCCGGTGGGACACACTTGGCCGCATGAATTACAGCTCGACTCGCACCCAGCCCAGTCCGCTTGGACCATCGGTGTCCATAATCCCTCCAAGCCTTGTTGGAATCCTTCCGGTTGAAGCACGTTGTTCGGACAAACTTTGAAGCACTCGCCACAACGAATGCACATTTCCAAAAATTCCTTCTCGGGGACGCTTCCTGGTGGACGAACGGGGCGATACGAATTCGGGTCATCGAGCTTCGCACCCAAGGCCTTGGTCGCGCCAGCCATGCTGAGTCCACCGACGACTGTCGCTGTACCGCCAGCGGCGAGCGACAAAAAGCCTCGGCGACCCAATGCCGTTTCTTTCGTCGGTGGATCGTTTTCGAGCTTAAGCTCGACGATGTTCCACCGCTCGACGAACTTGATCGCATGAGTCGGGCAAACGCCGCCGCACGATTGGCACATGGTGCAATCGGTGGTACGTGTCGTGAAGTCAGGCTTGATCGCATCGAACGGACAGATCTCGACACACTTGTTGCAATGGATACACGACGATTCAACCTTGCGTTCGGTGATCCGAAAAAGATTCCCGAGCGAAAACATGGCACCGCTCGGACATACATACTTGCACCAGAACCTCGGCCTGAAAAATCCAAGACAGAGCACTGCGAAGAACATCGCAATCGAAACGATGTGGCCGACGCCAAACGACGGATTCAAATGCCAGCCACGGGTCGCACCATTCTGGAGCGGCTCGACGAGAAACAACATCGCTCGCGTGATGACCGGAATCGCGGAGAAGAATCCAGACACCAACACGCCACAGACCGCCGCAACAAGCGTGCCTGCGAGCAAGTAGTATTTGATGTGGACCCACCAACCGTCATCCGGCACGCGAAACGTCTTTATCCGCCCAGCGATCGCCCAATCGAACAAATCGATCGTCGTGCCAAGTGGACACAAATAGCCACAGAAGCCTCGTGGAATCAGTACACAAACAATCAGAATGGCCGCTGCCGAAACGAGAGATCCTATCCAGCTTCGCGACGCGATCGCCGTCGAAAGACTGACGAGCGGATCAATCATCAAGAACGTTTCTGCGGGGATGATCTCTTTTCGAGCGAGATTGTCGGCGTAGTGTCGAGGCCATCCCGCTGGATCACACTCATGCAAGCTGAATGAACCCGCTTGATCGAGAAACGAATCGAGCAACGCTGGCGTGATGTCTTGACGTGGTGCCAAACGAATCTGCCGTGCGTCGCTTTTAACAACCATGAAGTCACCGATGGTTGCGGAAGTCTCGGCGTCCTGGGTTCCCTGGACAATCCGTTCTTCAACGACGAATAGCGTGTCGCCAGTCGTCAAGCTCCAACCCGACCCCGTGCTGGTAGCCGACGGGGCTCGACCAAGAATGAACTCGCCGCTCTGTTGGTCGAGGGTTTCAAATGACCACCCCAACGATGCGTTTCCGGGACCAACGGGACTCGCGTTGTACGGCCAGCAAACGATGAGGAACAACGTCAGGAAAATAGCGAGGCAAGTCCCTTGGACCACTCGACGCACCGGCGATGCGAGCCACGAGATTCCTAGGCTTCGCAGTGTCTTTCTAAACAGCCCGCGTTTCTTAGTCGCGTGATTTGATTGAAAACTTGCCGGAATGATCGATCGGAGCCAACGTCCAGCGAGCGAGTAGGAGGGCGACTCGTGTACGCTTCTCCGTTTGAGCGCTGGAAAGAACCAGTCCAGTCGCGTCACTGCACCAGTTCGTCCGCGATCAAATGTGGTCAACCAAAGCATCATTGAATAAGCAAGCATCATGCCTGCAATTGTCAGTGCCAGTGCAAATTGATCGTGGAATATCCATCGATAGATTTCGTGCTGTGTTGCGGCAGCCACAACGCATGTGATCCCAGTCACGGCGAAAGCAATGGCGAGAACTCGGTAGCGGATCGGCTGCATATGCGTTGCTATGTTGAAAGGAAAGTCGGCGCTTTACGGTTTCGAGTGCTCGGACTATTTTGCTCCTTGTGCCAAAGCGCGAGCGGTCGAATTGATGATTGCCTGAGACGTGATCGTGGCTCCCGATGTGCCATCAACGTCCTGGAATCCTTGCTTGTCGAGGATTTGTTTGGGTGTGTCCGTGAGCGCGGCATAGAATTGTTTTTCCTGGTGTTTGGAAACGGTCACGTTCTTGATTTGGGAACCGGCAACCTTGACCGTCACTTCAACTTGGCCGTTGTAGCCCATGGTGCTCGACGTGTAAGTTCCGTCGGCAACGCGGCTCACATCGGCTTTGTCAAATAACTTGATCGCATCGATAGCACCTTGTGCCAAACCCTTGTAGCGAGTGAGGTACTCTTTGTTTCGAGCTTCGTTTCGATCGAGGACTTGTTCGTAGAACGTGATGGCTTCATCCAGGCGTCCGGCACCTCGCAAAGCATCACCGGCCTTCAGACAGGCTTCGTTGAACAACGGCGTTTTCGCGTAGACGTTGGCGACGTTCATCGCCATTTCGATTTCGTCCATGTCGCCGTACAGTTTGATGGCGTTGAAATGCAATAGATTGCCTTGGAGTTTCGCAAAAGCCAGTTCCTTGTTTCCGAGTCGCCAATAACACTCGGCTAAAAAAATCCCAGTCTCTTTGCTTACCGAGGCATCCGCTTTTTGTAGCCAGTAAGCAGCCCTCGGATAATCTTGGAGCAAGGTGAAGTACATGTCGCCGAGTTTTTCCATGTCGCGAACTAGCAGCGTTCGGTTCTGCTGGTGCCGTTTCATGCATTCGTAGACAAGCTTAATTCCTGGCTTCCATCGTGCTTCATTGGGACTGACTCGGCCCCAAATGTATTGACCGACATTGGTTGATTCGTCCCATTTCCCCTCGGTCTTCAAAGGCCACTCAAGATCGAGCGTTTCGGGGTGGTTCATCTGGGTCGACGCTAGCCAATCCGGTTCCGTGCTTCCGAAGTCTTCGATGAATTGGAGCACCTCCGCCTTCGTGCGTTGGGTTGTGTGGTGCGTTGTTGCTTCCGCATTCGCCATCGGTGCCGCCATCGGTGCCGATTCAGTCATCGGCGTGATGACAAAGCGTTTTCCACCGAACGTAACTGCATGAATTTTATCGTAAGCGTATGTTTGCTTGACCAGTTTGCCACCGAAGCTGGACTCGAAATCGAACTCGCGGTCGTCCTTGCGAATTCCAATCATCTGTCCCGAAAGTCGTGTGCCATTGAGCAACTCAACCTGGTCCTCTGCGTTGGAGTTTGTCGGATGGAGTTGCAATATCCCGAAGCATACCAGTGCAACGCCGACGCTCTTCATGGACAGCATGACCAAAGTTCCCAATCGCTGATTACGAACGCCGATAACAACCAAACTTCGCGACAAAGGTTGGCCGCTTGGTCTCCAACGACCATTTCCGATCTCATCATAACCGCTGTTGAGGCGGCATTGGCGTGACCAGACCGCATTTCTCATTATGCGAAAGCGGTTGACCGCTAACGACAAGACCGCTCACGGTGAGGTTGGTTGAACGTCGCGGCGCGGGGGAGAGAAAGCTAGAAACTTTCGATGGGGACATTTGTGGGGCCTGTCGCGATCGGCACAAACGCAATCGGATGAACGGAAGACTTCTTGGCTTGGACGTGACGAGGCAAACACAGTTCGAAACGCGTCCCTTCGCCGACAACACTTTGGATCTCGATCGAGCCGCCGTGAAGCTTGACAATCACGTCATAAGTGATCGATAGCCCTTGGCCGGTTCCCTTTCCAACTTCCTTCGTGGTGAAGAACGGCTCAAAAACTTTTGCTTTGACCTCGTCTGGCATCCCGCATCCGTTGTCGCTCAACTCGATATACACATTGTCGTCATCCGATGATGTCGTTATCTCGATTTTGCCGAGCACTGTGGGATCTGGCCCAAGCTTCTCAGCGATCGCATCAGCCGAATTCACAAAGAGATTCAGGAAGACTTGGCTTAGTTCTGCGGGTAAGGCCTGGATCGTGGGCAAGTTTTCTTCAAGTTGGAATTCAATCTTCGCTGCGTATTTCCAGCGGTTCCGGCTGACGGTCCCAGCATCGCGAATCAGAGCATTGAGGTCCGTCGCCATTTTGTTCTGGGTGCCTGGATGCGACATGACTTTCATCGCACGCACAATCTCGACTACTTTGTTGGCCGCGTTCGCCGATTCTTCGATCGCCATAGGGACTTGTGCTCGCACAAACTCAAAGCGATTCTCGGTCATCAATTCCCTCATTTTTTCCAAGCGATGCTCCCACGGCTCGGGGCTTTGGACAAGTTGTCGCTCCAAGCCGTCGACGACGTTGAGCAATCGGCCGGTATGGGCTTGTAGAAACTCGATGTTTCCACAGATGCACTGCATCGGTGTATTGATTTCGTGTGCGATTCCAGTGGCCAATTGACCAATGGATTCGAGCTTCTGTGCCTGAGCTAGCTTGTTCTCGAGTTTCTTGTAACTCGTTAAATCTGTAGCGCAAGCGACAAAGACCTTCTTGCTGCCGTGTTCGATAGTGAGCGCACGTACGTGAACGGGGTACGTCGAGCCATTGGTGCGGACGTGCGTTGATTCGTACTCCACTTCTACTGAGTTGCCGTCAATGATGCTCGCCATTAGTTCCGGGAGTCTTTTGGCGCTGGCAGGTGTGTTGAATTGCGAAAACAGTTTTCCTCGATATTCACTCGGTTCGATGCCTAGGTTTTGGCATGCGGCACGATTCATTTCGAGCACTTCGTACGTGTTCATTTCAAACACATAGGTTTCACTTGGGCACTCGGACATAATCTTGGCAAGACCGTTCAGCCGCATCTCAGACGCTTTGCGTTCCGTGATGTCGATGTAGGCGCCTACCATACCCACGATGGCATCGTCCGTATCGCGAAGCGGAGTCTTGCTGGCCAGCACGACCGAGGAATTGCCGTTCAGTCGCGATTTAACAATCTCTGTGTTCGTTGTCGACGCTCCAGCTCGGAGGATATGGTTGTCGATGTCGGTCTTTTGAGCGGCTGTTTTATCGTCCCAAGGCAATTCAAAGTCGGTTCTTCCGACGACTTGGGATACTGACGACAAGCCTAACCATTCTGCGTAAGCGCGGCTGCAACCTTGGTAACGGCCCTTGGCGTCTTTCCAGTACAACGGCAACGGCAGCGATGATGTTACATACCTCAGCAAAAGCTGCTCATTCGCGAGTTCCTTTGCAGTGCGATCAATGGCATCCATTTGCAATGCGATATCTTCGGATACTTTGCGAGTCAGTACCGCATAAGAAAACCCAAGGATAAGTGCGGATGCAAAGATGATGCTCCACGCCGTGCGCAAGGTGCTGGCGAACGTTTGCGTTAATCGGTTTTGAAGCTCGATGCCAGCGAGAGCGAGTTTGCTTCGTTGGTCGTCCAACGCATGCGAATGTGCTTCGGCTCGCGAGACAAGTTCAATTTGGGTCGAACGGTGCTCAGCAAGAGCATATTGAAGAGAGTGGATTCCGGGAAGTGAAGTCGCTGACGCCGATTGGGCTGAAACCGGATTGAATATACGAAACTCAATTTGCTCGATTGTTTCCGCGTCCCCCAAATCTTCGCTTGTTGATTTCAATCGTTGGAGTAGAGGGCGAATCCGATTCTGGCCAATGTCTGCCAACTGATCGACGCTGCTTGTCGCCATGAGGTGACATAAGTTGAGACGCAGCTGTGTGACGTCACTACTCAATTGGTTCGCAAGAGTTGTTCCGGCACAGTCACGGAGGATTTCTTCGATTGGCTTGGGATTTTCGGTGAAATGACTGCGCAGACCGATCGCAAGGTTCAAGCGTTGTATGCCGCGCTGTTGGTCGGCGGCTTTCTGGTGTTCGAGCAAGAGCGAGTCGATCGTCTTGAATTGTTGTTCGACAGTTTTTGATAAGTAACTATTCTTTTGCTTCCACTGCTCCGCTTCCTTGCTCCAAAGCATGAGCGGAGCGACTGTCACATGAAGTTGGCTTTTCTCGTCGAAATCAAGAGCAGCATTGAGTGAATTGCATGTTTCCTCAACGAGCAGCAAGTCTTTGTGCCAACTCGATCTGCCTACGTTTCGACGACTCTCTGTAGACTTCGTTGAGTGAGTGACGAGATCAGCCCATTCGCTGTTGATGCTGACCGTTGCTCGGCTCATTGCCATTCGAGCGTCATTTAGTTGAGTTTCGATGTCGTTTGCTTGCTTGCGACTGTCATGGTGCCATGCGAATAGGGCTGTCGAGATGACCAGCATCATCAGCACGCTACCTACGCCCGTGGCGCTAAGCAACCGTACCCTCCGCTGTGTATCGTGTGATGTCTCCGATCTTGTCGGAGCCGAAAAATCGATCGGCTGGGGAAACGCCTCAGTCACGTGGCACGCTCTTCCAATCGATCGGTCGGCTCGTACCGATACCTAACATGACGGGCCAAACTTCATCGCTTGCCTGTTGTACAAGCGGTAAGTCGCTTGAGTAGTGCGGTACCACTTGCGTGACGATCACGCCATCCGCGAGATCACCGAGACTTCGCTGAAACGCTTCCGAGCCGACGAACGATACTGCAAGGAATTGTGGATTGAAGTTGTTTTCACGGGCCAAGCGGATCAGCTTGGAACAAGGGGCATAGGTGCCGACCATGATGACGGCTTTTGGCAACGGTTGCTGCATCATCCCATCAGCCAATCCATCTTCGACTTGGAGCGTGTTTCGGCGGTAGCGTCCGTGCGGAACAGCTGATTGCTTCACTGGCTGGTGACTTCGAAGCGCAGCAAGCCCTCCAAAGAATCCGTCGTCTCCGTAGCTGTCATTCTGCGTAAAAAAACCTATTTCTTCGGCCTTGATGCCCTGTGACAATAGCGCGTTTACCATGGCAGCGGTTTCTTGCGCGTAGCTCGCACGATTGTTGATGACAAGCTCACTTGCGGTCTCGCCGCGAAGCGCACTGGCACCGGTAATAGCCCCAAAGAAGGGTGTACTTAAACGCTTGGCAATCGGAATCGCCGTTGTTGCCGTTGGCGTACCGACATTGCCGACGACCGCCAAAACCCGAAGGTCGCTTGTTAGTTGGTGCATGTTCGGCGTCGTTCGCTCTGGCTCATAGCCATCATCCAGCGTAATGAGCTCTAAGACTTTGCCTGCAATCGTTTGTTTGGTTTGTGATTCTACGAAAGCCGCACGAACTCCGTCCCGCACATTCAGGCCCAGTTCCGCAGTTGGACCACTGAGTGCTGTGGACATGCCAACTCGCAGCGTCTCGCGAGTGGTTGCGTGAAAAGCAAGTGGTTTCTGCACCGAATCCGGCGATGGCGATGTCGCAAAGCAATCCGCCGCGAGCGCAACCAAGGCGAGAACGACGGACACTCCTAGTGCGATCTTTCTCGCCGTTTTTGTCATTCGCGATCTTGCCCCTACGATAGAAAACGCATCTAAGGGACCGTACCTCCTATTTTCAGGAGGTCTTGAAGTTCTCCCTGTGAAAGGTACAGCGATTCACGGTGTCTTGGAATCGCGTAACGATCATGACGGTTGTAAAGCAAGTTCTTAAGAAGTTTCCAGGGATCAGTTGAACGTGGACCTTTGGTAGCAGTCGTTGATTTTAACAGTCGCACCATTTATAGACGACATCGGGTCTTGTTGATCAGGTTTACTGTGTTCGTTTTAACTCGAAATTGAACTTGCCTCTCTAAAATATCCTATATTGGATTTGCTGAGGTTTGCGTCTCAGTTAGCGCAAGTTGCATGCCGAAACCGCTTCCAGTTGGCTGAGGCGACCGGCGCACGATGGAAGCGACACAGAGCGATGTGTATGAAATTATCTCGGCGTCAATTCGTTGGACAAGCGGCAGTTGCGTTGACGACAGGTTCAGTCGCTGTTGCTGCTCCGGCAATCCACATCCCCAAACAAGTCAAGTTGCGAGTTATGGGGACTGACGTGACGATGCAGGAGGACATTCGACGTCAAGCTGAGAAGGATCTTGGCTTCGAGATTCAGTTCGAAGGTCACGGCAGTGCTGGCGTGCTGCAGAAAGCGTCGACCCGTCCTGATTCGTTTGATGTTTACGAGCAATGGTCCAATAGTATCAAGGTGCTGTGGCAAGCCGATGCGATTCAGCCGATTGAGAAGTCTCGCATCACGCGTTGGAACGAGATTAATCCGCTTTGTAAAGTCGGCCGTCTTGGACCGGGCATGAAAATCGGTGCAGGTGATGCGCCACACAAACTTCTGAATGTACAGGAAAGCGGCGAGCTGAACGAAAACCCGACTGATTTGATCAGCTTTCTTCCTTACGTGCACAATGTGGATTCGTTTGGATACAACACTAACGTGATTCCGGAAGGGATTCCCTACGAGACCGAGAGCTGGGGATGGCTACTTGATGAACAACATCACGGAAAAGTTGGCTTGATCAATGAGCCGGCGATTGGGATTTTTGACGCGGCATTGGCTGCACAGGCTCGGGGATTGATCGAGTTCGCAGATATCGGCAACTTGACTCGAAGCGAAGTTAACTCGCTTTTCGAAATATTGATTGACTTTAAGCGTCGAGGGCATTTTAACGGCATTTGGAATACCGTGCCCCAGTCCGTTGAATACATGCGTTCTGGGCGCGTTTCGATCGAAAGCATGTTCTCGCCTGCGGTGTCGACACTCAATGGTCTTGGTATTCCAGTCAACTACGCTGCTCCTCGCGAAGGGTATCGAGGTTGGCATGGTGTGTTATGTCTATCCTCGAAAACATCTGGATATATGCGTGATGCCGCGTATGAGTACATGAATTGGTGGTTGGAAGGATGGGCTGGGGCGTACATGGCACGGCAAGGCTATTACACTTCCGTACCCGAGCGAGTGAGCCAGTATCTTGAACCCGACGAGTGGGAATTCTGGTACCAAGGAAAACCCGCACTACGCGACTTATCGGGGGCCGACGGACGCACGGCTGTGAAAGCTGGCATCACGCGGCGCGGCGGATCGTACACCGAACGCCTTGGTAATGTGGCCGTTTGGAACACGGTGATGGATTCGTACGAGTACAGTTTGGTTCGCTGGTACGAACTGCTCACATCATGACACAGCACTCAAGCGAAATGGGTTCCATGGGACACGTGGAACGCACGAGTCTTATTGGAAAGAGCGTTGCGAACAAAATTGCGTTCGGATTCGGCGTGGTGCTTCTATTGCATCTGTCAATCATCGTTCTCCAACACTATGGTTTGAAACAGGCGGATGCCGGTAACCGTACCCAAGTCGCATTGCTTAACCAAGTTGAAGCGTTCTCGGAGATTGATCGAGTCGTTGGCGAGCTGGAACGCAATTTATTGCTCTTTACCTTCGGCGGATACCGAGGCCCCGAGCAACGCGTCGTCTCGCTTCAGAATCAGTTGGAGGAGCTACTCCTTCGTGTCGATACCATGGATATAGGTACGGCGATTGAGATCGATCGTCCTTCGATTCAACTGATGCGCGAGCACCTGGGTCAGCATCGTGATATATTTGCGTCGGCAGTGACCGATCGCGAGAAACGCTACCAATTGATCGAAGGTGAACTGACACGACTTGCATTCAAATTCGACACATTGACACAACAACTGGTCGCGACCGAACTCTCTCAATGGGACAGTCTCTCGGCGGAGCTCGCCTTTCGACATGCACAACTCAAGGCAATGCAGTTCGTGCACGATCCCGATTCAAGCTACGTCCGGTTAGTAAAGTCCAGTTTAGGTAGCTCACGCGATTCGATTCGACACCTTTCGATTTCCGCGCCCGACACGTCTGAAAAGGACGTTCAAGCTCTATTGGATGTGGTGGACCAATACGATCGGGCGTTCATGCAAATGGTCCAGGCTACCCGAAACTACTTGCACATGGTCAATGTTGTGCTTGCTGGCGAAACCGAGGAATTTCTCTATCTCGCAAGCAATGCACGCGACACCTATTCACGTCGTGCAGAAACGCTCGCCCAAAGCATGCAGCGTGATAGTCAAGTGTTTCGGCATGCGTGTAATTTGTTTTCGGTGCTTACGGTGGTACTGGGGCTGATTGCGACGTGGCTGATTCGACGAGATGTTGTTCCACCGCTCAAAGCGATCACGGAAACGTTGGACGGACTCTCCAAAGGAAAAACTTGTGAACTGATCCCGGGATTGGGGCGCAGCGATGAACTTGGCAAACTGGCTTCCGCGGCGCAGTTCTTTAAGAACAAGGCTGCCGAGACGGAACGATTGTTAGCCGAGGTGACGCGCATGAAAGAGTTGGAACGCCAGCATTCACACGACCAGAAAATGGAGTCTTTGGGACAACTTGCTGCTGGTATTGCCCATGAAATCAATACGCCTATGCAGTGTGTCGCATCAAACGTCGAGTACATCGAGGAATCGTTTGGTGTGGTCCTCCAGGCCATCAACGCACTGAGGCGATCGTTTAGCCAAAATGACTTGCAAAATCTCGAGTCACTTGAAGAGTTGAAGTCGTTGGTGGGGACGCGTAGGTTCCAATCGGCTTCCATCGATATTCCGGATGCCGTGAAGGATGCATCTGGTGCAGTTCTCAAGGTGATCGAAATTGTTCGCGCGATGAAAATGATGTCGCACCCAGGCCGCGTTAAATCGACGCCAACGGATATGAATCAATTGGTCCAGGACGCAGCTGTCATCTCACGAAGCCGATGGAAATATGTGGCGGAGATGAAACTAGAGCTGGAACCCAGCATTCCCTTGCTTGATTGCATGGGCGCCGAATTGAGTCAGGTGATTTTGAATTTGATCGTGAATGCGGCCGATGCCATTTCTGAAAAACGTCATGAAGGCGAACCCTTGGGCGCAATTACCGTCCGCACCGCGATGTCTGAAGGCAATTTTGAGCTGAAAGTCATCGACACGGGAGCTGGTATTCCAAAGGAGCTCGAGCAAAAGATTTTTGAGCCATTCTTTACGACAAAAGATGTGGGAGCCGGCACGGGCCAAGGACTTGCGATTTGCTACGAAGTGGTCAAGCGACATCAGGGCACAATGCAGGTTGAGTCCAAATTAGGTGACGGCACGACATTCACAGTCACTTTACCGACCGAGCGAGTTCCAGCGGCGGTCTTTTGCGCCGAACCTGGCCTGCTCACTTCTTGAATCCTCTTGATCCAAAGACCAACGCGGCTTGCCATTGTTGAATCGGGTGCATATCGCGGTTTGTAGTCATGCTGCGGTGGCGTGGGCTCGGGTTGCCAATTCTTCGACGAGCTGATCGGCCCGTGCCTGCTTCTGAGTGTCCCTGCTCTTCTCCATCTTTCCAAAGTTTCATCAAATTCAACCCCGCAACCAGGATTCCGAGTCCGCATTCTGACAAACGTCGTGCCAATCGCAAGCCGCAATATGCACCCACTTCACTGTTCTCAAAATACTGGACTTGCGACCCACCCTACTGTTTTGCTACTCGCAAACTCCTTGAATATCACTCTCAATTGTTGTGCCAACATGAAGCCGCACATTCATTTTCTGGCACTTGCATTTCTTGCCAACACGCTCGGTTGCAGCGGGCATCGAGCCGTTCGAAAAAACACCACCGAGTCCGATACGCTGCTGCGAACCGTTTCGTACGACACCACAGCACCATCATCTCCAGGTGCTGCGCAGTCACAACCGCTAGCGGAACCGGATCCGCGACAGCATGCCTTGCCTGTTCGCACAAAAGCCAGCCTATCTGAAAAAGCCAATTCAATCGGTAAGTTCGTTGGCGATGGACTGAAGACAACCGTTGGGCTCGTGTTCTACGGCGTCTTCAAAATTGCGTCTGCAACACTGGGCCTCGACGACGAGAACGACGACTCGTCGACTCCAAGTTCAAGCGCCGATCGCAATTTGAACCAGTGGATCACTGAACGCGATCGGTGGGAGCGAGAAAGCTAAAGACTGTGGTTCCAGAATTTCCGCGATCACGCCCCAGCCTGCACGACCGGTTGCGCATGTCGATCGCTGCAAAGTACCACGAGTAAGTTGGAGACCAACGTTGCTCGCTGCTGTGCGTCCAGTTCGACGATGTTGTCCCGTTGCAGATGCTCCAGCGCCATTTCAACCATCCCCACAGCACCGTCAACGATTTTCGTACGAGCGGCGACAACCGCACCCGCTTGTTGACGCTGCAACATCGCGGAAGCAATTTCTGCGGCGTAAGCCAAGTGACTGATTCTCGCCTCGATCACATGCACTCCAGCCTTCTCCAATCGCTCCTGGATGTCGTCGCGAAGTTTGCCGCAGATCTCATCGGTGCTTCCGCGCAGCGACTGTTCGTGATCTTCACTGTCATACGGGTAACGCGTTGCCAAGCTTCGCAGTGCTGCCTCGCTTTGAACCTCAACGAAATGCTCGTAGTCATCAACCTCAAACAAGGCCTCCGCTGTGTCCGTCACTTTCCAAACGACCACAGCAGAGATCTCGATCGGGTTTCCATCCCGATCGTTAACCTTCGATGGTCGACTCGCCGATCGTGATTTTGCCTGCACGACCGTACCTGCCGAATCCTTCTTTTCTGGAGTCGACGACGATCCAGTTTCGAAGTTTCGGATGCGAAGGCTTACCTTCTTCTTCGAAAAAAACGGGTTGACCCAGAAGAAGCCTGATTCCTTGACGGTACCGCGATAGTCACCAAACAACAAAAGGACCCGAGAATCGTTTGGTGCGATGGCCATCAACCCAAACATCCCCACGAAGCCCACAGGAATCATCAACAAGCCCAATAGCGCAAACAAGCCACTCGACCCGATGGCACCCCCAATGACCGTCAATCCTCCGAAAAACATTAACCCCAGACTCACACCCAGTGCCATCCAACCGGAGTCCGGCCGAATCAATTTCTCAGGATGCATGTATTCCGACTTCGATAATTGTGTTTGGCCAAGCTGAGTCGACATAAAAATGATCCTTGTGAACTAACTCGCGAAGTGCGATCGAATACCTTTCGGGCACCCCTACAATACTTTCGGGGCGCAAAAAAATCCAAAGTGCAACGTAAAGCCTCCTTGTTGCCTTGATTTGATCGAAATCTTACTGGCTGACTTAGATCCGAATCAAACCGAGTAACGTGCTGACAATGGAAAGCATCACGACGCTGAACACAATCCGAATTAAAAAAGGCTGGATCATCTCAAGCTTCGCGAGCATGCTTGCACCCGTTTCGTCGGAGACCCGATCAAACGCTTTCTCGAGCGTTCCTGATAATTCCCCACCATCAATGGTAGTCGTCTCGTCCCGGGTGATGATCGCAATGCCGTGGAACGCATCCGAGATGGTCGAACCTCGTTCGATGGCTGTCGCAGCTTTTAGCAATTCCAACCGCGCCGCATGATTGCTGACGGTACCGGCGCCCGTCCGTATCATCGCCTCAACTCGCTGGCCCCCAACCGAATACAACAGCGCAAGCACTCGAAAAAACCGATGCAACGCCATCTCTCGCTCGAGCCCACCTAGCCACGGAATTGACAACCGGAACTGATCAACAATGTACCTCGCGGGTGTCATCGTCAACGCGGCAACGACGACCCCCAGTTGTAAAAACGACAGTGAGTCTGCGACCAGAACGTTCCATGCCATCGCGAACGAGACAAGAACACCTGCCAATAGAACTTTAATCACGGAACCCACGAGCATGATTGCTAATGGGAACACCCAGAGATTCCGCAGCGCGGATGCTGGACCCGCCAACAACTTACAGTGGCTCTCGAGAAACACCAGCGCGTCATCCAGTCGCCCAGCTTGCTCGCCCGCATGAATGACTTGCAAATAGAACGGAGGCAAAACATCCGAACCGCCGCTCAAAGCATCAGTCAACGTCGACCCTGCACGGACGGCTGGAACGGCCCCTTGCCAGCAATCGCCAAGCGGCGTTCGAGGAACACCTTTGAGACACACCTCCAAGCCACGATCGATATCAACACCCGATCGCACGCATGTCCCCAAATCACGTGAGAATCGTGAGAGCACTCCGTACAAGGGCGGACGAGCAGCACGCGCAAGTCGTTTCAATCCGTTGACAAACTTTCTCAGCAACCACTTCGGCAACTCGTTCTCCGGAAACGAATCCTGGCGTTTCTTAGCAGAGTCGTTTGCACCAGATTTCACCGTGGAATCGCTCATGGTTGTGATCACTAAAACGTTACGGCGATTGCAACTGCATTTCGCAATGACGAATGTCCCGTCTTGCAAGCTTAACCTTCGAGTTTCCATACTTTAAATACTCAGTCCGAAATACTGAATGCGAACCCTTGCGATGTCAGGTAAACTGGACAGGCCGCGAAGGTTCAACTCGCTGGTAGTACCAGGCAGTGCTCCCCAGAGAAACATCCTCCCATGCGAAATCATTCGGCTTGCCTTTTCACAGGCATATTCTTGGCATGCATCGTTGCCGCAAACGCGACTGCGCAACAGGTTAGCACAAAGCAGCCAGCGGATTCATCCGTCGAGAATATCCAACTCGCTATCGAGAATCTTGGAAGCTCAAATTTTGGCACCCGAACCGCTGCGGCAACTCACCTTCGCGCGATGGGGTTTGACGCCAAAGACGCACTTGGACGTGCTGCCACCGACCACCCCGATGCTGACGCTCGCGCTCGAGCAGCTGACATCTACGACGATTTACAGCAAGGAATTTCGCCCGACACACCAACTACCATCATCAATGCGATCCAAGCAATACGCTTCGGGTCTTCGTCAATGCTACTGCGTGGAACGCGATTCCTAATCGACAACGAGCAATTCGACTCAAGCAGCAACCGAGCCCCAGAACTCAACTCGCAAAGCTCTTGCCCCAACTCCCAGGTGGTCAAAAGTACTTTCTTCAACCGGGAGATTTGCCAGCGTTGTTTCAGTCGCTCGCTGCGGATGGGCCGCCGCTCTCATGGTCCGATCAAATCGATTTCTTTTCGACCGAGGTGATCTCCAGTATCGTCACAGGAAACCAGCTTGATTCACTGGTTGATTTCTTCAAGTCGATCCCAGAGCCCGAACGGATCGAAGCACTGGGACGCATCATCGATAACCCGGCGGCAATGGAGGCTTTGACGTGGAGCACGAATGCCGATGACTTACCAACACCCTTAGCCAATTCACTGCAAATACCTCCGACGCAAGCAATTTGAAACACGAATCTCTCGTTTGGCTCGGCACGCAACGAACCGATCGTGGCGACGCCGTCAACTTACTTGCGAAGGTCGAAGAGACGCATTACTCAGTCATGACGGCCTGCCTTGAGAAAGCCGACCTGAACGCGTTGGTCCATCAATGGGGTCAATTGCAGGTCGCCAACGCGAACCAATCCGTTGCAATGAAACGCTTCATTCCACAAATCGACAAAGCGGGGCACAGCGAACTCGGCGACCGACTGTTCCAAGTAACATTGCAATTCATGACCTCGCGAATCGATAAATTCACACAAAGCATCGAGTTTCGACTCGAGCGAGCGGAATTTTGCATCGCCTGTGGACGTCAACTGGACTTAGCCCGAAACGATCTTGACGATGCCGAAGCGATCGCCGGCAAAGAATTGCAGTCGATACGCGAACTGCGGAAGCGAGTCGAAACTTGACACCGCCGCCGCATCCGATTTGCATGTTGGGCGTCTCAATTGGAACGGGCTCGCGCCTCGACAATTGTAATTTCCCTGCCCAGCATTTCTGGTCAAGCGTTCGCAAAGGCTCGGTGACAAGAACGTCATTCCCAGTCAAATTCCTCGGCTTTTGAAATGTCCCAGCACTTGCAAGTAAAGTAAAACTCCGCTGTCGAACTAGGGCGAGCAATTGCTGTTCCAGTTTCGTTCAGGCGAACCTTGGCGCGGCGTTGAAGGGTCACTATGCCGGGATTAGGTTTGGTTTTCAGTGTTTACCTCCAGGTTCTATTCGATGTCATCGATCGAATCCTTGTAGCGTCCTTGATAGAGATGGACGAGCCGAAGATTCAGCTTTGCGCACCAGTTTGCGAGTATCCTGAGAGCCAGTGTTGCATGGCTCGGCTCGGATTCGGCTCGGGCGCTTGTAACAGTACGTGGAGCGCGCTCGGCATTCAACAAAATCCCAATACCTTCCATCCGCTCTGCGTGACTTCGTCCTTCAACCCGCAGGTCATACGAGCATAAAGCCATTGGTCGTGAAAGATCCATATTGCGTCCATTGCCTCTTGTGACCAGAGGGAAAATCGCAACGGGCAATTGAACAAACTGCTGGCGAGCCGGCAGTAGCAATCCCGAGGCTGAGGAAATTGCACAGTACTACCGTCGTTTTATTTGCTCAATCGTCGATATCAAGGCGATTGAGCTGGCTCCAGCATCTGCAAGAGCTTCTCAGTATCCTGAAGCGTTTGCGGACTGGCTTCAATACCGCTCGGAAATCCTTGATTAACTGATCTCCAATCAAGCCGATAATCGTATTGCGCAACAAAGGAAACGTTTTTTCCGTCAATCTTCTCTGCCTTCGACTTTTCGCCATGTACCTGCACGGGCAGTCGAACGCCATTAAATTCTTCCCATACGTAGGATTCTTTTGAGACGTCTCGAATCCATTTCGTATGAACCATTGTCGTAGTACGTTTCAGAGGAACAAAGTTTTCGAGGTCATAAACAATGGCGCAACGAGTAAGAAATCCCTCAACGCCTTTCACCGGAACATCGACGCAAATCTCAGTAACCGCTGATGTCGCATTTCTTTCCCAAATGGTTTTTCCGAAATTGAACATCGTACGAAACGACTCTTCAAACGTTCCATCACTGGAGTACGTCCTTAGTTCCGGTAGAAGGCCAATATACCGAATGTCATAAAATTCCGAACTTCCAAGTGATTTCCACATGTCTTTTGGAACTAACTTTTGCGGACGTCGCGGCAGGTCGCGCTGCCATGCGGATGGATCTTTAGAAGGGTCGTAGCAAAACGCATGATAGTAAGTGTTTACCGTCATAGGCGTGTCGGTTGAATTTCCCGTTTCAAAAACCCTTGAACCTACGAATAGAAATCGCCTCGACACAAAGTCAGCAATCATGCGACGTTTGCAAATGGCTTCCTTGCTCTGTCCGGACGGCGTCAATTCAAACGTCTCTTCGGTCAGCAGCAAGTCAAAGCTCGTCAGTGCCTCGCAGTTCGCCAGCCAACCGTCCAATTGAGAAACGATTTCGACTTCGGCTTCCTCGTTATCTTCTTGCGATAACCCTGTGCTCGAAAGCAACAGAATCGTCCATGCCGCAATCCACGCCGTGACCCATTTCATTTCTCGCCCTTTCAATTGTCAACTTCCGGTCAATTTAACTCTTGCTCGCTCATTACGTCATCGAATCGGTTAGATATTCGCGTAAAAGCTCACTGGCAACCAGATCTTCTTAAAACCCATTGAGAGACGCCGTTGCTTGAGCTTAGATTTCGAACTGCTTTCGGAAACGTCCATCCTGACTATAGGCCCGTAAGCGTACAATTATCACCGGCGGGTAACCAAAAGTCATATTGATCATAAACCCATTGCGAATTTGGGTCCGGTTTGCATACCCAATTTCCGGTTGAGAGCTCCAAGCAATCGGACCCTCCCAAGCAAGATTTCTTTTTCGAACAAATCATGTTGTCTTGATTCCAGAGAGTGTTTCCAGATTGCCCGATGTCGTAAATTGCATAGACGCCTACGTGGTAAAATGACGGGTTTGCAACGGTACCGAATTCCTGCACTTCAAAGCTTGTTGACGAATCACAAATCCACTTGTTCTCGGGATCATCTGGATCGGGAAACCCACAGCCCTGATCATTGCAATGGTCCTGCCATTCGGGAAGAACGAAGTGATCGCAATTCTGTTCGCCTGGGGCACTGCAAACAACAGTCTGTGCCTCGCAAACTGAATTCATAAGAGAAAATACACCCAGTAAGCCGAGAATTCGCATTGACATGGTAAGTCCTTGAGTAAGGAGAAACGAAAAGTGTTCGATTCAAAAAGATATCAACTTGCGTCAACGGTGAACGCGGAGGTGCCGGACGCATGGACGCCTGGCGAGATCAGCCGCCACTGAATGGACTTCAGTCGATCCACTTCCGTTCCGCCTTCGATGGTTTCTAAGTCAATAACGGGTACCGCAAATTGAACGCGGAAGAAATGTTTATTTATTGGCTGCACCTTCATCTTTAATTTCTGCTGATCAATATACGCGTCAACTTGTGTCGGAATGTTGTTCGTGACTGTCGCGAGCTCTTCAGTCTGTGTCGCCGTTGAATCACTTCCGGCATCCGCCGATACCTTCTTTACGCGAATGACTCCATGCGCGACATAGTCAGTCGAATCGGGGGCGGTTTTGGCGAATCGCAACGTGCGTGGGCTGAGTGTGACAAGTTCGTTCTTGTACACAACGACAGTCATTTCATCCGCTTTACCAGAAACAGGGTCACGCAGTAGAACGCGTCCGTGCGTCCCGAGATTAGTTGCTTCTTTCGAGTCTAAAATCAGTACAATTCGATTCTCGCCCGAAGTCGTCTCAACATGTCCGGGAACACCCTCCAAGATGCCTGTTGTTTCAAGCAAGAGTTTGTTTGGATGCGTGTCAATGGACGAAACGAACGGTAGTTCGAGTCGATATGGTTTTGTATCGACGAGGTTAATGGTGACCAGGGGCGAACGGAAACAAAGCAAGCCCGAGATCGGGTAGTGAAGATTAATGTCAATTCGTTTGAGCTGTTTATGGTCGACTCTTTCACCATCGATCTCCAAACTAATGCGACCCATAAAAACACCAGCAGTGCTCGCTGCTGGCGATCGAATCTGAATCACTAATTCTGTCTCGCCCATTGCGGGAATGCGATCGTTCATCAATTCCGCTCGTGTGCAACCGCAACTAGCTGTGACCTCTCGGATCGGCAAATCAAAGCTCTCGGGGTTCTTGATGCGAATTCGAGCGACGCCTTCCGCGCCGGCTGGAACCTTGTCAAGCTCAACTCGCACGGCGTACGTACCACCAAATTCAATCGCCCCTGCTTTGCTCGGCAATTCCGTGGTTGCGTCACGTTCAAAAGCAATTTTCTTGCTTCTTAAAGGCTCGTCAGCTGCATTTTCCGCCTGGCTGCATGACAACCAAATAGTGAACGCGAATACGTGGAATGTGACGCAGATTTGTCGGCGGAAAGTAGGAAACGTACCGTTCATCATCAACCCCTGCGAACGTTATTCGACGTGACGTGCTACAGCGTGAAGCATATAAGTGACGGGGGGGGGGGTAAGCAAGAGAATTCCGAAAAGATTCTGTTCGTCAGCAGAATCTGTGGGTTGTTTCTGGCCCGGGAAAGTGACTGAGATGGTGATAAACAGCGATTTCGATGGCTAGCACGACAAACCGGGCCAGGCTAAACAGCGCTAAACAGTGCCATCCAGGTTCGCTAGGTCTCGAACCGTTGGATTTACGTTTTCAGATGGGATAACGCACATGAATCCGCTTCCGTCGCGCCTGCATTTGCACAGAAAAACATGATGCAATGACTAAAAGTCCACGCAAACGGTATCGGACCGCTGCAATATCCCCTCCTCCGAAAAACTCAATCTCAAAATGGTCGTCAACTTTTTCTGGGCGGAATCTTACCCGGCATTTCCGACCTCCGCCCAAATCGGTGAAACGCAAAAACAAGCCTAAGATATTTTGGGCGTGGGAGAAAAACTTGCGATGGGATGCTTAGCTGGACAAAGCCAAGTTCGATTGTTTGTTTAACAGTCAGCCGCAGGCGTACTATGAACGATGCGATCGTTCGCCTTCGGCTAACGGTTAAACGAAGTTGGCGCTGTCCAGTTAGGCTAAATGCCCGAGCCTTCCCGTGCTATCGCCGAATGATTCAAGGGGAATGCCCGCTCGATCGAGCATTTCTAAATACAGATTGCAAATCGGTGTTTTCTCGCCGAACTTGATGTGACGACCACCCTGAATCGTTCCGCCTCCACTACCGGCAACCACGATCGGCAAGTCATCATGATTATGTTTGTTGCCGTCGCTGATCCCCGAACCGTACATCAACATAACATTGTCGAGCATCGACGAGCCGCCTTCGTCAATCCCTGCCATCCGCTCGAGCATTGCTGAAAAAAGCGACATGTGGTGCTCGTTGATTCGAGATAATCGCTCGAGATTTTCTTGGTCGTCTTGGTGATGCGATGACGAATGGTGCGCTGCTGGCGATTCAATCTGTGGATACGCCCGTCCGGACTTCTCGTACGAGAACATGAAGCTTGCCACACGAGTCGAGTCGGTTTGAAACGCGAGCGTCATCAAGTCCAGCATCAACGCGACGTGGTCACCGTACACCGCCGGTGTCCCGTCGACCTCGGGAATTAATAGCGGCGCGAGTCCAGGATCGGCTGAGTCTAGCCGCGCGTTATCTGCGAATGCTTCACGATGATGCGAGTGTCCGTCGCGGTCTGCCTGTGCCATTCGAAGTTCAACACTGCGCAATCCTTCAAAGTACTGTTCCAGCTTCCGACGATCTCCAGCTCCAAGACTTCGTTGCAGCGATCGTGCGTCTTCTCTCACAAGATCCAATACACTCGTCTGGGCATTCTCAAGCACCGTGTTCGAAGTCTTCGTCGCACCCCAATTCGCCACCCGTGGTTGCTGGTCGCCGAACAGTCGCTTGTAAACCTGTTTCGGGTTCATCTCGAGAGGTGAGGGCGTCGTCTTGTTCCGCCATGAAATGTGCGACAAATAGGTTCCTGAGAATCCATGGTCGCCACGATGCCCCGGATCGATGCCGAGCGCAAGCGAATCGACCGTCGTCTTGTGGCCAAGCTCGCGAGCAACGATTTGGTCCACAGACGTTCCACCGACTTCGGGCTGTTCCGAGTGCTTGCACTTTTTTCCCACCAGAAAGCCTCCGCCCGCTGGCTCATGTCCAGCGTCCTTGGCGTGACAGTGATCGGCGGCCAAGTCGCTCAACACGAGCACTTGTTTCTTAACTCCTTCGAGACTTTTGAGCGTTCGAGGCAACTCACCCAGTGCCATCGATTTCTCGCCTTCCTTGGGAGCCGCCGGTCGCCAATCCGCCAAGTTCACACCATTGGGAACATAGAAGAACCCGATTCGTACCGGAGGCTTTGCAACGTCATTCGCTCGCGCCCGCTTGGACAACAGCGTTCCTGGTAACATCGCATCAAGCAAAGGCAACGCCAAAGCAGCGCCTGTACCGCGCAGCAATGTTCGCCGCGAGAGCAATGGGCGATCGTGTCCAGAAATTCTCATGTGAGTTCCGAAATCAGCAGGCGGGTAGAACAGAATGTGTAGAACGGGGCGGGTACCAACGAAGGAGGTACTAAAGTTTACCGACTCGCACCAGCAAGCGAAACGGAATCTGAGCATCCGACCGGAAATAACTTCGTCCGGCATAACCCAAGGCAGTCAGGACAGGCTTTCACTCGGTCGTTTCGGCGATTTTATGCCGGAAGCTTACCGACACCGATTGTTTACGCGATGCGTAGCGTTCGAAGCTCCGTGGTCGCCCCTAGCGAACCAATTCACAAAAAGGCAAAACGTCGCTTCCGGTGGCCCGCATTGAAGATGACGTTGCCGGAAGAAAAAGCTATCGTCATGAGCACGCCAGGCTCTTTCTCGCGGCTTGGATCGCGGGACAAGAGCCCCGCAAAACGAAATTCGCGCGTTACTTTGTAATTCTAGGAGCCAGCGTGTCTCAAGATCCGTTCTCGCGACCTGGGCAATACCCCACAGCGCACCCGGTCTCACCACGACGCACCCAAACCTGGGTTTACGTTGCCGTGATTCTCGGAATCCTGTTCCTGTTCGTCTCGCTGCTGCTCTTCGCCGCCTCGCTGCTTGCACTCAACCATGTCGGCATGATCGGGACTCCCGACGTGCCCGTCACCGACGGAGTCTCTGCGGACATGGCCGCGTATGCCAACAGCTTAGTCGATCAATCGGCATCACCCACCATTGATGAGGAAATACGCCAATGGCTCGAGGACCACAGCGACGAACCCAATGGATACTTCACGCACGATCTACCATTCAACAAAAAACTATTCATGCAGGCCGTTGCTCAAAGCCCTCAAGCAACCTCGATCGGAATCGAAGCTCGACTCACCATGGTCAGTTGGCTGGATGAGTTTTTCCCCCAGCCCGAAACTCTCGACCACTACTCGCTCCTCTCGACGCAGCGAATTCCTGACCCGACGACGAATAAACCCAGCAACTTTGCGGTGGTCAACCTCTATTTTTATGAGGGCTACTATGACGGTTTCTCCGAAGGCATGTCGTCACGTTGGTATCTCCACAAGGACTCTGAGGGCTGGAAACTTTACGATACGCAACGACTCGAACTTGGCCGCCGGACGAGCGACGAGTGGGCACACTACCTCTCGAATCTCAACTCCCCCTTTGCTGATGCGTATGACGAGTCCAAAGCGAACTTGGTGGGTGCCGACGACATCGATGTCATTCGCAAGGAAGAACATCGCAAAGTTCTTCCGAAAGATTCTCCAGTGAAGCAACTGCTTGTGGCGCAAGCGTACCAATACCTCGAAGCATACGACGACGCACTGCGTGTGCTCGATACAATCACGGACCCCGATCTGCGATGGGGCGTTCTCACATCCAAGTCGCACGTTCTGTCCGCAATGCAGCGTGATGACGAAGCGACTGTTGCCGCCAATGAGTTGCTGTCGATTTCGCCCAACCATCCCAATGGTCTGTATGCGATTTGCCGAACTCTTGAATCATCCAAGCGGTTTGACGAACTGCGGCCCTATCTGCTGCGTCTGTTTCGCATTTGCCCGAACGATTGGCATGTAATGGAACAGCTCGTGAAGATTGCAACGCCAGACGATCTGAATTCAATGTTGGCGGCAAGCCGCCCAGGCACCGACTCGGACGCAGTCATCGAAACGCTGTTGGACAAATGCTTTGATCAAGATGAGGCATTCCCCAACGTCCTCAAGAATTGGCGCCAACACAGTCCATCGCTGAGTCACGTCTCCGAGTCTTCTTGGAACATGATCGAAGCCGCGGAGAAATTCGCGGACGGCGATGCGTTCGCCGCCGCCGAATTGTTGCAACAAACCGCTGAGAAATACCCCGAGTGCCCGGCCGCAAGCTACCTGGAAGGCTTGATCAATAACGCGGCATCCAATGCGTTCCAATGGTGCGATTCTCACGCCATGAGCGAAAGCAACCGCCTCTATAAAAGCGTTGAGACTCCGACACTTTTAAACGCGGTTGTCAACACTCAAAATATTTTTCGATCGGGTGAGAAATCAGACGAATCCATTTCTGCTCTCATGGCAATGATGAACGCGGGATCCGAATCCGACATTGCACAATCGGGCTACCTTCTTCGCTATCGCTTGGAGGAATTGTTCAGCACCTTGTTCGAGTGCGGCAAGATCGACGAGATACAACCACTCATCGACTGTATCGCCAGTAACGAGACTCTGCATGACAAAGTCAAACTGGAACATCCTCGAGCTGGACTGCTTTTGTATCGTAACCACCTCAACGAACTTCTCGAGAAGATTCGTGAATGGGATCCCGATGATTTATCCGATTGGCTTGGTGAGTCTTATGTGATCGGATACCTGGACGCAAACCCTGCGAAAGCCCTTGCGTTGCTCAGCACGGTTACACTCGTCAACGCGATGGATTACTGGACCAGCGTCACCGATCCAGTGGTCGTTTTTAATCGTGAATCCGTCCGCCCGGATGAATCAACGGTGCGGACTTGGGTTGAGTCGGTGACCAGCGTTCCATTCAATTTGTCCCAGGTAACGACGACGACAAGCGACGAAACAAAAGGTCTAGCGACATGGAAGCTTGATCTCGACCATGGATTCCAGCTTTTGATTACGGTGTCGGAAGCCCATTTCGATGAGAGCTTCGTCGAATCGGCGGAACTCATTGACGCACTTCAATCAAGTCACCATGTCGTGGTCGTTGAGGCCATCGCTGGAACCGCAACCCAATATTGTTCCAAGGAAGGCAACCCGTTCGCGGACCAAGCATTGGTGTGGGAACTGGCTCGCCAATCGGTAACGGATGCGAGCATCGGCGTGTACGCTTGGCGGAATGGTGCCTATTGGGCATGCAACGCCCAAAATCAAACCGACCTCCAGTGGGACAACGGCTTTCCAAATCGCTCGGATGCCATCACGTCCTACTACATCTCGCCACTTCAAACGATTGACGATTCCGACGACACATCCGTCGACAGTTTTGTTACAGCACTGGACGCCGGCAAGACCGCCGTGCAATGCCACTTCAATGCAACAGTGGCGTCTGAAATCGTGGACGCGGAACTGCTCCGTGTTGACGCCGAGACCGAGACCGCCGAAATTCAACTCACGGTTGACTCGCAATTCTTTCCTATCTTGAAAGCGGGCCAAAAATTGAGCTGCAGCGTCTACGAACTGCGTCTGAAGGAGTAAACATCGCGTGAACACCAAGTAACTCGCTCATGCAAATGTATTCCGTGGGTGGCGCTGCGCTTACTCACGGCTACGTTCCGAAACCGCTCCGCGGTGGCTCCGTCCATCCCGACGAGGCTGTGACTTTTTGTAGGGTGGGTCAAAACGCGTTAGCGATGCAGACCCACCAACCGCAAGTCGTCGACAACCATGGTGGGTCAGCGCGGCTAACGCCGCTCGAACCACCCTACGTTTTAAAAAGTCACAGCCTCGAAGAGATTTTTAGATCGGAGCCGTAGGTCACGAAGCGCACCTACGGTTTACAATGAATGCGAATCACGCCGACTCCTCTTGCTATTTTTGCTTCTTGGCCTTCGTCGTCTTCTTAGCGTTGTTGTCTTTCTTCTTATTGAACGAAGCCCAGTCGACAACCTTCGCACGAGCGGCATACGCTTCCCACATGCCTTGCAACTTCTTTGCCAATTCAGGCTCGGTATTGACCAAGTTGTGCTGCTCGCTTCGGTCGTCAGCAATATTGTAGAGCTCCCATTCTTTTGGGAATTGGGACACTAGCTTGTGATCGCCCACGCGAATCGCTCGATTGCCTTCATGCTCCCAGTAAATCGCCTCGCGTTCAATCGCTTCGCCTCGCAGTGCTGGAACGAGACTCTTTCCTTCGAGCGGCTGAATCGGTCCAGCCTCGCCAGTCGTTGGGTAAGCGGCTCCGGCAAGATCAACCGCCGTTGCCATCAGATCAATCAAGTGACCGGGGGTCGATTCCGTTTCGCCGCGTCGCGAGATACCGTCGGGCCAGTGCGCTACCAGCGGTGTGGAAATGCCTCCCTCATGAACGAAGTGCTTGTACATCCGAAACGGCGTATTGGAAACGGTTGCCCAGCCGATTCCATAGCCAATGTATGTGTCCGCACCACCAGCCATCACGCCTTTGCCCTGACGCATCGGATAGCCGTCACGCGTCTGCTTGGGGATCATGTCCGGCTGCAGAAAATCTGGATCAAGCGGTGGCAATGACGGCGCGTCGGCTCGTGGTTGCCCGTCCTGGCCACGTCCCATTGTTTCTTGGCATCCACCGTTGTCTTGCAGAAAACAAATCAACGTGTTCTCGAATTGTCCCGTGTTCTTGAGCGATTCAACGATCTTTCCGATTCCCTGGTCCATGCTATCGACCATTGCCGCGAACACTTCCATGTTCCGTTTGTCCCACTCCCAGAACTCCGTTTCCTTCAAGTCATCGGGAATGGCCCAATTCTCTGTGTTCGCTTTGTCGATCACTCCGAGTTTAAGCATCCGCTCGTAGCGGGCATCGCGAATCGCTTGATACCCGGCATCGTAAACACCCTTGTACTTCTCGATGTCTCGCTCACGCGCGTGCATTGGCCAGTGCGCCGCGGTATAAGTCACATACATAAAGAACGGCTGGTCACCGCTCTGCTCGTGATGCTCCGTCACAAAGCGAACGGCATGGTCGCTGATCGCGTCGGTGTAGTAATAGTCATCTGTCGGATATTCCGGATCCGTGATCGGCGAAACGAACTCGTTATCGCGAGTCAGTGTATTGGGGTCAAAGAAGCTGCCTGCGCCGTGAATCGTACCGTAAAAACGATCGAATCCACGCTGCAACGGCCAATTGTTCTTGTCCGCTGCATCCTTGGTTTTTACCTTACTCGTCACATGCCACTTTCCAATGGCATAGTTTCGGTACCCCGCAGTCTTGAGAACTTCAGCGATCGTCACGGCATCGCGACTCAATTCACCGCGATAACCATCGGACCCACGATCCTCCATCATGTGCCCAACGCCCGCTTGATGCGGATACAAACCCGTCAGCATGCTGGCGCGCGTGGGACAGCATCGACCTGTGTTATAGAACTGAGTAAAGCGAACGCCGCCTTCAGCCAACTTGTTCAAGTTCGGCGTCTTGATCTCGCTGCCATAGCACTCGATATCCGAGTAACCCATATCGTCAGCAAGAATGTAAATGATGTTCGGCTTCGCTGTTGGTTCCGCGCCGATCGACGCCACCGAAATGACGACCGTCGATATGATGGCAGTCCATGCGAACGCGAACCAACGTGCTAAACGACTGGACATTCCAGTGCCTTGGCTGAGCATCAACTTCTCACACATAATTAAGTTCCAAATTCTTTCTTCATGACGAACGACCAGTCTACACGATCTCAAACTTCACGCTCAAACTCTAACTTCACGCTCAAACTCCACAACGAATTTGGCTATTTCAACTTCCAGGATTCGTCAAAGAAATCCGCGAGCACGACATCGCCCGGATCGATGGTCGTCGGCGGTGAATCTAAGTTCACGATCGCCCAATCAGGCAGCATGGGGACCTGGCGAGCGTTATTCAAATACGCATATTCACGGAACGTGAAGCTGCTGTTGAGTACAACGTAGCGATTCGGATTCATCGGATTCGGGTACACCAAAATCGCCGCGTGATTGGATGCTGGGAACGATTTCGAACCCACCGCAATCTTGTCGCCTGACCACTCAATCGGCAACTTCGACGCCATCTTGCCGATCACTGAATTGCTCGCTGGGTCGCCCCAAAGAATCAAGTTCGCGGAGTCTGCTAGCTCTTGCGTAACATCGACGTCGTTCACGACTCTCGCATCGCCACGGAAGTGTCGCCGCCAATGCTCAATGGCTCGCTCCAACTCCGCATCCGCCCACTGAGTCAGCTTCGCATGGGATGAAACGCCTGTGGGTCGCACAAACACAAACGAATCCATCAACGCATCATCAATTGGCCCTTGCAACCCGTGTCGTTTCTTCAACGATTCGTTCGCGGTCACAGGATCCACACTGGGCTGAAACTGGTTGTGCCACGTACCGACTTCGCTTCTTACAAGATTGACCTTTAGCGAACCATCACTTTTGGGTCCGTCCACTTCAAATTCGAATGTCTTCTCCACGGTAATCTTGACCTTCGGCACCGTCACCATGTCCGAGAACGAACCGGCGGGGAAAGACAGATCGACTCCAGTCACATTGGACGCATCCAGTTCCATCGAAATTTTGTTGGCTTGGCGATCCACGTGCATTGCCGCGTCAACGTGAGCCCGCTTCCAATGCTGCTTCATCCCCGTCACCGACAACCAATGCATACGATTGTATTTCAACGTGTACGTTTCAAAGTGGATGTGCATGGGCATCGTTTGACGACCGCGAGACGCGAGCGACGTCATCGCCGCTTCGATCTCTCGCTTCGACACTTCATCCATCTTGTGTCCCATCCCCGCGCCAATGACGTGCTTCAATCGAATATTGTGCTCTGCGAGCGCCTCTTCCATCACGTCGGCAGCTTGTTTCTGGCGGTCGATCTCACCGCTGTACGCGATCGTTGGACACTGTGCCAAGTTCACCGCATAGCGATCACAATCGTACCAATTCCAAAGCTCGCGCTGCCAAGTCGTCGGGTGCAACGTTTCGCTTTGGAACGTTTCGAGGAATCGAGGCGTCTCGGAAAACCCAGCACCTGGATTTGCCGCGAACCATCGGTCGCTGTAGTGGGTCGCTAGCTGCCAACAGGCCGCGCCGCCCATCGAGAATCCTCGAACGGCAATCCGATCTTCATCGATTCGGTAACGACGCTTCACATCGTCAAGCGATTCAAGCACGTCGACTTCGCCTGCAAACTTGAACGCGTTGCTGTATCGCCCATACGGATGCACCACGATCGTATCGGCTGGCGTGTACTCACCCGCTTTGTTCATGCGATCCCAAATGAAGTTCAACTCGCTGAGCGTCTCACCTCGGCCATGGAACCACAAATCACAGCGCATTGGTTTTCGCGACGCCAGCAATTCGGCGCTCGGAAGAACCAATCCGTACGGCTGGACCGTGTCATCGATTTTGCTGACATAACCGCGGACCGCCAATTGCCCCGGCGATGTCCAACGATCGAGCTTCCCAGATTTTAATTCCTCCGCACGGGCAATCCCTTCGTCGAGAAGTTTGTCCGCACGACTGATCTCCGCCTCAGCAAAGAACTCCTGATAATCCAGCGCACATCGCACTGCGCGTTCAAAGATCATCACATCAGGCAGCAACTCTGGCGACGCCGTGCCGTTGTCTTGCTTCAGCTCCCCGATTTTTTGCTGTAGTATGCCGAGCTTCTCTCGCAATTGCGTCTCGCGTTCGGGCGGTACAGCAATACCAAGTTTCGGAATTCGGCGAACGGTGGTGAGATCGTTATCCGCTGGCCCGTCAGCGAGGCATTTGCGAGCACTGAGAACGCCCAAGCAACACAGCAACAATACAAAGAATCGAACGGCCATCACGAAGCAAGCCTAACGGTCAGCGGAAGGGACGTTCCAGCCATCCGCGAGAAAGCAGCGCACCGGTGGATGCGAACAGCTGGAGAGGAACCTCGCTAGTTTAAGCGAGTGACGCGTCTGAAGCGAGTAACGGGCCTGATGAAGACCTATCGCAACACCAGTCCCACATCGCGGAGGGTGGACAAAACCGCCGCTGCAAACGACTGCGTATTGGCAAACCCACCGCCAGATGCTAACTTTCGCGCTGGTTTTCCGGTGACCCAAGTACGCCAAAGCGTCACCACCCCCACTCGCGCCCATAGCTCAGCTGGATAGAGCAACGGACTTCTAATCCGTAGGTCGTAGGTTCGAATCCTACTGGGCGTGC
>JBGSNA010000341.1:0-8709 GCA_041739875.1 Pirellulaceae bacterium
TTAGAGACCGGGCAAAGGCGGGTGCGGGTGCGGTGCAGAAATAGAAAACGCCCGCGGGGGATTGTTCCTCCGCGGGCGTTTCGAGTTGGAGGATCTTTGGCAAGATCCACTACAGTTCGACGGATTCGACTTCGCGGACGACGCGGGAGGCGTCGTTTTCTAGGAACGAGCTGACGACGTTGAACACGGCGTCACTGAAGCCGCCGATGGTCATTCTGACGTGCTTCGCTCTTTGTTACTTGCATTGAGGCATGCTTGCAGCCAGGCGAATTCTGATTGGTTCAATACCCATTCGGTTGATGGGCCTTTGGTGACGTCGATGGCGGTGTTCCAGCCGATGTCGCCGCCTCGGAGGGTGGCGATGCCGGTTTTGCGGTTGCGGGTGAAGATCCATTGCTCTCCGTGCTCGTTCTCGAAGTAGCCGATGTAGAGATGCGATTCGTCGCCGTTGACGATCGGTGGATCGCCGCATGCGGCGGTGTGATGGTTCGGGATTCTTAAGAGTGGTTCGGACATCGGATTGTTTGGCCCCACGTGTTTGTCGTCTGTTGGGTTTCGACAGCGGCTTGGCGGCCTTGATCGGCCGTTTTCCGAACCTATCCAGACGCGTTGGTTTCAGCAAGCTGGATGTTGGTTGTGTCAAGAAACGAAAAAAGCCAGCGGGTAGCCGGCTTGGGTGGACGGTATTCGTTGTTGGCCTTTATAGGCCGATCGTCGGGGGTGTCCAGTTCTATCCCGCAGCGAGCCATCATTACAATCTGTCGTTTACCTTGCCGTCCCACGTCATCTCCATCCGCAGCATTGACCTCGATCAAGACTGGCCGCTGATCCACCAGAATCTGCTAGATGTCTTGAGCTAAGTGTTTCTGCCTGCGAACCAGCTTCGCAGAAGCGGTGTCCATTAGAATCGTTGCTTTGACTCAAAACTTGTAGAGTAATCATGGGCGCTTCGCGGGGCGACTTCGTAAAATATCCGCGGACGCCGCATCTGTTTGGCTCGCGGGGGACTTCGGACGATAAACATCTTGGCGAGCGGGAATCGGTTCGGTTCCTCGCCGACGATTCGTTGATTGTTGAGGAAAAGATCGATGGGACGAACGTCGGCATCCATTACGCCGGCGGCGAGTTGATGCTGCAGTGCCGCGGGCACTTGGTTACGGAAGGGATGCACCCGCAATATGATCTTTTCAAGCAGTGGACGACGGTGAAGAGAGACGTCTTGGAAGAACGCCTTGGCGAACGGTTTATCTTGTACGGCGAGTGGATGTACGCGAAACATTCGATTCATTATCGCGAGCTGCCGCATTACTTCTTCGAGTTCGACATCTTCGACAAAGACGCCGACGTTTTCTTGACGCTCGAGCGACGGATGGAATTGCTCGATGGGACCGGCATCAAAACTGTTCCGATCGTGCATCGTGGGAAATTGAAACGGTCGGAGCTTGAAGATTTAATTCAATCCTCGGCTTTCGGGGCGGCATTCGACAATCCGCTGACCGTCCGTCAGGATGACTTGGTCGAGGGGCTGTACCTTCGCACTGAGAATGAAACGCAGGTGACTGGGCGGGCTAAGTTTGTGCGGCCGGAGTTTGTCGAAAAGATCAAGCAAAGCACGCACTGGCAACAACAAGTGATGACGCCCAATGAGTTAGCCGACGGCGTGGATATTTGGTCATGAACTGGGATGAATTAATACGAGCGAACCATGAAGCGATCATCGCGTGGGCAGAAACGCAGCCTTGGGCGCGGGCGATGGTCGATTGCCAGCAGGATGCTCAGTGGCACGCGGAGGGAGATGTGTGGACGCACACCAAGATGGTGTGCAATGAGTTGACGCGTCTCGATGAGTGGGAGTCCTTGGATGACGACGATCGGCGAGCTTTGCTGCTCACCGCCTTGTTCCACGATGCGGCTAAGCCATTGACGACGGTCTTGGATTCTGAAACCGGGCACGTTCGCTCACCCAATCATGCAGTGAAGGGCGAGCGTTTGGTTCGCGGCGTGCTGCGAGACCTAGAATGTCCGCTTGGCGAACGGGAACGCGTCTGTTCGCTCGTTCGCTACCACGGCCGGCCAGCGTTTGTGCTTGAGCGAGAAGACACGAGTCGGGAAGTGGTTCGTTTGTCTTGGTTGAGCGAGAACCGGTTGCTGTACTTATTTTCGCTCGCCGACACCCGCGGCCGGGACACCGACTCGATGAGCCGACCGGAAGACAACCTGCACTGTTTTAAGATACTTGCGGAAGAGAACGATTGCTTCGACGCTCGGTATCCGTTTGCGACCGATCACGCGAGACTGGAATATTTCCGCCAAGCCGAACCGAATCTGCACTACGTTCCGCACGACGAGTTTTCTTTCGAGGTCACGATGATGTGCGGACTGCCCGGGAGCGGGAAGGATACGTGGCTGGCAACGCATCGGCCAAAGCATCCTGTCGTATCTCTGGATGACATCCGAGCGGAAATGAAAGTCGATCCAACCGATGACCAGGGACGTGTCATCCAAGCGGCCACTGAGCGATGTCGGCAATACCTCCGCGCTGGCACCTCGTTCGCCTTCAATGCGACGAACATCCTGCGCCAGACGCGTTCACGCTGGACCGGTCTGTTCGCCGACTACAAGGCTCGCATTGAATTGGTCTACATCGAACCGCCGATGCGAGTGCTGCTGAAACAAAACCGCGAGCGAGCCAAGTCTGTCCCCGAAAGCGTGATTCGCAAACTGGCGGGGAAAGTCGAACCGCCGAGTTGGTTGGAGGGCCACAAGATACGCCTAACAGGCGGCGCATGAAGCGATGCTTTCTCTCATACGGCTTCGCCAATTGCAAGGATCTGATCAAATACAGCAGCTGGCCATGCATTCTCGGCTCGCAAGGCGATAAGCTGGAATCGCAATGCGCCCGAATTAACGATTTCTGCGACCTCGAAAAACAAAGAGTCGAGACGGTTCGATCCTGTATCAGTCTTCGCGGTGAATTCGTCCAATAGAAATCGCAGGACGTGAGGATCGCCACGTTTAGCCAGTCCGATCATCGCCTCACCCCGAACGATTTCATTAGCGTCACGAAGTCGGTCAACCAGTGCGTTGCGGATAGATGGGGTATCAGCGTCCGTTTGTGAAGCAATCGCAAATGTAGCCCAATCACGAACGTGGTCGTCTTCATCTTGGGTCATAAGAATCAGTTGGCGAAGAGCATCCGCTGAATCAAGGCCCGACAGGGCGAGTACGACTGCGTAACGAATCTCGGGATCTGAGTGTGCGGCAAGGTTGAGAACTTCGACAACCGCTTCTTCGTCGTACTGATGCGATAATCCGAATAACGTGTGTTTGCAGACGCTGTCGTCCGAGTCGGTCAAAAGTATTCGCAACGTGGCACGGGCACGAATCTGCTCGAAGCGATCCGGAACACCAAGTTGCCCAAGTATATCGGCAGCAAGCCGACGCTCGGCGACGATCTCGCTGGTCGACAAAGACTCCGCTCGTAATAGAACCTCGAGCGAACCACGATAGTGCATCGCAGCGACGGCCATCCAAGCTTTGTCTTCGTCCTCGTCCCACAATGCTACTCTGACCAATTCGTCGATGCTTCGGTTATCTTCAGCGGGAGTTCGCGACACTGAGGAATCAGGTTGTTGCTCACTCATTTAATTTCCGTCCATTGCCCAGCAACCGCCGCATGGCTGCAGCCACACCGAGGGTGACCTCAGTCATGCGGGGATAGTCGAGCGTATCCGGGGTGTCGGTCGCGAGGTGATAGTTCGGATTGCGAAGGAAGCTGGTGTCGGTCAGCATCAAGGCCGGGTAGCCCTGGTCCCAGAACGAACTGTTGTCGCTCAGCCGGATCTCGTGGATCTTCTCGGGCAAGCAAATCGAAAACAGCGGCATCCGGCGAGTGCCACGTTTGAAGCCTCGGCGGAATTGCCAGTTCAACTTCCATGACGGCATGTTGCCAACGGCGGCCAGGAAGTTGCCTCGCTTGGGAAAGAACCGATGCAAATATCGTGGAATCGACCAAGGAACTTTCTGCGATCCAATTTCGTCGCTGAAGAAGCCGACCATCTCAAGGCAGAGCATTCCCACGATTTGATCGCCACGCTTACGCGACTGACGAGCGTGATACTCGCTTCCCATTGCCTCCATAAAGTACGGTGGCTCCTCGCAGGCGAACGCGACGTAGCGGGCTGTTCGCTTGCCGGTGTGATCGCGAAGCAACCGGCTGACTTCCAACATCACGGCGACGGCCGATGCGTTGTCGTCTGCGCCGGGTGTTGAAACGACAGTGTCGTAGTGTGCACCGAGCAAAACGATTTCATCCGCTCGTTTGCTGCCACGTTGCTCGACAACCAGGTTCGTCGCTTCGTTACCCATCGCGTCGTAACATTCGCGGTCGATGGAATATCCCATCTCCGACCATTGGCCTTCAATGTAGCCGATCGTTGCCGTGATCGTTTTGGGTTTTTGCAACGTCCGCACACCGATCAGCCCCGCAAGTCGATCGACGTGCAGGCGAAGGTTGGCTTCGATTTGATCGCGGTCGGGATTCATCGGTCCAGATTCATCGTTTCAGTATGGCGGTGCGAGTCGGCGGAAGCCGTGGAAGAGAACAATAAACAGGAAAAGTGAGTTGCGAATCAAAATAGCGAATGGATTGACGGTCGGTGCCTTGGCAGGACGTTTTTCTTCGATGGCGTCGGCCAGTGTTTCGCCAAGTGATCTCATCCAGGATACGCTGCGTGGGTATTCCCAAATAGCGTCGATCCATTCGCCCGGAATCCCAGCTTCTCCGACACCCGCACCGACGATCCCGCCCACGATGGCCGCTGTCGTGTCCGCGTCACCGCCGCATTCGATGGTTGTGACCACGGCTTGCCGGAAATCCTTCGAGTGGGACAACCAAGCGTGGATCGCGACCGGGACCGTGTGGTAGGTGTAGCCGGTGACTCCTTTTGTAAGCCCAAGCGAATCGGCAAACGACTTGGTTGGCTCACCGGCCGAAACGCTGTCGACGGTTCGGCGCAGCAAATCTGTCAGCTGCAGACCCTCTTCGCCCACTGCAGCGACAACATCGGACAGCCACAGGTTCGCGTCGACCAATTCGTGGTTACGAGAGTGTCGAGCGGCGAGTGCCACCGCGATCGCACCGTATTCCGCTTTGGGATCGCTGTGGGTCAGCCGTGACGATGCACGCACAAGCTCAAGCATCAGCGACGCGTCGTCGATTGACGCACCGAAGATCGCAGCTCGCATCACTGGTCCATTGCCAGCAGAGAAGACGCCGGCGCTGGCGGGCTTCGCACCCAACCAGAGTTTGATGCCCGCCCGAGCGGTGGCTTTGCCGACGCCCGCCGGCAAAGCCAGAATCCACCACAGCAGCCGATTCGCGAAACGACGTGCGAAAAGATCGACATCGCCGTTCGCTTCGATTAGCGACTGAGCCACCATGCAGGTGTGCTCGGTATCGTCGGAGATCATCCCTCGACCACAGAAGAATCGATAGCGATCCGGCAGCCCGAGTAACCGCGGTGCTCGTTTGGCGGAGACACCTTCGTAGGGCAATCCGAGAGCATCACCGACGGCGGTTCCCAATATGCAGCCGATGATCGCGTCGTGGTTCATTAGAGTTGCTCCAAGATCATTCGTTGTGCCTTGTTCAATTCAACACCGGGACGGACCGCCTGAATGATCGAGATCGCATCCGCCGCTGTTTGTGCCCGATCGGACACAATCAACACAGCTGCAGCAACTAGGCCCGTTCTGCCGTGACCTTGGGCGCAATGAATCAGCACCGGCTTCGGCATTTTGATGATTTCGTTTGCTAACTCACGAATCTCGTCCGATGTCGAGCCCGTTCCATCGAGCATCGGATGGCAAAGGTAGGACTGAAGGTCCCATCGTTCCGTGGGTTCAGTGAACTCGCAGGTCAGGTCAACCACCGATGCGATGCCCTCCGGTAATTCGTGTCCGAGCAATCGACGCGATAGCACGATGTCGTCATTCAACACGCTGGTCTTCGGTTCCCACGACAACAACCGAACGACATGCCACACCGCTGAAACGTACAAAACATAGGGCATCACCAACAGCGCCCCGAGCCGCGAGCGTCGACCATCGAAGCGCTTGCCAAAGACGCCGGGTGCCGAGAACAGATACGCGGCAGCAACCACACCAAACGAAAACGCCGGATAAAAGAGCAACCAAGCCCAAGGTCCGCCGCGAAACCCTGCCACGCCAATAGCGATCGCCAGTAACAAGAAGAGGAACCCGTATTTCATTCGGACTCCGTGCGGTCGGCATTTAGTTCGCCAATCGCCGTGTCCAGTTCAACGCGGTCCGCATCGTTCCGGACGACCACGGTCAATACCAGCTCTTGGAACCGAATGTCATCCCTTAGCGGTTTGATTGCTGGGCCAAACTCGGCTATGGACATCGGACCATAGCCGGTCGCGAGAGTCGGCATCGAGATCGTCTTCGCATCTCGTTTAATCGCCATCTCGAGGGCGGTGATGACCGTCCGACGAACAAGCTCGACCGATGAGTCATAGAACGGGTCGATTGCGACGGCGTGAAGGATGCAGCGAAACGGCAAGCTGCCGGCTTCGGTTGGCACGACGGTGCCGGCGGGGACCGCAGACGAGCCTTTTTGCTTCAAGAACGCATGAAGCTCTTCCTGAATCTTCGGCCCCGTCGCGCTTAGGATTGCACCGTTGACTCCGCCTGATAGATTCAGCCACGGATTCGCGGTTGAAATCAGTAAGTCCGCGTTCGCTTCGAGAACATCGCCAACTTGAATCTTGATTTCCATGATTCAATCCGGGATGCTTAAAAACGAAGTTGGCACTGCATCGACCAACCAAACTCCGTTTGCCGACAGAAAAAAGCAATGTCCGGCTTGGTGCATCGCTGCGGCATCGACGCGGAGAATGATTGGTTTGCCTCGCCGCGAGCCAACTTTGGTCGCCGTAGCTTCATCAGCCGAGAGATGCACGTGGTTGCGAGATCGTTTCTCTAGGCCAGTGGACCGGATGCTTTCGATGAACGCGGCGACGGTTCCGTGGTAGAGCGTCTCGGGTGGCTTCTGCTCCTCAAGCTTTAGGTCGACGCCGCCGACCGAATGACCTTGGCTGGCGCGAATGCGAAGGCCATCGTCGCTCAGAACAAACCGCTTCTTGTCGTTCGTCGCGACGACCTCGTGAAGCAGTTCGAGTGTCATCGTCGTGCCATGATCATTTGCAGCCGCGATTAGTGCATTGATGTCAAGCCAACCTTCGGCATCTAGCGTCATACCGATGACTTCAGGTTGATGCCTGAGAACCAAACTGAGGAATTTGCTAGTGGAAACGATTGATTTGACAGTCTTCATGATGGTGATTCTATCCGAAACGAAAAACGCCCGCAGTGGATCACTCCGCCGCGTGCGTTTCGATTGTTTGTTCGTCTTTCGACTTACAGTTCGAGGGACTCTACTTCGCGGACGAAGCGGGATGCGTCGTTTTGTAGGAACGATGAGACAACGTTGAACACGTCGTCACTGAAGCCGCCGATGTTGAGGATGTCGTCTCGCTCAGGTGCTTGGCTGGTTCCGTAGGGTTGGATGTCAATGCAGACTAGCTTTGGATCGGCAACGCCAAGTCCACGCTGAGTCTTCTTGAACTTCTCCCACTGCGTCATCACTCCGGTTGAACCGTTTTGGCCATAGCCGCTGTAATGATTGTTGAAGTGGGGCCGTCCCGAGGTGATCCAGCTTTCGTTGTCGCTGACCAGCACGATGCCGGCGAAGGCTTGCTTCGCGTAACGCCCTCTTCCCTCCGACAACTTGTTGGCTTCAACGAATGGCAACGAGCAATCCGTTCCTCCGCCTCCGTACTTCGACAAGCGTGCTGACAGTGACAAAATCGAATCGCTTGGATCGACCTTGACCTTGTAAGCTTGCGTATCGAATGGAATCACAACGCTGTCCGGGTTGCGACGCAAGATCGCTGCTGCGAACAAGGCCGCAACATCGACACATCGCATCTTCGACGTTCCGCCGCGCCCTCGGTTATCTCAGCCTCCCCGCTGAACCGTGAACAGTTGCTAAACCGGGTTGCAGCCGGCTATCTAGACATCTGGCTCCAGCGTTTTGTTGACCCCCAAGACTCAATCTCTTCGTCCTGGTTCGCGGGAAACTACGGCTTAACGCGCGGAAGCCGCTAGTTCCTTAAATGAATCTACGATCGCCGAAAGGAGTTCAACGAGGTGGCTTGAAACGCTATTTAAAAGTTGGAGCGAAAAAACTCCATAACTGTCCGCGTGAGCGGACGCCGTTGTGAGCTGGCTAGCAAAGAAAATGGTGACCAATACTTCTCTCATGCATGCACCAACCGCATCCGAACTTGGATTAGTAGGGCGAAAAAGTGTTGCCAACAAGTTGTTAGGCAAGTCCGCTGCAAACGCTGTATCTGATATTCCAATTGCTCGACTGAACGCCGCAGCTTTTTTATGGATGTTGTCTGGTGTCGAACCCGATGCGAACCGCATCAAAACCGCAACAATTGAATCGATGTTCTTCGCGCTCGGACGATACCCTATCCCACGGCCAACGCGCACATTGGGCGAAATAGGCAGCTTGCGTAGCGATTGCGCTTTTTGGGTTTCTGGACGATGATTTCGGGACGCTAGATTTGCTTCCCCTTGTTACCTGAAAGTCATTCGACCATGGCCGCCGAACTC
>JBGSNA010000351.1:0-3979 GCA_041739875.1 Pirellulaceae bacterium
CTTCGAAAACCGCATCGCCGGAGTCACCAGCGGCGCGGAGATGAACGAAGCGGAGGAAGACGACCCGCACGAATTCGCCGACGACCAAGACGTCGCGGAAGACGGGGTGGTCTACATCGTCGAAGGCGGACAGATCTGTTAAACATCCAAGTTCTTTCCAGATGTTTGCCAGACCTCGCTTGATGTTTCTTCAACCGCATGGCTCATGTGTCACACGCAAACCACGTTTCGATTCTTTCAACATCGGAGACCAACGCATGCCCCAACCTCAGGCTCGACGATTTCGGGCCACGATCCAAATGGTCGACGGCCAGCGAATTGAAATCGATGAGCCCTTAACGGCGGAGCAACACACCGCGGACGCCAGACAACTCGGTGCCGTGAAAGTCGAACTCGACAACGGCACTGAAGTTTTCCTCAACACAAAGCGAGAACCCCATGAGTAACAGACAGACGCTTCACGCCAGGCCGATCGAACCGGCACCGGCTTATGAGAACGGACACCAAATTGCCCGCGACCTCTTGCATCACATCGAACTGCAACTCGACCGCATGGTGCGGCCGGACAACAAATCGCTGCGTTGGACGCACGTCCGGGCAATCAACCTCATCAACGCTCAACTCTCCGAGGTCGCGGCGCTGCTGGACGAAACCAACGGAGTTCGCAACTGATGAGCCAACAAATAAATCTTAAGGCGGGCGACCTCGTCCGCCTGGTTTCGATGGCCGATGACCCCGACCCGATTCCCGCCGGCGCAACGGGAACAGTCGCCGGCGTTTATCCACACAGCGATTGGACGCAAGTTGATGTCGACTGGGACAACGGCCGGTCGCTGATGCTTTCCATTCCACCGGATCGAATCGAAGTGCTCGATGCGACCGACCCAGACTTTCAACCCAAAAGAAACTGAACCATGTCCACAAGAGCCATCATCGCAATGCGACTACCAGACGATTCAGTCCTCGCGACCTACCTGCACTTCGATGGCTACCCCGATCACGTTCTGCCGATTCTGCGAAGCGGCTACGTCGATCCCGATGAAGCCCTCGAACTGATCCAAGGCGGCGAGATTCGTTCGTTACCGCCGCGGCCGGAAATGCCGGAGTACTTTGCGAACAGCCGCGCGCCGGAAGAACTGGCCGACGCATCGGAGCTACCGCGTCTTGCTCAGTACTTGAACGCCGAGCATCTTTACTTGATGACCGACGAAGGTTGGACGCACGAACGGACGTCTTGATTGATTGTCAGGAAGTCACTCGTATTCTGGTTCGTACCGAACGAGCCAGAAAGCACTCCTCATGTGCTCGATGGTGCAGGTCTGAAACGGTCTCGTCCGACGGAACATCGCCGCACCATCGGATTTTCGGTTTCAACACCACCTCGGAGACCCATAGCTTACCCACTTCGTCTTTCGTCATGAACCCGATCGGAAGATCGCGATATTCGTCGACGACTAAATTCTGTTTTGCTGCAATCGAGAGAAACCACAACATGTGGCAGCTCGAAAGCGATACTACGAATGCCTCTTCTGGATCGACATTCGCTGGGTCAGAAAAGGGAACAGGAACGACATCCGGTGAAGAAGATGCGTGAATCACTTGGCCGCCATCAAATTGCCACTCGTGCGCACGCGAGTAGCGATTGTCGGTAAAAACCGCGTCCTTGCGATTCCACTGAACCATAGCCGTGATTTTCATTTAGTCCTCCAGGTATCAACTCTGTCTCGCGTTAATCCTACCGCATGTTCTCCTCGCGAGCACCGACGGGGATCGGTGACTCGCCGGTCCGTTCGAGAACCGCCTTCTTGCCGGTGAAACGCTGATAGCGGTCGACAATGACGTCGCAGTACGGCGGATCCAGTTCCATCAAGAACGCTCGCCGGCCGGTTTGTTCGGCACCGATCAAGGTCGAACCGCTGCCGCCGAACAGGTCGAGCACATTATCGCCCTTGCGTGACGAGTACTGCATCGCCATCACGGCTAGCTCTGCGGGCTTGCCGGTGAGGTGTTCGAGCTTTTGCGGTGGGATCTTCTTAACGTGCCACAGGTCCGTTGCATTGTTCGGGCCGAAGTACTTGTGGCCAGCACCTTCACGCCATCCGTAGAACGCCCATTCATGCGCGCCCATAAAATCCTTGCGGGTCATCACCGGGTGCATTTTGTCCCAGATGATCGCTTGGCTGAAGTAGAGTCCGTTCGATGCCAACACAGGGGGATAGTTCGCGATATTGCTGAACCCTCCCCAAATATAAAAGCACCGACCAGGTTCCAAGACGCGAGCGATGTTGCCGAACCAAGCTTTCAACAGCCGGTCGAATTCTTCATCGGAAACGAAGTCGTTGGCCAGCGGCCGATCCTTGGCCCGCATCTTCTTCGGGCCTTCTTTCGTCTTGCCTTTGCCGGCTTCGAACGAACTGTTGCCGGCCGCGATCGCATTCTTGCTGCGCGGTTCAACCCGCACATTATAGGGTGGGTCGGTGTTGCAAAGATGGATCTTTGCACCGTTCAAAAGCCGATCCAAATCTTCGACGCTGGTCGAGTCACCGCACAGCAAGCGGTGATCGCCGAGCATCCAAAGATCGCCGGGTTGGGTGATCGCTTCGTCTGGCGGTTCAGGAACGTCGTCCGGATCGGTCAGCCCTGGTTCAACGCCGGGCTCCAGCAGTTTTGCCAGCTCGTCGCTGTTGAAACCGAGTAACTCACAATCGAAGCCCGATTGCTGCAGTTCGCCAATTTCGATGGGCAGCAAGTCCCAATCCCACCCGGAGTTCTCGCCTGTTCGATTGTCGGCGATGCGATACGCGCGAACCGCTTCGGGTTCGAGATCCATGGCGACGTGAACCGGGACCTCCTCCAGGTTCAATTGCTTGGCGGCTTTCCATCGCGTGTGGCCGACGATGATCACGCCGTCTGGATCAACGACAATCGGCTGCCGGAAGCCGAATTCGTTGATGCTTTGAACGACCGGAGCAACCGCGTCGTCATTGATTCGAGGATTGTTTTCGTAAGGCTTGATCCGATCAAGCGACCACATTTCGACCTGCATGGCAGAATCCTTTTCCAAAGGGGAAGAAGCGGAAAAGGTTCGGTCGTTCGGTGGTTAATTAGATGTTTGGTTAGTTGAGTTGTTTGAAAACTGGATGACTAAATCGTGTGGGGTTAGAGAGCAGCGGTTCACGTGCAATGTGTCGTGTATAAAATAGCGGAGTGCATTACGTCAGTCTGCAACGACGGGTGTTGCACCCACTATCTCGCAGGGCACGTTGTACTTCGACATGTCTTTGGCAAGCTCGTTTTCCGGACGCGTGAAGTCAAGCATCAACAACGTCGAATCGTCTACCGTGTACGGCACCGTCGCGTCGTAGTCCTCGGTGTAGCGAACAATGTCTGAGATTCGCACTGACTGGATTATACCGTCGAAATAGTATTCAGGTCCCCCAGACGCACCTGGGTCTGCGCCGATAAAGAACGGAAGATCCGACGCTTGATGGTGATCTATTCGTTCTCTGGATTGCAACTTTCCATCAACAAACAATTGAATACCTTCTGTGTCGAATGTTCCAGCCAAGAGCACTTTTCTGCGAAGCTTGAGCGGTTCTTGAGAAACCGCACTCTTGTAACCAGACTGATCTCTGGAAGTAAACGCCCAATGCTCGTCTACGTTTTCTAGGCCCATGCCGCTATATTCAAAGTTCCCCAAGACGGTTCCAGACGGCGAAAGCATCATAACACTTAATTCAATAGTGATTGGCATAGAACTATTTTTACGGAGAGCGGTGCGAACATAGTCATCACCGTCGAAACGCAAACCTGCTGGCCAGCCACGGGTCGGCGGAGCATTAGCATCGCGTGAACAATAAATGGTGACTTCATAGGCTGGTTGTGTAGTTCCATTTTGGCAAAGCTTCATCGTAGATGATTTTCAATTCAGATTTCATTGCTTCACTGAGCTTCTGACCGATTTGGTAGGCTCGACGGA
>JBGSNA010000360.1:0-5303 GCA_041739875.1 Pirellulaceae bacterium
GAGGAAGCCCGAGTATTGTCGTTTACGAAAGAACCGATCATGAGCGAGCCATGCTACGGTGCGCCAGCCGTCTCGGGAACGCGATTATTCCTCAAGGATGAAGTGCGACTCGCAGCATTCGCCGTAGAATAGCAACGTTCGCCCTAGAGAAATCGAACCATACTCTCAGTCACGTTTCGCGGCGGAAAGCCTCTCAAGCGTTTGAAGAGACGGTTCAAATGTCGGGTTAATCGTCAGTGCCCGCTTGTAGTACGATAAAGCCTCATCGACACGTCCGAGTCGCACGAGCGTGTTTCCGAGACTGTGCCAAGCTTGGACATTCAGTGGATCGACAGTGACGGCTCGCCGCAACAATGGCTCGGCACGCGCGGGATCGCTTGCGGAGATCATCATCCCCAAGTTATTCAAAGCAGGGCTGTAGCTGTCATCGATCTCAATCGCGCGAGCATAGCAACGTAAAGCATCCGCTTCTTGGCCAGACCAACGGTACACGTTGCCCGACGCCACCCAAATCGTGACGTCATCGACAAATTCTTGTCGCAACTTCTCGAGTTGCTGCTCAGCGTTTTCGGGCCGGCCTAGTCGGTACTCATTGACCGCAGATTCGACTTTCCAGAATCGTCGGTCGGAATCAACGTCCGCTTGAGCGAGCGAGTTGGACGCGATCTCACTTGCTTTTTGATAATCGCCCTTCTCGACGAGAGATTGATACCGGCTTCGCTGTCCATTCGGCGAGGAATCGGATTCAAGTCCGGTTATTGCGAGTAGATCTCGCCGCTCGTCGAATCTTCCTGCGCGATCCAGCCAAGTTGCCAACTCGGTAATCGCCACATGATGTAACGGATTTGACTCATCGCCGCCCCACAAACGCTCGGCGGTCGTGCGGTCACCTAGTATCCAGTCGAGTTGAGCCAGCCGATACTCGATTTCGGACGAGCGATTGGCGCCCAAAGCGATGGCCCGATGCAGAGAGTCTTTGGCGGCATCCCACTGAGCGGTTTGTGACAGAACCGTCGCCAGATGCTCGTAGAGCACTGCACGTTGAGAGCGGTTTGCGATAGCGCGGCGTAGTGCATTCTCGGCCTGTGGCCACAACGAATGCTCTGTGTAAACACTCGCCAAACGCATCAAATGCTCACTGCCTCCCGGCGTTAATGCGACGGCCTTCTCCGCGGCGGCGATCGCGGACTCAACATTCCCGGCTTTCGAAAATGCGGACGCGAGCAAGTCAAAAACCTTCGCTTGCTGGTGGTCTGGCTGACGCTCAAAACTCGGTAATGTCAGCGAGACCTGGCAATTTGTGATCGCCGCGTTCGGATCGCCACGCTCCAATTGTTCTGAAGCGAGGTTGACGTGCGCGCGGAAGTTCCATGGCGCCGTGATCGCAGTGTCTTGCCACAGTTCAAGCGGTGATTGATATACGGCAGATCGCTCGTGGGTGAACCACCCCAGCAAGATCGTCAATAACCCTATCGCAATCCGGCTGAAACGATCGGAAGTTGTTCGACTGATCGACAAAATGCAAAAAATTTGGGGGGCTAAAACCGTCACGCTGGCAAGACATCCTGCGATGACCCAAGCACTCGCTAGATACACACGATGTTCGACGGCCAAGTCAATCAGTGGAACGATGCATGTCGTTCCCACGCAAGGGAAAAAAAACAGAGGAAAACAACTCCATGGCTTCTTTCGCCACCAAGCATGCAGCGAAATTGCAAGCACCGACAATACAACCAGTGTCGACGAAAACCAAAGCATCATATTGTTTTGCGGAAGCCATCCATAATCAAAGCATTGGTTGAGCGGAATCAAGATTTTGGATACGTACAAAAGCAGAACTTCGGGCTGGGTTCGCCAATACTCAAATGGCGTTACGACCTGAGTAAAGAGTCCACCCGATGCCGTTTTGTCCGACGTCAGTAAGCTAGGCAGGATTACGATCGGAATCGCGATCAAAATCGGCAGTACGAGCATTCCAATGTACAGTCGTCGGTGCCAAGGACTGTGCCCTATGGGTCGCGCTCCAAACAGGCGATCAGATATTGGAATCGCTACCAACGCCAGCACAATGGGCTCTTTGCACAACATCCCCGACCAAAAAGCAACGATCGATATTATCAATCCGATAGCCCTCGCTCGCGGCGTAGTTTGGCGGATGGCCACCAGGTATGCAGTCAATCCTGCCAAGAACGCAAGACTCCAAAGCGATTCAAGCCGCTGGATGGTGTAGGCCACCGCCTGGGTCGTCATTGGATGGACTGACCAAAGTAACGCCGATCCCCACGCTAGGGTTTCTGCATTCTGAGCAATCGCAGGGTGCCAAGCATTGCGACGAGACACCAACATCTCGTACAGCACCGCCCACAGCATCAAAGACGTGGCAAGATGGACTCCCAAGTTGAAAACATGATAGCCCCACGGATCCAGGCTCGACGTGGCGTAGTTGAACTTGAGTGTCGCGTAACCCAAACCTCTCGATTGGATGAAATCACTCGCCTCAATTGGCTGTCGTAGCCTCTCGCTCTCGACGATTTCTGGAACATCGTCAAAAACAAAAGCACCGTTGAGCCCAGGTGAATGAGCGACCGAAGCGGCAAGCAACAGTAACGACGCAAAACAAACGACACGCCAGGGCACTCGCACGCGACACAAGCCAGTGCTCATGGATCACAACAACCTGACATGGAATGCACGAACAACGGGTTAAAGCTCGGGTCGTGCGACGGCCCCATAAATCGGGAGCCAATTGGAGTATGACTTGTCATTCGGATCACCGATTTCGACGTAGCCTCTCTTTTTGTCAAGATTGAATATCACGGTAGGGCAATCGTCGGGAACGATCAATGCCAAACGATGGGCGCCCGTCTTGCCCAGCGGGCGAATCGTCGCTCGTAGTTCCGGCGGTTCGATTCGCAACACCTCAAGCTGACGGTCTTTTTCGTCGGCCCGCACAACGATGGCAAACTCGTGGGCTTTGCCGGAATTGAGCGTCCCCATGTGAAGTCCATCGCCGATATATATTTCATCAGCGTAGAAACTGATTGACGCCCGGACTCGCCCGCTGCAGGTAATACTGCGCTCAATTATCTCTCCGGAATCATTGATCAAAGCAATCTCGATCGTATCGTCGAATGAGCCCCGACGTGTCGGCTTGCACGTAACCCGAATCTTGACTGCAGACTTCGTTGTACTATGTAAAAGTTCGGATTCTTTGTCGGACGCTGGCTGGGCTGTCCATTCGAACTCCGGCAAACTAGAGTCGAGCGAAACAACGGAAAGGTTCTCGTAAACTTGACTGTGTACGAGAAATTCAGCGGTAACTTCACTGCCCAAATCTGATTTTGGAAATGCGATGGAATCGGGTACAACCAACTCGGAAAACACTTCGCCCCGAATCGTCAGTTCGATTTCTTCTAGCGCCAGATCATTGGACTTCAATCTTACCGTTTGTAAATACTGTTCACCTGGCTGACCAGTGTTCCAAGTGACGTCCAGTTCGCTGTACTCACCCGGCTGGACGATTTCATTGGTCAACTTTCCTGTCGTGCATTTGCAGGAGGTCTCAAGGACTTGAAGAGCTAAAGGACCTCTGCCGTGATTCTCAATTTTAAAGAAATGAGTATTCGTACTGTGTGGTGACATGTAACCAAAATCAAAGGTCGAGTGAGCGATCACAGCCGTTGGAAGATCTCCCACCGCCTTGGCATTCATAATCTCTGATTTGAGTCGGATATCGGACAAAATCTGTTCGTATTCGCCGCGTTGACTCTCTTTTACACCATAAGGTTTGTAAACAACAATGCTCGCCAGCGCTGTTGATACCAGTAGAATGCCGAAGATCGTAGCCATACTGAAGCTAAGTCGTTTTGACAGAGATTGCATTGGGAACTTAAGACGCAGAAGGTGTGAAAGAAAACCTCCCCCGGCTTTCGCCGGAGGAGGAGTTATGCTCTCGAATCAACAAACCGACTTAAAGTTGGTTTGCTTCCTCGAAGTTACCTTTGAAGTAAGCTTCATTGAGGAATATTCCGCCGAAGAACTCAGATCGTGGCATTTCAATCGTTCCATCAGAATAACCAACGTTGTCGACTTGGTCGGCCGTTGGGGAAACAATGAACCCTGGATTGAGGTAGCCGTCTGCGTTTTCGTCGAAAAACTGCTTGACGCTGCCGTCACCCATCAAGACGTTCACCGAGCCTTGGTGAATCGCAAACCAATCGCGAGTGTCTTGAAGGTAGACACCATTGCCCGAGGCAGCAGTGCCAGTCGGTGCTGCACAGTTGGTAGTAGTCGGCTCATTACGCTCGCAAGCGATTTGCGAAAATAGTGAAGCGCCTGAAGTAATCAAGCTAACACCGTTACCGTTTGCAAATGCGGGGCCGTCGTTGGCCGCTTCAGTCAAGAGCGAGCCAGTTTTGATATATTCCACAGCCTTATTATCAGTGTCCGTATAGACGAGATCGTCCGTCATAACTCCGTCCTTAAGGTCGCCAGGTGCGGCGCAACCAATAAAGCCGACGTTGCTGCTTGATACGCGAGACCGATCCATCACTTGAGCACTTAGCGGCCCTAACGTTCCCCTCTTGCCTTTGAAACCGCCACCTGGAGAGGCATTGAGAGTCGCAGCACCGGCACTACCACTAAGCGATGTCTTGAGCATACCACGAACTAAGTGCCAGCTGGCTGAGTAGTTGGTGTTGTAACCATTCGTCAGGAACTGCTTTGCAACGTATTGGCCACGAGCTGCACCGGTCGTACCCATATGGGCAAAATTAGCACCGCAACGACCCGTGAACATAAACGCCGCTGTGTTCCCATCCTTAGTGGTCGTGTACGGGGCAGTGGTATTGGTATCAAGCATCACCAACTCGTTCAACTTTTCCGAGCCCTTGAGAGGGTTGGATGGGTCGAGCGATTCGTTGAGGTTACCGTCTCCGATGTTGACGATGTCGGCTACCCAACCGTAGGTGTCCATACATCCGTCACGGAAGTAGTCAGACGATCCCGAACAGTACTGACCACCGGGTGAACGGTTGCTGAACTTGAAAAGTCCAACGCCAATGTTCTTGAGGTTGGCTTGGCACTGGGCCGAGCGAGCGGCTTCACGAGCCTTAGTGATGGCTGGCAACAAGAGGGCAGCCAAGAGGGCGATGATGGCGATAACCACCAAGAGTTCGATGAGCGTGAAGCCCAACGATTGCTTTCGCAATTTCATTCCAATTTTCCTTTGAAAACTTTTCGACTGGACAAAGCATTGTGCTTTGCCCACAATCAGGGGGTGATTCGGCGTGGTGGCTCGCGTT
>JBGSNA010000373.1:0-2061 GCA_041739875.1 Pirellulaceae bacterium
AAGAGAAGTAAGGCAAAAGATACCAAAACCAAGGATGATCAATCAGAAACCCAAATTGGTAACCTTTGAGGCGCCTCGCGCTGGTACCCTTTGAAGCGCCCAGTGACATTCCGATCGTCTCGTTCTCGTAAAGCGACCGGATGTTGATTGGCGGGTTCTGCAAGACATGTATCCGGATTACATGGCGTCGCTGGGACCGTGGAGTGCCGAAGAGATCGCATCGTATTTCACGGATGACTATACTGACGATGATTCAAAATGGCCGTTCTCCCAACAGGAGATCCGTGAATTCTTCACCTCGTCTGGAAGGGAACTGTCAAGCGAATAGCCGACGAACAAAGCGTGTAACAGTTTAGTCGCTGGGGGTAATGATTGCTCTCGGTGCGACGGAGCGCACCAAAGACCCCCGGGGTCTTTTCGGAGCCCTTTGGCACGATAATCAGACGGTCGTGATCGCCAACGGGCCCCGCGCAAAAAAGCCTTTACGATCAAGAACAAGTGCAGGAAAAGGGAGTTTCGAACTCACTGCGGACAAGGCTTTCCCAAATGACCGCCGTGATGATGAGTTATATTTAGTGCACACAAGTTCCGGAACGAGTGAATCGCCATAATGCACCATCAGTTGCAATTCGGATAAGCGACCACCTTCGGAGTCCGATACAGTGGCGGCTATCAACGAATGAACTTTCTCAATTGGAAACACTTTCTCCCGGTTTCTAACTCTGACTACGCCTTCATTTAGATCAATCTCGAGTAGCGGATTGAATTGCGAACACCGTAAATTGTGAATGAGAACCATCACAATCGGGCCGAACAGAGTCAGTACAGTGATCGCCACAAAAATGGGAACGGCGAGCGGGCCCACCTGCATCGCCGCTTTCGGCCAACTGGCAAATGCAAATACGGCCAACATTACCGATGCCACAGTCGTCCAGAGTGATAGCTGAGCAACGGATACTGGGGCGGAGAGCAATTGAATCAAGCCCGAATCGCATTGGGCCTGGACGTTGGTCAACGATGAGTAACTGGTCCCCAGCGGTATAATGGTCGGCAGTTCAGTTTTAGTGTCGCGGAGAGACATTCCCGAGTTTCGTTAAAGGCGAACGACACCAATCACGCGGTTGCGGCCAAGTGACTTACCATCAGGAAACTCGCGACCCGCAACTCGCGTGCATTTTTTTGTTCAAGTAAGCCGCTGGCGCGGCGGGTTGGTTCGCGTTGGGTTTGTTGAAGGCGTTTGGATTTTCTTGAAGCATCCTTTCAGGAGGAGCGGTTCGCAGTGAACTGCTCATCAACTCCTCCTGAAAAGGAAACGTTACGTGTCAAATTCTAACAACCATGGTCCAGCGAATCCACTCGGAAAGTTCTTCCCCGAAGATCTTCGCAAGCGGCTCTCCGAGGACCTGCACCTTACCGGCAAGGCACCGGCAAGGCGAAACGCACTCACGATGGCTACATCCGTGCCGTCCGGCAACTGTCGGACTTTGCCCAGTGCAGCCCCGATCAATCGCACCAAAGACCCCCGAATCGCACCAAAGACCCCCGGGGTCTTTTCGGAGCCCGGGGTCTTTTCGGAGCCTCGACCGAGAATAGTCAGCGCACGAATCGACCGCGCAAAGTCAGCGCATCAATCGACCGCGCAACTTCAAGCATAGGAAATCATCCCTCAACCCTGCCGAGGAGCTTTGGATTTAGCGTCGATGAACGTTACGCGTCACCGGGAACGCGCGGAAATGTTTCTAACGGCCAAATCGCTCCGCTCGCGTTCTCCGGTGCACGGATGAAGCAAAGGTGTCGGATACCGTTTGCAAGTTTCGGAGATTCATTTCTTGGTCAGCGTCTTCCTTGGTCGTCCATGTGGACGCATGGTTGACTCCAAATCGAAGGTTCGGGCAATGTGCTCCACCCATGTTTCATTTGCAAAGGGGACCCCACGTTTAACACTCCAGTCTAGCTGTTCTCGCTCCTGTTGACTGAAATCCGTCGCGACAAGTTGAGCCCAATTGCTTGTCCTACGGACTGGCCACGAGGATATTCTTTGGGGGAATAGTTTCGTCTTGT
>JBGSNA010000383.1:0-32779 GCA_041739875.1 Pirellulaceae bacterium
CGAGCGGCAACCTAGAGCAGGACGCGATGGACGAAATGTTCGTACCCACCAATGAGGTACAGCATGAAATCTGAGCAATCAAAGGTCGCCGACCAGGTTCCCGCAGGACTGGCACCGATCATGCAGGACTCAAATTTCCGAACGCTTGGTCTTCACGGGGAGCAGGAAAGACTGCTCGTGTCGCTTATAGTGACCCACGGCATCGTTACAAAATCGACTTGGGGAGCAAGCACCGTTTTCAGCTCCGAAGAACTAGCGAATGCGATGTGGACTTTGACACGACGGAGGCTTGTCGTTGCAAGGCCGCTCTCCGTCGGCACTACCTACTTCATGCTTTCGAAGTCGGCGGCATCAAAATTGGGGCTCCCACCATTGTGGGCAAAGGCTCTTGAGGGTGACGGTAAGTTGCGTGCGTTTGCACGCTTGCTGTTTTTCACCCAGTACTACCCCGATGCAGCGCGTATCTCCAATGAAGATGTGGCTACCGCAATCGGGCAATGCGTGGGCGGGTTACCGCAAGGGTTCTTTCGGCGTCAAGGCGTTCCTGACTGGCTCGGCTTTCTACGAATCGACGGACACATGACAGGTGTACCGACGAGATCGGCGAGGTCGCTACGTGATGATGTGCTTCGTATGGTGGCGTTCGACACCGTCAAAAGCAAACTCAAACAGGCGAACTTTGAATGGTTCTGGATCACTGCACGGCAATCCAGAGCGGACGCCGTCATGGCGCTGTTCAGGGCGTTTGATGTTCGCTGTGCACCGGTGACGGTGGTGGTGATGCCGGAATTGGTCGCGTTGATTCCGACGAAAGAGAGGACAGTTTAGTCAACGAAATTTTTTTGTAGAAGCAACCCCTTCTGCAACCCCAATCGCTCTCTGCTCAAGAGCTGAAATAAACAACGAGCGACGGTTAACCATTTATCAACGCGTGTCGAGTCATCGTCACGTTTGAATGGAATTCAAAGGAGTTGCGACGAGAAGCAAAACACCAGAGCGAAGATCGGGATCAACAAATTTGTTGGCTCTGATGTTCGGACTGAAAGCTGCTCGACAAGAGCAGTCGCTTAAGCCGCACGGTTAAACAAGGTTGAAAACGGTTTTACAATTTTGACTCGGCATTGAGAGAAATGAGTCTTTCAGCGTCGAAAAGAAACACACAAGGAGAATTATGGAAGAAAAAAAGAAAGAGTACCTGTTCAAAGAACAAATTGGCAACATCGAAGGGGTTGTGTGGCAGAACGAATCAAAGTTCGGGAAGCCATGGAAAACCTTTAAGATCACGCGTGGCTACAAGGACAAAGACGGTCAATGGTGTAACGCTGCGTCGTTCAGCCACCAGGACCTGCCTTGTGTCTTGGAGGTATTGCTGCGGACGATGAACTGGTTTCGAACGCAAGTCGAAGCCGATGTTCAAGATCCGGTGCCAATGCACGCCATGGATGAAGGAACGAAGGCCAATGCATCAAGTGTTGGCCGAAAAAAAAGGAGGTCCAAATGATAAACACATTTGAATCCTCCGAGGTTGTTGAGACTGGTCCAGTCTTTGTTACAGCGTCAGCTTCGAAGAAGCTGAACCCAATCGACATTTGCATTGCCCTGCAACGGCATCGCAAAGGTGATTGGGGTTTGGTCTGCGACGAAGATCGTGAAGCAAACAATTTCGCATTGGGCGCGGGCTATCGACTTTTGTCGGCCTACGACGATCGAGATCAAGTTCGCTTCTGGGTCATCACAGAGCCAGATAGTTCCTACACCACAGTGTTGCTGCCATCGGACGACTAAGTCGATGGCGGTAGCCGGTTTTTTGATAGTTTAGAGAGAAGGTTCTGACGTGGATCAAACGCAAATTGATTCCACGTCGGTTTTTAGAAACTTCATCAGTAAATCTTCAACAGTGAATCGTAACGAACGGGTGACCGATCGAGTGATTCCATTGAAGATTACCACGAGTTTCGCCCGATGCGCAAGCAGAGGTTTTTGAGGGGCCGGCAACGAACACACATCACGTGTTGTCGGCCCCTCGTTTTCTGACTTATTTCGTACGCAAAATCTGATAAGGTCCGCACAAACCAGGGAGTGCAATCATGAGTCGCCCACCAGTCCATATCATCCGCATGGGGTTCATCAAAGCGTCCGTTTGGAAGAACGACACGAAAGTTGGAATCCGTCATGCCGTCACGATCACTCGTCTGTTCAAGAACGGAGACGTTTGGCAGGAGTCGTCGCGTTTCGGGCGTGATGATCTTCCGCTCGTTTCCAAAGTCGGGGAACTCGCCCATGAGTGGATTTTTTTCCAAAGCAAAGATGAAGATCCGAAGGTTGAACAATGACGACACCGTTTGTTCAATCCGAGTTGCAGAAGGCTGGGCGACGTGAAGACCAGCTAGTCGAGGTCGAACTCGTCAACGCACGAGAGCTTGCAAAAATCCTCTCCGTGTCCGAGAGGACACTGTACCGGCTGAAGAGCACCGGTGAATTACCAAGACCTGTCGTTCTTGGTGGAAGTGTTCGTTGGCGGCTCTCCGAGATTCGTCAGTGGATCGCGAAAGGTTGCCCGCGACCAGTGAAGCCGAAATAGTTTCACTGAAATCATTTCAACTCACGTGTTTGTTTTTTAGAGGACCAAGATCGATGGCGAGCGTGTACCGAAAGACTGCTGACAAAGGCAATCGCCGGGCTGCCTGGTATTTCAGCTTTGTCGATGAAACCGGCAAGCGCCGTCAACGCAAAGGATTCACCGACAAGTCTGCAACAGAGAAGCTAGCCCTGAAGCTCGAAGAAGAGGCGAAGATGGTGCGTGATGGGATTCGCGTAGCCTCACCCGAACGTCATCAGTTGGCGATCTTGCCGTTGATGGAGTCGTACCTCAAGCACCTTCGCCAACGAGATGTGTCAGAGAAGCAGCTTGAAAACCTCAAGCCACGGCTCGAAAAGACAATTGAAGCGTGCGAGTTCGCCTACGTGACCGATATCGCGGGGCAGCCAGTCGAGGATTACCTCGCGAAGCGGCGTGAAGCCGGGCTCGCGAAACAAACAAGCAACCACTACCGACAAGCGATGCACCAATTTTGCCGTTGGCTGTGCAAACGCTCGCTGATTAAGGCTAACCCGATCAGCGAGATTCCGAAGCTGAACGTCGACACGGATCGCCGCCATGATCGTCGTGCGATTTCAGTGGACGAGTTTCAGCGACTGATTATCGCGGCAGAAAACGGGAAATCAGTCCAAGCTATTGACGGGGTCGATCGAGCAATCATCTACATCATCGCAGCATCGACGGGCTACAGGCGAGGGGAGATATCGAGCCTGACGCTCTCGTCGTTCGAGTTTGACGCGAAGCCGCCTCATGTGACGGTCGAAGCGTCCTATAGCAAGCGACGAAAGAAGGACGTTCAAGTTCTGTCGGCAGAGGTCGTGGAGAAGATTCGCGAATGGCTGGAGTTGCGGGAACCCAAGCACCCGACGTTGCTCTTTCCGCTAACCAAAGAGACCTGCGGGTTTGATCGCCGCACGTCCAAGATGATGAAGCATGACTTGGGCGTCGCTCGGGCAACGTGGATCAGCGAAGCGGCGGATGACGATGAGGAATCCAGCCAGCGTGAAGCGAGCGACTACTTGAGCTACGAAAACGCGGCGGGCTTATTCGCGGACTTCCACGCGAACCGCCACACGTTCATCACCAACCTCTCACGAGCGAACGTGTCGCCGAAGGTGACGCAAACGATGGCTCGCCACAGCGACATTCGCTTGACGATGAACATCTACACCCACAGCGACCTCGACGACAAAGTTGACGCCGTCTCGAAACTTCCAAGCTTTCGGGCACCCACGAAGCCGCCCAGCGAAGACGTGATTGAGACGGTAGCGGAACCGAGGGATGTTGATGGTGGTGACAAGTCTTGGCAGCGCCACAGCAGCACATCGGTGGCTGAGGATGGCAAGGATGGGCAGTCTGTGTCAGAAAACGCCAAAACGGCAGTTGACACGACTTTCACCGAAGATAGCCATAAGTCCTTAGAAAGTCAGGACTTGGCGACTCATGACGGAGCATGCCATGAATCAGAAAGAGTACACCCGGAGGGATTCGAACCCCCAACCCTCGGTTCCGAAGACCGATGCTCTATCCAATTGAGCTACGGATGCTTGGTCTAGATGACTGAGATTGTAACGTGTTTTTCGGGGCTGGCTACTGGTGTCTTGCCTTGCCTGCTGCACTTCCATGGCACGAATTTGCTAGCGATTCTTCATTTGCTGGGCAAAGTGAATCGCTGCGCCAATGAGAATCGTGATTGCGGCGGCGATGGCTTGCTTCGGTTCGCGAATGGCGGCGAGCGTTGCTGTGGTGGCTGTTCCGATCACAAAGATGACCGGTGAAAGTGGGAAAAAAGGAATGCGACGAGCTGCGTTTCGTTGGCCGGGAAGAAAGATTAAACAGCACGTCAGCGCAGCTGTGACCGTGAGCGTAAATCCAAGGTAGGAGATCAGCCAATTGATCGTGGAGATTGAAATCACAATAACGGCTAACGCGCCTTGCAATGCGATTGTGGTTGAGGTTGGCCGTCCTTCGTTGGAGAAGATTGATGGCAAAAAACCGTCTTCAGCCATCTTGGCGTACACACGCGGTCCAGCCATCGTCATCGCGGATACGCTGCTACATAGCGACAGTACGATGATGATTCGGACCCAAGCGACAAATGAGGATCCACCAAGGGATTGGGCGGCTATCGCAGCTACGTCCTCCTTGCCAGCAATTTGCTCAAACGATGGCGTCAGAACAAAGATGCTGTTGAGAAAAAGATAGACGACGGTAACTAGGCCAGTCCCAGCCAAGAGTCCGATTGGCACGTTGCGAGAAGGCTCGCGTACTTCGCCAGCCATGTAAATCGCTGCGTTAAACCCACAATAGCTGAGTGAGATCCACATTAACGCAGTGGCAAACTTCAGCATCCCAGGCCAGGGAGTAGACGTGGCTTCGTTGTAACCCGTCCACTTGCTTGGAAATTGCGTCAACGCGAAGCCGACGAATCCGAGGATTAGTAGCAACTTAAGCAAGACAACGAATCGCTGAACGCCGTCCGCCAAGTCCGTTCGAATTACATTCAATGCGGTACAGATCACGACGAGTGAAATAGCGATCGATGGCGACGGAAGGTCGCTGAGAAAATGCGGGAGCAGGGGTAACAGATACGTCTCGCACGTTTTCGCTGCTAGCGCGATCGCACCTGTAAAGCCAGCAAGCAGTGACACCCATCCAGCCATCAATCCAGCAACGGGATGCGTCGCGCGGGCAAGCAGCATGTACTCCCCGCCAGACTCTGTGAATTGTGTCGCGAGCGCCGCGTACACGGTCGCACCGCAGAATGCGATAATTCCCCCGACTAGCCAGGCTAGAAGTACCCACCACGGCGAGCCTAGATCGGCGATGAGGTAGCCGCTCGATACATACACGCCCGAACCAATCATACTTGCCGCCACAATCGCAGTCGTCGAAGTTGGGCCGAGACCACGGCGTGAGGGTGTTTCGGGCACAGTTGTCACTGGGCGCATGCCTTAATGTTCTCGTTCGCGAGGCGAATTTTGGTCGTAAGTATTGAAGTGGCTGCGAGATTCGTCATCGTGAGAATGCTCGATTCATTGACGGATCGGTATTCGTAGTCACATTATCGGATGTTCAAGGTATCCGAACACACGGAGACCTTTCCCATCGCTTGCCATTTTCACGCTGAAACGACGAAGAGCGGATTGTAACCCATCGACCGGCAAGGTTCAGTCGTCTGTGGCGATTCAAATCTGAATCTGCCACTCCGCTGTGCGATCCGATACCAGCCAGTTAAACTTTAGGACGACCGGAGTTCCGGTAGATGGCTAGAGAAAGTAACTCATGCACCCGATACCGATACATTTGAACCCATAAGAACTGGTGTATTTTGTGGCGCATGGGTGCTGGACAAGAAGGTGCCTGGACAGGGTTTACCGTTAGGCAAACACCTGAAATAATCGCCGATCGAAGGGGCTGTAGCTCAGTTGGTTAGAGCAGGCGACTCATAATCGCTTGGTCGCGGGTTCAAGTCCTGCCAGCCCTATTTTTATTTGCAGTTAGCGGATGGCCACAGTGCTATCTCTGCTTCGTTGACGACTTTTTCTTTCGAGCTTGCTCACGTCGGTTGTAGCCCTTGATGACAGCGTCTCGGTCGCTCAATTCACGATCCCGTGCATAGCACGCCAATTCCCAAGCTTCGTCCTGGCCGTACTTATTCCAAGAAAAATTGATTTTCTCGCGTTTGCCGTCTTGAGTGACCCAGGATGCGCAGTAGGCGGAGTACTCGCAGTTCGAATAGCGGTTGTCGACGGAGTGGGCCTCGTGGACCCCGACTTTTCCGGTTCCATTTCGACTTGTCAGTTTATTTTTTGTGGCTGGTTGCACCGGTCCCAGCAATTCACTGAGTTCTTCGTACCTCGCATCGGCCGCCTTGCGGGCTTTGCGTTTTCCGCCGTACCGAGTATCCGAAAAGAATTCATTGATTCGCTTGCCTTTGCGACAAATACGAACCATGAACCCGCCGCCCCCACGGTTCTCTCGATCGAAACGCGTAATTCCGGGGGCAACTGTTTTGGTTTCCATCAGCATTCTCTCGGGCAGGGCGGTCAAATCAGAAAAAGTCGTTCTGATGTCATCAAGTTACACCGGAGATCGACGTGTATTGCATGGGTAAAGGTACTTTGGCGAGCGGCATGATGCAATTGAAAGCGATCGATTGCCAGATGGTCGCTTGCTCGGTGGATCGCAAAAGTGCCACGAAACGAACCACTTTGGGGCGGTGGGGCAAATGAGCCGATGACGCTATAATCAGAAATTCAAACTATACCCTAGGCCGTTGTTAAAAGTGTCCTTCGAAAAATGAGTGACGGAAAAGTTCGTGGCAAAGTCCACCTGATTGAAGAAACCAAAACCTTCGGTGCCAAAGGCTTTCGTAAGCGACTGGTGGTTTTAGAGCAAGACAAGGGCAGCTTCGTCAATTTTGTCCCGGTCGAATTCACTCGCGATGATTGTGATAGCGTCGATGAGATGAACGAAGGTCAAGAAGTGGAAATCACCTTCCGATTAAGTGGACGACGCTGGCAAAAGGACCCTCAGAGCGAAGTCAAGTTCTTTCTCAATGCTGAAGCCGTGTCGTTTAAGGTCGTCGATGGTTTTGAGGAGAGTCGCTCGGGTTCATCGGGTGATCCCAATGATGCCTTTAACGAAGCAAGCGACGACGACGCCCCGTTTTGAAACTAGCGAGCAGCGTCAACTTTCAAGGTACAGTTTTGTTGATTTCGCTAACTTAGTTTGTTTCCACAAAGTTGGTTAGCGTTCGGAATTTGCTTGAGTCGAACCAACCTAAGAGAGCTTGATCCAAATTCTCCTTCGAAGTGTCACCGTAGTAACTGGTTCTCAACATGGAATCTTGTGCAACGCCATAGTTGGCTAAAAGCAATCGGATGTGCTGGTACCGTTCTTTGCTGACCCATCGATCGCTAGTCGATTGAGGCGAGAGTCCCTCGGCGGCGGAGTCCGCCATTGGCATCGAATCGGTTTCCGTTTCATCGGAGTATACCAGCAGGGATTCGTTTGATTGCAGCAGTCGTTGAATTTGATCGCGAGACAAACCACAGCGACAAACATTGAGCAGACGCAGTGACGCGTTCTTCGTGAGGCATTCAAACTTCGCATTTGATAATTTGTGATCCGCTATACAGAGATGCTCCAGTTGCAACTCCTGCATCAAAGTGGCAAACACGTCGTCGGAAATATTTGCACCAGCGATCTCAATTTCGTTCAGTTGCTTCATTTGAGTTAACATTACCCATGCCTCGGGCGGCAGTTCAACATAGTTGATTGAGAGGCGTCGCATACTCTCAATTTCGAGCAGCCAATGAATGGTTGCGGTACCAATTTTGCAATCGTCAAAATTAGCTTCTCGAAGCATCATCAGCTTCTTAAAGTTAGGCGTCACACTGTCATCGATATTGGCTCCTGGGAGCACCAACGAAGTCAATTCAAGGAATCCTCCGATGTTCTTTAGTGAGTCCTTTGATAGCGATGGATACGCCAGCATTAATCGATCCAGCGACCGGCAGTAGAGTACGGACTCAAGTACGGAATCATCGACGCTCGCTCCGCCAGCGGCAAACCATCGTAACCCGCGTAGCCCTGAAATTCTTGCTTGCTTCGGCCAGGGTGAAGCCAAGCCCAGTCCAGTGAGTTGAGGCGCATCAATGACACAAAGTTCGTCGATTGGGCAAGCGACATGGATGTCCATTTCCAACTCAGGAACATCCTGGACACAGACACGCTTGACACGCTTCAGCGGCCTTGCGGCAAAGACAGCAAGACTTGGTCGCGACGTGAGCGCCAATTCATCAACAGCGCCGATGTCCAGGTCGAGTGTCTCCAGTTCAGGAAATGATTCCAGCATCCATGAGAGATCTTCGGAAGAGGCTTCGCACGCTCCGGCGCTAATGGATCGAAGTCGAGTTAACGGTGCCAGTTGTTGAATTTGAGAAAAGTCGATTTGCGACTGGAGAAAACGCAGTTCTCGAATTTGGCTGTTTCTTGTCAATGAATTCAAGTTGATTTCTTGAAAATTCAATCGATCGAAACACAAACTCGATGGTCCTTCGCAATTTCCAATATCGTTAACGATGCTTTGCAATGACGTCGATTGAATTGGTGTAAAGCGTTGACCGTTGCGATCAGCGTATGCGCCGTCGGAGACGGTAAGGAGTTGCAGCGAGGGGGCATTGATGATGCGAATCGACGTTAGCTCGTTAGCGTAAACTCCGATTTCCTTCAGGCTTGGCACGTTTTCAAGATCAACGATGCCGATGCACGTTTCTCTCGGTAAATCATCCGAGGACGTTCCGAAAAAGGCAAACTCATCAACGTCATCGCTTATGTCTTGAAACTTTGGTAAATCTCTTGCAATCAAATCATGCTTTTGTACTCGATCAATCACGAGACGGCGGAAGAGGGGGCAGTTCGCAATCTCAATACGAATCGTTTCGGGAGAAATCAACGTAGTAGGATTAGAAATTGAAAGATTCTCAAGCGACAACCACTGTTCAAGCTTGATATGATCCGCAGGACCACGGGCGCGGCGCGGTAAGTTCAGGCTGCTAACGGAGTTCTTCCATGCAGGCGTTCCTAATTCGGCGAGTCGTAGCGGCGTTTGATCGAAGTTAACCGTATGTAAATGCTCTAGATTGTCCAAGTGCCGCAGCAGCCTCCCGTCGAAGTTGGTGCGGCTTAAGTTAAGGTCTTCGAGTTGATGGATTCGTCCAATCCAAGCGACATGTTCGTCAGTCAAAGCGATTGAAGTCAGATGCAAGCTTGTGAACTGAGACATGGCGGTCAGCATTTTCAGATGCGACACTTGGGTCGCACCGCCATCTACCAAAAGCCCATTCAGGCTTTCCAATTGAGTGAGTTCTGAAAGGCACGCGTCACTTGGGCGATGCGTGTTGGCAATGCGTATTCGGCTAAGAAACTTTGTCGCCAACGAAGGTACTTTGCTCTTGAGGATGGCGGGCACTTCGCAGCTGAGGTAGCAACCACCCTTGATGCTGGGGTGCATTGCCAATTGACGATGTCGCTGGGTCTCTTGATAAAGACTCAATAGAATGAGCGACACGGCGGCAATGAAAACAATTGAGGCGAGCGCATCCAAGAACATGCACTTGCGATTCGAAGGAAGCGGTGTACCAATGAGCCGATATCGAAGTCGGCTGACACAATAGACGATGGACACCAAACCGCATGCCAACAAGCCATTGAAAGCTAAATTCTTGGTCGACCAGAACACGTTTCTATGACCGCTTGGGCTTTCCCATTTTTCATAGAATCGTAAAGGCATACCTGCGTAGATCGGCGCCTTCGCGTGCGTTGTTCCAATCCACTGCAGCTCTGCCGTGCTCTGAGTGATCCATTCGCCGGAAAACTCTTCGTAGCGATAGGGCAAGTTCACGAGAATGAGGGCGAGTGCCGCCAAAGACGCAAACACAAACGCAGCCCAGAGGGCTTGTTGCGAAGATTTTATGTGAGATTCGTGAACCGACATACTGTTGTGCACCCCTCTTTGGAACGGCCAGTCTAGCGTTTTGGATGTGCGGATATCAAGTTGGCGGAAAACGATTCCCGCTTTAGCGGGTGTTCGCTCCTGTGTTGGCGTTGGAGCACGAAGTGCGGGAAAACAAAAGAGCGTCTGGAGTGAAGTGTATGTTCTTAAGTTTGCCATACTCCGGCATCGACAAGCTGAGCCGAAACGGTCCCTTCCCAATCGCGATTTGCTGCGGGTGACGCGGGACTCGGGTGAAGGATACGAACGATTTTGCAGTCGTGCTTTGATGATGCGGACGCTTTAGCAAGTGCAGCTTCCGCATACGCGCCAACACCTACGGCAAACTCGCAGCGGGTAGCGAGCAACGCTTCGGCAAGGTGCTCATCGCAAACTTTTTCGATTGCCATGCGTTCCGTCTTAGGGAGTTTATCGGGTGTCCGATTTCTACCTGTCGATTCCATGAACACGAGGGGGCAGTAATTCAGCACCAACGAGTCACGGAAAAACGCGTCGACATTTGCATGTCGTTTGGCAAAGAGTCCCCACAGTCGCCGACCGCTGACTTCGCTTCGTGCACAGTCAAAGCCTTCGACTGGGCGTTTGGGGTGTTCATTGGAAGGCGTGTCAACCTTTGTTTGAATTCCAAGCCAATGACGAACAGCGGCAACTTCACCAAAAGGGACGCCGGTCTGTGCCATCCCCCAAGGACCAGGATTCATACCAAGGTACAACACTGAGACTCGTTTGTCGTTCGAGCGTTCGAGGTAAGCGCGATGGGCTCGCCACGCGTAGCGAAGCGGATTGTAGACATGTGTGACAGGTTCATCAAAAGCGATTAAGTCGACTTGGTCAGCCAACCGTTGTGCGGCTTTGATCAGTCGTTTTTGCACGGAAGGGCTAGCTTTGGTCGAGGCGGTCATTGTGATTGCGGAGGTGGATTGGTGGGTCGATCATTGTTGTTCGCTTGTAATTGCGATTCATCCATTTGCGTCAAGATCATGATTTTTTGCCAAATCTTTCGGCTGAGGCCAGTGGTCAGGTTCTCGACTTCGCTGACGGTGGCGACAGCGACAGGATCGTCAAACTGGCGAACATAAAGTGCCGCGATTTTTCCGGTTAGCGACAACATTTCGCTGCAATAGTCAAGATATCGATTCAGTTGGAGCGGGGTCATGCAATGTTTGGGTGAGTTGTCGGTGCCTTGCCAATTGCGGAGCACGCGTTCGGGATCTTTGGTGAGTTGGTGCATATCGATGATATGTGCGATCGATCTCAGTTCATGAATGGCAACAAGAGCACGCCGTCGTTTGATACGCGTCTCAAGATTGATCAGAAAGTACAGTGCAGCACCGATCGGTAGCATCATACTTGTCGCGGCTTCTGTGGCCTGGAGCGATTCAACTAGGCTCATCGGTTCCTTGATCGGCCGAACGCCGAGTTCCCCGATGATGTAGATCAAGAGTGCGACGAGGCACACGGCAAAAAAGTAGCCGGTTAGGCGAATCCAAAGAATGGGATGTCCGATACGTGCCGAACGTTGTGATGCCCGGCGTGCTATCTCAAGCAACTCGCCACACAGCGTCGAGAGTCCCGCACCAGGAAATCGTTCGCTAATTCTTCGTTGAAGTTTGGCGATTGTCTCGACCACGTGGTCATCACGCAAATGCAATATCGGTTCCGAGATATCGTCCGTCGTGTTTCGGGACATTCAAATGGGCTCGCATCAAGGAAATTAAACCGCGGAGTACTCTTCGATCGCCTCTCGCAAGACGTCCAGTGGTGGAGACTGGTGTGTCCATTGGCTCAGACAACGACTCAGCATACCAACCTGCAGGTCTTCGGCGGTAACAACGCGATAGCCAAGGTCAGTAAGTGAATTGGGGACGACGTGCCCATCGATATCGAACACGAGCGTCGACAGATCACCGCGAGGCCAATCATCGAAATTCGCCTTTTCTGTATTCCGAAGTGAGACAATGATCAAATTCAAGGTGTCGGCCGAATCAGGTTCAAAGTCGATTTGTTCGACGGCGTTCAACAAGGGGATTAACGCATTGAGCGATGGGCTCGTCAGGGTTCCCAATCGAGCCCATCGCTCAATGACACGTCCTCGAGATTCGAAGTGTTCGCGGGCTGCATCGAGGAGCCAGGTTCCAGCCGCATCGAGCGATGACCAGCCGACTCGCGATTCTGTGGTGAGCGACGAGTGGTCGCGAAAGAGAATGTCAAATGCAGATTCAAGCGGCGAATCGATCTGGCTGGGTTCCGTTTGGGTTTCGTTGGGCTCATCCGTCAACGAAACGGGTGTTACGGAATTTTGCAGCGACTTGGACGCATGCGGCGATTTGGTGCGAGCCCAGAGTTTCGCTGCGTCCGATAAGCTTGGGTCAATCAAAACACCTTCGAACCCCAAGACATCGAGACCTTCGAGGGCAAGATGCAGCGTTGCGGGTTGAACGTCGAAGGACAACACTCGCCAGTCAATCTGCATCGCTGCGAATGCCCGCTCGAGCGCAAATTGTGTCGCGTTACCAGCGATCGGATGCCCGAGCACCGCGATCACCGGTTCAGTGGTACGATCCATCAGTAGACTTTATCAATTACTTTTGTTGCTGAAATTATGAACTACGATTTTGCGAATCGTTCGAGAGAACAAGCGTCATGGATTTAAAATTTGGTTATTGGACTCGTGTCGCCTGGTGTTGCTGGTTGGCATTGCTGGGGCTGGCAATGTATCCGTGGGTTCAATATTTGTGGTTTGGTGATTTGTGGTTTGGTGCTAACACCAGTGGAATCCTACGGACGGAAGGCAGCAAGATGCTGTTCGCTTTTGCGGGAATCGGACTGGTATATGGTGCGGTTGGTCAGAGCTTTTGGATTGTCAGTGGTTTGCGAAATGCGATCAAGCGTTGTGTTGGGTGCATCCTCGTGATTGTCGCTGGGGCGTTTCTTTTGAGCCTTCTTTCGGTTCAGTTACGTGAATCTTCGCTGTCAACATTGCCATCGGAGTTCGTTCGACTCGTTGCTCAGCTTGGTGGGATGGTGATCGCTCAATCGATTCTGTTTTTTTTATTGGGCATTGTATCTTGGCAAAGCGAGAGCGTCATCCGAGAGCGTCCGCGGCGTCAGTATGAAATTCTTGACATCGGTTTTCTGACGCTCGCAACCGGGGTCGTGCTGTCCATCACCGTGCGTCAATCGACGCCGATACGCGTTTCGGATTTCTGGACGATTGCGGTCGGAATGTGGATCGTTTTTCCAGCAATCGCGGCAACAGCGGCGTATAGCACAATCGCACCGACATGGATAAAGCGGCTTGCTGCGGTGAGTTTAGTTGTGTGTTTCGCTGTGGGGTCTTGTGTCGGATTGGCGAGTTTGGAAATTCGTTACGCACGGTTTCAGGAAAAAGACTTTGTAATGCTACTAAATTGCTATGGAGCGATCTTGGCCACGTTTTGCGGGTGCTGCTTATTGTTTCCGTTCGCCGGAGTTTTGGACCGATACAGACAACAGGAACCCGTGATTCCGGACGAACCGTCGACACCGAATCGCTCGTCCATTCAGGCATATCGTCCCGATGGTTGAGAACGAATTGGCTCGTCATGACCATGTGGGTGAACAGAATGTCGTGTACGGATCCGAACCAACCGTGAATTTCCCTCACGTGACGGGTGCCCGCGACAGCTCGTTGATGTATCGTGGTATGAACCGTTGGTGTCCATCTCACCCAATCCCCCCCATTGAATCACCCCACTCGGAGAAATTAACGATGAATAGCGTTCATTGGATCTCGACCCTTGCGATTTGTGCTGGACTCAGTTTGTCCTCAGTCGCCAGCGCTCAGGATGAAGCCGCAAAGGCTCATGCTGCGGCTCACGCTGCTCACGCGGCGATAGAGTTACCGACGCTTGGCGTTGCAATGATTGTCCCGACCAAGGACAGTAAAGTTCGCGGCCTATTGAGTTTGACCCAGAAAGGCGAAGAGCTAAAGATCTCTGGGAAGATCAACAACTTGACGCCAGGTGAACACGGCTTCCACATCCACACGTTTGGAGACCTTCGCGGAACGGATGGCACGGCAACGGGCGGTCACTATGACGCTAGCGGCCATAAGCACGGTGCACCAGGCGCGGAGAGCCACGCGGGTGACTTGGGCAATATCACAGCGGATGAAAACGGTGTTGCGACCGTTGAAATTACGACGAGCCACACAAAGTTGCACTTTGTACTTGGTCGCGCGTTCGTTGTTCACGCTGGCAAAGACGACCTGACTAGCCAGCCATCCGGCGATGCTGGTGGACGAGTGGCTACTGGCGTGATTGGAATTGGAAACCCTGATTTCAAAATGCCTGCGAAATAGTCGATTAGCCTCCTAAATAACAAAAGCGACGCGTCGAGAGATCAACGCGTCGCTTTTTCGTTTTTGAATCAGTCGTCAGCGATGAATACCAAGCCTTGCAGGAATGACGACATGCTGAGTTTATCGTGATTGTTGCTGAAGCATTCTCAGCAAATCATCGCTGGGTTGAGTGACGGTCATCACACGGCCACTCGACTCGGGGCTGTTGCGGTCTCGCATGATGACAATGATTTCGGTGTCACCTTGGTTGCTATTGTCACCTGGAGTGTTATTCATTGGTGCAGGAGCAGCATCCCAAGAAGCCCCGGAAACGGCGGAAGGCTGGATCGTCATTCCGATTGGCGCGACACTTGAATTATCGAGACTTGCAAGCCGTTCACCAGCGGGAGCAAGTTTTCCTTCGAGTTGATAGAGTCCGGTAAGATTGGCACGATCGAGTTGCCAGTGAATACTTCCGGGGCCAGCATAGATACCGATGTCACCTTTGTAATCAGCGGCGTTGCAAACCCCGATCAAGCGACCTTCGGCATCAAACAAACCGCCACCGCTTCGGCCATCGATGGGTGCTCCAGCGATTTCGAGATTCGATACGCCGAGGTGTTGGTTGTACTTGTCGATGCCTGTGATGCGGGTATCGCGACGTGATGGGTCGTCGCCACGGTCGCAACCGAAACTGAATGCTGGCTGTCCGTTCTGGACTTTCATGCCTGCGGGGATGACTTGAGCAGGTTGAATTTCGAAGCCAGGACGAATGGCGACAAGTGCGATGTCTCGATCGGTTGCTTCGAAATCGATGAGCTGCCCAATAACCGTTTGAACTTGGCCGCCGATGAACAAATCGACTTCGATTTTGCCTTCGCCCTTGGTGTCTCGGAACAAGTGGCCACAGGTTAGGACAAGAGCTTCTTCACCATGGGTATCGATGATCGTTCCGGTGCCAGCTCCATAGCCGTGCCCGTCAAAGACTCGCAACCGCACCGTAGCCGCTTGTGCCCGCTGGATGGCATCGGCAACGGATACACTCGGCATCGGTTCACTGTAGGTATTATCCACTCCCGCACTCGCGAACTGGCCCGCACTAGCGAACTGGCCCGCAGTGGAGATCGGTGCGAGGCGAGTTTGGGGTGCAGTAATGTCTGCAGGCCGCAAATCCGCTCCCGTTTGGACGATTGGTCCGTTGGGCGAGACATTGAGTGCCTCGATCAATTCTTGACGAGTACGTGTTCCGACGAGTCGTGTGAGTTCTTGTCCGCCGCTGACGACAACGAAGGTTGGCGTTTGGCGGATGCCATATCGGGTCGCAAGATGGGGCTCACTACCGACGTCGACATGGCGGATCGGAACCCCATCGCTTTCTAATTCCGCCAGGACGGGCTGCATCGCGCGGCAGGGAGCGCAATGCTCGGAGCTGAATTCGATCAGGATTGCGTCGGCAGCGACGGCGGCGTTGGTTGGAAAAGTCCACGCGATTGCGATCGCAATCACCAATACGGTTTTCGCCTTCATCGGGTACGTCCCTCCATGGACGGCTCGAGTCGAATGAGAACTAGCCGATCCGATAAAGCATCTTGCGTATCGATTCGACCCAGCGGTCCGGATCCTGATTGATCGGGTAGCCCAAGGGCAAGGGCAATGATCGGCGATGGAGCGGAGACTTTAGCTTTTTTTGTGTTTCACGGTGTTTCTCGAGAAATATCGGGATTCTCATCAGATACCGGTGCTTGCCGTGAACCGCGGCGCGGCCTTCCCGAGTCAGGTTTCGACACCCAGCAAAACAATCTGGGATTGACGAGCGTGAACTCCGCAGCCGATTGACACGTCGTCGTTAGGGAGTTGGGCCGTTACAATTCCGTCTCAGCCAGTTCAACACACGGATTTCCAGAAGTAATGACGCGACGAATCCTCGTTACCAGTGCTCTTCCTTACGCCAACGGGCCGATCCATATCGGTCACATGGTCGAATACATCCAAACCGACATTTGGGTCCGATTTCAACGTTTGATCGGCAACCCATGCGTCTACGTTTGTGCAGACGACACGCATGGCACCGCGATCATGATTCGCGCCCGAAATGAAGGTCGCACGGAACAAGCGTTGATCGCCGATATGAGTCTGGCGCACCAACGAGATTTTGCGGGATTCGGCGTCGAGTTCGATAATTACGGCAGCACGAACAGCGACGAGAATCGCCAGCTTTGCAATGAGTTTTGGGCGTCACTGCGTGAGGCTGGATTAATCGCCGAACGAATGATCGAGCAACTGTTTGACCCAGAAGCCAACACCTTCCTCGCGGATCGTTTCGTCCGCGGCACGTGTCCGAGTTGCAAGTCCCCCAACCAACCTGGCGACAATTGCGGCAAGTGCGGTCACACGTACAGCCCAACTGAGTTGATCGATCCTGTGAGCACGCTCAGCGGTGCTACGCCGGTATTGAAAGAGGCTAAACACCTGTTCGTCGAGATCGAAAAGAAACATGAGTTTCTTGCTGACTGGGTGCAAACCAGCGGCGCCTTGCAAAGCGAAACCGCGAACTACTTGAAAGGCCACTTTTTAGCCCACGAACTTCGCGATTGGGATATCAGCCGCCCAGCCCCTTATTTCGGCTTCGAGATTCCCGACGCACCGGGTAACTACTGGTACGTGTGGTTTGATGCGCCGATTGGTTACATTGCGAGCACGTTGCAGTGGTGCAACGCGAACGATGAGAAACTGGCTGACTGGTGGCAAAGTGAGGACTGCGAAGTTCATCACTTCATCGGCAAAGATATCACCTACTTTCATACGCTATTTTGGCCAGGCATGTTGCACACGGCCGGCTACTCTCTGCCCACGAAAGTACACATCCACGGCTTCTTGACGGTTGCTGGCGAGAAAATGAGTAAGTCCGTCGGGACGCTCGTCTCCGCCGAAACGTACTTGCAAAATGGTGACCCCAGCCATTTGCGTTATTTCTACGCGACCAAGTTGACGCCGAAGGTCGAAGACATCGACTTGGGGCTCACTGAGTTTGTGGACAAGGTGAATTCAGACCTTGTCGGCAAAGTCGTCAACTTGGCGAGCCGTGTTGGCAAGTTTGCATCGGTGTGTGGGTTGAGTGAAACGTATCCGGAGGATGGTGGTTTATTCCAAGCTGCTGCCGCGAAGGGCGATGAGATTGCCTCGGCCTACGAAGTCGGCGACTTTGCGAAAGCCACACGCCTGGTCATGGAGATCGCCGACGCATCGAATCCGTACGTCGAACACTCCAGACCTTGGGATCTGAAAAAAGATCCGAGGCGTGAGAGTGAATTGCGTGATGTATGCACGGTGGCACTCAACTTGTTCCGACAACTAGCGATCTACTTGGCTCCGATTTTGCCAAAGCTTGCTGAAGATTGCGGCGAGTTTTTGGGTGATCCGATTACGTCATGGGCACAAAGCCAAACACCATTAGTCGGCCGAACTGTCGCGCCGTTCAAACGCATGATGGACCGAATTCAAATCGAGGATTTACAACGAATGATTGATGAAAGCAAAAGCGAAGAACAATTGGAAACGACCGTGGTTCCTACGTTCAACGACAGTGACCAACCGTTGAAGGACGAGCCGATTGCTGCGGAGATTTCGATTGAGGACTTCGCGAAGGTCGACTTGCGAGTGGCTCGCGTGATCAGCGCCGAGCATGTGCCCGAAGCGAATAAATTGCTCAAGCTCACGCTCAGCCTCGGTGGTGACGAAACTCGGCAAGTGTTCGCGGGTATCAAAGCCGCTTATGACCCAGAGAAGTTGGTCGGTCGCCTTGTCGTGATGGTTGCCAACTTGCAACCGCGCAAGATGCGGTTCGGCATGAGCGAAGGGATGGTCACCGCCGCGGGGCCTGGAGGTGCTGAGGTATTCATTCTTGGCGTTGACGAAGGTGCCCAGCCTGGACAGCGGGTTCACTAATGCTTGAGCAAGCGAGTTCAAGTTGATCAATCGCTTTCGCCGAAAACTGCTCGATCACGCGGTGCTCCGTCCATCGCGTGGTCACTTGGACCACGCGCCCCAGCAACGCCATGTGTTTCGTTCCAAGCATGGCAACCTCGATTACTTTACCCAGTCACAATCGAGTGTGGCTGGAGGGTTTGAGTCAATCGCTCCTGAGGCGAGCCCGAGCGAGTGGCTGGTGCTGAAGTTTCCTGGGACGAGCGGTCGCGCCGAACGATCATCGATGTTTCCGCTGGATCTTTTGCCGACGTTGAGTGGCGATGTTTGGACGCTGAATCCGCCCGGTTATGGCAATAGCGAAGGCCGCGCTAGCTTGGCAACGCATGTTGACGTCGCCTCGGAGTTTGCGGCCTATGCGATGGCCAATCGATCCAGCCGCACAACAAGACTACTGCTGTGCGGCAACAGTCTCGGTAGCGCCACGGCGCTCGGTGTTGCGGCACGCATCTGCCAAGACAAGCCAATCTTGGCTGGGGCTTCGATTGGACTGTTACTTCGCAATGTCCCACCGCTCACAGAAGTCGTCCGCCGCGTCGCGGCACGTTATCCCCTCGGGTATCTGATGCACCGGGTCGCAGCCGCAACGCCCAGCGAAATGAATGCGATTCGATCCGCTTCTCGGGTTCAGTTGCCGGCGGTCTTCCTGCAATCCGAATGCGACACGCTTGTTCCGCCCGAGTTACAGCAACAAGTTGTTGAGCATTATGGCGGAGTCAAGCGTGTTGTCACACTTAACGGCTTGGAGCACGACGGCCTTTTAACTCGCAAGCACCTCGCCGAAATCAAGATTGCAATGACATGGCTTGTGGGAAACATGAACGACGTCACTCAGCCGACGTCGGTTTCGCAGTCGTAAGAAAATTGCAGTTCCTCTTCGAGTGATTGAACTATCGAGCCGCGGATCGTGCTTCTTCGAGCAGGAGCGTCATTTCGGGGATGACGAGCGAAGACGGCAGGGCGTAGCTCATGACTCGTCCGGCACGGGCGATGTTCAAGCCGATGGCTTGGCCGTTGGTATCGAGCACGGGGCCTCCGCATTCATCGGGATCCAGCACCGTGTCATGCTGGATCGCTCGATCAAATCCGCTGAGGCGTATATTGCGAGGGCCGTTGATCTTGGAATCGTTTTCGGATTCTTGCATCAGATTGTACTCTCGAATTGTCGCATCCATTTCGAGCAACGTGCCGAGACGTTCAATGGTCAATCGCACGCTTTCACCGGCGTACATCGCTTTGAGTGTCTTCACGACGCTATTGCCACTGAGTTCGGCCTGGCCATTGATCGCAACGATTCGATCATTCGGCTCGACGCCAGCCAACTCAGCCCCGCTATCACGAATGACGGTCTGTACGCGTGCACGTCCGTCGGAATCATCGACGAGATGGACACCCAATTTTCCTTGATGTTGAACAGGACGAGCCAACACGCTCACGACGCCGATGCTGATGGTGCGAGCGCCCCGACCAGGGCTGATGAGAAAGCTTCCAACAGGCGGTGAGTCTGTTGACCACTGAATGGGCGTAAAGCCTTGTGGGGCATCAATTTTCAGCAGAGCAAGGTCACTCGACTTGCGGACGGAGGCCACACGGGCGTCAATCAATCGGTCGTCATGTAAACGGATGCGAATCGGATCCGTTGTCAGTTCACTTTGTTTTGTGAGTACGTATCCGTCGCTGCTGACGATCGTGCCCAGAGTGACGGGGCGTCCGCCACAGACAACTTGGACAACGCTCGAGGCGAACTTGTTGGCAACCGGGCGCACCAACGCCGTCATTTCACCGTTATCACGACGATTCGAAACACCGAGGCTGAATCGTTCAGGCACGTCGTCCAATTCGAGCTGTGCGAAGCTCACTTGAACGAAACACGTCAACACGGCAACGATCGCAACACGCATGTTCATGTTGAACTCAAAACGATTGAATTTGTGGAAAGCGAGATTCATGTTGCTCAAATGACAGGGAATTCCACGTCACCTAAAACGGAGAGTTACTTATTCAGCCCGGCCAATTTCGACGAACAGCTTCATTCTTTGACCACTGCGGCTAATCCAAACCACGACTCGTTCGCCAGGCATGGTATCGGCGACGGCTCGCTTGAGTGAATCAAAGTCAGTGATCATTGCGTCGCCGAATTCTTCCACAACATCGTTTTCACGAAAACCAGCCGCCGATGCCGGAGTGTTCGGTTTAACTTCAACGACCTGAGCGATTCCGATGGACTGGTTCCCCGAAACACCCAACGCGGGCTTGAAACCTGGGAGATACCCCCAGGCTTCTTTGTTTACGAGTCGGTCCCAGTCGTCATCATAGTGGACGACGGGAACATGCAGGTTATCCGCAACGTCATTGCCGATGCGGCTGTGAATCGCGATCAGTTTTCCAGCGATGTCAAACAAAGGACCGCCACTATCGCCACCGATCAGCGCACAATCGGTAACGAGAGAATCAGGCCGAACCGAAAGAATGCGTCCGACTCGCGTCACGAAACCTCGGTCTTCGCTGTAACCTCCGGGATGGCCGGTTGCGATGCACCACATCCCACTGAGCAGATTATCGCTCGACCCCAGTGACGCATGAAGCCAGGGCTGGGATCCATTTTGCCCGGGATCAATTTTGATGAGCCCCGCATCCACTCCGCGGTTCATACCTAGCGTGGTTGCTGTGACTTGACGTCCGCCAGCTAGCGTGAGGATCGCGTGTTTGCCTGGTCGCATTGCCACGTGAGCGGCCGTGAGCACATAGCCGGTCCCCGTAATGATGACGCCACAGCCTTGGGCCGGACCGATCTGGACGCTAACGGTGCAGGCGTTGGCAAGCGAGGCAACTCGCTGTTGCTGTCGCTCGAGTAGTTGCAATTCTTCGATGGTTCGAGGTGCACCGCCGCGTTGGTAAAGTCGATTCAGCGAACCGGGTACCTGGACAACGGTGCCAGCGGCGCTGGACGAATCATCCGAAATCGAACTTGGCGCGACCGCTACGTCCTGCTGGAAACGTCCAGTACTTTCCCCAGGGGCAACCTTTCTGCTTGAAACGTCCTGGGCCGAGGCGAGGCCGCTCGCCCCCACGGAAACCGCGATAGCGACGACCCAACATGCGATGCCCCTCAATGTGACTGACGCAACAACGACGAGCCTTGCGCGGTTAAGCCGACAAATTCGTTCATGAGTTCTCAAGCGTCACTCCGGGTCTTGGCGAAAACGGTTCGTAGCCTATTGTAGCCACTGAAAAGCTACAAGAAAAAAGGTTCTTACCCTGTGGCACATCAGAAACTTTCCAATTTACAAACCCCGATCGTGCGGAAAAGTCCCGAAATGCCACTTCGAACGTTGATTTTCGGCTGTGGGTACCTCGGCAGCCGTGTTGCGGCCGTGGCAAGAGGTCGCGGTGATACCGTTTTTGCGACCACCCGGGACCCCGAAAAAGTAAAGTGTCTTACTGCCCAGGGTTTCACGCCCGTGGTGGCTGATTGGTCGGATTCTCGTACCCTACAACGACTGCCAAAGGTCGACTGCGTCCTCGTCGCGGTCAGCTACGATCGTCGCTCAGGCCAAGATCGATATGAGTCACAAGTTGGCGGCTTTAAGAGGCTGCTTGGGCACCTCGATCCAGAGGTCAACGTTTGTTACGTCAGCACCACGGGCGTGTATCACCAAACCGACGGCTCTTGGGTGGATGAAACCAGCCCCACGCATCCTGGTCGTGATGGTGGCAAAGCACACTTGGATGCCGAGGCATTGCTGTGGCGAATGCGACCGCAATCAAAGAGTTGTATTTTGCGATTAGCGGGCATCTATGGTCCAGGACGAATCCCTCGAGCAGCCGATATCATCGCCGGCCGACCAATCGCATCACCAGAATCAGGCTACTTGAACCTGATTCACGTCGATGACGCAGCGGACGCGGTTCTCGCCAGTTGGAGCCCATCAAGCGAGCGGTTGTATGTCGTCGCGGATGACGAACCGATGCTTCGTGGTGACTTCTACCGCGAGATCGCGAAACAAACTCGCTCAGCGGAACCGACGTTTGTTTCGCCACCGGCGGACTCACCCAAGAGTTTCCGATCCGAAACCAATAAACGAATATGGAATCGCAAACTCAAACGAGATTTAGTGCGTCGACTCAAGTTCCCGACATACCGGGAAGGACTTTCGAATTCGCTGGATGTGTAGCAATTGCTGATTGCACAGACACAGAATCCCACTTTATTGGCCGGGTGTCTGAGTCTCGACGTGGGATCTACAATGTCTTCAACTATTCCTTCCCTCGTGTAGCCGTTCGTTATGCTTACTCGCAAACCGATATTCCCGAACATCATCGAGCTGAATTTCCAGGCTGGTGAAGTGCTCGGTTGCAACGTCTATCTTGTCTTCGACGCGGACGAATGGATCCTCGTCGATATCGGCTATGAAGAGACCGTCGATGACTACATTGAGCTCATTCGGCAACTCGATTTCCCGATCTCTCGCTGCAAGACACTCGTCGCGACACACGCGGATGTGGACCACATTCAAGGCCTTGCCAAAGCCAAACAGCTACTCAAGACGACGATCACTTCGCATCCCAACGCAGTCACGCCGCTTGAAACAGGCGACGTGTTGCAAACGATGGCCGAGATCAAACCACAGAATCTTCATATGGCGATGCCGCCCGTGACGATCGACACCAAAGTGGTGGATGGCGACATCCTCTCAGTCGGGTCAATCGAATTACAGGTTTGGCATACCCCGGGACACACCGACAGCCAACTCGCGTTTCGTCATGGCGACATGTTGCTCAGCGGCGACAATATTTATCGCGACGGATGCATCGGTGCCATCGACGCACACCACGGCAGCGACATTAAAGCCTTCGTCAAGAGTCTCCAGCGGATCCGCGACAGCGACGTGAAGTGGCTTGCCCCTAGCCACGGACCAATCTTCCGCAAAGACAACGCGATGCTCGATCGCACGATCGATCGCGTCCAAGGCTACTTGCAAATGGCCGACTTTGGCACGCTCGCCGAAAGCTGGCCGTTGATGGACGAGTGGGATGACGAAGTCGCCGCCGGCAAACTGCCCGATGGGCTCTAACTGGACAGCGCCGGGTTCGAAACGCGATCGCCGCGAAGTCCCACGGGAAAACACGTCGCAAACGACTTGCTGACCTAGGTATCGACCCTGACAAAATCAAATCCATCCATGTTTCACGAAAAAACGGCTAGACTGATATCATCCGTAGTTGGCGCTGTCCAGCTAGTTGCTGACGAGCTATGCCGCGATCCGAATGCAATGGGCTTGTCCAGCTTCGACTTCGTCGATGACCTTGCAAACGTCTTCCACAAGAATGGTCTTCATTGCCGTGTTGCTGGAACGTTTTCTCCGTCGCACGGAACCGTGTTCGTAGGCGTGCTGAAGTGCAATTTGGCCGTAAGGTCCCGATTCACATGGGCGAGTGGCTCCATAGAGACCGATGGCTTGTGTGCCAACAGCGACGGCCAAATGCAGAGCTTCGCAATCGCCACCAACGAACAAATCGGCCGTTCGGATCATTGCGGCCAGGTGGACCAAGTCAGTATCCGGTGCAAGCACGGCTGTCGACGCTGATCGCGTGACAATGTCTTCGGCCATCAAGCGATCGTCGTAGCTGTTCCAAATCACGACGGTTTGATAGCCGTATTGATCATGGAGATAGCGAGCCGTCATCGCAAAACGGTCAACTTCCCAGCGCTTCGAATTCCACGCTCCGCTTGGTGTCATGATCGCAAGCTTCGCCGCAGGAATCGTTTGACGCCAACGCTTCGCCCATACTTTTGCAATCGCAGTGAGCGGGAAATCCCAACGGACCCTTGGTGTGTGGATTCCTAGCGGTGTAAGCAATTCTAATGAGCGGTCCGTCAGATGGCTGAAGACAGGAGTGACTCGTTCGTTGCAAATCAAGCGGCTCAATGGATTGAATTTCGAGCCCGTGTAACCTAGACGTCGCTTTGCCCCCGATAGCATGGCTGCGAGTGCTGAGGACGTGCATCCCTGGCAATCGATAACAACGTCAACTTCGTGTGATTCCAGGTACGATTTCGCTTCGCGCAAGCCCGACATTGACTTAGACCAGCCAACGGGCAATTCGATCGTTTCATTAATCGCACGATGTCCGCGAACGATACTGTGAGACGGTGATTCAACGACCCAGCCGATCCAAGCGTCTGGGAAATGGTCCCTCAGCGCACAGGCGACTGGCAATGTCAGGACAACTTCAGCAACTGAATTGAGGCGACAGATAAGAAAGCGAGTAGAGGCAGCAGACGACATCACGGCGATCCTTCGCACGAGAAGACGGGGTACCAGAGCTGGAACCTATCAATTCGCCACCACCCCTCGCTACCCCGACTTCTTGAATCCTTCGGCTTGCAGAGCTTTTCCACGTCCGAAAGCCGATTCGATGAAGGAGTCGTCAATTGTGCGTCTGCCATGCGTCGTGAAACACGCTGCACCTGTTTCGCAAGCCGGACCTCATCACTTGCTTCACTCGCGGGTTCGACTACACAACCAGACTTCCTTGCACGCGTAGCTGTGATCTTTCGAACTCGTGGATCGCGCGTTCGATTTGCTCCAATTGCTCACTCGCGGTGAGTGCAATATCGACGAAGATTGTCTTGTTTCCGCCGATTTCGCACCACGTCGCATCTCGGCCATCGAGTGGCTCGAAGCGGACGGAAAACCCCTGTCTCCACGCGTATTCCGTCTTGAGTCTCAGCCGCTCAATGATGTTGGGCGGAGTTTTCGCCGCAGTGGAATCTGAGTGCATGGGGTGCTCTCCGGTGGGGCTTAACGACTGGGGGCAGTTCGTTGGCGGGGAATGTGCCGCGTTCGAGTAGGCAAACTCTGTGGATTACTCCGTGTGTGCTATAGCAAATGGGTGCGGGCTGACGATAGATCCTTTTACGGATCGCTATCTTTCCTACTGCATATTTCCAATTGCCTTGTAAGAGACCCCATGACTCTGCCTACTAGCGCCATTGATTCCGACCAAGTTGAGCGGCTTCAAGCTGAGATGCGCAAGCTGCAGGCCATGGCGACGCTCGGTGAATTAACGGGCACCGCGACTCACGAGTTCAACAACATCTTGATGACGATCATCAACTATGCACGTCTGGGGATGCGTAACCAGGACGCCGCAAGTCGTGATCGAGCGTTCTCCAAGATTCTCGAAGCGTCGGAGCGGGCGGCGAAAATCACCAGCACGGTGCTGGCCCAAGCTCGCAATCGAGGCGACTCGCTAGAGCCCACATTACTCGCTCCTGTCATCCAGAGTTCGTTGGTGCTGCTTGAACGAGAAATGCGGAAGTATCGTATCGCAATCGAAACGGAGATTGACGAGTCGACTCCTCCGGTGATGGCAAGCGGCAATCAGATCCAACGTGTGCTGCTCAACCTGCTCATCAATGCTCGTCAAGCGATGCCGGAGGGTGGAACTGTTTTGATTCGACTTGCCAAGTCCTCGTTGACGGCAAGTCACGATGACGCAATGGTCGAGTTGACCGTTCGCGACAGCGGTTGTGGAATCGAGCAATCCGCATTGCCAAGAATCTTCGATGCGTTTTACTCGACGAAGAGCGGTCCCGATGAGACGGGCAAGGGTGGCACCGGTCTGGGGCTGGCCGCCTGCAAAGAAATTATCGACGAGCACAACGGTCGCATTCGTGTGGAGAGCACCGTCGGCCGCGGGACAGCATTCATCATTCGGCTGCCGATCGCCAAGAGCCAACAAGCGGCCGCGTAGAGAGATTCCTCGCGTGCCTGCTCGACGAATTCGTCTTACGCGGTCATCTTCATTTCGCCGCAAAGACTCTGATAGAAGCTGTTGCGGCTAAGCAATTCGCCATGCCGTCCACTGTCAGCGACTTGACCATTCTCAATCACGAGAATTCGATCAGCCAACGCGATGCTCGAAGGTCGGTGAGTGATCATGATACCGGTGCGGTCGACTAAGAATTTGCCCAGCGCCTCGTGAATCAAGTGTTCGCTTTCCAAATCAATTTGGCTCGTTGCTTCATCGAGAATCAATATATCTGGGTTGCGCAGAAAAGCTCTCGCGAGCGCAATTCGCTGCATCTGGCCACCCGATAATCGCATTCCAGTTGAACCCAAAACAGTTTGGTATCCGTTGGGCATCTTGCGACGAATGAAGTCATCGGCGAAGGCCATTTTCGCGGCTCGCACCACGGCGTGGTCATCGGCACCAGGACTTCCATAGCGAATGTTCCCGGCGATCGTGTCATCGAACAGCGTCGTTCGCTGGGTCACCAGAGCAATGCGTTTTCGCAAGTCACGTGTACCCATACGGTCAATTGGAACATCGTCCAAGCAGATTCTGCCCGATTGAGGTTCGTCGAATCGGCAGAGGAGACTGATGAGCGTGCTCTTGCCGCAGCCGTTTGGCCCCACAAGTGCCAGTGTTTCGCCATGGCGAATGGTCAAGTCAATCTCGCGAAGAACTTGCGGACCCGAGGGATATTGGAATGAGACTTTCTCGAAGACAATCCGAGCGTGTGGACGACTCGTCGTCAGTGGTTGCGCTGGTTCACGCACACGTGGTTGCTGGTCGATGATTTCAAAGACGCGAGACGACGCGGCGATACCACGTTGAAGTCCGCTCCAAACATCCGCCAACTTTCTCGCTGGGTCCGAGGCACCAATGAGAAACGCGAAGAACATCAGCACTTCATTGACGCTAAGCGGCTGATCCGTCATCCGCAATCCAAACAAATGAGTTTGCCCCTTCACGACCAAATAGCCGCCTGCCAAGATTGCTAGCCCGACGACGGTGATGCCAACAAGTTCGCTCGAACCTCGAGCCAGTGTGTTGTATAGCGCCAACTTCATCGACTTCCGATAATACTCCTGGCTACCCTTGTTGAATCTCGCTCGTTCGAAGCCCTGTGTATTGAACGCCTTGACGACTCGGATGCCCGCGAATGCGTCGTTGAGCAAGCCATAAAGTTGGCTCATCTCTTCCATCACTTTGCGGCTGAGCCGACGAATGGAACGGCTGAGAACGTGGGTCATCACAGCCACAACGGGCATGACAATTGCGATCAGTAAAAACAGTCGCCAACAGCAGTACATGGAGCCCGCGACACAAACCGCCATTTTCAGCGGCTCTCGAACCAGACGTCCCAGCAGCACCCCAATGCCACCAACCACCTGCGACACGTCATTCGTCAACCGAGACGTGAGTGCGGCCGATCCATTGTCCCCGAAACAATCGAGATCCAAATGCAATGCCTTGCGAAAGAACAAAGCGCGCAGGTCGACGGCTGTCTTCTCCGTCACATATTGGACGAGTAGCAAATTGCAGGTCAACGCGACCAACTTAATCGCCGTTCCACCGATCATCAGTGCAACGATGAACAATAGTGTTTCGTAGATGCCGTTCGGACACACACGATGAATGTAAGGTTGGAGCGATCGCTGCCAGTCCACGGACTTCATCGCCGCTGTCTTCGAAACTTCGGTGGACTGGATCAGTAACCGAATGCGTTGGGCATCGTCGGGTGCAGCCTTTACCGCTTCTTGTGTGAGCTGTTCGATCGTCTGGGAATAAGTCGCAATGTCGGCCTCGGTCGCCGCAATTTTTTTGTCGACATAGGCAGGCAGGCTGTCGCCCTTGAAGACAACTTCCACGAGCGGAAACAGCGTTGCGATATTCGCACCCCACAACAACGCGACGAACGCTGATGTCAAGAGTATGCCTAAAATCGACCAGTGCCGACGGGCGACAATCCGTAATACGCGGCCAAATTCCATTATTGCTCGCTAGTCATTCCTGACACGCTAAATTGGGCTGTCGATTGCTACTTGCATCAACCGCCAAGGCTCCCCCAGCGAGCCAATCCAATACGAAATTTGCTTGTAGCCAAAATCCCTCCTCAGCGACCACCCGAATTTCCGTCTCAATTGCTCAAGCCAAATGGATCGAAACTGTCGTGAAACTAGCGAATGAAGCCTGCTAGAAGAGTGCTAGCATGAAGGGGGTGTTATTGGGTTTGCTCAGAATGGATACTGAGCGAACGATGATTATTGATTTTATTTTTGTTGCCGTATTACTTGTCGCTGCGGTGGTGCTACGAGAAAAGCTCCGATTTCTCGCTTCGCTGCGTATTCCAGCATCGCTGTTGGCGGGGGCGATCGGGTTGGGGTTGTTCCAATTAACGCCATCGGACGTAAGTGGTGAGAGTGTATTGGGGTGGTTGGATGCGATTGCTAGCGATTTGCGAGCTTGGCCAGCGACGTTGATCGCTGTCGTGTTTGCGGGAATGTTGCTCGCCAAGAGCGGGTCACGTCGAACCTTTACGAGCTCGAATTTACGACGTGCTGGCCGCCAGGGACTGATGGTTTGGATCATCGTCCTAGGCCAAACCGCAGTTGGGTTGTGGGTAACTTGGCTGGTGATTCAACCTCGATATGACCTGCCTAATTCGACAGGGATGTTGATCGAGACTGGATTTGCTGGCGGACATGGCACTGCCGCAGCGATGGGGACGGTGTTGGGTCATCCCTCAATCGGTTTGACGTCCGGTTTGGATCTAGGATTGCTCATGGCGACGGCTGGCTTGGCCTACGGACTTGTCTCGGGAGTGGTGTGGATCAATATCGCCGTTCGTCGAGGGTGGATCGAGAGTCCATCGACTGAGGCGGCGTCCACAAGCGCGAGCGAGAAACCGGCAGCGAACGCTGCCAGTCTTGGTACGCCGAGGATCAGTGGCGAGACAGTGGATCCGCTCCTTTTGCAAGTCGTTTGGATTGCACTTGCGTTCGCGGTCGGGTTGGGGATTCAGCAGGCAATCGGAATCGGTGCGATCCAGCTTGATCGCATGGTCATCGGAGCCGCCACAGACACGGTGTCCGAGAGTACGTTGCGAGAACGCTTGAGCTTCGGTGGCGTTCTCGGCTCGTTTCCATTGTTCATCTACACGTTGTTCGGCGGTGCGATTGTGCGCTGGGTATTGACGTTGGTTGGCCAGAAAGAACGCATCGATAGCCAGACGATTCATCGATTGGTCGCGTCGGCGATGGATGTGTTAGTCGTTGCAGCGGTTGCCACATTGAATGTGCAAGGAGTCGCATCCTTGTGGTTCCCGTTCATGAGTCTGTTCATCGCCGGTGCGATCTGGTGTGGGTTTTGTTTGATTGTTTTGTCACGGTTAGTGTTACCCGAATCCATTTGGTTTCACCTCGGGATCATCAACTATGGCATGTCGACGGGGACGACCGCGACTGGGTTTGTGCTGCTTCGCACGATCGATCCGGAGCTTCGATCGGGAGCCGCCGAAGACTATGCCCTCGCCGCGCCGTTGTCGGCACCTTTTATTGGCGGTGGAATGATTACGGTCGGATTGCCGCTGCTTGTACTGGAAAGGGTGCCAATCTGGGCCTCGGCCTTGACGCTTACGGTGGTCGTTCTGGTGTTAATCGCATTAGGCATTCGTTTTCGCGTGGTGTCCAATGGCTCGCATGCGAGTTAAGATGGGCCGGGCTTGGACGGGTGAATCGGCGGCACTCGATTGAATTTGGAGATCGGACGATTGACTTCCTCGAGCGAGGACCGCGATGCGAGATTTGTTGAGTTACCTGCTCACGCGAGCCGGATGGATGTTGCTCACGCTTTGGGCGGTCTACACCGTTTCGTTCGTCTTGATGCGGAGTGTTCCCGGGAACCCTTTCAGCAGTGAACGAAGTTGTCCGCCGGCGATCGAACGTCAATTGAAAGCTCGCTACAACTTGGACGCACCTCCCATTGAGCAGTACTTCGACTACCTCGTTGGTATCGTGACGCGAGGCGATTTGGGTTGGTCGATTCGCTTGGAGGATTACAGCGTCAATCAAGTGCTAGCCGAAGGCTTTCCGGTGTCGGCGTCGCTTGCCATTTTCGCCCTTGTGTTTGCAATTACATTGGGCGTTTCAGCGGGAGTCATCTCCGCAGTCTATCGTGGCACCAAAGCGGACTTTGCCATGATGACAGCGGCGGTGATGGGGATTGCGATTCCCAACTTCGTCCTCGCAAGCGTGGCAATTTTGCTGTTCGTTTTTGGGTTGCATTGGTTCCCGGCCGGCGGTTGGGGAACACTGCGGCAAGTCACATTGCCCGCGCTGTGTTTAGGTGCTCCCGTAGCTGCGTACATTGCACGACTGACTCGAGCGGGCATGCTCGAAGTGCTCACGCGAGACCATGTTCGTACAGCGTTTGCCAAGGGGCTACCCAAACGCACCGTGATTTTGCGTCATGTATTACCAGGAGCATTACTCCCAGTTGTTTCGTATCTTGGCCCCGCGACGGCGAGCGTGCTGACGGGATCATTGGTGCTCGAGAAAATTTTTGGTTTGCCGGGCATGGGAAGCCACTTTATCTTCGCCGCGACCCAGCGTGATTACACGCTCGCCATGGGCATGGTGCTAACGTATACCGTGCTACTCTTTGTGATGAACACGCTCGTGGATGTGTCGTACGCCATCATCGATCCGCGGGTGAAACTCCAGTGACGAGTATCGACCACCGACGGACACAAAACCGTGACGAGCTCGATCGGTTGCTTGATGAAGCGAAAGAGATTCGTGGCGTTTCTTTATGGCAGGACGCTTGGAAACGGCTCAAGCGAAATCGTGTCGCGATGATTTCGCTCTACGTTCTCATCTCGCTCGCGTGGATGGCGTTTCTGACTCCGCTGGTTCCGTTGCAAAGTCCCATCGACAAGGACCTCAATAACCGCCGATTCTTGCCACCGAATATCGAGACGGTTGTGCTTGGAAGTCGCGAGGGTTTGAAGTTCGCCGACGGACGGCTGACAGGTGAGCTCGCGAAATTTCGCGAGCAGACACGTCAACTCGAAGCGGAACTGAACGCAACCGTTGATCCCATGAAAGCTGAACAGTTGCGAGAAGACCTTCGACAGCGAACTCTTGTCGAACATCCGTTCAATCAACTTTGGAACAAACTCGACGGTGTGTCATGGTGGCTGTGCCAGCGACGTGTGGACTTGTTTGGTGACTACGCGATTCCTTCGTTAATGGGTACGGACAAGCTCGGTCGAGATTTATTGTCGCGAGTGTTTTGGGGCGCGAGGGTGTCGTTGATTGTCGGACTCGTTGCGACGCTCGTGAGTCTCGTGATTGGTGTGAGCTATGGTGCGATTGCTGGGTATTTCGGTGGTCGAATTGATTCCGTGATGATGCGATTGGTCGACATTTTGTATTCGGTGCCGTTTATCTTTGTTGTGATTTTTTTGGTGACGTTTCTTGGCGAAGACGCCGTGAAGGCGTGGCTTGAAACGTACGGAATTGACCAGATCACCCTCTTTTACATCGTGATCGGAGCGATCTATTGGCTGACGATGTCTCGCGTCGTGCGCGGCCAAGTATTGTCGCTGAGACAAGAACAGTTTATCGAAGCGGCACATACGATTGGTGCCAGCCCGATGCGAATCGTATTCCGACATCTTGTGCCCAACGTGCTTGGGATCGTCATTGTTTATCTGACGCTGACGATCCCATCGGTGATGTTGTTCGAAGCGTTCTTGTCGTTTTTGGGACTCGGCGTCGCTCCACCTGACGTTTCATGGGGGTTGTTGCTGAATGATGGTGTCGAGGCGCTCTCGAGTGTGAAGTTGTTCTGGTGGATGGTGCTGTTTCCAGGTGCGGCGCTCGCGTCGACCTTGTTCGCACTGAATTTTCTTGGTGATGGGCTTCGTGACGCGCTCGATCCACGTATGAAAAATCGAGGCTGAGCAAGTGCCGCAAACACATACGCAATCTGATGTACTGCTTCGAGTCGAAGACTTGCGAGTCAGCTTTCGTACCGATGACGGTTTGGTGCAAGCCGTGCGTGGCGTGTCATTCGACTTGAATCGTGGCGAAACACTCGGAATCGTTGGGGAAAGCGGCAGCGGCAAGAGCGTCACGAACTTGGCCCTGATGGGCTTGATTCCAACACCGCCTGGAGTCATCGAGAGCGGCCACGCGTGGTACGAAGGCGAAGACTTGCTCGCAATGACCGATTCCCGCTTGCAAAAAATACGCGGGCGCAAGATTTCGATGATCTTTCAAGACCCAATGACAGCCCTCAATCCACTGATGACTGTGGAACAGCAACTCATCGAGATGACGCGGTTGCATTTAGCACTCAGTAAGGCGGACGCTCGTCGACGAGCCATTGAAATGTTGGAGATTGTTGGGATCAGTGGAGCGGAGAAGCGGTTGCGAGACTATCCGCACCAATTCAGCGGTGGTATGCGACAGCGTGTGATGATCGCGATGGCACTCTCTTGTGAACCGGATGTGTTGATCGCCGACGAGCCGACGACGGCGCTCGATGTGAC
>JBGSNA010000394.1:0-13807 GCA_041739875.1 Pirellulaceae bacterium
TGTCGTTCGTTTTGTTTACCGATTGTGCCGTTCGTGAGTGACGTCGGCGGTGGGTGATGAAGGTAAGCCTCGCGTGATCAATAAGTAGGACAGGCTGCCAGCCTGTTCCTGGGTGAAATGACAGGCTGGCAGCCTGTCCTACGTGCAAATTCGCCAGTTATTGTTCACGCGATCCTAAGTAAGGCCGGTGGCTAGCTTTAGAGCCGTTTATGTTGGGAAGGGTAAGCGATGAGTGAGCATCGCAACTTTGATTCTACACGAACGTGTGCTCCGAAAAGACCCCGGGGGTCTTTGGTGCGCTCCCGAACTTCGCTTCAGGCAAGCTGACCGTAAGGCTGACAAGTAACGCTCAATCAACAGACCGACTCACCATTCGCAATCAAGGAGTGGGTGCGGGCCAGATCGGTGTCAGTGGCGCGAACGTGACATTCGGTGGCGTCGTGATCGGGACATTCACAGGTGGCACAGGCCCAGCGGCATTGGTCGTGACGTTCAACGCCAACGCAACACCAGCCAGGGTGCAGTCGCTACTGAGAAACATTCAATACCGAAACACATCCGCCACCCCCTCAGCCCTAGCGAGAACGGTCCAAGTCACTCTCTCCGACGGCGACGGCGGAACAAGTAATTTGCCAACCAAGTTGATCAACGTCGTGTTATGAGTGGCTTTCGAAAATGAAATGTTTTGCGAGCCAACAAAGGTGTCAGGAGTCATTGATGCGTGGATTGACTCAGTAACAGTTTAGTTCACCGGTCGCGTTGCTCGATACTTTAGCATTGGCGGTTGCAAGACAGATTTTCGTCTTGGGGAGGGCGTCCAGGAGCTGATGCTCGGGACGTGGGCATCGAATTGGCTCCCCTAATATGCGGCGATTTTTATGTCCGCGCAGCAGTCAGCTTGCTCGAAGCTGTTTGCTTCGAGTGGCAGTGTTCGTTCGGTGGCCGATAGCCTTCGTTGGCAATGCTCGCGTGCGAGAACTGCATTGCAAATTGCAGACCTCACGCAGCTCTTATCGAACTGCGTATAAGCCGCGAAGTACTTTGTCTGGAGGACGGACATAGAGCTCGTAATAGATGTCACGCACTCGCTTGCCATGCCGCCGCGATGTTTCAGCAACCGTCATCAGCTGGGCCATGCGTGTCGCACCCGCGTCGGTGCGACTGCCAAAGGTAAGCTTGCGAAGCACGACCAGAGGACGAAGCGCCCGTTCGGCTAAGTTGTTCGTCGGTGGGACGCGTGGATCGTCTAAAATCACCAGCCACTCGCCCTCGTGCCGGATCAACAAGGCCTGCAGTGTGAGCGCCTTCTCGTGCGATACATCGCACCACTGCAGGCGTAGCAGTTCATCCCGCAGCCATTGTTTCTCCGCAGTGATCTTCTTCTTACTGAGTTCGCCCGTTGCCCGATGACGAAGAAAACGGCACGCGCGATTTACGAAATGCTTGATGTCCGTGAAGAACGTGAAATCCGATGACTCCGCGCAGCTCCGAAAAGACCCTGAGCTCCGAAAAGACCCCGCGAGCTCCGAAAAGACCCCGAGCTCCGAAAAGACCCCGGGGGTCTTTGGTGCGCTCCTTGTACCCGCGGCGGCTAGCCGCTGTCGAAGTTGAGGGGTTGATTGCGTGTCTGGCCATCGATGATTGCCTGATAGAGACCAATCCATGTTGTTAACGCAAACGTTTCAAAGCAAGCTCGCAAGTGCTGCCAATACGCCCGCTTGGTGTTGAACTTGCCTAACGCTCGTGCGAATAGCGGGCAAGTCAATTGTTGGACTTGGTCCACCAGAAACGCCAAAAACATCAGCATCGCGAATACAGTCGATAGGTGCTTTTTGCCGTGTCCGAAGTTGTGGTCCAGATGATAGCCTTGGTTCTTGAGCGTATTGAACGTTTCGTTTTCAATTTTCCAGCGGCACCGACCACCCGCTACCAACTTCGCAATGATCGACCGATTCAGATCCAGTTGCGTCACCCAACTGAAGCGTTTCGCAATCTCGCCATCAGCTTTGAACTCCTTGTGTTCAATCAACTTCACGCCCAATTCCAGGTGCGAACCATTGAGTTGCAGATGGTCGTGCCACTGAGTCTGGGTCGCCAGGGCGGTAGACGTTGCCTCGCAAGTGAGAGTCTCGACCAAGCCAATGTCGTTCATCGTCGCAAAATGATTGAACAGATAAGTGTGATCGCTGGGCTTGGCGCCGAGGATGAACTGGAAATCCATTTCCTGCAAATCAGCAATGTGGGGAGCGTTGGAGGAGAGCCCATCCTCGATGACAATGCATTTCAGCTTGGGATGAAGCGTGCGAACTAACTTGAGCAACCGACGAACGGCATTGCGTTCACAGTCGTTCTTGTTATTGCCATCTTGCTGTATGATCGGCTCGACCGCGATCGGGATGACGACTTTGCTTTCGGGATGCACCAATACTGCGGCAACCATTTGATGCGAATATTCCACTTTGCCGCTCTTGCTGTTCTTGACCAAGCACCCTGGGCAGGAAATGCTCGTCGAGCAAAAGTAGCCGGTTGCGTCAATCGCCAGCAGATAATGACCGAGGTGAAAGACAAAGCTCTTGAGTGCCCCAGCACGTTGCAACTCAAAAAAGATGTCGGCGAAACACTCATTGAGTTGTTTCAGGTCCACTTCATCGAGGATGGTTCGTTGCTGCGTATCGCAGGGAACGGACTTGATGCGGTACAAATTTATCAAGCTCTGATCTTGACGGCGATCCTCAAAGGCAAGCAGCGAAGGCTCTTTGAGCGAGAACATCGCGAAGGCAGCCATCAAGCAATCAGGGAGAGAATGATCAACACTCGCGTCGCGCCGAACATCAACAATCGCTTCGAATCGTTCCCGCAGTCCCGCGATGAGGGCATCAATGGCGAGATGTTTGCGGACACGTGGAAAGTTGGCTGGTAACATTGAATCAAGCTCCTGAGTCGTGACTCATTAGAGAAGCTCGCGATCCGCAATAGTCAAGATTTCATCAAAAACTCGGCCAAAACATCGCGGCACGCTAGCAATTGCCGACACTGCAAATCACGACGTTTAAGCACTCGCCGGGAATCGCTGACCGATTCCCAGTTGCTTCTCAGCGAAACTCAATATGTACAAAACGTCTCGTTGAATGCTTCCAACCAGGACGTTCGCGTCAATTTCCTGCAGCACTTCGAGTACGATCATCAAACGGGTGAGACGAGCAAGCGTTTTAGTTGGGTAACCGATATCGACTTGGAGCGAGGGCAGTTCATCGACTACACGCGAGCCGGTCGATCGCGCTGGCGAATTGAAAACGAAACCTTCAACACACTGAAGAATCAGGGATATCACTTAGAGCATAACTACGGACTTGGTGAGAAGAATCTGACGACCGTGCTGATGCTGGCAATGTTTCTGGCGTTCTTGGTTGATCAGGTTCAGCAAACATGTTGTCCTCTCTTCGCGGCGGTATTGGAGATGCTAAAAAGCCGTCGCCAATTATGGGAGGATCTTCGCCGATGTGTGCGGACATTCGTGTTCGAGTCATTCTCGCAATTGTGGTCAGCACTGTTGAGCGGCGCCACGCTGGACCTTCCCCCGCCGGGTCGAATCTCGTCGTTGGTAAACTGAATCGCAACTCAATCGAAAAAAACAAGCGATTTGCAAAGCAACTACCAGGAAAATATGCAACGAGAGACGCAGCCTGCATGCCAAAACGATCCGTGCGAGATCAACGGAACAACATTGGGCCCCAAAGCCAATACCAGCAGATGTCCTAGTCGCACCAATCTCGCTAAGGTCACATCAGGGCAATGATCAGACCGAACCCACGGCTTCAAAATCCACCAAAAGCAGTCCTCGCCGGGAATTTCTGAGACTGGGCAAAGTTTCACCTGCGGTGCTATTCCCTTGTAATTTTGGCGATTCCCACAGAGCTCGACGATTGCCCACATGAACGCTTAGCGACGCGCGTTGTTCATCGCACCGTCATCAGCAGGATCAAGCACCAAGTCCCGATGATTAGGCATCCATGGAGAACTCAGAATTTGACAAGAGTTCTGTTGAAAACATCAACCAGAAAACGTTCAAAAACTTGGTCGTCGTCCGGATTGTTGGAAGCGGTGTTCCAATCCCTAACTGTCCAGTCACGCCTTCTGTCACAATTGGTACTTCCAGAACCACAGCGTTGGAGGGTTTAAACAAAAAAAAGCGACACGATTAAGAAATCGTGTCGCTTCAACGTCTTGCAGAGCAAGGGCACAGCAAATCGCGTAGTTGGTATTGCGTACAGGAAGCGTAGCCCGCTTTCTAGAACGCGCCTTGGATAACTTCGCTCGATGCGCGCGATCCAAGTGCTCCCCAAAGACCAAACGGACTTTGTGCTCCCGCAGCGTTTCTATTGCCGGCGGTTCCACCACTCCAAACAACAGGGTTATTCTGGTTACCGGACTCAATCGAGTCCGTTACAAACTTAACAGCGCCGTCTCCCATCAGTACGTGAGCACCGCCTTGGTGACGACTTGAAACGGTCATGATCGATGGACCATTGGAATCATGCGGAATGCAAAGAGCGCCATTGGGAGGCAAGATATTGTGAATGTTCGACTGGGCATTTTGGCAGTCCGCCCAACGGAAACCTCGCCCTTTCGTCACACCCTCCATCGCTCCTGGAGTCCAGAATCTTGGTCTCGCTGGATCAATCATGGGCGATGTGTCCTGAATGCAAAGCCTTGGGTTATCGCGGATGAGCGTCTGCGCAGGTTGACCGCCGGGGTGTGTCTTCGCTCGCGTTCGATTGTCATTGTCGCCCAGGTCCGTTGCGATTTCACCCATGGCCACAGTATTGGCAAGTCCATCGAGAATGTCGCGGAACTTCGCTGCCTTGTGTTTGACAAAGAAACCCCGGTTTGCCGCCCGAGATTCAATTGCATAAGTCTGAGCGTTTCCTGGACTCGTGGGTCTCAGCTCACCTTGCATTGTCCAGTAGAATGAATCCCCCATGCCCATTGCATAGTTGGTTCGCCCCAGCGCTGGTAAACCAGTTCCTGGATCACTCGGGCATCGCAGTCCAGGGATCTCAGTAGCCCAAGGGATATACTGAATGTTATCTGGCGTTGGCCCCATGGGTGGCCAAGGATTCGTTGGCGTTCCGATCGCTGCACCGGTGTTACCGTCAGTTCGCTGGGCACTCGGGCTGCTGATTCGTTCCCAAATCGCTTGCTGCTCCATGAACGGCGTCATGCCAACGAGTGCGTTCAAACGCCAATAATTGTTGTTGTTGTATGCGCTCCACCAATTGTCAGCCGTTGCCAGGGGGCCACGGTCAGTACCTACTCCTTGAATCGGTATTTGGTCGTAAGCGGAGTGATAGTTGTGGAGGGCAAGTCCGAGTTGCTTGAAGTTGTTACTGCAACTCATTCGGCGAGCTGCTTCACGAGCTGCTTGTACCGCTGGAAGAAGCAACCCAACCAACACACCGATAATCGCGATGACGACGAGCAGTTCGACAAGCGTGAACCCACCCAATTGAATCTTTCTGACTTTCATTCACTTACCTTAACGAGAAAATGGAGGTTCAATGAGCAACCTGTTCGTGGACAACATAATACCCTTGATATTACAACGCAAACCACTTAATTTTGTCCACAGCCTAAATCTTTATTGTGCAAATAAAACAAGGCTCCTCCATCGGTTGCGAACTTGCCGCTGTTGTGCTATCTGACTCCCCCCACCGCTGTCCTTGCAATCCATAAATTAAGTGAGACTGAAGATGTTTAACTCTTGCATGCGGATTTGTTTTTCTTTTTTCATTGGATGTTCGGTATTCTCCCTAACTGGATGCGGTGAAAGTAAGCCTGCGGTAGTCATTGATAGCTCCAATCAGGATGCAATTCAGGAGTACGAAGCGATGATTGCGGCGGAAGAGAAGGCGGCTAATGAAGGCATGGCTGCATCCTCGGGACAATAGTCACAAGCTTCGTTGCCAGCAGCTCCGAAAAGACCCCGGCAGCTCCGAAAAGACCCCGGGGGTCTTTGATGCGCTCCGGGGGTCTTTGATGCGCTCTGCCCCCCGCTGTTGACCCCGCCCTAGTTGCACTAGTTGCCGCTAAATCCAAGCGAGACGCTTTATCGCACGCAACGCGAGAAACAGTTTGGGATTGCTCTCATCACAGTCCACAAACTGTTTCCAAACTTCGTCAGTCGCTACTCAATGAGTAGCGAAAGGTGATTGGAGCAGCTGTTTCATTGTTCTTGCTTGAGATGGGATGCACGTGACGTTAAGCAAATTGGGCCATCACGTCATCGACTAAACCGGCCCAACTTACGAACGTGTCACTGGAGTCGTCGCTTGTCGGCACCAACAGCACGCTGTCACCAAGTTTGCGGACGATCACTGGCAACACATCGCCATCAACAGTCAATGAATCATCATCGCCGACAACGACCTCCAATGATCGGCCATCGGATAGAGCCGAGACACTGCCATCGTCATTGACCGACAACACGATATACCGTTGATCTGGGCCAGTCACCGTCATATTCGAATAGCCGGCGAAGCGCCCATTTTCGCCGGGAAGCGTATCGCTCGAGGAGACGTAACCTGTGGCCAAGAACGCTTCACCGTCACTGGAAGTTACAAGGTGAGCTGGAAGCAAATCCTCGCCAATGCTGAGGGATCCATCAGTCCCAACGGCCACCTCCACGGATTCACTATCAGCTTCTGCCTTGATCAGCCCGTCTTCGCCGATTTGCAGATAGACGACACCGTAAGATCCGACGTCCGCGAGTGCAAGTTCTTTGACGCCTTCGTCAGAGGTTTCGAAGGGTTCATCAATGGCAATCGAGGTGTTGCCCGATACGCTACCCGACGACTCGTCGCTGTTGGACAAGATCCCTGCGATGTCATCCACGTTCATTCGATTAATCAACATCAGCGCGTCAGCCGCTGTTACGTATCCATCACCACTCACATCAAGCGCCGCGTCTTCTAGAGACACTGTGTCTGCGACAAGCTTTGCCGAAGCAGCGACGTTACTTCCGGACTGAGATACATAGACATTGAGATAATGGATGATCTCGAGCACATCTGATGCCGACAACGTCCCGTCGCGATTGATGTCCATGGGGTCGCTGGTCGCTTGAGTGGTGACTTCGTTGTCCGTCGAACCGCCCAGCGTATAGAAGATGATGTCGTCTGGTTTAATGACCACACCGCTGCTGTCGTCTTCAGCCGGAATTGGATCGATTTTAATGCCACCAATAACATCGCCATCAATAGTTGGTTCATCAATCACATTTGTGACGGACACGGAGGTGTCGGATTCCTTGTCTACGGTCGTGGTAAACATCAGTGTCGGATCGTCAACGGAGCCACCGTCGGATTGTGCTAGTGTTCCACTTCCAGTGGCGAAGCGAATCCAGGGCACATCCACCGGCCGCGCCAAGTCGACTGAAATCCAATAATCAGATTTTGCCGACGCGCTTCCTTCCACGACGACGTAGTAAAGTCCTCCGGCAATCGCGTCATACTGAGTGACGGAAGCGTCTTGTCCGTCGACCGGCGGAGTTGGCGCGACAACACTGCCATCGGCGTGGTGCAAAGTAATCGACCAGTTGCTTGTCAGATCGTCGTGGCTTCCGTAAATCGTGAGACCGTCGGTATCAGGCAGTTTCAGCTGAAAAGCATCAATGTCATTTTCTCCATCGATGTTACCACCAATGCCCCAGTCGAGTGTCATCACGGTTGCCGTCTCGTCCAGATCCGCGGTGTCATCGACTCGCGTTCCAGTCGCACTGACCCAATAGTTCGTTGGCGTGTCCGACGAATCGGTTGGCATCACGACGAGATAGTAGGTGCCTGAATTCAGGTTCTGGTACACGTCGCCAAAATCGTTTGATTCATGTTCCACGAGTTGAAGGTCAGCATCGAGCAACTGCCACGCTGCACCGCGCGTCTCCGTGTCCGTGCCCACAGAGACGGTGAATTCAGACAGCGCTGGCAGGTTCACCATGAACGCGTCTGTGTCCGTGTTTGAATCGAAGGTACCGTCGATCCAGGTGCCGTTGCCCGTCCACACGAGTGGCGTCGCATTAGGACCTGGTTCACTTACGTCATCTGGACGCTGCACCGCCTCGATTTCAAAACCAACGACCTCGACTGGCTTTTCTGACAACGAAGCAACAACCGGCTCGGTGGAAACCAATTCGATCGCGGGTTCAAATGCGGCCATCATCGCAGCGTCGAAAACACGGCGATTTTCCAGTGATTCAAGCAGCAAGCGGCGTTTCACGACGCGGCCGGAATTGCGATTTCGTGACATTTGATCTTTCTCTCGTGCGAATTGTTTTGGGGTGCAACTGGAAGTCGCAAGTGGGGTGTCGTGGGGTGACGTCTTCTCCCGTTACTTAACAAGGCCGACGCCCCAGATGCCTGTCACAAACAATCCGCTCGAAATTTTTGGAAGAATCGCTCACTTGCATAAAAAATGTCGCCAAAAAAAACATGCTTTCAATTCGACAAATTCCCATGAAATTCAGTACAAACTGGGACTGTGCGAGATCCGGATTGCCGGTGGCCGGATTGTCCAGTGACGGAATGGTCGGACCTAGGTTTGATGCCTGATGGTCGGCTGGATCGCATGCAAACGCGAACGGCTTATCGAGGGCAATGCCAACAAGTTTCACGGATTGATCCAGCAACGATATGTGCTGCAGTTCTTGCTCCATCGCATCGATAGATCGACGTGACTCAGGGCTTGGCGGGCCAAGCGTCAGCGTTTCATGCGACACGGACGACTTCATAATGGACGTTCCGTCTGTATGCACACCTGCGGACTGTCGCGACTCGTTGTTGCGTTGCACCAACCCTGGTGATCCGACCGGGGTCTTCGTCACAGCCTCAGCCGTCAATAACGAAAACGCGTAGTACGTTTCGATTGAAACCGAATCTCCCAGCAAGCGAGGGTAACCGGCCGATATAGCATCACCGCTCTCATTCGCAGCAAAATAGCGAAACGATCCAGCGTCATGAGACAAGGATGATGCCGGGCTAAGGGTTGGGCTGAGGGCTGGAACATCCGAAGAAACGAGCGGACGCAATCCGGAAATCGATTGAACCGGGATATTGCCCCATGTGGCATGGCTCTCAGTAACCGTGACGACTGCGTTCGCTGCTGGCAATTGACTTGGTGGTATGCTTTGTCCCGGATCAGCTCCCTTGGAGGCGTTCATCACGCCATTCACAAAGTTCATACCGTTCCTCTGCACCGTATCATCCGGAAGGCTTTGCTCCATACCGTCGGGAACGCTGGCCGCAATGGTTGTACCGGCCATCTCCTCTACGCCGCTCGGGTTCGCACTCGTTTGCAAACCGGGATCGATTGTGGAAAACGGATCACCATCGTTCTCGCTGTCACTCGCCGTATCATCACCTGCCGTATCATCACCCGTCGTATCGTCTCTCTCGCTATCGTCTCTATCGCTATCGACCGCACGACTATCTGCTTCGCCTGTATCGCTAAATTCGTCTGCCGGTGAATCTCCGTGATCCGCCAGTGCATCGAGTTCCTCTTCTGTGAGTTCGCCCTTCTTGGACTCAATTTTCATTCCCGCCGTCTGATCCTCGGTGACGATTGGAATCGAAAAACTGATCGACTCAGTCGGAGAATTCAATGCGAACTCATCGCCGACAAGCCCAGCCATGAGATGACGTTTTTCCAAGCCCTCGACGATTAGTCGATAGGATCGCGGCTTACGGCGAGGTAATCGCCCTGGGGATTGATAGTTCATAGGCACACTTAATCAGTTCTTCTTTTTCAGGGCATCATTGCCGGCAGCAAGCGATTCAGCCTGAATGATTTCTTGCGAGAGTGTTTTATTGATGAGCGGACTTTGATCCGAGATTTCACCTTGGATGCTTTGCAATGTGCGATCCAAATTCTGCTGATGAGCGATCAGCGACTTGCGATAGACAGTGTTCAGTGGTGCGAGTTTAATCGCTTGTGCCTGGACCTCGATGGCCTGGGTAAGCCGCTGTGACGCCGTCTTATATTCACTACGAGATTCAGCGAGTAAGCCTTGGTTGTTAAGCACGCCAGCGAGTCGACTCAGCGGTTCTGGATCACTGGGGAACTTTTCTAGCTCAGTTCGCAAGAGTTGCTCTGACTTCACAAATGCTACGTTGGACAACTCCCAGGATCGCTTCTTCCAAAGAATCTCGCCCAGGTTGTTATAGGTCGTCGCGTAGTTCAACAAGACGCTGGACGGGAGATTAACAGCATCGAGTAGGCCTTGTATTCGCTCGATCGCTTGATGCGCATGTTGTTCAGCCTCGTCCAAGCGACCCGACGCCGACAACAACGATGCAAGGTTGCTTTGGGTGGCTGCCAACTGTAGCTGCTGCTGGACCACCGATCGAGACACTTGCGGCGCGTCGGACGCTGTTGCAACGAGAGAGTTCTCCATCTCAACGAGCGTGTCGCGTAACTTTGCTTCCGCAGCCGACGGATCGATTTCTGCAAGCACCGCGACATAGTTATTGCGACATTCAAACAATCGCTCTTGTAGAGTCACTCGCTCGTCTGGGTCGAGCGTATCAACCGAATCATGAAAGCAAGTTTCGAGACGTTCGACGCTTTTTGAAAATAGTTCCGCTGACTTGTCGCGATCACCCATCGACCAATACAACATTGCCAAATTCGCTAGTGCAAGCGAGTGCGGTCGATCGTAAGTATGTTGTCCAGCGGGCTCTGTTGTCAGCGACTGGTACATTTCCAACGCTTGCAAAAGTTCCGATTCAGCCAGCGCGTAGCGTCCCACGTTTCGATGAAGCGCACCAAGGCTGTTCCAGCACAACGCCAACACAGATCGTTGCGTCGGCGAATCGGTCGAGAGATTCGAATCCTGCAAATCACGGATGGCAGATACATACTGTTTTTCCGATTCAACGACGTTACCCAACCGACCGTAAGTCATTGCAAGTTGATAGCGGGCGAATCCCACTTCACGCCGCAAATCGCTGTCCGACTGTGCGTATTCGACAAAATCGGTGTAGTAGCGAACCGCCTCGTTCAACAGCTCCGCTCGCACGGCATCGGACCCTGAAACGGTCGACAAGTAATCACTCAAGATGCCGCCAAACCGATCGACAACTTGATGCGATTGCTGTAGGTGGAATCGTGCTCGCGCCGCCGAGGCCATCTCGCGATCACGCTGCTTTGCGATCATCGACATTGCTAGAAAAATGCCGACGTATGCCAGCGACATCAATACAAATGTCGCGGCAACCCAACGTTTGCGTCGCACTGCCCACTTGGTCAACTGGTCCGCCCATGTCGGCCGCCGAGCCCATGTCGGCTTGCCATCAAGAAATCGGCGTAAGTCGTTGGCGAACTCACCCGCGCTGGCATAGCGATCGGCACTTCGCTTTGCCATTGCCTTCATCAAGATCGTCTCCAAGTCGACTGAGATCGATGGGTTGAGCCGATGAGGAGCGACCGGATCGCGAGATTCAATCGCCTGCAATAACTCGTCTCGGGAGCTGAAGTCAAACGCGTGGCGAAGCGTCAGCAATTCGTAGAGCGTCGCGCCGAGCGAATAGATGTCTGTTCGATAGTCGATTTCCTGGGTGCGTCCCGCAGCCTGCTCAGGACTCATGTAACGAGCTGTTCCGATGCGATCGCCTTGCGAAGTGAGATTCACTGCGCTTTGACATCGAGCGAGACCAAAGTCAGTGACCCAAACTTTACCCATCCGGTCGAGCATCAAATTTGATGGCTTGATATCTCGGTGAACGACGCCTTGCTCGTGGGCATATTCGATCGCTTCAGCCACATGAATGCCGAGCTCCACCGCCGCTCGAACAAAATGCGAATTGCGAACACTAGCGAACGAATTCATTTTGCCGCAAAGCGAACCCTCAGGCCAAGTCGACTGATGGGCTTTCACCGTACTGGGGTCATTGGATTCGCCTCGAAGCGATTCTCGACGCTGCAGTTCGATAATCGCCTGCTCCAAGGATTGGCCTTCGATCAATTGCATGCTGTAGTAATGAATTCCTCGCTCGCAACCGACACCAAACACGGGAACAATGTGTGGATGATGTAAGGAGGCTGCTGCTTGAGCTTCGTTGCGGAACCGAGCGACTTGCTGCTGATCCAAGACCGATGCGAACGGCAACACCTTCAACGCAACTCGCCGCGACAAAGAGCGCTGGGTCGCCGAGTAGACGATTCCCATCCCGCCACGACCAATTTCTTGTTCGATTTTGTAGTCACCGAGGTCTGCATCGTCACTTTGTGGGAGACCACGCGGGACAGCCAAGCGTTGTGCGGAAACGTGACGTGTTGCCTGGCAGAGCAACTGCAGACTCTGCAAGTGACCACTGAATTGCGTCGACAACACGGGATGTTTTAATAGCAACAGGCTCGCTTCTTCGTCATTGCCTGACTCAAGTGCGGTTGCGTACTGTTCGAGCGCTTCCGCAATTGCTTCGCTAGCCAGTGATTCCGAACTCAATGAATGCGACATGATTCAGCTCCCTTGACCCAGGTTCATTTGCTCGCGCAGCTTCTCGATGGCCCGCACCCACAACATGCGAACCGTTCCTGGTTTGCGATTGGTGCGTTCTGCAATATCGCTGAACGATCGACCTTCAATGTGTCGCTGGACGATCACATCGCGGTAATGTTCCGGCAACTGGGAGATCGAATTCGCCAGATGCACCAACGCTTCTTGTTGATCCAGCGCCGAACTGGGAGACCCACGATGGTCGGCCAACATCATTTCAAGTCGCACCGACGATCGGCTCAGCGACGCGTCGACATCATCCAGCGAACGCTCGCGTCGAACATCACGCTTGGCTGCAACCAAGTGATTTTCCACGGCTTGCGCCAAGTTATTGATCAAGATCCGACGCAGCCAACCGGTGAACTCGAATAACGTTGCACCATTGAACTTGGCAAAGTCGCGATGAGCTTCCAGCAATGTTTCTTGGACGATGTCCGAAGCGCTCACGCGCCGACGAACACGATCATCCAGTTCCCCTTGGGACAAGACTTTGAGGTAGTTCATGTACGACATTAAGAGCGCGCCCAAGCTGGCCGCGTCACCAGAAAGCGCCCGCTCCAAGTAGGCGGTCGGCGTCATCAGCTCGCTGGACATGCGCCGTACCTCGCGACGAACACAATCACGTTACGCCTTTCACAATCAGATGCCGGCATTTCGCCGTCGTTGACGATTCTTTCTATTCGAACGTTCAAATCATCGAGAAACATGACGCACCCACCCACTGATGTGGGAATCAAAATTCATGATCGGGGAATTCCCGATTGTTATTCCCGGCAGGGAACTTGCCATGGAGTCACAGGAAAACTTCAAGAAGTCTGCGGAATCTTCGAAAAATACCATTCGGATTGTACTGGCGCCAGCTGTTTAGATCGTTTAGTAAGCGACGGCCCTCTCCAGCGTCCCAAAATTCTATCGCGACGCGAATTCCTGCTGCCTCACCAGCAAACACACCTCTCTCCCGACGCCGTGCCCGTCTGCGTCGGAGCTATTGTCAAATATTGAGTTCTGACGTTCTGTATCAGGCGTTGGTCTTCAATCGCCCCACAAAACGCCTGTTCTTCGTCGTCAATTCATCCATCACGGCAGGGATCGTGCAGCCCGCATCGAGTCGGTAATCCCCGTGCTGTGCGATCGTATGAGCGTGGTCATCGGTCTTGTCGACAAAGCGTTTCATGCCATTGGCGGTATGAACTTGACCCTGGCGAAGGGTCGCATGAATGAAGCCATTGCCCAGTCGATTGCCTTCACGCGTGCTGTCGT
>JBGSNA010000001.1:0-43562 GCA_041739875.1 Pirellulaceae bacterium
GACGAACGGTATGCTTTCCGCGTTCGAAAGAACGCGGCCTCATTGAAGCCCTTCGTCACGCGTTTGGAACCCGTCTACTAAAATCCCTTTCCGCGTTCGAAAGAACGCGGCCTCATTGAAGCTTTGAGGGTGGCTGGCCGATTGGAAAAACGAACTTTCCGCGTTCGAAAGAACGCGGCCTCATTGAAGCTGGTCTGAGTCAACTGGCAAGTGTTCAGTGTGTTTCTTTCCGCGTTCGAAAGAACGCGGCCTCATTGAAGCTGACGACTCGCAATTCGATGATGATCGCCGAAAGTGCGTCTTTCCGCGTTCGAAAGAACGCGGCCTCATTGAAGCAGTGCGGCAAGGCAAATCGCCTCTTGGAAATCAATCGACTTTCCGCGTTCGAAAGAACGCGGCCTCATTGAAGCGTAGATGCAAAGCTAGCTAACCGAATTGTGGCGTGTGAAGAGGCAGCCGGTTGAAAACATGTCGAAGATGACTGGCTGGCAGCGAATCCCGCGGGAGCCGGATCTAGCCAAAGCAGGGGGTATTTGGCCGATTTGGACGATTCTTGGGGATTGTTGGGCCGATGGTCGGCGGACTATTACACGGCTGTTACAAATTTGGCCCTGGCGGAGACATTAGTGATGCGCGGATTTCCTACACTTCTGAGCTAGACGAGGTGCAACTGAGCACGTCGATCTCAAACCCACCAGGATTCGTCCCCGCAGGAAAAATTGCTCATGGCGACTGTAACTGAGATCCCCGCCAAAAAACGGCTAAGCCGAAAAAATAAGAAGCCGCTCGCTGTCAAGAAAAATAGCAAGCACGCTTCGCCGACCACCGAAGAACGTGCTCGTATCGGCAACTTGTCGCCTTGGGCGATTGGTTGGCTCGGACTCGCTCACGTTCTCTGTCTCGCAGCACCGTTCTATTTTTCGTGGCAAGCGCTCGTTGTCACGGTGTTCTTGCATTGGGTCACTGGCAGCCTTGGTATTTGCTTGGGTTATCACCGCTTGCTCACTCACTCGGGCATGAAGACCTATAACTGGGTCCGCTACATGTTTGCCGTGATTGGCACGATGGCGGGCGAAGGCTCACCGTTGGATTGGATCGCCGACCACCGCAAGCACCACGCGTTCAGCGACCACGAAGGCGACCCACACACGCCACACGATGGCGCTTGGTGGAGTCACGTGACATGGCTTGCCTATCATTCACACAACGGCGATCGCAAAACGTATCTACAGCGTTGGGCGCCGGACTTGTACAAGGAACGTGGAATGCGAATCCTTGACCTACTGTTCCTGCCGCTGCACATTCTTTCCATTTTTGTGTTGGCCGGAGCCGGTTACTGGATCGGCGGCGGTTACATGGCGACATCGTTCGTCTTGTGGGGCTTCTTTGTGCGTCTGGTTGCTGTGCTTCACACGACATGGATGGTGAACAGTGCGTCACACATTTGGGGCTACCGAAACTATACGACCACCGACGACAGCCGTAATAACTGGTTCGTGGCCATCATCGCTTACGGCGAAGGCTGGCATAACAACCACCATGCGTATCCACGTATGGCCAAGCACGGTCACAAGTGGTGGGAGTTCGACGTGACATGGCAAGCGATTAAATTACTCCGAGCTGCTGGACTCGTCTGGGACGTCGTCGACTACAAGAACGCTGCGGAAAAGAATGTTGGCGACAAGAGCGAACTTGTTGAACAGTCTGAACTTGCCGAGACCGTTTCGTCCGGCGAAGCATTGACCGATGAGCCGGAAGTCGCCACAGGCGCTTAGTTTCATCGAATACAGAACAAACGAAAGCAGCAGCAGTAGCGATACTATTGCTGCTTTTTTTATTTGGAAACGAATCAAACCCCGTTGCCGGTCTCCAATCGGAACTACCCGAGATTCTTGATCGCGTCGATGACCTGTTGGTCGTGTCCATCGACCTTCACCCGTTTCCAAACCGCAGCGACTTTGCCCTGGGCGTCGATGAGATACGTGGATCGCTGGATCCCCATCGACTTTTTGCCATACATGTTCTTTTCTCGCCAAGCCCCGTATTTTTCGGACATGGCATGGTCTTCATCGACCAACAACGAGAACGGAAGTTCGTGTTTCTCCCGAAACTTTGTATGGCTTTCCTTCGTGTCCGTACTGATTCCAAAGATCTCCACCCCGAGCTTTTTCATCTCTGCGTATCGGTCGCGGAACGCACACGCCTCTTGCGTACAGCCTGGAGTATCGTCACGCGGATAGAAATACAAAACAACGGTTTTTCCCTTTAAATCAGCGAGCTTTACCTTGGTGCCAGCCTCATTGGGAAGCGTAAATGCCGGGGCTTTTGCACCCACTTCTAGAAAATCTGTCATGACGAAATACCTGGATTACTCCCAAACGTGTCAGAGAAAGTTGCACATAAGGAAAATAGCAGGTCGTCTAGTCCGTGACAGCGAGCAAAAAACCACTAGAATTTCGCCATGAATGAAGAAACAACTCCCGCCGACGAAGAAGTCGGCACCCCAAACGACCTGATTCCTGACGCTCAAGTCGATGCACCTCAGGCTCCTGAGGATCCGAACCCGATGGTTTCGTCGAGTCGATCCATCCGGCCCCACGGCACGGACGCGAGCCTCGCTTTGGCTGCTGCAGCCGCAAGAGTAACGCTCGACAATAAAGGTCAAGATGTCATCGTCTTGAACGTCTGTAAACAATCCGCTGAGTTCGATTTCTTTGTGCTCGCGACGGGTTCAAGTCGTCGCCAGTTACACGCTATCAGCGAAGAAATTGATGACGTACTCCAGAAAGAGCTCGGCGATCGACGCCTAGGGATCGAAGGCTACGAAGAAAGTCGCTGGATCGTTTTGGATTACGGTAGCGTTGTCGTGCACTTGTTTGACGATGAGACTCGTGAGTTCTATGACCTTGAATCTCTGTGGGCTGACGGCATCGTCATTCCGCTTGAATCACTTGGTCTCAAAGCCAACCAGTAATTCACTGCGTTCGATCTGCGATGCATCAGACAAGACGCTCGATTCAGAGCGTTTGGTTGAGCGCGTGGATTGAACGATTCCAACCATCTCGTCCTCGAGTCCTTTGCTGCGATGCACCTGCCGAACCTGATTCGTGATCGTTTTGTTACAGCCCTTCGCGAGTTAACCGATTCGCCGCTGGAGTTCGCTTCGATGATCCGTGGTACCACGGACACACGATTTGGCGATTACCAGTCAAATTGTGCGATGCCGCTGGCGAAATCCCCATCTTGTGCCCTGACGAATCCTCGCGATGTCGCTGCGAAGGTCATTGCGAGCGTTGCGTTAGATGACCTATGTGAACCGCCGGAGATTGCGGGCCCAGGCTTTATCAATCTGACGCTGAAGACATCGTTTCTCGCCGGGCAGATAAAGCGAATGATGGATGATGATCGCTGTCTTGTGGCTCCGGCAGAGTCTCCCGAGACAGTAATTATCGATTATTCGTCTCCCAACGTCGCCAAGCCAATGCACGTTGGACACATTCGAAGCACGGTGATTGGTGATGCACTCACCCATGTGTTTCGGTTCTTGAAACACAACGTGATCACGGACAATCACCTCGGTGACTGGGGGACTCAATTTGGCATCATCATTTACGGATACCGACACTTTGGTGATCCAGAAGTCGTTGCCAAGTCGCCCGTCGCTGAATTGTCAAAATTGTATCGCCTTGTTCATCAGTTGATGGAAGCAGAAAAGGCGGCGGCTTCGATTGCCGGATTGGTCGAGGCGTCGGAGCGATTCAAGGGCGAGATCAAACAATCCGAAATAACGATCGCATCGCTCGACGAAAAGGCTGCAAAAAAAGAAGCGAAATCACTCGCTGGGTTGCAACGCAAACTTCAAGGTAACGAAGAAGCGATCGCGGCTGCGAACGATAAGGTTGCTGCGGTCGAGTCGGACCCCGAAATGAAGGCACGCGCCCAGGCGCACCGAGGGATTGCGTCGGCCGTTTTGCGAGAAACCGCCAAACTACATGAAGGCGATGAAGAAAACATTCGGCTTTGGCGTGAGTTTTTGCCTCACTGCAAAGACGAAATCCAACGCGTCTACAAGCGACTAAAGGTCTCGTTTGATCATACGCTCGGCGAGAGTTTTTATCATTCGATGCTTGCCGATACCGTCCGCGATCTGCAATCACGTGGGCTAGCTCGAGACAGCGATGGGGCTGTTTGCGTGTTTCTTGACGCGTTTGACGCACCGATGATCATTCGCAAACAGGACGGCGCCTTCCTATATGCCACGACCGATTTGGCAACACTCAAATATCGCTTAGAAGAATTTGCACCCAACCAAATCCTCTATGTCGTTGACACGCGCCAAAGCGAGCACTTCGAAAAGCTTTTTGCCGTCGCCAAATTGATGGGGCTCGATAGCGTACGTCTTGCGCACGTCAATTTTGGTACCGTGCTTGGCGAGGATGGTCGCCCCATGAAAACCCGAAGCGGTTCGCTAATCGGGCTTGAAAGCTTGTTGGATGACGCCGTTAGCCGTGCGCGAAACGTCGTATGTGACCCGGAACGTCTGGCGAGAATGTCTCCCCCCATGGACCTAGAGGAACAGAACGCTGTAGCCGAGGCGGTGGGTATTGGTGCAATTAAATATGCCGATTTGTCGCACCACCGAACAAGCGATTACCGTTTCAGCCTGGAGAAGATGGTCGCGCTGGATGGAAATACGGCCGCTTATATCCAGTATTCGTACGCTCGAACTCAAAGTATTTTGCGTCGAAGCGAGACCAGTATCGAAGAATTGGCCACGCAAGTACGTGAAAAAGGAGTCGAGATTGTCGAACCCGCAGAACGCCAATTGGCCCTGGGGCTGCTGAAGTTCGAAGAAGCTCTCAAGGCGGTTGAACTGGATTACAGTCCCAATTTACTGGTGGACTATTTGTATGACACTGCGAAATCCTACTCAGTATTTAACGACAGCTGTGTCGTTCTGAAAGCCGAAAACGAAACGCTCATTCGATCGCGTCTTGCTCTCGTGGCCTTGAGCGGAAGAGTATTGAGACTCGGGCTATCACTGCTTGGAATTGACGTACCTGATCGTATGTGATGCGGTCCAATTGATTATTTGACTCAGTCGCTCATCGGTTCTCGAGCATTGATCCGTGAATCCACGCACGTTAAAATATGAGCAAATCTCCGTTAGGACAATTGACATAAATAATAGGTGTCTTATGGTATCTATTCTACAGTGGCGATTGAGGCTGTTTCGGTAATTGAGTAAAAGGCGACGAGGCACGTTGGTCCGCCTTTGAAAGGATGCTGACGGCATGGCAATGATTGGTTACATCGCTTGCGTTCAGGCCAGCTTGCGTTCAGGCCAGCTTGCGTTCGGGCCAGCTTGCATTGCGGCCACTGAGCTGGTGATAAGTGAGTTGGGCAAATAGCCTCGGATCCGAATCGCCTCCAAAATAATTTGAAAAAACAAAGTTCGTTTTAACCCCACAATGTGCGACTTCAATAGTTCGGCACGAGAAGGTGAATTTAGATGGCAAAAAAGACTGCTGGAATTAACAAGTCAAAAGCGATTCGCGATTACTACGCGGCTAACCCCAAGGCGAAGCCTTTGGAAGTTGCCGAGGCGCTCAAGGCTCAAGGCGTCACTGTGACCGCCGCATTTGTCAGCACAATTCGTTCGACTTCCAAGAAAAAGAAGACAATCGGCAAGCCTGGACGTCCAGCTGGATCGACGAAGTCAAGCTCCAAGCCAGTCGGCCGTCCTGCCGGTCGCCCGAAGGCGTCTTCCGGAAGCGATAGCGTTTCCATCGATGCATTGCTGAAGGTCAAGAGCATGGTCGAGGCTGTCGGAAGCATCGAAGAAGCTCGTGCTGCTCTGTCGGCGCTTGAGAAATTGATCAAGTAATTCGCTGGTTCTAGCGTTTTGAATACCGAGGGAAGCACATGGATTTGTGCTTCCCTTTTTTTGTCGACTTTTACAGACGTGGAGCTCTCGCGAATTTTCTGTGTAGAATATTCGGGGGGCTATCAACGTGATCCCACGTTGCTTGGAGACCGTATTTTGCACCTTTCGACGCGACGATGGGCTGCTTTACCGAAGACCATCGATTTCACCGCTAGGATGATTTGCCAACCATGAGTGATCTAACACCCGAGTTGCTTGCCCAGCGAGTGATTGATTTTGGGCTGGCAGACCGACGCGAAGTAGAGTCTGCCATGGGCGAGTTAAGCGGACATACGGGCGATGACGGAACCAAGGCCGCGATTGAGGTGCTGCAGCGACGCGGGTTAATCACAACACTCCAATCCGAAAAAATCCTCAAAGGTGATCGCACCGGGTACTTTTACGGCGATTACAAAGTTCTTTATTTGGTGGGTGCGGGGACGTTTGCTCGTGTTTATCGCGCCTGTCGTGGTGGCGAAGTTTTCGCGGTCAAGGTGCTCCGGAAGCGGTTTCGTGATGAGCCGAAGGAGCTTGAGCAGTTCCTTCGTGAAGGACGAATGGGGTTGAAGCTGCGACATCCGAACATTGTCAGCATCCATGAAGTGATCCCCGATGTTCGTAATCCGTTTTTGGTGATTGAATTTGTCGAAGGACAAACGCTCCGCGAACTCGTCCGCATTCGGGGGAAATTGCCTACCGATTTGTCCTTGAAGCTCATCTATGAGATTGCCGCAGGCCTGTCCTACGCATCATCGCTCGGAATTTCACACCGTGACTTGAAGCTCTCCAACGTGTTGATCAGCTCCGATGGCAAGGCCAAGCTCGTTGACTTTGGTTTGGCGGCTTTATCAGATCGATCCAACCCAGAAAAAATTGCTGATTGTCCGAATGCCCGAGCGATCGATTACGCAGCGCTCGAGCGTGGAACTGGTGTCCGCAAAGATGACCCGCGAAGCGATGTGTATTTTGCCGGGAACATGCTTTATCACATGCTTGCCGGAGTTCCGGCGCTGAGCGAAACTCGAGACCGTATGGCTCGATTGAATATCTCCCGCTTCACTGACATCACACCGCTTCACGAATTGGTGCCAGATATTCCACCGGTGGCAAATCATATAGTGCTCAAGGCGATGGAGTTTAATCCTGAGAAGCGCTACCAATCCGCCGGTGCAATGCAGGCGGATGTGAAGAAAGCGATGGAGTTGCTCAAACAAGGCATCACCGCCGTCAGAACCAACCAAGATGTGAGCCAAACAATGGCGGAACATCACGATGACGATGAGCTCCCCACAAGCGAAGGCGAAGGCTACATCGTGATGCTTGTCGAGTCCAAGGCAGGGCTCCAGAATGCGATTCGCGAGCGTCTGAAATCACGTGGTTATCGCGTCTTGGTAATCTCGGACCCCGGTCGCGCTCTCAGCCGGTTTTCTGTTGATGAAGAACGACCAGCGGATTGCGTCATCTTTGGTGCTTCGGAGCTAGGGAGTTTAGCGGTCGAAGCATTCAACAAGTTTGCCAGTGACGAGCACACGAGTTCCATTCCCTCCGTGTTGCTCGCCGATCAACGACAAGATCGAATCACGGCCGCGGCCGTTCGCGGTCCCCGTCGCAAGTTGCTTGCCCTTCCGTTGAAGGTTCGCGAGTTGCGATCTGCACTGACGCAACTACTCGCAGGCGTAGAACGTCGCGATGCCGGCACCTTCTAATCGTAAATGCGTAAAACTTGTTTTCCCGGCTCGGATGTGCTGTTCAGCCCACATCGACCTCATCACGCCAACGCTTACCAAGACGCCATTCGCTTTTTCTTTTAATCAGGCCTGGTTCCACGGATCATCGATGTGTCCACGGAAATACTGCCTGGATGAGAATCTCGGTCACGTCGTCGTCGCAGGACGTTCGACAAACGTTCCGCGTTGGTGGCGAGTAAAGCTATCCAAATTGCAAAGAGCACGCCAAGGAAGAGCTATTCCCACGTATAGTTCATCGTGCTAGTTCATCGTTCATTTCGGGTCTCGCTTTTCACCGCTTGATTGCGACATCCAGCGATTGCTTGCATACCGCCCGATCACCATGTTTTGTGCGTCAATGCGTTGTTTCGAATCTGATTGACACACTTTTTGTGTTCAAGCGATCAGCCCATTACGGAAATTTCGCGAGACACAGCCGACTTATCCGCCACTTCGCAAAACTTGGCGTGTGATTGCATTGCCGTCGATCGCCTGAGCTCGTATGTTCCATGCCTCGCCGCGTGGATCTTGCGGCGATGGTTTTGAGGTTAAACGCGGGCAGGAGGCCCCAAGTGAATAGCTCACGAGAACTACGAGCGTCGTATCTTGTTGCTTGTTTGGTAATGTGTGGTGTCTCGGCATCGCAGGCGCAGGAAATCGAACAAGTGAGTGGTCTGCTCCCGTTAACTGAGGTGCCAAAGGCGACTGCGGCGGTGACCGTGCCGCAATACGAGCGCACGATTGCTGAGTTGGAACAGAGCAACGACGTCGCGATCGATGTCAAGCTTCAAGCGATTGAGAATTACAAAGCTGCGATCCAAAATCTCCTGAACGCTGACAACTGTGATGCTCGACTCAAGAGCATGTCCGCCGAGACCGAAACGGTAGCCAAGCGCACCGACGAACTCAAGCGATTGCGAAGCGAGTTAAAAGATAAACAGCCTTCGATTGAGAGCGGTCTTGCACTCCAAGAACTCGAGCAACTTTTGCCACAGACCGAGTTGCAACTTTCCGCTTTCAAGAAAGGTCGCCAGGACGCGGAGGTGGAGTTACAAACGAGGGCGCCTCGTCGCAAAGAAATACGCGAGAGAATGTCTGTCGTCACAGAAAAAATAGCTGACACACAAACTCAACTCCGAGCACTTTCGAACTCGGAACAGACCATTCAAAGTGCATCACTCACAGCTCGCTTGACGACACGCCGATTGGCGTTCGAAAAGGAGATTCCCGCGCTCGAAGCCGAATTGGCTCGATACGATGCCGAAGAAGCGGCCGACTATGTTCGCATGCGCATGGACTTGGCACTCGCGAATGCCGCCTACAGCGAAAAAATGATCTCGCTGCTGCAGCAAACCATCAATGCCTCGAGAGAAGCGGCGGCGGTGGAATCCGTCCGTGTTGCTCGGCTCGAAGTTATCCTCACCGCACCTGTCTTGAAGGTTTATGCCGAGGAAAATCAAGCACTTGCTGAGAAAGCGAAAGTGATCGCCCAGTCGCTCGCGTCGACGCAAGCGGAATTGAAAGCCGCACTCGAAGCTTATGACGGCATTGTTCGCCAATTTGCTCAAACTCGAAAGAAAGTCGACTCGGTCGGTCTAACAAGTTCCGTCGGTGCGTTGCTTCGCAAACAGCAAACGACACTTCCGGATGTTGAACAACGCCGACACTCCGTTGCGAGTCGTCAAACGCTCCTCAATGATACGCAGTACCAACTATTCGAATACGAAGATGCGTATCAAGAGCTCGGCGAATTGGATGCCGCTATCGATAAGATTTTGTCCGACAACCAACTCGTGGAAACAGATCCGAATTCGCTCTTGAAGAGCACTGCCCGCGAATTGCTGACTCGCAAACGTGAATACCTGGAAGCGATCATTCGCAGCAGTGGTCAATATTTTGATGCATTGATCGAGTTGGACACAACCGACCAGCAACTCATCTCGCTCACGGCCGACTACGAGAAATATATCGACCAGCGAGTTCTCTGGATCCGAAGCGGGCCGATGTTGAGCACAAAGTTGGAATTGGAGCCGTCCGATTCATGGATGTTATCGCCGGCCAAGTGGCGTGAGTGCATCAAGTTACTCAACCAAGACGCAAGAACGAATTGGGGCATTTATCTTGTAAGTCTTTCTGCCGCTTCGTTGCTGGTTCTGAGAGGTCGCTCGATGCGACGGCTCATAACTCAACTTGGCGCTACCGCCCAGAAAGCAAACTGCCGCTCGATCGTGCCAACCCTTCGAGTGCTCCTCCTGTCGACGCTGATGTCAGTCCGTTTGCCTCTGCTCGTGCTGTTTTTGGGATGGCGTTTGATCGAATGCTCGCAGGATTCGGAGTTCGCAAGCGCAGCGGGGACAGGATCACTCGTGACTGGCGTCCTCTGGTTGTCGATTGAGTGGATGCGCCAAATGTGCCGCCCCAATGGCGTTGGTGAGTCTCACTTTCGCTGGTCGACGGCGGTCACACAAACTTTTCGTTTGGAATTGAAACTCCTCACCTATGTGGCGTTACCACTCTCGTTCGTCACAGCGACTCTTGCATCGAGCGAGGGCGTGCACGAGCGTGGCGATGTCCAACGTTTCGCCTTCATTCTTGGCATGGTGTGCGTATGCTTCACCGCCATCCGTTTGCTTCGACCCCAGGGAGTCGTGCGAGAATACTTGTCCGATAATCAAGAGGGTTGGGTCAACAAAGTCAAGCATCTGATTTCATTGGTGGGTGCCAGTGTTCCACTGACGCTTGCTGCGCTCGCTGCGGCGGGCTACTTCTATACCGCAAAGACATTGTTCTGGCGGCTCTTCGCGACATACATGTTTGTCGTCTCATTGATCCTTGTACGTTCGTTGTTCTACCGGATGTTGCTGCTCAAGCGACGTGCGCTGAGTATGGAACAATCACGCCAGCGTGCGTCGGCGGCCGCGAAGTGTGCAGCGGACGGTTCGGCGCTTCCGCAACCTGTTGCAGGCATCGTCACGGAAGACACGAAAGTTGACTTCACGGCACACAGCCTGCAATCTCGTCAATTGATTCGATCCGGGATGCTTGCCGTTTCTCTGGTCGGACTCTGGATGATATGGATCCAGGTCCTACCGGCACTAAGTATGCTGGGAGAATATCCTGTTTGGGGACGAACTCGCGTGGTTTCGTTAGCGAACGTCTCGCAAACGCCGATTTCATTGGCGACACCCGCATCCGCCGAAACTCCTGGATCCAGCCCCTCAAGTCCGATTGTCAGTGAGCAGGCGCATGACGTTGTGACGCTATCGCACCTCGCCCTTGCGATCTTAATCATCGTGGTCACGTTTGTGGTTTCTCGCAACGGTCCCGGACTGCTCGAGATCGCGGTGTTACAGCAATTTCCGATCGATGCGTCAGTGCGTTATGCCATCACAACGCTTGTGAGCTATGCGATCGTGATGCTTGGTACGATTGCAGCATGTTCAACGATCGGATTGCAATGGTCGCAAATTCAGTGGTTGGCGACTGCGTTGACATTCGGACTCGCATTTGGACTTCAAGAAATGTTCGCGAATTTTGTCGCGGGGCTAATTATCTTGCTGGAACGTCCCATCCGAGTGGGTGACGTGGTCACGGTCGACGATGTCACAGGCGTTGTATCAAGAATTCGAATACGAGCGACATCCATTACGAATTGGGATCGCAAGGAATACGTCGTTCCCAACAAGGAGTTCATCACCGGGCGGTTGCTGAATTGGACGCTATCGGACAATGTCAATCGAGTGACTGTTGAAGTCGGGCTCGCGTACGGATCGGACACGGAACTTGCGCGAGAGCTACTGACTCAAGCCGCCAATGATCACCCGATGGTGCTTAAGGATCCCGCCGCGATGGCATCCTTCCAAGGCTTTGGCGACAACTCGCTCAACATGGTCCTGCGAGCGTTTCTGCCGTCACTTGAGAATCGACTTCAAGTGATTCACGAATTGCACACCACCATCGACAAGTCATTCCGAAAAGCTGGTCTCGAAATAGCGTTCCCTCAGCGAGACCTGCATATCAGTACTTACCCCGCGGTACTCGGACAAGTTATTTCATCCGGAGAATCCGAGAACACGCTGGAACGAAGAGAAGCGGCTTAGATTCGGTAGCTTCCTTAGCACGATCCCGAATAGACTGTGAATTTACGAGCGCAGTCGTTCGCTCCACGAACGAAACGGCCTTTATCGTATCGTTTGCGGAGCAAACGACGACGCAATTGCCTGACTTGTTAATCGATTCACAGCCTCGAAGGGATTTCTAGATCCCAATTGAGATCCGTATGGTCGATCCCGAAGGGGCTGTGATGTTTTGTAGGGTGGGTCAAAACGCGTTAGCGATGCAGACCCACCAACCGCAAATCGTCGACAACCATGGTGGGTCAGCGCGGCTAACGCCGCTCGACCCACCCTACGTTTTAAAAACTCACAGCCTCGAAGGGATTTCTAGATCCTAATCGAGATCCGCTTGGTGTGGACCAGGAATAGCCGACATGAGAGTGTTACATGCGTCAGTTACTGTTCACGCGATGCTCAGGACGTTCGGACACTCACTCGCGATCCAGCCCAGACGGCGGAATCCGTACATCCAGTCGCTACATCGCGAACAATCGGAAAGCTTGGCAAACTTTGCCTCACGGTTAAGGTTTGTGGGCTACATTTTCCCAGTCGCTGACTGGGATGTGTTTCCCTGCGCGATGCGAGCGAACATTTGAACGGGAAACGAGATGGCTGGCACGCGCTCAGAAAGATCGATTTTTTGCTTTGCGGCCACAACGTTGCTGGGCGCTTTTCTGGTTTTCCAAGTCCAGCCAGTCATCAGCAAATGTGTACTGCCGTGGTTCGGTGGCACACCAGCCGTGTGGACGACGTGCATGCTCTTCTTCCAACTGCTGTTATTCGGCGGTTACCTGTACGCACACTTGCTGAGAACGCTCTTTCGCCCTGCGATTCAAGGTGCTTTGCATCTAGTGCTGCTGGGAAGCGCTGCACTGATGCTGCCGATCGAACCGAGTGACGCATGGAAGCCGTCTGGGGATGAATCACCCACGTTGTATTTGATGTGGTTGTTAGCCGCTCACGTTGGATTGCCGTACTTTGTGCTTTCGAGCACGGGACCGCTGATTCAAGCGTGGTTCAGCTACCAAGACAGCAGCGATCGCGTGTACCGACTCTACGCATTGTCTAACGCAGGCTCTCTGTTCGCATTGTTAAGTTATCCGTTCATTTTTGAACCCGTCCTTTCCGTGACGGATCAAAGCATGGTTTGGTCGTTGATGTTCTGTCTTTTTGTGTTGATTCAAGGCCTTGTCGCGATCAGCCTATTCCGCGTCGTGGCACCGACCGCTGAATCAAGACTCGATAACACGAACGACTCACTCAGTGTTCATCGCAAACCAACGTGGACAACGATTGTAGCTTGGGTCACACTGCCCGCGTTTGCATCGTCGATGCTCCTGATCGTGACCAATCACGTTTGCCAAGATGTCGCTGTGGTACCGTTTTTATGGGTGCTGCCGCTGAGTCTCTATCTGGTCAGCTTCATCGTGTGCTTCGATTCGCCGCAATGGTATCGGCCCAAACTGATTGCGACTGTCACGATCGCTGCGATCGCAATCATCCAGTTGCGTGGATCACTGCCGCTCAACATGCAACTGGTGTTGGTGGTGTCGAGCTTCATGATCGTATTGCTCGGTGTTTGCTTGATGTGTCATGGTGAAGTCGCAAGATTGAAACCGCGAGCCGATCGGTTAACGCAATACTATGCCTTGCTCTCGCTGGGCGGCGCGATTGGCGGCATGTTGGTGGCTGTCGTGTGTCCCCTGTTGTTTGATAGCTTTGCTGAGTTACCTTTCTCGCTAATCGCTGTTCAAGTGATGACGCTAGTGTTGTTTATGGCATGCAGAGGCTGGCGAACGACCGAGTATGACTGGGCCGCCGCGTATCGGCTCCGTTATGTCGCTGGTTTGATGATCATTGTGCCGACGATTTGCTTGGCATGGCAGGTCGACCAGGCAACGGTTGCTTCAGCACGAAATTTTTTCGGCGTCTTGCGAGTGATGGAAGTGGACGGCGGCTTGCGACTCGTTCACGGCACAACCATTCACGGAATGCAGTTCCAGGGCGAACGCTCGCGGCAACCAACGACGTACTACCATCGTGGCAGCGGCGTCGGACTGACGATACTTGAATTACAAAAGCAACACCCATCGCTCCGCGTCGGCGTCATCGGTTTGGGTTGCGGTGTATTGGCATGCTATGGTCGTGCCGAAGACGAGTTTGATGCTGTGGAAATTAACCCCGCAGTTGTCGAAATCGCTCGTGAGCATTTCACGTTTTTGAAGGAATGCGCGTGCCCCGTGAACGTTCATCTTGGCGATGGCCGGTTGGTGTTGGAGCGAATGCACGACAAAAAGTTTGACTTACTCGTCTTGGATGCATTCAGCAGCGACGCGATCCCAGCACACATGCTGACCAGTGAAGCGTTCACGTTGTATCAATCACGACTCGCCGAAGGAGGCGTCTTAGCCTTCCACGTTTCCAATACGCACCTGGACTTGACGCCCTTAGTCCACCGACTCAGCCACGAAGCGGGTCTTGATAGCCGCCTGATGTGTACCGAAGCGAACGATGATGCCGGAGCTAACAAAGCGAATTGGATGATTGTCGCAGCGCCCCAGCACGAAATCTTCGCAAGCGAGGCTCTCGCAATCGGCCAAACCGCGACCGCAAAGCAACTCGCGGAAGCCCCGCTGTGGACCGATCAACACCACAATCTTCTCAGTGTGCTGCGAATCTGGTAGTTGCCGTCACCGCTGTCACACGCGGCCTCGCTACCGTACACCTAAACGGATGAGTTCACCTACAATATAAATTCGTTGTTGGTTTACTCCAAGTCAAAGGGTACTCATGCGAAGTTGCACAGCAGTTTACGTTCTCGTGGCGTTGGGATCGATGTTGAATTGCTTGGAGACAATTCAAGCCCAGTCTCCTGTCAACATTGGCACGTACGATCGCACGGGCAATGCGAAGCAATCTCGCAGTGTGACTTATGCGGTCAATGGAATGGCTGCCACCAGCGATTTGCGGTCAACCCAGGCTGCTGTTGAGATCTTGCGCGCGGGCGGTTCAGCTGTGGATGCTGCGATTGCCGCGAATGCCGTCATGGGTGTTGTTGAACCCATGAGCTGTGGGATCGGTGGGGACCTGTTCGCGATTTGTTGGTCACCGGCGGACAACAAGTTGATCGGATTGAATGCCAGCGGACGTGCGCCTCAACTTGCAACTCTAGCGGAAATGAAACGGCGCGAGTTGACCGAGATTCCCATCTATGGAGCGTTGTCTTGGTCAGTTCCTGGTTGTGTGGCTGGTTGGAGAGATCTGCATGCGAAGCAGGGGAAGCTTCCATGGAAGGATCTGTTCGAACCGGCCATTCGTCTTGCCGAAGATGGTTTCCCCGTTGCACCCGTTATCGCTGGCTATTGGAAATCCGCCGAAGCACAGTTGAGCGAAACGAGTGAGGCGGCGTCGACGTTCTTGATCGATGGTAAATCACCCGCCGAAGGTCAAGTATTCCGGAACCCTCGGCTTGCCAGAACGTATCGCTTGATTGCGGAACTAGGCGCGGAAGTGTTTTATCGGGGCGAGATCGCAAGAGAAATCGATCGATATAGCCAATCTCGCGAGGATGGTTTGTTACGGTTCACTGATCTTGAATCGCATGTCAACGAGTGGGTAGAACCGGTGAGCACGAACTACCGAGGCTATGACATTTGGGAATTGCCGCCTAATGGTCAAGGGATTGCGGCCCTTCAAATCCTCAACATGATCGAGCCCTACGACGTCAAGAAGATGGGTTGGGGATCGCCGGAATATGTCCACCTGTTCGTGGAAGCAAAGAAATTTGCTTTTGCCGATCGTGCGAAGTTCTATGCGGATATGTCCATGGCTAACGTTCTTGTCAAGGAATTGATTTCAAAACAATACGCGACTGAGCGACTCAAGCTGTTTGATCCCAACAAAGCACTCGTGAATGTCCCAGCGGGTGATCCGAAACTGGTTCATGGCGATACAATTTATCTCTGTGTCGTCGACAAGGATCGCAATTGCTGTTCGCTCATTCAAAGCAATTACCACGGTTTTGGTAGCCAGTTGGTGCCTGGTGAACTTGGCTTCGCGTTACAGAACCGTGGTGCACTGTTCTCGTTGGACGAGGAGCATCGAAACAGTCTCGCGCCCGGTAAACGGCCTTTCCAAACCATCATTCCTGCGATGGTGACGAAGCATGGTCGCCCGGAACTTGTGTTCGGAGTCATGGGTGGCGACATGCAACCCCAAGGTCATGCACAAGTCATCATTAATTGGCTTGATTTCGGCATGAACATCCAAATGGCTGGTGATGCCGCGCGCATTCGACATGACGGCAGCGCCACTCCCACCGGCCTCGCTGAGGAAGCTGGCGGCGGAACGGTCATCACGGAGTCTGGCATTTCCGAAGCGACGGTCAAGGCATTGAAAGAAAAGGGCCACAACACAAGCACCGGAGGCAGCTTCGGCGGCTATCAAGCCATTCGCGTCGACTGGGAACGAGGCGTTCTCGAAGGAGCAACGGAAGCTCGCAAGGACGGGGCCGCTCTCGGGTATTAAGGTGCTTCGCAAACGCGGAGATCATTGGGCGACTCGAGTTGGGTCGCGCGATCGAGTAACTTCATATCGCGGATTCGAGCGAATGCTCAATCAGCGGTCGTTTGCGCCGGCTTCATCAAACGCTGGATGGCTTCGACCGTCTCAGGCGAGGGTCGGAAATTGCCTGGGCGGTGACCTTCGGCGATCTTGAGCGGCGTCCAACCTCGTTTGTTGGTTTGGTTCCAAACGTTCATCTCCGCACCATTATCAGCAAGAAACGGAACCAATTTTGTCCAGCTTTTGTACGCAGCACCGTGCATCGCGGATTCACCATGTTCTTCCACAGCGTTGATGTCGGCCCCCAGTTCAAGCATAAGCGTCACTGCCGCGATCGCGTCCTCCTCGGTCCCAGCCGATTCGTCACCGTTGCTCAACACACCCACGCCGGAGGCGGCCAATAGCGGTGTGCATTGATCCACATTGGATAGAGTTGAATCGGCACCGAGCTCCAGAAGCAGTTTCAATAGTGGTAGATCGCCGGTCTCGGACGCTAGCAGAAATGCGGTCGCATCAGATCGATTCAGTTTTCCGTTGCCAGCACCTTCCTTTGCGTGACGAGCATTGACGTCAGCGCCTCGTAATACAAGTTCGCGAACGAAGTCGAGGCTGCTGACGCGTCCCGATCCGATGGGAGTTGGATCACCATCACCTCGAACCGGTTTACGAACCCAAGTGATCGCATGCAGCGCCGTGAACCCCGCGCCATCGTCGTTCGGATCGGCACCAGCATCCAGCAGCGCGACGGCAAGTTCTAAGTGACCATTTTCGACGGCAAGCACTAAGGGAGTCGTTCCCCGCATCGATTGTTTTGTCTGATTCTTGTCCGGCTGCATCGTGTCATTCACATTGATCCCAGCCTTGAGCAAGCATGACACGACATCCGTATGGCCTTGGCGGACAGCAAAGAAGAATGCGGTGAATCCCGATTTGAGCGACGTTCGAAAATCGGCGCCGGCATGAACAAGTGCATCGACAACATCCGCGTGCCCATCGGCTGCGGCCCACATCAACGCCGTTTGTCCTTTACGTTCTTTCGCGTTCACGTCGGCGCCACGAGCGACGAGTGACTCGACCGATTTCACAACACCCGTTCTCGCGGCTGTCATGAGAACCGTCTCACCGCCTTCGATGGTCGCGTTCGGATCCGCACCAGCTTGAAGCAACAGTTCGACAATCTCAGCGTTTCCGTTCTTGCAAGCGAGCGAGAGTGCGGGGACACCATATCGATTCAGCGAGTTGGTGTTTGCACCGGCATCAACAACCAGCTTGGTCGTCGTCAAGTCATCGTGGTACACCGCCCAATGGAGCGCTGTCATGCCGTCCGCATACGTTGCCTCGACGTCTGCGTTTCCCCCCAGCAACGAACGAGCCGTTGCAAAATCGTTCGCCTTCAATGCATCGACAAGAGGTACCGCATCCTTTGCGTATGCGCCAGTCAACGAAAACAAAACGGCGAAACCAATCTTCGCGATTAACAGCAACTTCATTCGCTATCTTCCTCTTTTCCGCTTTTCTATCCCCAACCCCCGTCCCAAACCCAAACCCAAACTTAAACATAAACCCAAGCTCCCCTTTCCCTCCATCCCCTCAACGACAAGTCAGCTCATCTTCCATCCTACCCACGTCGAAATGACAGGCTGAATACCTATTCCTCCGATCAAAACTCTTCACTTTTCTTCGTCGCGATGCTAAACATCCAGCGGCTCAAACAGTTCCTCAACATGCGATTCACTATCCGCGAACGACTCACATTGGACTCCCACTTTATTCAGTAACGTTAAATGCAAGTTGGCCAGCGGCGTGGGTTTATCAAACTTGATATGCCGCCCTCCCTTCATCTTTCCAGCCGCACCTCCAGCGACCAAAATCGGCAGATTCGTATGATCGTGGACGTTCGGATTCCCCATCCCGCTGCCGTAAAGATACAACGAGTGATCCAGTAGCGACCCGTTTCCTTCTGGCGTCGCAGCGAGCTTCGCAAGGAATTCGGCAAACAACGAAACGTGAAATTGGTTAATGATCGCGACCTTGGCAATCTTGTCAGGATCGCCGCCGTGGTGAGTGAGTGGGTGGTGCGGTTCGGCGATTCCAATTTCGGTGTAGCTGCGGTTACTCGTTTCTCTCGCGAGTTGGAACGTGATTACTCTTGTGATGTCGCCTTGGAGAGCCAATAGCTGGAGATCGAACATCAGCCGAGCGTGTTCCGCGTACGAATCGGGTACACCGACGGGGCGATCTAAATCTGGAAGCGGGTTCTCTTTTGTATCGGCTTCAGCTTTTTGAATACGACGTTCAACCTCACGAATTGACTCGAGGTACTGGGTAACTTTATTTCGGTCATCCGATCCAAGTGTGTTTTGCAACCGAGTGATTTCCTGTGTCAACGAATCCAGCAGACTCGCACGCCGCTTGAGAGCCGCACTGCGCTCAGCCAGATTGCCGCCGTCGCCAAACAGAGTCTCGAATACGATTCGTGGGTGTGCTTCGGCGGGGAGCGGTGTCGTCGGTGACGACCACGACAAATTGTTCTGGTACACGCATGCGTAACCATTGTCGCACTGGCCGATGACCGACAACAAATCCATCGACATTTCGAGTGATGGCAATTGCGTGTGCTGGCCAATCTGCTGTGCAGCAATCTGGTCGACTGTGGTGCCGAGAAAGTAATCGGTACTCTCGGTTCGTTTGGCCTTGGCGGCGCTCAGAAACGCGGAGTTCGATGTGGCGTGCGTACCAGGGTAAGCATTTTGAAGTTCTAAGTTTGTGATCGCCGTTACATGCTGTTTGATTGGCGCGAGTGAACGCAATGTCGGCGAAAGTTCGTCGAGCGTTTCGCCCGGAGGTGTCCAGCTTGTGATATCACTGCCCATCGGCATATAGACGAATCCGAGACGTCGAAGCTGGCTTGGGTTGGCTGCGGTATCTGCAAGAGCCGTCATCGCCGGAACCATTGCATCAAGCAGCGGTAACGACAGCGCGGCCCCAGCACCCTTTAGAAACGTACGTCGTGGGAGTGATCTTTTTCTAAACATCATTGCGACATCCTCGTTTGAAATGGAGTGCTTTCAACGATCCCCAGGATCAATGAAGAAAAACGGTAGTTATCAGCTTTCGCATCACGTACGATCTTGCGGACTGGCGGAGCATCGAAAGGCTCGTGCCCGCGACCCAACGCGTACGTCAATAATTTCTCAGTCATTGTACCGACAAAGTTCTCTGGGCGCTGGATCAATCCTTGCTCCAAGCCGTCGATGCCAACAAACGAACTGCCATCGGGCAGCCCGCCGTTGGCGTCCACGGGCAGCCCGTTTTCCAGATCACGCCACCGGCCCACGGCGTCGTAGTTTTCCAAAGAAAAACCGATCGGATCCATTAAGTTATGGCAACTCGCACAAACAGGATCCGCACGATGTTGGGCAAGTCGCTCACGCACAGGAAGCTTCGCGGACACCGTGTTCTCAGTCAAAGCGGGCACATTAGGCGGCGGTGGAGCTGGTGGCGTCCCCAAAATGTTCTCGAGAATCCACTTCCCTCGGATCACCGGCGATGTACGCGTCGCGTAGGAAGTCACCGTCAAGATGCTGGCGTGACGAAGCAGACCGCCACGATCGCTGTGCTCGCCAAGCGACACACGTCGAAATCGGCTGCCGTAAACGTGCGGGATGCCATAGTGCTTGGCGAGACGCTCATTGAGATACGTGTAATCGGACTTCAGCAATTCGACAACGTTGCGATCCTCACGCAGTATGCTTTCGAAAAACAACTCGGTTTCGCGCCGCATGGCTTGCCGCAAATTGTCGTCAAAGTCCGGGTACAACCTCGAGTCCGGAGTCATCGCATCCAAGTTTCGAAGATACAACCACTGACCCGCAAAACTGGTGACCAATGCGCTCGAACGGGGATCCGCCAACATCCGGCGAGTCTGCTGTTGTAATATCCTGGGGTCACTCAGCTCACCTTGTTCTGCCAGATGCAAGAGCTCTTCATCCGGAATACTGCTCCAAAGAAAGAACGATAAGCGAGACGCAAGCTCGACGTCGCTGATCCGATACACCGTGCGAGCCGCAACCTCACTCGGGTCACGCTCGACACGAAACAGAAACTTTGGATGGACGAGCACACCACTCAGTGCCATCTCGATTCCAGCATCAAAATCGCCCAGCTCTCGCGCTTCGCGGTACAAAGCCATCGGCTGAGCCAAGTCGGCTTCGCTAACCGATTGTCGACAAGCTCGTCGCAAAAGACTCGAAATAATCTCCTTCGCACAATCGTCTTCGTCAGTCGGCCCGGTTGGCTTGCGAACGAAAATAAGCTGGCGGCTTGGCGTCTCGACTGATCGAGTTGCCGCGCCTGAATGAGTCGCCTCAAACGGTCCCGTGATCGAAACTTGGTAGACCGCCGGACTGATGCGAGGATGTCGATACATGTTGTAATGGACATTGAGCGGTTGCCGTTTAGTCTCCAGCAATGACGATGGTTTCTTCAAAAAAGCGACACCGATCTCGTGTGGACCGGCTGTGACCGACACTCGCGTCTTCAAGTGTTGGTCGACGTTCTCGTGAGTTGGCTTGCTGTAGTCATCCGACGCCCTGGCGTTTGCACGAGGCGGTTTTACCGTCCATAACTCAGCTCGTTCAAGATCGATAAGCAACTCCAGATCGTGTGCTTCCGACAGTCCCTCGACATGCTCGTCACGATCTCTAGCCAAGCGAACTTGAATCTCGTACTCACCATCGAGCGGAAACGTATAGGGAACTAAGACGCCGCCACGTGTGCCGATGGGCAGTCCGTCAACATGCTCTTCTTGGGTTACATCCGGTGCAATGCGAATCGTTTTTCCGTCAGGCGAACTTGTCGCACGCCCCATCGCAAGCCGGCTGATTCTTTGGGCGGCCGAGATGTACCGATTCACGAGCGTCGGCGAAAGCTCACCCACCGTGATATTGTCAAAGCCGTGACTTACTTCGTCGGCAGGTAGCATCGACGTGGCATCGATCTCAAGGTCAAGTAAATCCCGGATCGCGTTCTGGTACTCGAATCGCGTTAACCGCCGAAACGTCTCCGTGCGCCCAGGTTGTGGATCCCGCACCGCGATCGCGTCAAGAACCTCTTCGATCGACACCAGGATATCGTTCATCGCCGCCTCCGTTGGACGCTCGGCGTCACTGGGCGGCATCTGACGTGCTCGTATTTTCTTGACCACTCTTTCCCAGTCAACCAGATGTTCTGAGATCGGTGAGCGGAGGATCGCTTGCAAGTCGAATTCGCTCGCAGGGTCCTCGGTGTTGTGACAGTCCAGACAGAAGGTGCCAAAGAATGCGTCGGCGGTCGGTGGAAAGTGTCGACTTTCCAGACCGGTCTCGTTCGCGGAAACCGCAGGTATCGAAGCGACGAAAGCCAACAAAAAGATGACGAACGTGTTCGGCAAGAATGTCCGTTGATCCATGAATCGAAAATCCAAATGTACCGTTGCGACAAGAGTTTTCCATCATAACAACAAAACGCACCCGCATTCCATTCGTTTTCAATCTTTAGTTTCCACCCATTCGCTTCCGTTCATGAGAAGGCTGACTGGGCGGCAACGTGACCTCTGTCGCACCGGCCCCTCGCCGTCCACGTAAAATCAAGCGAAACTAGCTTGCTTCAACTTTCGCTTCGTTTGACTCGGAACATTTCATGGCCTGTGCAATTCGTGCGGTTATTTTCGCGATCGCCGCCTCATGCTTGACTCCACCTACGCTTTACTCACAACCGATACCTGACGAAAAATCCCCCATGACAAAACGTCCGATGACCGTAGAGGATCTTTTCGCACTGCATCGTGTTGGTGCGCCAAGTGTCAGTTCCGATGGCAAGTGGGCTGTCTATGCGATTTCCGACGTCACAGATTCCGAAAACAACAAGTCCGTCTCGCGGTTGTGGATCGTGGCAACCGATGGATCATCACCGCCTCGCGCGATGACCGGGGTCACCTCAAAAGACAGTAACCCAAAATGGTCTCCGGATGGAAAATGGGTTCTGTTCCAGTCCACTCGCTCCGGAAGCAGCCAGCTTTGGGTCATCAATCCGTTCGGTGGCGAAGCGATCCAACTGACAACCCTGAGCACAGAAGCGTCGAGCCCTGTGTGGTCGCCCGACGGCAAGAAGATTGCCTTTGTCTCCGTCGTGTTCCCAGAGTTCTCGCAATTGCCGCCCGCCGAGAGTGAGGAGGCGAATAAAAAGAAGTTGGATGCGATCAACGAGTCGCCTGTGAAAGCACGCGTGTTCAAGCGGCTGTTCTATCGACACTGGGACAGCTACGTCGAAGATAAACGCCAGCACCTGTTCGTCGTCGGTTTTACCGATCAAGGCAACGGAGATGTGACCGCGTCTGTGCCGAATGACGTTACACCTGGTGATCGAGACGCTTTCCCCACATCAATGACGTTCTCCGCCACTCAGGATTTCTGCTTCACACCGGACACGAGCCATCTAGTGTTCACGGCCGTACCCGCGGTCAATGAGTCATGGAGCACAAATTATGATCTGTGCCGAGTCCCTGTGACCGGCGGCACGACTGAATGGGAAACGCTCACAACGAACAATCTTGCCGCAGATGGCTTGCCCGTGTTCTCGCCTGACGGAACCAAGCTCGCCTTTCGCAGCCAACGTACGCCGGGTTATGAAGCGGATAAGTGGGAAATCATGGTCGCGGATTGCAAACGTGATGGAACACTCATCGAAGCCCCAGTGTCGCTGACGCAAGACGTCGACCTGTCGTTCGAGGAAATCGTGTGGCTAAACAACAATCAAATCATCACGACCGCCGAGTCAGGCGGATCAAAGTCACTGTTCATGGTGTCGCTGAACAAACCGAATGTTGCTGAACAAGCACAGTCCGTCGGCACCACGGCCAACCTCAGTATCTCCAGCGATGGAGCCACACTGGTATGCAATAACAGCCGCATGACTCAACCCGCGGAAGTGTTCCGAGTGCAGCTGAGCGAACTCAATCACGCATTTTCTTCGAACCAAGCTCCCGGCCTCAACCTTTCGCAAGCGAACAGCCAACTTCTCGCCGAAATCGATCTCGCGGAACCGACCAGTGTGTCTGTAGCCGGCGCAGACGGTGATTCGATGCAGATGTGGATGTTGACACCACCAGGCTTTGACGCGACTAAGAAGTGGCCGCTAGGATTTCTTGTTCACGGAGGTCCGCAAGGTGCTTGGGCGGACAGCTGGAGCTTCCGCTGGAACCCGCAAGTCTGGGCAGCCCAAGGGTATGTCATCGCAGCACCGAATCCCCGAGGCAGCACCGGCTTTGGCCAAAAATACACAGCGCAAATCAGTGGCGACTGGGGCGGCCGATGTTACATCGATTTAATGGCAGGCTTGGCGTACTTGGAACAGCAACCCTACATCGATAACAATCGCATGTTTTCCGCCGGTGCCTCGTTCGGTGGCTACATGATGAATTGGTTCCAAGGAAAGACAACGAAGTTTAAAACACTCGTCACGCACTGCGGTGTCTATAACTTCGACAGTATGTATGCGACGACCGAAGAATTATGGTTCGATGAATACGAACACGGTGGCCCGCCATGGGGCTCCAATCGCGAGTCCTATGAAAAGCATTCGCCACACCGTTTGGCCGCCAACTTCAAAACACCCATGCTAATCATCCATAACGACTTGGACTTTCGAGTCCCAGTAAGCGAAGGCCAGCAGTTATTTACGGCGCTTCAGCGCCAAGGTATCCCGAGCAAGTTCATCAACTTCCCCGACGAAGGCCACTGGATACAAAAGCCAGCCAACAGTCGCTTTTGGCACAATGAAATCTTTGCCTGGATCAAAGACTATTGCCCTCCAAACGCCCGATAGCATTTGTCTTAACCGTCCGTGGACTGGTGGCCGTCATTGAGTCATTGAGAGGGCCGTTTGTTTCGTCGCGGTTGGTCGGATGAAATCTTACCCACCGTTTTCGAAAGAAAGAGCATTGCCACAATTCTGTTCGGTGCAGTCATTTGTGGTTTCTGTCGAAACTTGAGTTTCCGCTGTGCTCTCCCGCCCCATGTCGGCTCGTCCGGCATGAGCGGAAGTTTTGAGATTAGATAACGCGTCAAACGCAAGCCAGCTCCCTTCGCCGGCTTGCCCGGCAGGAAGCGAAGTTCCACTCTCAGCCTCGGAACGCTCGAACATAGAATGGGCCGCAACATAGAAACTACCAACGTCCAGTTCCTTCAGCTCCGCCCCTTCTGCTTTTAGTACACGCGGTCATCAACGTAGCTGGCCCCTTTGACGCTCCCCGTAGGGTGCAAAGCTCGGGGAGAGTAGACCGCGGTCTCTTTGGTTTAGGTTAAGGTTTGTATTCCCTGTTTGCCACTGGTTTCCCGTTGTGGTGTCACAATATTTTAACCGTGCCGCATTGACCCTCGGCCCCTCGTAGATCCGGACGTGCCGAGTTACAGCAAGGTGCCAAAGGGGCCATCCAGGTTCTTTAAGTTTCGTAGGCCGAAACAAGCGAAGCGAAGTTCCGGCAATCCCTTTCTGCAGACGCTTGTGCTGCAGCAAGGTCGCTGCGATTGCAAAGCCAAGTTGATCGGCGGGGTTACTGTTCATCGCCTCCGCCCGATCCGCCACTGCCGGAACTTCGGTAACCTTGTTCCGGCGTACTCCACCGCAATGCATTTCGCTGAACATGCTGCGCAACAGTCAAAGCATGCACCTCACGGGAGGTTCTGTTAAGACGAGCGGTATCGATGGGTATGAGTGAGAGATACCACCCAGCGAAGTCGCTTACTCATGTCGGACTGCGATGGCACCATGCATCGGTCGCGACCACTCCAACAAAGGCATCTCGGTGTGGATGGCGGGAAAGGGCTTTCGGGGCGGACGCCGCATAGATGGCGAAAGGGATGAGTTCGGCTATATTGAATGTAAATCCGCGTTCGCACGCGTGATTTGCACGCCAAGATGCTGCACATGCTCGGCATCGGCCACGATCGCCTCGCTTACAAAGTCCAGGGCCTTGACTTCCGCCTTCCGGGAATTGAAGACGCACGTGTCATCAACGATCTGAATGATTTTCTTGTGCTTTTTATAGATCAACTTTTCTCTCGACGGAGTTTTTTCATGGGTGTTTATAAGAGACGGCTTTTCGACACAGTGGACTTGGAGCTGCGACGGGTATGCCTGGTTGCCATTCTATTGCTGGGCGTTTCGTTCGTTGACGCCGGCGAGCCGCTGAAGGTTTACGTCTTGGTGGGCCAGTCCAACATGGAAGGGCATGCGAGAGTTTCCGTCATGGACTACATGGGCGACGACCCGGCAACGGCCTCTTTGTTGGGGGAGATGAAGAATCCCGATGGGACATTCCGGATGATTGACGATGTTTGGATCTCGTATTTGACGGGTGAGAGCGGGCGAATTGATACGGAGAATCGAGAAGTGTTCGGCCAGTTGACGGTTGGTTATGGCAACCAAGGCGGTCGCGACTACAGCAAGCCGGGAGAGAAAATCGGCCCCGAATTGGCGTTTGGTATTACGATGCACAAGGAACTCGATCAGCCAATTTTGCTGATCAAGACCGCATGGGGTGGCCAGTCGCTGCACACCGATTTTCGATCGCCGAGTTCTGGCCCCTACGTTCCGAGTGAAGACGATGTCCTCCGAGAACGTTTTGTAACGAACGCACAGAAGGAAGAGCTACAAGCCAAGACGGGTGCGAGATATCGGCAGATGATCGAGTATGTTCGGAGCGTACTTGGTGATATCCAACGTGTTTACCCCGATTACGATTCGGCTTTGGGGTACGAACTTGCTGGGCTCGTGTGGTTCCAAGGGTTCAACGACATGGTCGGCCGAAATGTCTATCCCGAGGTCGACGCGGCGAGCAAGACGCCCCGATTCGCAAACTACACAAAATGGTTTGCGAACTTCATTCGCGATGTGCGCAGCGACTTGTCGACTCCGAATCTACCCGTCGTGATTGGTGTGATGGGTGTCGACGGCGAGACGCCGGATCAAGGCAATCAAGCGTTCCGCGATAGCCAAATTGCTGTGGCCAATTTGCCTGAGTTCAGCGGCAACGTGTTTGCAGTCCCCACCGCGCCGTACTGGGACGTACGCTTAGCCGCAATCGATTCAAAACGAGAGCAGTTGAGACAGAAGGCCTATCTGTTGCGAACCAGCAACAAGAATCACGAAAACGCAGACGGTGCCATGACAGCTGAAGACCAGCAAAAGATTGTCGAGACACTGGAGAAAGAACTTCTTACGGACGAAGACCTCGCACTGGAGCAGCGTGGCAAGTCGAATGCCGGATACCACTACCTCGGCTCAGCCAAAACATATTCGCAAATTGGCCAAGCGTTTGCGCAAACGCTGCTGGCGAAGCAACGCGAGCGGTAGATAAAAATGTACCCATCGACCGTACGACCGACATTTTGTCCGTCGACGATCAACGGACTGGATGTCCGCTGTACGGTAGTTTTTTATTTGCCACTCGCCTAACTGGACAGCGCCAAGTTCGATCATTTGTTGAACAGTCAGCTGCAGGCGCACTATTAACGATGCGCTCGTACGCCTGCGGCTAACGGTTAAACGAAGTTGGCGCTGTCCAGCTAATCAAGAGCGTCAAAGCTCACTGAGTAAGTAGTCGTAAAACTTGGCAACGGGAGTCCCGATGCCGATTGTTTTGCCATGGTCTTCACCTCCTGCGGCGTTGACGGCAATGACGCTTCCGGAGTAGTCGACAATCGGGGCGCCGTTGGTGGCTTGGAGCGGTATGGTTGGTGCATCAAACGTGTAGACAAGCCATCCATCTTCGATCGACGAGATGACGGCGGGATGAAAGAACGAATCCGATCCCATGACGTCAGCAAGTAGCCAGACGTGTTCGCCGACTACTGGACTTCGCGATGAAAGTGGTAATGCCATTTTCTGGAACGCATCCGACGCGATGAGTTCACAAACGACGATGTCACCGTGAAGCGATGTGTCGGGAAACGGCGCGGACTTGTTGAACGTGATGGGTCGAATTGCAACGTCAATGATCGATTCTGATTTGAGACAATCCTGTAACGCGAGGCCACTCCATTGCTGGCTGACGCTGGTTGCGAGGATGTTGGTGTTGAGCCCGCCTGTTGGACCAAGCAGTTGCAGCGAGCTGATGACGAGCGTGCCATCACGGCCAGGCACTTTAGCTATAAACGCGGTTCCAGCATTCACGCGACCGAGCGTCGTTATGAACGTTGGGCGAAAAAGTTGCCCAGGAACAACTTTCATGGAGCCGCTTGTCGATACTTTCTGGATCGAGATCTTTGGTGTTGGGCTGTTCGGTGTTGGAACTGAGGGATCACAACTCGCATCGACTCGATAATGAGCGGTGATATGTCGACACTGATAAGCGTGCAATGTCCTCCAGCCTGCGAAGGCAATGCTGGCCAAGAGAAGTCCGATGCCAGCAGCAATTCCAATGGTCCTGGAAGTGAAACGTTTGCCGTGCCAAGGAAAACTCTTGAGAGTCGGAGGTACAAGTGTTTTGGACCCGAGTGTGTAGGTTCCAGGCTTATCCATCTGTTCCAAGAACTTGCCGGCGAGGTTGGCCACGTCGGCCATGGAGCGAGTCAGTGGTCCACCGTCCTTTTGCAATTCGTGGTCGCGTTTCAGCTCTTCGACTTTGCCAAGCCATAGGTGGGCTGGAAACCAATCTCCGTTCAATCCCGTGCGAACTTTGCCGTCGGCATACTGCGGAGCTTGGAGGACCTCATACGCTTTGGTGAAGGTGAAGGGGCCTTCTGCGATCCCGTTGGCGAGAACATAGATGCCACTATTCGCCAGCTTGTTGATCTTGTTACGGATCACTTCGGCTGGATGCCAGTCGCTTGTGCCCTGGCGTACAAACAGAGTGCGCCGGGATGATTGCATGACGAGTTGTCGCATTTCCGCTTCCGTAAGCGGGCCTGCGATGTCGCCCTCGTCTTTGACGAACCAATGGGATGGTTGCGTGCTCATTGAACTCTGCCTATCACCGATTTATCCCGACGCGTCTCAAATCCCCCACATCATATCGAGTGAGCGATCGACGACTACTAGCTGCCCGAAAGTGTGAACTACGTTTGCGAGACATTCGGAGTATCTGAATTGACGGCGTCAAGCTTGCGATTGAACTGGTCAACAGGTTTTCGAGCCAAATCGATAATATCACCGTTTCCTCAGGCTGCCGAACAAACGAGAAGACGTGTTTTCGTCTTCTCGTTTCTGTTAAGATGATGCAGCGACACAACGAGCCAACATCGAGCCCACATCATTCCGGAACAAGCTATGCGTATGTGTTTTTCGCCGGCAACTCAGCGATCAAGCATGATCGTTTTAATTTTCTTGTTCGGCATCTCGCTTTCGGCAGTAGCAGCCGACAAGCCGAACGTGGTGATCGTGATCACAGACGACCAGGGCTACGGTGATCTGTCATGTCATGGCAATCCCGTCTTGAAGACGCCTGAGATTGATAAGCTGTACGCAGAGTCGGTTCGATTGGCGGACTATCACGTTGCTCCGACGTGTTCGCCGACGCGCAGTGCGTTTTTGACAGGTCACTGGACGAATCGAACGGGTGTGTGGCATACAATCATGGGCCGCTCGATGTTGCGTGAAAACGAAGTCACGATGGGACAAGTCTTTCAAGACAACGGTTACGCCACAGGCATGTTTGGCAAGTGGCATCTCGGCGATAACTATCCGTACCGCGCTGAGGATCGTGGGTTCAGTGAAGTGATGCGTCACGGTGGCGGTGGCGTGGGACAAACGCCCGACTATTGGAACAATGCCTACTTCGACGGAAGCTACTGGCATAACGGCAAGCCGGAACGCGTCAAAGGATTCTGCACGGACGTGTTTTTTGATTACGCCAAATCGTTTATCAAGTCCCAGAAAGACGCGGGCAAACCGTTCCTCGCCTACATCGCAACCAACGCGCCGCACGGACCGATGCACTCGCCCGAAGAGTACAGTGAACCGTACAAAGACCAGAACGCAGGGCTTGCGAATTTCTATGGCATGATCGCGAATATCGATGACAACGTTGGCAAGCTGCGTTCGTTTCTGGAAGAGCATGGGATTGCTGAGAACACGATCTTTATTTTCACGACCGACAATGGCACATCGTCGGGCGCAGACGTGTTCAACGCGTCGATGCGCGGGGCCAAGGGAAGCGAGTACGATGGCGGCCATCGCGTGCCGTTCTTTGTATGCTGGCCCAATGGTAACTTGCCTCCAGGTCGCGACGTTGAACCGATCACCGCGTACGTCGACGTGCTGCCGACGCTGATCGATCTTTGCGAAGTCCGTCCGCCCAGTGGCGTGAAGTTTGACGGCACGTCGATCAAGAAACTGTTGTACGAGGACGACTCCTCTTGGCCGGATCGAATCCTTGTGACGGATTCGCAACGAGTGAAAGATCCGATTAAGTGGCGGCAAAGTGCCGTGATGACGAGCGACTGGCGATTGGTGAACGGGAAAGAACTGTTTGCGATCAAGCGTGACCCAAGCCAAACCAAGAATGTTGCGACGGAGTATCCCGATGTTGTCGCTCGGCTGACGGATTTTTATGACGCTTGGTGGACGGAGCTCGAACCGAGCTTCGCGGATGCGACGGCAATCTACTTGGGGCATCCAGCGGACAACCCCACTCGATTGACCTGCCATGATTGGATTACCACGAAAATGACACCGTGGAACCAGTCGCAAGTGCGAGCGGCAATGACTGGCGAGGAGAACACGGGGTTCTGGAACGTAAACGTGGTCGAGTCTGGCAAGTACGAAGTGCGATTGCGCCGTTGGCCGGAGGAATCCGACCTTGCCATTGATGCGTCGCTCGAACCCGGCGAGCCGGTCCCAGGTGTCAAAGCTTACCGCACGACACCAGGCAAGTCGTTTGAACCGATCCACGCGTCGATCCGAATCGGCGACGTTTCAGCCAAGGCTACCGTCGTCAAACACAGCAAAGAAGTGACGTTTGAACTTGAACTGGATGCTGGCAAAACAACCATGACCGCGCTGTTTGAGACTGCGGATGGCGCCGAGTATGGCGCTTATTACGCTTATGTGACTAAGAAATAGCGAGATTCATTGGTTTTTCGCGAATCGACTGGATCGCCGCAGTGGACGAGAATCGAACTGTATTTTCGCCATTGCGACACAAATTGTGACTCACATCACTTGACATTGGGTCACCGGAGACCGAAAATAACCTTGCTGAGATTGATTCTCATTAAGAACAAGAGGCGTCTGTGACTACTTTAGATCAGCTTCAACCTGGCCAACGAGCCGAGATCGTCCGCATCGATGGTTTTGATGCCATTGCGTCGCGTCTTCGTGAGATGGGGTTTGTCCCTGGACAACCGATCGAGTTCCTGAGGAAAGCACCTTTGGGCGATCCATTGAACTGCAGCGTTCAAGGTACCCGAATCGCAGTCCGAAGTGGTGAAGCTCGACGAGTCTGTATCCAAACTATTGGTTAGTCGATCGTTGCTTAGGTAACTCAGACGCTCGCTAGTTATTCCATCTGAGTCTCTCGATTTTCTTTTGGCGCTTTCTCCAATGGCCTCGGCCACCCCACCTGCCACATCCCCGAACGCTCGAACCAAAACGTATCGCGTTGCGCTGATTGGTAACCCAAACACCGGCAAAAGTACGCTCTTTAATGCTTTGGCGGGAATGAATGTCCGCACGGGCAATTACCCTGGCGTGACGATCGAAAAGAAGGTTGGCCGATGTCAATTTGGTGGTCACGCGGTTGAGCTTGTCGACTTGCCGGGCACTTATAGCCTTGCGCCGCGTTCCCCGGATGAGCTCGTTGCCGTCGAGGTACTTACCGGCGGAGTCGCGAACGAGTCGCCAGTTGATGCGATCGTATGCGTGGTCAATGCCACGATTCTGCAACGGAACCTGTTTCTAGTGAGCCAAGTGCTCGAGTTGGGCAAGCCAACGATCCTGGCGCTCAACATGGTGGATGCTGCCGGATCACGTGGCATCTCAATCGACGTTCACGAACTGTCCAAAAATCTTGGCATCCCAGTCGTCGCGACGTCGGCGTCAAGGCGAGCTGGTGTGGACCAGTTGCAAGACGCGATTGTGAAGGTGCTCGAAGCCGGCGACCGCGCCCGCGAAACGAACGCTCCGTCGAACATCCCCACTCATTCCAGTGACCAACACGACCGTCCGCTTCCAGACGGCTTTTACGCGACATGCGATTGGCTCCGAAGTGAGTTGATCGCAAAGTCGTGTATTGACGTTGGAGCAACGGACGACCCCGCGGCGGCGTCCACGGTGTTGCCCGACGAATATCTAATCCAGCGGATGTTGCTTGATCGCGGCGGTGAGGCGGAGCGACGTGCCGTACGTCGACTTGGTGCCGCAGTCTTGCCGTCCATCAGTGCCGCGCGTGAACGGCTCAGCCAAGAGTTCGGCGACAGTGTCGATATGGAGTGTTCGTCGAGATACGCTTGGGCACGCCGCAAACTTGCCGGAGTTCTCGCATCGGAATCAACAACCGATCGCACGCTCACCGACAAGATTGACGCAGTGCTCACGCATCGTGTCGGCGGCATGTTTTTCTTTATTGCATTGATGTTTTTGATTTTCCAGTTCATCTATTCTTGGGCCGGCATCCCGATGGATGCGATTGACTGGATGACGAGCACGATCTCGGATACCGTGAAGTCGTCGATGTCGCCAGGGATGCTTCGCAGCTTGATCACAGACGGAATCATTGCGGGCGTCGGAGGCGTGTTGATCTTCGTGCCGCAAATCGCGCTGCTGTTCTTCTTTTTGGCGGTGCTAGAGGATTGTGGCTACATGGCTCGCGCCGCGTTCATCGTTGATCGCGTGATGACGGTGTTTGGGCTCAGTGGCAAATCGTTCTTGCCGCTCATGAGCTCGTTTGCCTGTGCGGTGCCCGGTATCATGGCGACCCGCGTGATCGAGAATCGCCGCGATCGAATCGCCACGATCATGGTCGCTCCGCTGATGAGTTGCAGTGCAAGACTTCCTGTTTATCTCTTGCTCATCGCCGCATTCTTTCCCGCCACGACGTATCTCGGCGGTTGGTTGTCGCTCCCCGGTATGGTATTGATGGGGATGTACTTGGTCGGAATAGTCGCAGCGATCCCGGTCGCATGGATTCTAAAGAAGACATTACTTCGAGGCGAAGTCGCTCCGTTTGTTCTCGAATTGCCCGAATATAAATTGCCCTCGCGGCGTGTGATCTTCCAGCGTGTTTGGGAAGCGAGCGAAGCGTTTGTGATTCGCGCAGGCACGCTGATTTTCGCAGCCTCGATATTGATCTGGTTCGCCGGTTATTGGCCTGGCGATCATTCAAAGCAATTCGAAATGCAAACACAAATGGAGTCGATGGCGGAGGACGCACCCGAGTCCGAGACGCTCGCGAAAGAACTCAAGAGCGAATCCGCGAGACTTCTCGAATCCAGCTTGCTTGGCCAAGTCGGTCACGCCATTGAACCTGTCGTTCGACCGTTGGGTTGGGACTGGAAGATTGGCGTCGGCGCGATCGCAAGTTTTCCTGCGCGTGAGGTGATCATTGCGACGCTCGGAACCATTTACAGCCTTGGGGGCGACGTCGACGAATCCGATGAGGGGCTTGTCGGTGCGATGCGCGACGCTCGTTGGCCGGATACTGGCAAACCCATCTACGGACCCGCCGTTGCCTTGTCGCTCATGGTGTTCTTTGCCTTGTGCGCACAATGCGTCAGCACACTGTTGGTGATCAAACGCGAAACGAATTCCTGGCTTTGGCCTGTAATTAGCTTCACCTACATGACCGTAATGGCTTATGTTGGAGCGTTGGTTACGTTCCAAATCGCGTCACGCATTTTGTGAGCATGACAGATGGACTGGCAAACAATCATATCGCTCGGGATCGTCGCCTGCGCCGCCGCGTGGCTGGTGCGCCGCATCGCTAGAATCGTCAAAAGTGGTTCTCGTGACGGATCGGGCCACGTCAGCAATTGCGGTCACTGTCCCAAAAACCCCGCAGCTGCACACACCCAGCCCCTCGTCTCGCTCGGTGTGACGCCGAAGAAGTCGCTGGATTCGGAATAGATTGGCGCCAAGGTGAATCGTTCGGCGTCGATTCTCGCTCGAAAATCTAATCTCCCATGGGCTGCCCGCGTATCGAACTCATCCGATACATTAGACGCGGCAAAACATTTAGTACATTGAAAGTCCATTGACTTCACCCTCCCGCGCTGCGCGGGAGGGTCGGCCTCTCAGGGCCGGGGAGGGTTCTCTCCGGCCCTGAAAGGCCGACTCTCCCACAGGAGAGTGATAAGCATCCGGCCAACTTGTCATTGGGTCCACTAGAGGAATTTATGAGCAACACTGCCGAATCCGTCCAAGCACAAGCGGAACAGTTTCGCGATCGCTATGGCAAAGTCCATGAGATGATCGGACGCGTCATTGTCGGTCACGAAGATATCGTACACGGCGTGCTGACAGCGATCTTGTGCGGCGGTCATTGCTTGCTCGAAGGCGTCCCGGGGCTTGGAAAGACGATGCTCGTACGCACGCTCGCCGAAGTCCTCGACCTCGACTTCAATCGCATCCAGTTCACACCCGACTTGATGCCCGCCGACATCCTCGGCACCAACATGATCGTCGAAGACGAATCGGGGCGTCGCAAGTTCGAGTTTCAGCGTGGACCCGTCTTCACCCAAATTCTTCTCGCTGACGAAATCAACCGCGCCACGCCCAAGACGCAATCAGCGATGCTCGAAACGATGCAAGAAGGCACCGTCACCGCCGCCGGACATCGTTACGAATTGCAAAAGCCGTTCTTCGTGCTCGCAACACAAAACCCGATTGAACAAGAAGGCACGTATCCGCTGCCCGAAGCCCAGCTCGACCGATTCCTGTTCAAGCTTGTGGTCGGCTATAGCAATCGAGCGGACCTGAACACGATCGTCGAACGTACGACCCAAGGAACCAAGCCGACACTCGAGAAGGTCATGGACGGCGAGGAGATTCGTCGCTGGCAATCGCTCGTCCGCGAAGTGCTCCTCGCATCCCATGTCCAGGATTATCTTGTTCGCTTGACACTCGCGACGCATCCCGATGGTCCACACAGTGTCAACATAACAAATCAATATATCCGCTGGGGCGCCAGTCCTCGAGGAGCTCAAACGCTCGCGCTCGCTGCCAAGGTGCGAGCTCTTCTCGACGGTCGATTCAACGTCAGCTTCGAAGACATCCGCCGCGTCTATCTCCCCGCGATGCGACACCGCGTGATCCTCAACTTCGAAGCCCAAGCCGAAGGCATCGAGCCCGATCAAGTCCTAGCCGAGATCCTCGAAAAGGTCTCCGAGAAAGCGGACTAAAGCTCGAACCAATTCATGACCGCTGCGAGCGTCGCGTCAAACTCAGCGAACTTATCCAATTCGTCGCTCGAGTCGTTGGATGGCGTGTGTTCAATCACGTTTGCGAGGTTTGGCACTTGCAAGCCGACGAACGGACCAGCGGTAACGTTCTCTGACATTTCCAAGACACGGGGTTCGTCATCTGCTCGATTACCGACCTTCTCATCAACCGATCGTTGAACCAGCAAAGCTGACGGCGCAAACAACGCTTCGCTTTCACCGGACCCTTCGAAGCTTTGCAGGAACAGGATGTTGATGATGAAGAGCGCGTCGGCAGCGGTGCTCGTTCCGTCGCCGTTTGTATCATAAAAGCGGAACTCTGATGGTGCGACGGTCGCGGCATCGACCAATATTCCTTGCGCATCAAACAACTGCGATTGCCGGAGCGAAAACAGAACGTCCAACGCATCACCCGCCGTCACATCGCCGCTTCCATTGACGTCGCCAGTGATTAATGGATTGGTCCAATCCAACGGACCAACGACACGTAAGATTGCTGTGCCGTTGGTGAAGATGCGATGTAATTGGCCATTGACGGGTTCGACGGTCTCGAATTGCCATCCGTCACCGAAAGCGATCGTGTCACCTTGGTCAGCGATGACCACGAGCGTCTTGTTGGGCGTCAACGCAGCAATCTTCGCCGCGTCGAGCACGAGTGAGTTGCGTCCCGTACCTCGAATGTCGATTCGCTGCAATGAACGCAATTGAACCTCAGGTACCGTCGAGAGATCAACAGTTTCGTTTTCACTGTCAAGCAGTAATTCCGTAGCTGCCGCAAAGTTTAGAATTGCCGTATTACTAATGGTGTTTCGTAAATTTTGGGAATCAGCGACACGGTCGTCAGGTAATCGAACGGTAAACTCTCCCGGGAATGACGCGTCGAGAGTCAGTGTGTAGCGAGAACCGGATCCGTTAAGAGCCACGACTGTTGCATTAGTGAGTTGAAAATCGTCGGGAGTTAGCCCGATGACATCTCGGCTAAAGACAACCAAGACCTGCTGCTGACTACGCGTCGAGTCATTCTCAAGACTCGTTTCGAGAACGACCGATGGCTTGACGGAGTCTGGAATCGTAGTGACGTTAATCGTGAACGTCTGCATTGCTGAAAGATCATCACCGTCGTTGTCACTTCCGCCGCTATCGCGGACCTGCACACCGACTGTCGCTGAGCCAGCGCGATCGATTGCCGGCGTGAACGTCAATGTCCCAGTGTTGTCAACGTCCGGTAGAACGGAGAAGAGCCCTGGTGAATCAACCGTAACGATGAAGTCGGAAATCGTCTGGGTCGTTTCATCGCTGCCGCCACCTGGAGCGAACCCAGTGGCGAAGTTAGTGATAGTCTGCGGGCCCTCATCAGCTCGAACGGTTTGGTTGCTACCGATCGTGATTGAAGGCTGATCGTTGACAGGAATGACATTGATCGCGAATGTTTTCGTTGTTGTGTCGCGTCCGCCATTGGTCAAGCCGCCGCTATCTGTGACCGATACCGTTACTTGCACTATGCCAGACTTCTCCGGGTTTATTGCAAATGAGAGTATCCCTTCCGAATCGATACTCGGCTGGGAGGTGAAGAAACTGGCATCGGTCGACAACGTAAATGGGATCAACGTTTGCGCCTCCTCATCATCACTTCCACTGGGGCTCAGTTCGGTAACGAAATCAGGCAAAGTCTGCAGTCCCGACTTTTGCAGCCGACTAATTTCAGCAGGAATACTGAAGGAAGGCGGATCATTGACGCCCATGACGGTCACGGTGATGGACCGCTCGAATACGCCGTCATCGGATGTATCGAACAACTGATCCGCACCAGCGTCGACCGCACGAACGTGCAACACGGCAGTTTGGTTCGCATCGGGTAACGGCATGAATGTGAACGAAGTCGTTTCACTCCCATTATAAGAGAGCATCCCGGGCGACGGAATCAATTGAGGATTGTCGCTCGTGACGAAGATCTGCAAGTCTGGTCCGGTCGCTCGACCCTTCACAATGCCAGGAATTGATACGATTTGCTGACCTGCATCCTCAAGGATTTGTATCGAAGTCGATATTGCGTTAAACGACGGTTGCAATATCGCTGGTCGGAGTACAAAGTCATTGCTGTCTGCGACATCTGTTCTCGCTCCACTAACAGACGCACGCCGAGAGCCTTGCACGAAAGAGTTCTTCAATACATGCAAGGTGTCCGTATTTTGAGGCACCGCCACGATATCCAGCGAACCACTCCCATTCGGACCTGAGGTGTCGTTGTCTAAATTCGCAATTGCAAACGGCGCCCGCTCCGCGAACGAGAACTGTCCCAGGCCAATACTCTCCTGGGGTTCAAAACGCACTTCGCCCGTGACTGGATCAGATCCAATGTTGCGGAAGATCGCTACTTCGCGACGTTGCAACTTACTGGCTAGAATGTCATCGTCACCGTCGTTATCGATGTCGGCCACTGCGATGTCGACAGCGCCTTGCGTTGTGCCGAGAGTTGATGACTGCACACGAAGCGTTCCATCTGCTTGGCCTATCAAAACCGAAATGGAATTGCTTTGAAAATTCACGACAGACAAGTCAGGCCGTCCATCACCATTAAAATCGCCGACGGCAGAATCCGTTGGGCTGGCTTGGACGGTGTAAGCAACATCGCTGAGTGCAAGTCCACCGACGCCGTTTCCGGTAAGCAATGTCACTCGGCCCCTGGTGATATCGCTGGTCGAAAGGATCGTGTGCGTTACCGCGATATCCAAGTCTCCGTCTCGGGTAAAGTCGGCTGACGCGATCGATGCTGGTAACACTCCGCCCGTATCGATACCTGGACCCGCAGTAAACACACCTGCTTGATTGACCAATACTTGTAACTTGCTTTCCGTTTTTGTCAGCACTACCAGGTCTTCGGACGCGTCCCCAGCGAACTGGCCCTTGACCAAGTCCAGTGGTTCGGAACCCACCGGAATCAATTGCCACGACGCAAAGTCGCCAGACTCGGCATCAAAATTCCGTAGCACGAGCACGTTCTGCGAGAAGTTACCGGTGAGCGCGACATCGACTCCCAGATTCGAATCGAACGACCCCACCACAATCGACGTTGGTTGTAGGAATGAGTTAACGCTGCCAACCAAGTCGCTCAACTTCAAATCGACCATCCGAGGCAAAAAGCCGCCCTGTTGATCGTTGAGTCGAATGCTAAGTGTATTGGTTTCCGCCAGCACTACAGCGACATCTTGGAAGCCATCCCGATTGAAGTCCGCCGTCACCACTGCCTGAGGATTCCCTTCTCGCTTTTCTTTATCACTGAGCGAGAACTTCTGCAACGAAAACTGGCTACCCAGCGGACTCACCTGATCGACATTCTCGTCCAGAACGACGCGCACAGGAGTAACCGTGGCGGGCAAGCCTGTGAATGTATAGTAACCATCCGCGTCGGTCACGGCTTGCGGATCGTCAAAATCACGAACACCGAGTGTCCGTGAATCCAGATACACTACTTTGCCTGCGACAGGCTGATCGCCGACACCATCGCCATCGGTATCGACCAGCAAGCGGCCACGAATGGTTGAATCCGAAGACTGACCCGTCGTGGTGATCGGCCGGAAACCAAAATCGATCCCGTTCAGATTCCCACCTGCAGGCAAGAACACAGTAAACCCAGGTTGATCCTCGCGTTCAGGAACCACCTGTTCAAAACCATTCGGCGCCGCGACCACAATGACTTGGTTACGAAACGCGGGCACATCATCAAATTGGTATCGACCTTCCGTGTCAATAAACGTTCTCGGCTCATCGGAATCCAACAAACCATTGCCATTTGTATCAAGGAAGACTGGGTGATTGACTAGAATCTCCTCCCCGAGATCAAATGCACCATTGAGCACCGCAGTATCGAAGAACACTCGCCCACTGATCGCACCTGGATTGGGTGTGAATGGTATCTCGATGTGATCAATCGTTTCACCAGCTCTCAGAGTGACTGAGAGACTCGGAGGCAAGAACGGATTCGGAACAACAAAGATATCAAAAAAACCGTTTGCATCTCCGCGAACCAGATTGCTTGCGTCGGACTCGAACGTGACAAAGCGACCATCGGCGCTCAGCGAGGGAGAGAAACTACCGGGAGAGAAACTACCACTGTTGTTGGCTTCCTCGCCTGCGTCGTTGATGCTGACCCTTTCGATCCGTCGCTCCTGGCGATCGTACACGAAGATGTCACGTTGATTGTTGTTGTCCCCGGGGACCAGATTGCTAGCGCGGGATTCGAACGTGACAAAGCGACCGTCAACGCTTAGCGAGGGAGCGGAACTAGAGCTGTTGGCTTCCACCCCCGCGTCGTTGACGCTGACCCTTTCGATCCGTTGCTCCCGGCGATCGTATACGAAGATGTCAGGACTATTGCTGTTGTCCCCTGGGACCAGATTGCTGGCTTCGGACGCGAACGTGACAAAGCGACCGTCGGTGCTCAGCGAGGGACGGGAACTACTGTTGTTGGCTTCCTCCCCCGCCTCGTTGACGTTGACCCTTTCGATCCGTTGCTCCTGGCGATCGTAAACGAAGATGTCAGAACGATTATTGTTGTCCCCTGGGACCAGATTGCTTGCACCGGATTCGAACGAGACAAAGCGACCGTCGGCGCTCAGCGAGGGAACTAAACTACTCTGATTGCTGGCCGCTGTTTCGCCACGGATTAACTCGATCGGAAGCGAAGTAGGCGTCCAAGATGTCAGGGGCTCTGCCATGAGTCGGTACTCGCCAGGCTCAAGTGGCAGAGTCTGGAACGTTCCTGATCCATTGACCGAAAGCATCAACGTCTCGCTACGGTTAACGCGTGTGAGCTCAATGACGCCAATTTTTACTATCGGCTCCCCTATGTCTCTACTCGCATTCTGATTCAAATCGGCAAATGTGAGACCCCGAATGATACCTCGCGATGCTTCGACGGCACCAACATCCGGTACACCGCGCAGTGTATTATTCTGGTCCGCTACTCCAGCGAGCGTCGGATTACCTTTATCGATTGCAGGGTTGCCAAACAGCAATCGATGTGTCGGTGGCAAGAATGTGTCCGATTTCAACGGCCCAACAAGCTGACGTTGAACGTCATTCAGACGCGTGTTAAACGATTGCGTTTCGACGGATGTATCGGCTTCAGTGGAAACGATATTCCCTCCAAATAACGAGTTGCTTATCTCCACTTGTCCAAACAGCGTACGAGTTGCTTCATTGTCAATGAGCGTGCCGCTCGTGACCACAACTTTCGGAAGGAAGGTGCTGACTCTTTCGATCCGTCTCGCTTGGCGATCGTACACGAAGATGTCCTCAAGATTGTTAGTGTCCCCTGGGACCAGATTTCTGGCGTCGGACTCAAACGTGACAAAGCGACCGTCGGCGCTGAGCGAGGGATTATCGCTACCGCTGTTGGCTTCCTCCCCCGCGTCGTTGATGCTGACCCTTTCGATCCGTCGCTCCTGGCGATCGAACACGAAGATGTCAAACGCACCGCCGCCCCCTGGGACCAGATTGCTTGCGAAGGACATGAACGTGACAAAGCGACCGTCGGAACTCAGCGAGGGAGAGGAACTAAAGCTGTTGGCTTCCTCCCCCGCATCGTTGACGCTGACCCGTTCGGTCCGTTGCTCCTGGCGATCGTACACGAAGATGTCACGTTGATTGTTGTTGTCCCCTGGGACCAGATTGCTTGCGGAGGACTCGAACGTGACAAAGCGACCATCGGCGCTCAGCGACGGAGCGGAACTAGCACCTGAAACTCCAGCGAAGCCACTCGCAACAGCCCCTACACCCCTACGGTTCGCCGAGATAGTGGAGGTGTGGATCGTAACGTCGCCACGACTTAATGATTGAAGGCCTCCGCCATCGTTGTTATCGATCGTGCTACGTGTCACGTTCGCGGAAGCATCTCCGGCAATGTAGATCGCTGCGAACTGGCTGGCGTTGTCCGTGATGCGAGTGCGTTCGATCTGTGTATGACCACCTAGCGATGCAATGCCGCTGCCAACTACGGCTCGACTGTCGCGGACGATCACCAGGTCAGTCTCGACGTCGCCGAATACTAAAATCGCTCCTCCGACCCCACTACTGACGCCATTTTGAAGCGTTAAGTTTCGAAGCGTTAGCTTGCCGTCAGGTGTGACGCGAAAGATTCGATCTAACTCCTGTGCATCTATCAACGTATCCAAATTCTGACTACCGATCACAGTGATGTTGGATTCGATGATAAAGTCACCCGTGGTCGCGTTCGAACCAATTGTCTCGGTAACAACAAGTTGATTTGCATCAACGATGGGTGGAAAAGAGGCATCAGGATCAATCACCGGTGGAATTTCTAAGAGATAGGTTCCTGCGTTAAGAATGAGTGTCGATTCGCCTCCGCGACGATTGGCCGCGAGAATGGCGTCGCGGAGGGAACCTTTGCCGATTTGATCATTGAAGGTGTTGACATAGATGACTGATGGGTCGCTCTGTGGCGAGATTGTGACGTTGAACGCACCGATTGCCTGTTGGTTGATCGCGGTGCCATCAATGGCCGTCCCACTTCCTGCAACGGTTTCGATTTCGTAATCGCCGAAATCGAGTTTGTCCCACATGCTGCCTGGAGCGTCGACGATATAGGTCGCTTGCGCTGTCGAGCCGTTGGTACTGACGGAGCCTGGTTTCAGTCTCGGCGTTAGCTGGTCACCGTAACCCCATTGCCGCGTGATAAGAAGTTGCGTTTGCTCAATCGCAGGTTGTGTAAATCCACTGCGATGGAAGTATTCAACGGTAAACTCGGCGGTCGTGCCGCCAGCGGTCGTGATGTTTTCTGCGGTGACCAGTCGCGCTGATGGCGCAAAGACGTCGGCGAAGATTGCGCCGCTGGCATCCATTCGACCTCCTGTCGCCACAACGCCATCCAATGCAGTGACTTCAACGATGCTCGTGATGATCGCAGCTCGTACTTCCTCGACGGTGGCGGCCGGGAGGGCGGACCAAATCAATGCGGCGGTGCCTGCCACATGCGGCGTGGCCATGCTAGTACCGTTACGTGTACCAAAGCCGCCGCCGGCTTCGGTGCTTCGGATGCCGATCCCTGGAGCAGCAATGTCGACCGATTGCCTCCCGAAATTGGAGAACGGGGCTAAGCGATCATTAGCGTCACTTGCTGCAACTGCAATGATGTTACTGGCTTCATAGCTCGCTGGATAAAACGGCGTACGATCATTATCCACCGACTGCCCCAAGAAGTTGCCGTTGCCTGCTGCGGAAACGAAAAGTATCCCAGCATCTCCACTCTCAGTAATCGCTGTCGCTAGCGCGCTTTCGAATCCCCCGGGCTGACCCCAACTGTTGTTGAGTACGCGAATGTTAGCTCCTGTGACAACGCGACCGAAGTCGTCGACTCGGTACTGCTCACGCATTCGACGGGCATAGTTCACGGCCTGGATCGCCGAACCAGTGTCTCCTTGAAGGTTGTTGTCCAAGATTCGCAGCGACATCAATGACGTGGACCAATTGATGCCTGTCACACCAAAACTATTACCACCGATTGCACCAATCGTGCCCGAGACGTGTGTGCCGTGACCTTGGCCATCATTCGGAATGTTTCGTACTCCATCACCGCGAAAATTCACACCGAAGAAGTCGTCGACTTCACCGTTACCATCGGTGTCACGGCCATCTGCCCAAAGAGGATCGGCGAGGATATCGAGACCGTCGATGTAGCCGTTACCATTGAAGTCTTGAACGAATTCGGCATTGGGGTTTAACTCGATGCCGATACCGCCAAAGATAAGCGAGAATGGTGCGGTCGTCGCACGCGTGACATTGTTGAGATCGTAGAACGTGATCAAACCGTCGTTATCAATGTCGACAAGCTTGTTGCCATCGCTATCGAGAGATCTTACCGGAATCTCGCCTTGGTTGAACCAGATATTGAGATACAAATCGCGATGAGCCAAGTCGATGCCAGTATCGAGTACGCCGACGACCGTGGTGAGACTGCCGATCATTTCATCCCAGGCATTAGGTAAGCCGATCGTCGTCAGACTAGGCATCGCGCCACGAACAAAGTCGGTATCGTTGGGTGTCGTTGCTTGGCCCGTGATCAGTTGATTGAGGCTGAAACGCTCGACGTTCGGATTCGCTGTGAGGCTCGCTTCAATCTCGGCTCGGGAGACGCCGGTGCCACGGACGAGGAGAAGGCCTTCATTGCCCAGGCCGCTGATGACTTGGAACGACGCGGTATCGTTGCTTAAAATGCCTGTGACATCGTTGACTCGTCGCAATGATCGCGTTGCGTCATCGGTGAGCTGAACAATCCATTCGCCGACGGACGGTTCGACGGGTCCAGCAACCTCGGGGGCGAGCAGACGGTCGACCACCGCGAGCGATTCGAACGCGATGCGCGGGACGCTGTTGAAGGACTCGAACCAAGTGATGGGAGCGCTCGTTTGTGTAGAGCCTTCAGGCGATTGGGCTGTGGATGATTGCTCTTGGGCGGCTGAAGCCTGAACACCAGCGCTGGTTGGTGTAGAGCCTTCAGGCGATAGGGTTAGGATGGGTTGCTCGTGGGCGGCTGAAGTCTGGACACCCGCGAAGTCATCAATATCGAGGTCACTGGCCAGCATCATGCGTGGTTCGAGGAGCTCGTATCGCAGCTTCGCGCGGGCGTCGCAACGCTTGTTCGTGCCGCGGTAAAAGGAGCGGTTGCCGCGGACAGAAACAAGTTGCTTGCGCGAGTGAGACATGCTGTTGCCAAAGCCTAGATTTGCTACCAAAAAACCCAGTCGTAGCCGGGTGGTCAACAGTATAGGCAACCGGGTGGTCAGTAACTACTCGTTCAGTC
>JBGSNA010000026.1:0-6922 GCA_041739875.1 Pirellulaceae bacterium
CGCATTGGGACTGGCCGCAAAGCGAAACGTAAGCTCCCAATCATCGAAACCGCGTTTAGATCCTGTTTGGGAAGTGCTTTATCCAGAGGAGCAAAGACGCATTCTGGAACTGCTGATTGACAAAGTTGAAGTAACGAACAAGCAGGTCGAGATTCGATTTCGCTGTAACGGCATCGAACGGATTGTCGACGAACTGAAACCCATGGCTGAGAAAGAGAATGGCAAGAACGAAATACGGAAACGCCAACTGTGACAAAGCAGATGGACCGGCTCTCAATGTCTACAATGAAAACGATGCCGTTGTTGTTCGCATCCCCGTCGAGTTCTACCGGCGCAACGGGCGACGGATGGTACTCACGCAGAACGACGCTGCCGGCAACCCATCAAACGCCCCCGGTCCGAACCAGACATTGATCGCCAATCTCGCTAAGGCGTACTGGTGGCAGGAGCAACTTGAATCGGGGGAGTACCATTCGTTTGATGAGCTGGCCCAGGCCCACGGTGTCGACCGCACGTACGTCAGCCGCTTACTGCGATTTACTTCCTTATCACCCAGTCTTGTCGAGCAGGTGCTAGTAAACCGCGAGACTGCCGGGATGACCATACGCCAGTTGCTAAAGGGCGTCCCGGTAGTGTGGGCGGAGCAGAGGGCGGTTTATGGTTCTTGATCACCGGTTGAGACCAGCCGGCACACGGGAGTTAAATTTCCAGATGTGCATAAGGTCGGTTCGTCCTGGGGCACCAACTGAGTCTGCTGCAAGCCGCCCGGCGTTATCAGATTGACTGCGCGATCGGTGGATCGCACCGCTGCTGCGAACCCCAATTTTGTAGCGGCTTTCGGTCACTGTAACCGATTGCAGTTAGAGCAATTGAACATCGATTGATTAACGGAGAAATCTTGACCTTTGTTGCTGTTCCCAACGGCGATGGCTTTCGAATTGCAACGAACGCTAAAATGTTTGCTGCGTTCCTGAAACTACGACACTAGCCATTGGTCCTTTCTATGCAAAATTGGATTCTGCATGAAGGCGATGAAGCGTTGCTTCAACGGCAAAAGGCCCGGGTGAAGTGTGCCTGATCGGAGTACCCGAGTTCCATCGCGAATGGGTTTAAGCTATCGCCATTGGCGATGAGCCGCATGGTGGACGTTAGTCTGGCAGTCTACAAAATCCTCGTAAACGTTTCATCCATGTCTGATAAACGTCGGGGCGAGAGTTCCGTCGAAACTTCTAATCGGTTGTCTGCGCCCTTGCTAGAATCGAAGCTCAGAACTGAGACTCCAACGCTTCGGGTGTCAGCTTTGACAAGCTACAATACTGCTGATCATTGGTAAGTTTTCCTCGAAATCACAATGGCGGCACGAATGTATGTCTGAAATAAAACGGCGAGGTTTGGTAAGCCCGTTTCGGTTTCTTGCTGCCGCATCGGCGTCGCTCACTTTAAGTCTTTCTCTTCCTTCGCTCGGCGTCGCGCAGTCGGTTGGGACGGTGAACGTTAAGAATGTCGTTGTCGTCTATTCTCACGAAAGCGTACTGCCGGCTAACGTGATCGTTGACCGAATGCTGCGGGAGAACATGAGGTTTGCTGGCGCAAGTCGGATCGATGTCTATAGCGAGTATCTTGATACGGCCCGATTTTCCAACGCGGAACATCTCGACGGGTCGATGACCTATTTGAAGGAAAAGTATTCCGACCGATCGGTCGATCTGTTGATCGCCGGTGGCCTTGAATCGCTCGATTTTCTCCTATCCCACCGCGATTCGCTGTTTCCTGATTCCCCGCTCATGTATTCTTGCATCGAAAGTGAAAGGATCGCAACGGACAAATCACTAGCGAATCTGCCTGGAGTTCAAATGCGCGTTGACCCGGTGTCCACATTGGAACTCGCAAAAGCCTTGCAGCCCGATGCCAAGCGGCTGTTCGTCATCTCGGGCGCTTCGAATCGTGATCACGTCTGGAAAATGAAAGCACAAGATCGACTGACGGCGTATCGGCGTGAGTTCCAAATTGAGTATCTCAGCGGTCTACCATTGGAAGAACTACTGCAGCGTGTCCGACAAATTCCGGCCGGAGCCATTGTGCTGTTCTTGCTATACATGCAGGACGGCGACGGCCAATACTTGTCTTCACCTGAGGTCCTGCAGCAAGTCGCGGAGCGGTCCGCGGCGCCAGTATATGGGGTTTACAACACGTTTCATGGCAATGGCATCGTAGGTGGTCACTTTGCGACGTTCGAGGACTTGGGCAAAGAGACCGCCGAGCTGGGCCTGCAGATTCTAAACGGGGCCGACCCCATCGAGGCCTCTGCTTTCACGTATGCACCGGTTAATAATCATCTCGATTGGCGCCAAATGCAACTGTGGGGACTGAATCAATCTCGTCTGCCTAGCGGAAGCGTGGTTGATTTCCGCGAGCTCTCGGCGTGGGAAAGATATCCTGGACGCATCGTAGCTGCCATCACAATCATTGTTTTTCAAACAGCGATGATCGTCGCGCTTGTTGTACAAATACGGCATCGGCGAATCGCCGAACGACTGCGATTGGCTAGTCAGCAGATTGCGCAACGGCAGCGGGACGAGCTGGCGCGAGTCAACCGTATAACGACCATTGGCGAATTGTCCACGTCGATCGCTCATGAAGTGAATCAACCGCTGTCGGCTATCGTCAGTAACGCACAAGCCGCCATACGGTTGCTTCGGCAATCGCCAACCGATACCGAAGAGGTCGCTGCCGCCCTGCACGACATCGCCAATGACGGAAATCGTGCTGCCGGTATCCTCAACCGGGTACGCTCTCTGGCCAGGAAGGAGCAGCCGATTTCGGAGCCTTTGGAACTCAACGAAGAGGTCCGCGAGGTCCTCAGGCTCGCCGCGCCGGATGCCGAGAATCGTGGCGTCGTCATTAATCAAGAGTTTGACGACGCATTGCCGTCAATCATTGGAGATAGAATCGAAATTCAGCAGGTGATTCTGAATCTCTTGATTAACGCGGCGCAGGCCATGCAAGATGTCAACCCAGAGTCGCGGTACATCACCGTGCGAACGACTCACGACGCGCGGTTCGTGCAATTGACCATTGAAGACGGCGGAGTTGGATTGGCCGATGATCAACTTCGCCGCATATTTGACCCGTTCTTCACTACGCGGCGGGGCGGCATTGGTATGGGCTTGTCGATCAGTCAGTCGATCATCGAATCGCATGAGGGGAAGATCTGGGCCACACAGAATGCCGACCGTGGCGCAACGTTTCACGTCCGCTTCCCTATCCCATCGTCGGATGCACTCGACTTAAGAAACGTGTAGATCCCACCGCCGATTCGAAGCACTGGTCTACTCTGTCACTTTCAGCCTGAAATTTTGATGAATAAGATAAAACCATGCCCTCCGAGCTCACTACCGTCTATGTCGTCGATGACGATGAATCTGTTCGAAACGCAAAGGCCCGCTTGTTGAAGTCGGTCGGCCTGCGGGTCGAGGTGTTCAGCTCAGCTCGTGGGTTCTTGGATCATGATCGAGCCGACAACCCCGGCTGCTTGCTTCTTGACGTCCGCATGCCGGGGTTGAGTGGTCTGGACTTGCAGCAGGAGTTGGCTGATTCCAAAAATGATTTGCCCATTGTCTTCATGAGCGCACACGGCGATATTCCCATGTCAGTCCGCGCGATCAAGGCCGGTGCCGTGGACTTTTTGCCAAAACCCGTCAATGACCAAGAGTTGCTCAAAGCGGTGGGGCAGGCAATAGATCGGCACATCCTATTGCGACGAAAACATAGAGAGTTGAGCGACATTCGCGCCCGGCTCGAGTCCTTAACGCCACGCGAGCGTGAAGTTTTGATGCTGGTTGTTGACGGATTGATGAATAAACAAATCGCTAGTCGGCTCAGCATTGCTCAACCGACTGTCAAGGTCCATCGACGCCATGTGATGGAGAAGATGGGGGCAGATTCCATTACCGACCTGGTTCGCATGGTGGAAAAATCTGGCGGTTCTACGCCTAAAGGATAATTTCGATCACCCCAAAGCAATGATAGTCTCTAAGGTCATCGGGAGCTGGCCTTCCCCCGTGGTGCGGGCACTCGGATTGCTTTTCATTGCGGACAGGGCGTGGAGCGATTCGGTTGCAGGACAGGTTCAGTCCACTGTTGTCGGAGGCTGGATTTCGATGGGATACCCGCTCACGTTTGCGGTGATCAACCGTGACGAATCGACTGGGAGAGAATTGCAACAGTTGCTGCAATGCAGCGGTTCTCTGCCGGGAGCTAGCGGATGATTGGAAGTGGATAATCTGGGGCTAGCGTAGCGTCGCAACGCTAAGGAAACGTCTGAACAGAGGGGGGAAACCGCTTTGAGCTATTACCACAGCATCTGATCTAAGTTGCCAAAGAGCTGCGGGTCGCTCGGCTTTTTGAATTCAATGTCGTTCACCGCGATCCGGTAACCCTCGACGCTTTGCGTGTTAAGGAATTAGATGCCTTCGCAAACGGCCACTTTTAACTTCAATGAAAGAAGCAATATGAAATCGATCTCGCGAGTTTTGACGGTCTTTGCCGTCATCGCCACTGCCGGCATGGCATACGGACAGGACAAGAAACCTAACATCATACTGATCGTGTCTGACGACACCGGCTACGGCGATCTCGGCCCGTATGGTGGTGGTGAAGGACGCGGTATGCCGACGCCGAGTATCGACCGTTTGGCCCGCGAGGGGACCACATTGTTTTCGTTCTACGCTCAGCCGAGCTGCACACCCGGCCGGGCGGCGATGCAGACCGGGCGTATCCCCAACCGCAGCGGCATGACCACCGTAGCTTTTCAGGGTCAGGGTGGTGGACTACCCGCCGCCGAATGGACTCTGGCCTCGGTGCTGAAGACTGGGGGCTACGACACCTTCTTCACTGGTAAGTGGCACCTCGGAGAGGATGACTACGCGCTACCTAACGCGCAGGGCTACGACGAGATGAAGTACGCCGGCCTCTACCACCTCAACGCTTACACCTATGCGGACCCGACGTGGTTCCCCGACATGAGCCCGGAGCTGCGTGCCATGTTCGCGAAGGTGACCAAGGGTGCTTTGTCAGGTAAAGCAGGCGAAAAGCCGGTAGAGGAATTCAAAATCAACGGCCAGTATGTGGATACACCTGATGCAAGCACGGCTGAATATCCGGATGGCGTCGTTGGGATTCCGTTCTTCGACGGCTATGTGGAGAAGGCGTCCATCGACTATCTCGACAAGGCATCGAAGTCGAAGACCCCGTTCTTCATGAGCATCAACTTCATGAAGGTTCACCAGCCGAACATGCCGCACCCTGACTACGAACACAAATCTCTTTCGAAGAGCAAGTACGCGGATTCGGTCGTGGAGCTGGACTCCAGAATTGGGCGGATTATGGACAAGGTCCGCGAGCTCGGTCTCGACAAGAACACGATGGTCTTCTACACCACCGACAATGGGGCTTGGCAGGACGTCTACCCGGACGCCGGATACACGCCGTTCCGCGGCACCAAGGGCACAGTGCGTGAGGGCGGCAACCGGGTTCCGGCGATCGCCTGGATGCCGGGCAAGATCAGGGCCGGCGTGAAAAACCACGACATCCTGGGCGGCCTCGACCTGATGGCCACGTTCGCCTCCGTTGCCGGTGTGGAGCTGCCCAAAAAGGACCGCGAGGGTAAACCCATCATTTTCGACAGCTACGACATGTCGCCAGTCCTGTTTGGTACCGGCAAAAGTGACCGGAACGAGTGGTTCTACTTCACCGAGAATGAGCTGACGCCTGGCGCCGCACGTGTTGGCAACTACAAGGCTGCATTCAACCTGCGCGGCGACAATGGCCAGCCAACTGGCGGCCTCGCCGTGGATACCAATCTTGGCTGGAAGGGTCCGGAGGCCTATGTCGCCACCGTGCCCCAGGTCTTCGACCTCTGGCAGGATCCGCAGGAGCGGTACGACATCTTCATGAATAACTACACAGAGCGGACCTGGACACTGGTGACGATCAGCGAGGCGATCAAGAAGAAGATGGAAACCTACGTGAAGTACCCGCCACGGCCAATGCAGAGTGCAGCTTACTCGGGCCCGATCACGCTCAGCTCCTATTTCCGCTTCCTCCACATCCGCGAGCAGCTTGAGAAGGAAGGCGTCAAGATTCCGATTCCGACTGGAAACTAGAATCAGGCAATCAGCCGAGGTGCTCTTGGAGACGATCAACCCGCCAAACCGATTAGCGGGTTGATCGTCGTAACGCAGTTAACACCGACATTGGCCATTGTTGTCATGTCATTGATGGGTCGGATAGTCGGCTGAATTTGAATCGGATACGGGAAGCACGACGACCGGCACGGTCCAGTCCGGGTCAAAGACAAGCATCAAGAGCCGATACAGTGTACTTGGTGATGTGGGCGCGTCCGGTTGGCTCAATAGGCGGAACGGTTTCCGATGGGCCGCGCCCAACACGGAGCCACCGCTCAAAATCTCGCGCCTGGGCGGCTCGCACTGCTGAGAACCACGGAGACCCTCTGACTGCATTGCGCGGACAGGCATCCGGTTGCAATTGGCCGACGCTAAAGGCGTATAAGTCGCCCAAAAGCAACACCGCTCGATCGCTCCCAACTCACTTCTGTTGGACCGGCCGACTCTGCCAAAAGCCCGCGGCAATGTCGAGCTCTTTAACCACAGTATCAATTTGACAACGCCTCCGCGGCAGCGATCGAAGCCCAGCCAACCGGTCTCGAAAGTGCGTAAAAGGAGGGCGTGTCCTTAGTCATGAACGGAAGTTCTCGAACCACCCCAGGACGGTTCGTCCTGGGTTAAGAACGGCGTTTGCGGTCGGGCCTGATCTCAGGCTCGACGCGAGGTCAATGTGATATCGGAGGGGGGATGTTTCTTGGCTCAGAGACTGCGTTCGGTCGATGCAAGCCGTGCGGTTA
>JBGSNA010000047.1:0-4200 GCA_041739875.1 Pirellulaceae bacterium
GACGCCTCTTTCGTCACGTTAGGCCGGATTTGCTCGCACACATCTTTGAGAGCACTAGCAAAACTACCGTTCGCGACAAGGAGGTTCAATTGCGGATCATTCATACCCCGGCGAATGTGATCGCCAGTAAGGCAACCGGCAATCAGCAATAGCCCCCAATCATGAAGCTTTCGTTTCTCGCTTCCCACAGGTTCGTCGTCTAGCGGCATGGGTTTCGAATTAAACTCTGTCATCTCAGCGACGCTTTGGTGGTAATGCTCTGTGTCAGGGAACGTTTTTCTGGTCGACCAGGCCAACTCACCTTCAGAAAAGCCACGCAATATCTTCACATTCATCGATGCCAGTGTATAAAAATAACGCAAGGTTTGTCTACGATACTCGAGAGAAAGCATGCCAGTTGGTCGGTTTGCGTATCGTTGGGGCAATCGAAGGGGGGGCTCAGTGGCCCGTCAAATATGTGACGCCGCTATCCTGCGAAGACACTTGAGAAGAATGTCCTTATCGGCCAAATGAACTTGGGCAGACAGCGCACGGCAGAGATTTTTCAACACCTTGCCGTGGCATTTGTTGCCTCGACCGACGGCTTGAGACTGGCATATTCGCTGACAGTGCGGTGATCGATCCGTCCGTTAATCTGTCTGCGTTGGATTAATTCGCGACATCTAACGCAGTCAGACCGTGTTCTGCAACGAGACGAAACGGAACATTCGTCGCGAGTGCAATGAAGCAAAACCTATCGACGTCATCGCTGCGTCTTGAAGAAGTGTTGGCCGATTGAGGCAGGGGCAGTTGACGTCGAAAGGCGAATACTTGGTGGGCAATTTGAATGGGACGCCATTGCGAAGGTACCGGTCACTTTTTTGACCGAAACTCAAAATCCAGTCAAACACGACAATCCGCGATTCCCACGACTAACTTCTCCGATTTTTCGAAACCGCGAGCAGCCAACTCAAGGACGTTAACGTCACAAGACTCTAAATGGGCGCCACCCCTTTTTTAAACTTGCCGAGCATCTCGTTCGACAGTTCCATTGTGTACTATTTCACGCCTACAGATTGGCTGGAAACGCTTGGTGTTCAGAAGCAATTGCTAGTCAGAAGATTGACCGAGTCCCTGTTCATCAATCGCTGTGTCCCCAGAGGCATAAATCGCACCCTCGTCCTTCATCTCAAGAGATTTCCCAACTGCAACAGTTTCCACCTCGTGACACGGACAGCTTCCGCGGTTGTGTCCCACTACTTGCGTTTGATCGCTAAACATCAGTGTATCCGGCAACGCTTCACCGATCGTCGCTACCAAGTTTGGGTAAGCGACAGCCGTTAAATTAACCGCCAATAGCCATACAGCGACTAACACAAGTCCGAGTTTGAATCCCGGGTGCAACTTTGAACAATTGCATGAGTTCACACCGCAGGTAATGCCCTGTTGGGAATCCAAGGCCTCGCCGCCAACAGGCAAGGTATTCGCAGCGTCATCCATGAAAGTGTTTTCACTCATCGTTAAATCCAGGCAAGATTCTTAGGTCCGGGAACGGTTGTGCGATTCAAGACAAAACCAACTACGCAATCGATTGCCGAATGACAACGCCACCCGCCACTTTCACGAAGTCTTAATACTTTGACGGATCACCTTGTGAACGCGTGTGCCATCCCTTTCAGGCTGCGAGTAAAAAACGAATCCGAGTACTTCGATGGAACGGCACCGGACACGTTCCGCCCAAACTGCAAAAAGAGAATTTTCCGTGAAGAGACGACGTCCCTCCTTATCGTTCATCCCAAAGCATGCACAATCTCGAAGTTGAAAATATCTTTTAGTTCGCTTCGTACCAAATGCCCCAAGGAGTGCAACGTGCGGCTTCCAATCTTAACCCTACTTTTCACCATCGTCGCCCTTTCGAATTCGGGAGTTGCTCAAACGATTACCTTCCGTGGATCGGATACGTTGGGCGACAAGATGGTTCCCGAGCTAGCCAAAGCTTACGAAGCGGCTGGCAACGCAGCGAATTTTGATATTGTCGCCTCAGGATCTTCGGAGGCGTTCAAGGCGCTCGCGGCAGGCGAGGCAGAAATCGGTATGTCCAGTCGCCCGATCAAAGACTCAGAGAAAGACTCACTGGCCAAGGCTGGACTGAACGTCGTTGAGCACGTTGCAGGTGTCGACATGATCGCCGTGATCGTCAACCCCGCGAATTCGGCAGACGACATTTCAGTCGACGCCGTTGGTAAAATTTTCACCAGTGCTGTTCAGACTTGGAAAACCGCCGATGGCGCACCGATCAAAGCCTACACTCGTAATGAGAGTTCTGGCACGTTTAAGGTGTTTCAAGAGTTGGCGATGGGTGGTGCAGATTATGGTGCGACCACAACCAAGCTTGAGGGTAATGGCGATATTGCAAAATTGGTCGCATCGTCACCAGGCGGTGTAGGCTACGTCGGTTTGTCGTACGCGAACGCACCTGGCGTTAAGGCATTGAAGGTAGGTGGCGTGGTTCCGGATCCAGCAAACTCAGCAACGTATCCCTTGTCACGCAATCTCTACTACTACACGATCGAAGGCAGGCTAAGCCCCGAGGGTAAGAAATTCATCGCATGGGCAACGTCCGACAAGACAGCCGGCAAGATCATTACGAATGTCGGGTTCATTCCAGTCAAGTGAGTTGACGTTATCCGGCAATTGTCAGCCACAAAATCCAAAGGGTTAGACTGTCTCTAAACAGTCATGCCCCTGTGGTGACGTGAAGAATCGACGGCATTTGACTCCTTTGGTCGGACCCGAGGGACGATCTTCAGCTCGATGATCGATACATCCGCCGTCCCCACCAGCACAAACTGGGGCCTAAGGCGGCACTGACAACGCGAAACAGGATTTCGAAATGGTAAAGCAGATATGACGAACCCTTTAAGGTTAGGTCAATGGAGAACACTTTGCATACACTAGCGCGGATCCCGGGGCAGCAAACGCAAACCGATCGGCGGAAACAGACCGACCGCGATTAATGCCCGATACGACCAGCTGTCTGGACCTGCGGCATTTCTCGCAATCGCTAACGATCCCACTACCACGTACATAAATGGGGGACATGAGTAACATTGATATCGAGCCGATGAATAGAAACGAGTTTTTCGGATACTTCAGCAACTGCGGGCCGCTGCGAATCCGTCACGGCGTCAGCGTGATCACACGAGTGAATACGACTCCAGCAATTGCGCATCGGATCAGATCCACGTCGATTTGCGTTGTGGACGTTGAATGAATCACGAGAATGAGCGACAAATTAGCGGCGCAATCGAGGTCAACGACATCCGTTGCCGAATGTAAAGCGTAGACGTTGGCATCGCGGCGATTCGTAGTCGGCTGTCGATTCCGAGGCGTTTCCAAATTCGCTCATCGAACTAAATGTCGTTGGTTTTGCGGTAGGTCCTGGGTACCGAACGCTCGAAGCTGATAAAGCAATCCAAGTCGGTCTATTCAACCTCGGGTATTCCGATGCCACGATCAGGTGCCTTGACATCTCGCGCTGGACGATTCAACCGACGGGGATTCTGACAGAAGGTTAACTGCGGGCTGGGATTTCGTGAGCATCGAATGTTTGTTTCGTGAAGCTCAATGATGTTTGCTTGTGCGGTCTCAATCAATTGCTACCTTAGTATGCCAAGGGATGCATGCCATTAGCGCACGGAACCCAAACGCTTCGATAGATTCCGCAATACATGGTGGATTTTGAAGCAAGAAATTCAGGGAATGCAATTATTCACGCGAACGTATTCCTGGACGACGACGTGCCCACGAAAGATGATGCCATATATGCCAACGAGCCGTTGAAAGCTCCAATCCACGAGGACGGGATTCTAGGTCCGATGAAGCGAGACATATTGGTCAAGATTCGATGGCCTCCTTTAAGTCAGTCCCGTTTTAGGAAGAAATTGTTGCATACAGTTCGGAGTACCAAGCAGACTCTGATTATTCATCTTGATTCTGTTCCAAACGAATTCGATGAACTGCTCAATTTATTAATCGAGGTACGTTGCGAGGCGGAACGACTGCGGAAAGATGTCATGGTCTTTGGCGCAAGCAAGGATTTTAAGCGCCGGTTGATACGGCTAACCAAAGTGTTCTCCGAACTGCAGGAAGCAAAAGAGACTGCGGTTGGCGAGAATCTGTTCCAGCTAGGCAATGATGCCCGGATTTGGATGCAGCCCT
>JBGSNA010000072.1:0-4802 GCA_041739875.1 Pirellulaceae bacterium
TCCGTCGAGCCTACCAAATCGGTCAGAAGCTCAGTGAAGCAATGAAATCTGAATTGAAAATCATCTACGATGAAGCATTGCCAAAATGGAACTACACAACCAGCCTATGAAGTCACCATTTATTGTTCACGCGATGCTAACAGTCACATTAATGATATGGTGATGGGCTTCCGGCCCGAGCCAGCCGTCTTCCTTCGTGATGAAGCGATGCTCGTGATGGTGCGTATGCCCTGAGACCGAAATGCAGAACGGACGTTTCTCGATCAATCGGTACAGTTCCGTGCGATCGCGGACATCGACAAGCGGGATATGCATCAAGAGAACCACGAGTTGCTCATTCGGGATCATCGCGAGGTCGTTCCGGACAAACGTCATTTGTTCATCTCCCAAGCCGCCGCGAAACGTGCCTTTTCCACCAGGCGTCGGGTGATGCCACTCGATATCGTCCAAGACAATGAAGTGAACTTGCCCATAGTCAAACGAATAATAAGCAGGTCCGTAGAGGCTCTCAAACGTCTCGTCGCTCTGCTGGTCTCCTTGAGCGTCGAGGTTGATATCGTGGTTGCCAATCACGTTGTACCAAGGAATGCCGATCAGCGCGACAGTCTTGTTGAGCGGCACGAAGACGTCGAGATCATCAAAGACAATGTCCCCAAGTGTCACGCCAAACGATGCGTCCGACCCAATCAACTCTTCAACGACGTCGTGTGCAATGTAGTCGACTTCCTTTTGGTCTCGCGGTTGCGGATCCCCAAACAGAACGGCGCGGAACTGTTCGGGCTCCTTTTGTTCGTATAGCGGGAAGTCGATTGACGAGGGCAACTCGCCTGTTGGTTCGAATCCTTTGAACTTCAACTCTGGCGAGCCAGCCGGTTTGTGGATGTAGTAGAATTGCGGCAGATTGTCTTCTGAGAGTGGCGTTCGATAGCCTTTCGGCTTAATGACGAAGATGATGTCATCGTTATCGACGGTCAAGTCGTATTTGCCATCGGCATTCGTTCGGACGACATCGCGTCCGTTCGAGACACGTACATCAGCCAGTGGCTTATCACCCTCGTCAAAGACTTGGTTGTCGTTCCCATCCAGAAAGACAATCCCCCTGGCCTGGCCGGTCAGTCTCGCCTCTTGCGCCCGACTGACATTGGAGGTGACCGCCGCGATACATAGCAAACAAACACTAGCCAAATTGCAATAAGTCTGACTCATTGGACACTCCAAGCAAAAAGATACCGATCCGTCACCGCCCGTAAAAACAGCCTACAACGCGGCGTCTATCCACAGGCTGCCGCACTATCCTGATTGAAGACATGACTGCGGTCCAGTTGCCCAGGAGTGTTGATGGCCCTCCGCAGGAAACCTCGGCAATAAAGTCATTCCAGAACTCGCACCGAGTCGTGATCTGGCGGTGAGCAACTCTGTCTCTCCCACCATGTCTCCCGAATCGACCTAGAGTCGACCGCTCGCATCGCTCAGCACCACCAGGCAGACGTCGTTCAACATTGGATCTCTGTGGGGCGTGCACTGTTTACCGAGGGGAACAATCTGTCGTGACATCTGCACTATTTACGTAAATAGTGCGATTCGCCAAGAATTGGCTTCGAAGACGGTGAAGTCGAACCCATCCACCCCTTGGTTGCATGGTGACCCTGCGCGAGAGACAATCGACGATTGAGCCCGACAGTTTGGTGAGTTGCTTTGCCCCAGTGACTTCCGGACGGTCGGGCTCTTTTCGTTTAACCTGCATGATTATCGGCACCAATGCGTGACTTGTGCTTTTTGCATGTGATACTGACCCAGCGTTGACCAGACTTGTCCACGGTGTTAGCCATGATCCGCCTAGCATTGAAGCGCAGGAGGAATCGCAATGTTGGAGTTCTAAGTTCGAGAGGGTGCCATTGGCGAATTCGCCAAGGTGACCGATCGCTCCGACTGGCGACGCTGGACCACCACCAAGACGCTAAACTTCAAAGAACCGGAGAGGCGATCACGGACGACGCCTACGGAAAATCCGCTGCTCGCGACCGTTCACGACTTCACTGCTAACGAACGTCCATCCGGTCCCAAACGTGATCTCGTCACCGGCGTCAGCGATCACCGAAGTTACGCAAGCCGAAATGACATCGAGGCAGCACCAAATTGTAAGCTATTGCGTTGTCGAGGTTGGCACGTCCCTCGTTGATTCACAATCGGAGGAGCTGGTCGAGGCGTTGTCATTGGGTCCGTTCGAAGTTGCCAGTGAGATTCAATATCTCTCGCACCGCCTCTGCGGTCAGCGATACTCGAAAACCGATCAGTGTGTTTGAGTACGCAGCAGTCTCTGGGCAGCGAGTTGCGGACCGGCTACTCGTAATGGATGAATTCCAGCAGCCACCGCGTGTCACATGTGGAGCACCAGCCACCGAGGGATTGATGGGATCGACTGCGAGTTGTCCCTGAAACTGGCTGTAAAACGTTGGATCCCAAGCATCCTGCACCCATTCCCAAACGTTGCCGTGAACATCGTAAAGACCGAATGGGTTTTCTTTCAGTTCACCCACCGCATGTGTCCGCTCACTTGAGTTCGTATAGAGCCAAGCAGTTTGCAGTCTGTCTTGATCGTTCTTACCGATCCAGTACTCCGTCGTCGTTCCAGCGCGGCAGGCAAACTCCCATTCTGCGTCTGTGGGTAAACGATACGCCTTGCCATCCGTTAGCCCCTGCACTTTGCTGAGCTTCATGCAGAATTGATTCGACTCGTCCCAACTCACTTTTTCCACAGGGAAACTGGTTGTGTCCAAATCGACAACCGCCTCTTTGCTCGCCCCCATCGGGCCGAAACGAGAGGGGTTGCTTCCCGTGACATGTTCAAATTGACCTTGGGTTACTTCATGTACGCTTATGTAGGTCGCTTTCGTCAACGTGACTTTGTGCTGTGGCCCTTCGCTGTTGATCGTTTCCTTCCAAAGTCTGTCATCCCCTGCTGATCCAAAGGCTTGTGCAATCTCCTCCGGTGAGCTGCCCATCGTGAACTCGCCGGGCGGGATGAGGCGGAACTTCATGCCGAGGGAGTTGGTGTACTCGACCGGCACGCCGAGGTACTTGGCCCACGCCTCCTGATGCTGTTGGGCTTGCTCGGCATTGAACGGCGCGATGGCGGGCGGCGGTGCCTCAGCCGGCCAACCGTGCCAGGGAGAAGAAGCGAGTGGCGAGAGGGAAGTGGCGAGAGGAGCTTGATCGTCGGTGGAAATCTCGATCTTGGAACTGCTGGGGACTTCGCTTCTTGTTTTCGTGCCGTCCTTGTTGGTGATCGTGATGATGATCACGCCTAATAGCAATAACGCGGCGGCTCCGGCGGCGGCTACGGCCGTTCGCGAGCGGCGGCGTGGCGGGGATTGTACGGCGGCGGTTGACTTGATGTTGATCGAGACTGAAGGTTGTTGGGAGAACTGTGCCGATGCCGGACTTGGTACAGCTTGGTCACCGCTGGTCTTGGGGAAAAGCGGTACCGTGATCGCGACGTTGCCGCTGCCGACCTGCCCCTTCGCTCCAAAGGTTTGTGCCGGAGTATTGGTGGACGGGGAGCCTTGCACGTCGGCTATGCAAAAAGGAACCAGTTGGTCGGCGAGAAGCTTTGCGTTTTCCAAGCGATCCGCGAGATCCTTCGCCATCAACTTCGTGTAGATCGCCGCCAGCTCTTCGGGTATGTCGGGACGCAAAGCGCGGACATCCGGAATCGGCTTCAGCAAATGCGCCTTCATCTTGCTGGCAATGGAGTTGTGTTGGTCGTCACCATACGGCGGACGACCGACCAACAAATGAAACAGGGTGCAGCCGAGCGCATACAAGTCGCAGCGATGATCGACACTATGCACGTCTTCCCATTGCTCGGGCGACATGTAATCGGGTGTACCCATGCACTGACCGTTGGAAGTCAACGCGGTATGTTGTTCGTCGAGGGCAAGTCGAGCTAGGCCCAGGTCGAGGACTTTGACTTGACCGCTCTTGGCGATGAACAGGTTCGAGGGTTTGATGTCGCGGTGCACCATGCCGCGCTCGTGGGCGTAGCTTAACGCTATCGCCGCTTGACGAATCAGTCGACACGCAGTGTTGATCGGTAGCGGCCCGCGTTTGGCAACATACTGCGCAGCATCTTGGCCCTCGACCAGTTCCATCGCCAAGTAGTGCGTACCGTTCGCGTCGCCGGCATCCATGGCGCGGACGATGCCGGGATGCTCTAACTTGCCGACGACTTTCATCTCTCGATTGAACCGGGCCAACGCATCAACGTCACGAGTCAAGTGAGCCGGTAAGACTTTGAGCGCCACCAACTTGTCCAGCCGTGTATGGCGGGCTTTGTAAACCGCACCCATGCCGCCTTCACCGAGCTTCTGCAAAATCTCGTAGGGGCCCAGGGTTTTTGGAGCTGATTCCTTTAGTACCGTCGCGTTGGTAACTCCCACAGTTGGATCGAGTGCCTTCGTGAATGCAGCCTCGGAGGCCCGTGAAGTCAAAGGTTTGCCAGCAACGGTTGGTTCCAGCCCGTCGGCTTGGGAGCGAGTGCTGATTTGGCTTTCCGGCAAAGGCTCCAACGCTGGCTTTACTAACGGCGGATCTGCGGAGGTCGGTTTGTTTTGTGGCATGGTTTCCCGAGCGGGTGGCAATGGCTTCCCTCCAGGATAGCCCTAGTCCTTAAACAAGCGAACGCCGAGTTGGTTTCTGGCTGTTTTTTCGGCGCAGTCGAGAACCGTCCAGCTTTGCTGGTGGCGTGAATTGTTAGGGTGGGTTCGCATGGTGCTGGGGTCTTTCTTGGGTCGGGCGCCGCG
>JBGSNA010000074.1:0-9506 GCA_041739875.1 Pirellulaceae bacterium
TCCGTCGAGCCTACCAAATCGGTCAGAAACTCAGTGAAGCAATGAAATCTGAATTGAAAATCATCTACGATGAAGCATTGCCAAAATGGAACTACACAACCAGCCTATGAAGTCACCATTTATTGTTCACGCGATGCTTAGGTGTGTTTTTGGTCGCCTCAATCGGAGACGCATACGGTACAACCTCGCCGTTTATCGTTCAATTCTTTGAGGTTGCCAGCGCGTTCAACACAGTCGGTCTATCGATGGGAATCACACCCGAGCTTTCCACGCCATCGCGTTGGGTCCTCATTGTTCTTATGTTTGCGGGACGAACCGGCCCGTTATCCATTGCGGCTGCTCTTGTTGTTCGACTCACCGCCGGTGGACGCTATCGACTTGCCTATGAAGACGTAGTTGTCGGATAAGCCCAACGCGAAATTTGGAGATTAAAATGAAACGTTTTGTTGTCGTTGGCCTCGGAAACTTCGGATTCACGGTAGCCAAATCATTGTCTGAGAATGGGCACGATGTGATTGCCGTTGATCTCAACGGCGAAGTCATCGACCGCTTGGCGGCCTTTGTTTCGCGAGCGGCGGTGGGGGATGCCACCGATGCTGAAACACTCCGTCGAGTAGGCGCAGCCGACGCTGATGCCGCGATTGTTTCGACGGGCGATGACATTTCGTCAAGTATCTTGGCAACGATGGCTTTGCACGATGTGAATGTGAAAGACGTCTTTGTTAAAGTCATTTCTAATGATCACGCTCGCGTCATGCAGCGAATGGGCGTCACGGACATCGTCTTTCCGGAGCAGGATACGGCGAAAGCACTTTCCGCCCGCATTAGTGGGTCAGCTCTCTTGAACTATGTCAAGTTGGGAACCAGCTTTAGTGTTCAAGAGATGGGCGTTCCGAACAGTTGGTACGGCAAGTCGATTCGTGAACTAAAATTGCGTCAAAACTATGATATTTCCGTTGTTGCTTTGCATGATGTTTTGACCGACAAGATTACAGCAACCCCGGATCCGGACTATTTGCTAAAGGACTCTGATACCTTGATTGTCGCAGGCGACGACGTGTCGCTAAAAAAAGCAGCAGGTGTCAATTGAATCTTGTGAATCCTTGGCAGATGCTATCTGCAGCGCAAGTTGATCCGACTCTTGCATCGGACCGCGATTGAATGACGGAAAGTTGCAACGCTTTGCAACGCAATTGAGATTATTCCTGGCTTCTGTGTTGGTCACCGGAGCGCACAGAATCGTGAATCCATCGTTTGCTGCCATGCGAAGCGTTCTCGTTTGACATTGCTTGTGCGACAGGCGTCATTTGAGTTCGGCGCGCAGATAGGCTTTGATGTAGTCGTTGTCGGTAGCGTGTATAACGTTAGGCGCGCCGGGATAGACGAGTTCGCAGGTGACCTGGTTTGCGTCGCAGTGTTGCTTGAGCTTTACGCCGAAGTTCGCTGTGTGGGTTGGATCCTTCTCCGGCTGACCGAGGTTGGGAGGCGTGCTGTAGAACAGGCCCACTGGCGGATCATCGCGAGTGACGAGTTCGTAGGGCGAGTATTCGTGGATCCAGGGAAGGATGTGTTCGCGGGCATCAAAGAACATCTGGAAGGAAGAGATCTTCTTTTTTGCGTCCCAGGAGATACCGAATGCGTGCGAGCCATAAGTGCTATTGGGCGTCCATTCACGCATCTGGTGCGGGTCGAGCGTGGTCTGCGCACCGGAGACGGCGGCGCACGATACCCGTGTGGATTCGCGTGCGATCGGATCTGCACTTTGCGGGTCAGCTAGGTCGTCATGAAACGCCAGCCAAAGGCTGGTGCAGGCACCGGCGGAGCCACCAGCTAAGCCGACGTTGGTCTTGTCGAGGTTCCATTCCTTGGCTTTGCTGCGGCAAAACTGCACCGCTCGGGCGCAATCGAGCATCGGCCCTTTCACCGGCGGCACAAGTCCGTCGGCGGTAGAGTCCTTGATGGTGCGGTATTCCACAGACGCCACTGAGATGCCCGCGTCGAGAGCTGGCAGGATCATGCTTCGGGCCACGGAACGGTCGCCGCCGTTCCAGCCTCCGCCGTGGATGTAAACGAGCAGCGGCGTGGGCTGGTCAGACTTTGCCCGCCAAAAGTAGATCACCTGCATACGATGTGGGCCATAGGCAACGTTCTCGTCTGGTTCGACGGGTAGTTCATATTTCCGTCGCTCTGGATTCCCGTCATAGACGAAGGGCGCTACTGCCTTGGGCTCCTCAGCCTTTGCCGGAACATCGGCGGCGAGGAGCGGGGCGGTGCTCAAGGTGAGGGCGAGGGCGAGGAGTGCAGCAATGAGTTTCATGAGTGTTCGTGTTAGCAAGTTCATAGTTTGGTGGATTGCATTCTTGCATTGAAGGCGGGTCAAGCTTGCACTTAGGGCTCCTACACATCTTAATCCACCTTCCTTGGAGAGGGTCGAAGCCGAGGCACGCGGTTTCAGGAATGGGGTGGTCCGGTGAAAACGTTTTGCCTGGCTTGTCACTCAACCTTCGCCGCGTCGTCGCAAACTCGTCAATCCCCGAGTTGCTTCTGAACGAGTCCTTACTTTCCAAGGTAGTCGCCGATTTCGCAATCCGCGATTCAATCCCATCGATTAATCGATGGGCGCGAACGTTTTGACCATGGGTACGGGATGCGTGAAGCAACAGGTTGCCTTCATGTCGCCCTCGGAGATCGCATGTTGAAGCACTTGTATCAACCTTGGAACTTTTGTGGGGGCGAGCACCATGCTGATGCAACCAAACTCGCGATTAATTCGTCGGCCCCCTTGGGTCTGTTCGGATTGCGGTTCAACGAATCTCCAATTGCTAACGCTCGCACCTGAAACGCCTTGATCCAAGAGCAGCTTCAATAACGCGGCGGAGTCCTTTCGTTGCGAGACGACATTAAGGGATTTCAATTCCTTGCTGACGCCACGACTGTTCTCAACAAATTCCTTCGCGCGAGGATCATGGACCATCAGTTGATTGGCTCGCCACTGGGTACCCCCTTGGAGCGAGTCGATGGCACGGACCATTTGCTGAATACTGGCGGAGTGTTTCTTTGCCTGAAAAACGCTGGCAAGATTTGTCAGACCCTTGCTGACGGGAAGTTGATAAATGAGGCCACGTCCCGGTTGTTCGACCCGTCCCGCCTGAGCCATCGCTTGAAAGACGGCTTCAAGATCATACTCATCAACGACGACCGTGATCAGTTCCTTGTCGTGCTTCTTTGTGATGCGAAGCAACCCCAGGCGATCTCGCAATCCATAACCGCGAACGTAGGTGATCGTGGCCCCTTGGGCGCCAGCTTTAATGGCAGCACGTGCGATCGGTTCGGCTGCATTGCGATCGGTAGTATGAATCAATGCGGTCAGGTCTCGCTTGAACTTGATGTCGAACGCTACTGATGCAAACCGATAATTGCCTGACGTCCAAAGCGGATGATCATCGGCGCAGATCAGCTCATCGCAAGCAGTGGAGAAGATTGATCCCGCACCATAAAGCTGTAGCTTTCCAACAATCACAATCTGTTCCATCAGCCGATCCACTTCTTGATTCGGAACGATGAAGTGAAGGATTTCCTGTTCGGGTGAGATTGCGGGAATCAGCGACTGATACCAGTGTTCCTGCATTAAAGTGCCGCGTGCGCTCATCGCCATCGCATGGGCGCCGCCACTATCCAAAACCTCGTTGATGACCAATCCAGAACTCAGCCGAGGCAGGATGGCAGTGACCAGTGAGTGATGGGTGTGAGTGCTAAATGATTTCATCGGTGACGGCATTGATTTCGTCTTTACGAGATCGGCGGACGACAAGCCCGACTAATAGGACCGTCAATATGGGACCGACGGAAGCGAGTGCAAGAATACCAAAACCGTCTCTCACGCCGGGAACGTTTGCGCCAATACCAAGACCCATCGCAAGCACCAGGGGTACGGTGATCGGTCCGGTCGTAACGCCGGCACCATCCCATGCAAAGTCTACGAATTCATCCGAAGAAATGACGGTCAGCAATAGCAATAACAGGTACGGAGGAATCAGCAGCATGGTGAGGTCAATGGACTCAAAAGCCATCTGTGCGACGCCGGCAGCGATTCCGAGTCCAACGCCAACGGCAACCACTTGCACGAGCAGTTTCTTCTTGAAAACACCAACGGTTACATCTTCGACCGTTTCGCCCATGGCATTCAGCGCTGGTTCTGCCAAGGTTGCACCATACCCCAGAAAAAAGGCAAACAGCATCGTCACGATTTTTCCTGTGATTGGGTTCTCAAAAAGCGGAGGCACCACTCCGCCGCTTCCCCAAGGGACAATGGAGGCGAAAGTAACCGGTACATTGCTCCCCAGTTGCGCCCCTAGCGGTGTCAGCCCTAACGTCAGCCCGAGTACAAATAATGCCATGCCTACGATTGAAAAGACAATACCCACGGTAATCTCATCACCCTTGCGAAGGGTTTCCTTCAGGACGACGAGTAACATAAGAAACATAAATGCGCAGAGCGGCAGGATCGCTTGAATCGAGATCTGGAAAGCGTGGAGCAGCTCCTTGCCGAACTGCAAATTCGTGTCCCAAGGACGACTCGTTTGCCTAATGAAAAAGCTTTCGATCATGCCCTGATTCTCGGCCTTTTCAATGACGATTTCGACGTTGCGATGGACAATCCGACCGTCTTCCAGAACCACTTCGCCGCCGACGAAGCGTGTATGATAACCTTTCGAATCGCTCGTAAATTTGCGATCTTGGAGATACGCTTCGAATTCCTCACGAGTAAAACGCGGCGGCTTGCTCGCTGGTTTCGCAACGATTGGCTGAATCGGTTGAGTATCGGCTTCTTTGACGAGCGTCGCGGTTTCGCCGCGGTAATGTTCGGCTCCGTAAAAATCACGAGCCAAATAATGATAGAACCCGAGCGCCAGAACGGCGAGAATTGGCATCAACGAGGCAAGCGTAACAATTCCAAAGCCCGCATCACCACTACCAAAGCGACCGGTGCCTTCGTTGCCGATAATGCGACAAACGCCGATCCCAAGAGCCAATACCAAAGGTACCGTGACAGGGCCCGTCGTGACTGCGCCACAGTCCCACGCAATCCCGATGATTGAGTTGAGCTCGGGATTGAAATAAGCGTAGAGCGTCAATCCAATGAGCAGCGACACAAGCGGTAAAATGAAAACCTTCAGTGGCCAACCGAAGAAGAATCGCAACACGCCTAAGGCCACCGCGAAACCAACGCCGATCCCAACTGCCATGATCAATTGGCCGGAGAATTCATTGAGCAGACTGTAAAGCAACGGCGTCTCTTCCGGCGCTACGGCACTTCCGGCCTTTTTCAAGACCGATATCGCCGGTTCTGCAAACGTTGCTCCAATGCCTAGCAGGAAAGAGAATCCCATGATCATCGGCAGTTTGGTATTCCGCGGAAGGATCGCGCCGATCGTCTCCCCAAAGGGCATCAATCCCAAACGTAGCCCTTCCATAAAAAAGGTCAGGCCAATGACGACAAACAGGATCCCCAGAGCGATCGTGAGTCCGAAAATAATCGGCAGTTGAAGGAAAAAGATTTGAAACAGCAACAGATAAGCGAGGATGAACCAAACGCTTTTCAGTTGCTCCATCGCTTTTTCGCGAAAGTATCTCCACAAAATCGACACAACGCCTCGTACACCAAGGGAGGCGAATGCCGAATTCGACGTGGAAACAGGCTGTGACATTGACGGCAGTATAAAAATGTCGGTACCAGACGCCCAAACCAAAGGTTCACTGCGTCTCAAATGTAGTCTCAAATATTGCTTCAAACGTTGATCGCCAATGCCCGCCACGCCTCTGCGAAAACCAACGCGTCAAACGCAGGGCTGATGCTATAGAAATTCTTTAACGTTTGTAAGCGTAGATCACAAGATTGCCTGCGCTTTACGTGCCACGTCTGGTCATCACACAGCGGAACTAACCCACAGAACTTGGTTGGTCCAGATTGCGAAATAGGTCATGACTCCCGTCCAATGCAGCCAATCGCGCCGAGGGCCGATCTTGATCTCGACGCTCGATATCACCACCATCGCGGAGGCCAGCACGAGGCTGGGCCACGGACGGAAGTAGCTGCCCGGCAGTTCCATACCAAGAAAGTAGAGTAACGCTGGTGCGTCCTTCAATACCATGGCGCCGAAAACGATCTTCCAACCTCGGTCGCGAATGCGTGCGGCGGCAAAGGCAAACGCGATTGGCGGAAACAGTTGGACGACGCGTAGAACCACGAACTCCCAGCTGTTTATGTCAAAAGGGTTCATCACCGCGATCGATCCCGCAATCGAATGAATGACAAGCATGTTGATCAGTGTGTTGATTGCACTGATCACTAACAGCCAATGCCCCGGATGATTCAGCAATCGTGGACCGCCGCGAAGCCGCATCGATACCAGCGTGATTACACCCGTGAACACGGCTCCCGTCACGATGCCACTGAACAGTCCCGACTCAAAATGGGTCGTAGACATCGCGTTCACCGCGCGACTCAGCCACCAATAAACGGAGCAACACAACGTCCACAACATCAAATGTTGAATGTTCAGTCGCAGTGAGGGAACGGCGGAAGTCGTTGACTTGGTACTCGGTTCAGTGGAGTTCCCAAATTCGCTCATCGAGTGAAGCTTCTCCGAACGGGATCGACGAATCAGGGCGCACAACCATTACACAGCACGATTGGAATTCTCAAACCTAGTGCTTTGTCAGCATTGAGCTTTAGGGGTAGACCAACGCCAACGCGTACGCCGGCTCGAGTCACCAACCCTAACATTGAATCTGGACAAAGCACTCGTTTTCCCCTTGCAGGTCGAGAGAGCCGCCTTTGACGCACTCTATCTTCGTGTAGGCGACAGCGGAAGATATCAGGTGAGCGAAACTGGCCGTTCATAATCACTGTGATTCCGTTGCACAGGCGTCGAAGATGCATCGATCTCGCGCTGTTATCGTACTGGTCCCACAATTCCGACGCGAGTCTGGTAGAAATACGTCTGAAACGACATCCCCTTTCACTGTCATTCCCAAGTAACTTGCGTCCCCATGGTCCCACTCGGCTGTCGGTTGGGTGACGAAACAACGCACGCCCTACCTCGCTCTCATTTTCAGACTTTATATGAACGCATTTTACAAATTTGTGCTGATGGCCCTCAGTTGCTGCTGGTTCAGCGCGGCTCACGGCCAGGACGCTGATTGGCCGGAGTATCTCGGAGGGAAAGATCGCGATCTCTATTCATCGCTTGAACAGATCAATCGCGGCAACGTCGCTCAACTGAAGGTTGCCTGGACCTATGAGACGGGGAATGCAGCCGAGTATCAGGCGAACAACTTGATTCTGGGCGGCGTGCTTTACACGCCGACGGCGACACGCAAGGTGATCGCGCTCGACGCGGCCACAGGCGGCGAACTCTGGCAATGGGATCCTGCAAACGAACATACGGGCGCCGGTAGCCCACGACAACGAGGGCTGGTTTACTGGGCCAATGAAACTGGCGGGGAGCAGCGATTATTTACTGGAGTCAATGGCTTCCTGTTCGCGATCGATCCGAAGACTGGCGAAACCATTCGAGAGTTTGGCGAGAAGGGTTCGATCAATCTTGGCTCAGGCTTGAATACTCCCGGTGTCACTTACAAAGACTTGTTGATCGTTGGTGGCCTTGGCGGCAAAGGAGCCCTTCGAGCCTTCGATGTTAGAACCGGTGCGCAGCGTTGGATCTTTCATCTGATTCCCCGGCCTGGTGAGGTGGGCTACGACACTTGGCCTAAAGACGCCCATGAAACCGCAACAGGTCTGATGCCTTGGTGCGGCCAGTCGCTCGATGAGAAACGAGGAATTGTCTACATCGCGACCAAGACCGCTGAGCCGGATTTCTACGGCGCCGAACGACATGGAAAGAACTTGTTCGCCAACTCCATCCTCGCGCTCAATGCAGCTACTGGCGAAAGGATCTGGCATTTTCAAATTGTGCATCACGATCTGCTCGACAAAGACTTGCCCTGTGCTCCGGTTCTGCTCACTGTGCATCACGACGGTAAGCCGATCGATGCGGTGGCACAGGGGACCAAGCACGGTTTGCTGTTTGTGTTCGACCGCGTCACGGGTGAGCCACTTTGGCCGATCGAAGAGCGACCGGTTCCGTCATCGGATTTGGTCGGTGAGCAGGCGTGGCCGACTCAGCCATTCCCTACCAAGCCACCGCCGCTCATGCGCCAGGCCTACACGGAAGACGATGCATCGAACATTTCGCCGGAGACACACCAGAAGACGTTGGATCGGATTCGTGCTGCACCTAATTTCGGGCCCTTCCCAGCACCGAGCCTGAGTGAGACCGTAATGTTCCCTGGGTTTGACGGGGGAATGGAGTGGGGCGGCGGCGCTGCGGATCCGGAGGGGATTTACTACGTCAACGTGAACGAGATGCCGTGGCTGATGCAAATGATCGAAACACGTCATACCGATGGCTCCAAGCTGATGCCAGGCGAACGTGATTACATGCTCTATTGTGGCGTGTGCCATGGTCTGGATCTCAAAGGGAATTCTGGCTTGCAATTCCCGCCGTTGTTCGACATTGATAAGCGGAAAACGCGAGCCGAAATCGAGCTGCAGACACGGCAAGGCAAAGGTCGAATGCCCGCGTACAGTGACATGCCCGAGGCCCAACGTTCCGCGATTCTCGATTATGTCCTCAGCAAAGGCTCGCCGCAGAACGTGGATCGCGACGAATCAAAGACACCAAAGCCGCAAACACCAAAGCCACAGACACCAGAGCCAGCCGCTGTAGCTACCGAGAATGAAGTCCCAACGTATGCCTTTGGAGGATTCCGTCGCTGGTTGGACGATGAAGGTTACCCAGCGATCAAGCCACCGTGGGGCACGTTGAATGCAGTCGATCTCAACTCAGGCGAAGTCAAGTGGACTGTCGTACTCGGGGAGTATCCCGAGCTGACGGCCCGAGGAATTCCGCCGACGGGGACGGAGAACTACGGTGGTCCGCTGGTGACGGCCGGAGGCCTGGTCTTCATCGGCGCGACTGCGGACGAGACCTTTCGTGCCTTCGACAAGGAGACCGGCGATCTTCTTTGGAAAGCAAAGTTGCCGTTTGGCGGGAACGCCAGTCCGAGCACCTACATGGCAGGTGGACGACAATATGTGGTCATTTCGGCTGGCGGCGGCAAGAGTGGCCGACCGCGTGGCGGAACTGTCGTCGCGTTTGTTTTGCCAGAATGAAAACGGGCTGCGGGAGCTAGTACATGCCCTTTGGTATCAAGTTGCCCGTTCACATAACTTCATCAAAATTCCAATCCTTCGCGTCTTTGCGAGCAATGTTTCTGAGTCAGCGCTGGTGTCTAGCCTTAAGAGACCGTCCAGCTTAGGTGGATACTTTCGCACGGCGTTTTTCGAGGAGATACAGCGTCAGGGTGTTCTGCGCCACCGCGAGGAGTCCCACCTCGATGCGCACTCGGCTCAAGCCACGCCCATTTTGGACATCCTGGTT
>JBGSNA010000082.1:0-4026 GCA_041739875.1 Pirellulaceae bacterium
TAACGAACCTGGCGTTTGACGAAAGTTGTCTGCGATTGGTTTTGGAACTGCTGGAGACGTATCCAATTTCAGCAACCGTCCTTGATTGCGGCTACTTGTGTTGTCGCGGCTGGAGTCAATCGAGCACTGGGAAATCAGAACGTTACGCGTAACCGGGCACGCGGGAAAGATTCTCAACTTCAAAAACGCCCAATCGCGTGCTCCGGTTCACGCGATGGTTACCCGTTAACTTGAGATTCGCCAACAAATTTCAGCCGGGGCTCAAAATACGCCTCACGTCCCCGCCAGTCGCGAACGGGCAGCGAGAAATCAATTTCACGGAACCGTGCGGTAACATAAAGATCGTAAACCAAGCCATCGCCCGGCTCAAGCTGAACCGCAGTGCGATCATCAAATCGTGCGTTTACGAACGTGTAGCTCTCCGTTCCAGGGTCTAGGTTGAACGTCACGTCGAAGTAGGGAGTGTCGTTGTCTGGTACCCATACCGCGTCATTGCCCGTATTCGCGATAGTGAGTTCGTAATGTTTTGCGTTCTTGTTGTAGGAGTGACGCTTGTCCAAGTCGACGATGTCAAAAGCGGTCAATTGTGGTTGAAATGGACGACTAAGGGCAAAGGCAATACCAGCCAACGTCCCCAACAGCAGAAGCAATGCGATTCCATAGCGTTTCATGCTGATTTAGTCGGGTAACGTTACGCATCACCGGGCGGCGGCGAAAGACGTGCAAGCAGAAAAAGAAAGCAACCACCGCCGCTCCGGTGCATGCGATGGTTATCCGTGCCTTGGATGAGCAGCGGGTTACGGTTGGCCGTGGAGAGAATATTAGCGGCGACTCCGCCGCCGGGCAACCGAATGCGCGTCTGCGTCGAATACAATCGACCTGTCAGCGGGGTTTTGATTTGGGACTGGAGTGCCCCGCAGGGCAGTCTGGAACGAGTTAAACATTTGGCCGACAATGCAGGCGTTGGAAGTGCCCCGCAGGGCAGTCGGCAATCAGCCAGGGATTTTTGTCGGCGGCATTGGTTTGCAATGTGCGTCACTCATCGGGCAGTTCGCAAATGCGGAGGCGAGTTGGACGCACCATCAACGTCCGCAACGAGTCCAATGCCCAGTCGGATAACGTCAGAAATCACGGGGATCGCCCCCAAGACGATCCATTTGTGAACGCGCCGTGGCGATCTCCCGTGCATTTCATTGTTCGTCCATGCTCCGCCTGGCAATTATAGTCACGGCGGTGGGGAATCAATTTGTGCCGGCCCCGTTTCGTCCGCGGCCGTTCTTGGCTGCTTTCGGACTCGTTCGAGCACGATCCGCGCTTCGCTCTCCGGCACTTCATCATCAAAGTTGCTTGGTAGCGTCGCATTTCTCGCGACCTCACCTCGATAGGATTCGAATTCGCTTCCCTGGCCCACGTATTTGAGCCGCAGTTCCAGGATGTCGTTTTCCAATTTGTAAATGCCCACGAACCAAAATACGCGAATCTGACTTTCGATATCAACGATGTCCGCAAATCCCTTCCAGCCACGTCGAGACATCTGGCGGTAAGGTTTGTCTTCGTCAGCTTGCGGAATGTAAAATTCCAGGGGGAAATCAAGTTTTGTCTTGACTCCTTTTCCGCGCAGCGCGAACTGACTTCCGGTCACCTCGACATAGACCTCCGGAATGTCCGCGCCCATTGGCACGGTTTCGCCTGGAGGAGGAATCAGCTTCCAAGTGCCCTGAAACGGAACATAGCGCGCTTCTACCGCCACTCCGTGTTCTTGACCAGACACTGGACAGGCCGCGATCAGCACGATGACGATCCAAAGGATTGAAATGGCGTTCATGACTGAGGTGGGTAGCAGTTGGACGAACGTCCGGCATCACCGGGTGGGGAGAGTAAAGTGCTCCATTTGAAAACGGCTGCAAGCCCCACTCCGGTGCATGCCATGGTTATCCGCCCGTTGGGGTCGAGCGTGTATCACCAGCATAGATGTCGAATCCTATTTCGAGGTTTCGGTCAGCCATCAAGCGAACCGAAGCCGATGAGATCGTCAACCCCTCGTTGGTCCCGTCAAGAAAGATGCCGCAGAACAAGTCAGCGGAGTAGCGTTCGTGGATCAACATCCAGGTCGCAAGGTCATCGGTAAGTAGATCGAACAAGTCTTTGAGCTGTTGGTCAAGGTTCTCGGGTTGGGAATCAGGGACATGATGCAGCCACATTCCCGATCGTGCTATACGCACGCGGCCAGTGTTCTTGCCGACCAACTCTTGCCCCTTGATGTGGCTAAAGGTTGGTGCAGCACCCAGTATCGCAGTGATTTCATCAGGGATAAGCGTGTCACCGGATATGCGGAGCGATAGTTTGGATTCGTGAACGTGAGCCAAGGTTTAGCACAACAGTGAGTTAGGGAGTTCAGTCGGATAACGATTAATTCATACCACCTCAGGGTGGCATGAATAGGGTGTTTTCAGCGGGTGAGGTGCCGTGAATAGCACATTATCGGTAGGTGACCTACGCATAATACCGCTCGCCACCCGGTGGGTGCAGTGTACAGCATTTACGATGTTTCTTCGAGTGTTTTTAAGAAAAAGACTTGAAACGTGCTTTCCGTACACTTAAAAAGTTCGCACTGAACATGCTCGGGCGTGCACTGCCATCCCTTTCAAGCTAGCGTTTTTGCTGCGTGAGCAGCTTTTGGGTGCTGACATGCTGGTGGCTTCCTGAGCGATTTGCTTTTGGTTTCTTGGGGCCTCGTGGTGATTTGCGATAGCGGCGTAGCTTTACTTCGCGAGCCATTCGCTTCAGTTCCTCTGCCATCGCTGGCGGGCTTAAGCTGCCGAAGCGTTTTCGCCAGTCGCTCAACGGGATCGCGATCGTCATCCCCTGGTCCGTTGACGACACTTCCTCGGCCATGTGATAGGTGCTCATCGAGTCCGCTGTCTCTTTTCCATGGACCACCTCGACGCTCGCTCGCACTAACGTCAGCACGTTGAAACTGATTAAAGCGAGGGCGTAGGCGACGATCGCCGCAGGCGGATACGCCAGCGTGTTGATCTCGCCTTTGAGGCTCAGCGTCAATTCTCCAAAAACGCCTTCAATACTCCAACGAGACCGATAGCTCTCTGCAATCGCTAATGCCGAAACATTCGAAGGAAGATTCGACAACACTTCGATCATCGTATCACCGTCGCTGGTCGGTTCGTCGAGTTCGATGACGATCTTGCGAATCGATAATTTGCTACCGTGTGAATCTTCATGGATCACAGCTTGCTCATACACCGTGCCTGTGGATGTGCGACCCACCTTCACTCGTTCGCTAACTTCCGTGTACGCAAAGCTGGCATGACGACGAATCACAAACCAGCTCTTCGCCAACGCTATTTCTTGTAGAAATACACTCGTGCAAAAGTTGCGATCGGCATACCAAACCAAGCCTGGCTGAAGTTCATCGATCAACTGGTGCAAAATCAATCGTTCCTGAGTGTGGCCGCAGGCATCTGGATACATATCTTCGATCAGTTGACGCTGGGGATCCAGTACGACCAGTGCTTGACCTGGCAGAGGTGCGCCGTTGAGCATGCGGTGAACATCCAAACGCCGCTCCGTCGCACGCAGATGACTCCCATCGAGCACCCTGGCTTCGTAACCGGGAAGAATCACTCGCTGCGGAGTTCCCAACGCGTCGTAGATCTGACGCATCGACGCGGCAGTTTGTTTAACGAGTTGCCGCGAGACAGCGAGTTCAGCACCAGCGATCTTGTCGTAAACGGCAGCGATGGTGACATCGAGTTCTTCACGACGGCTGATGTATGCTGAATGCAGCGATGGCTTGATCTTGAAGACCGCCAAGTGCAAAAGATTTACGACCGTCGAGAAAAGTAAATGGTCTTCACGTTGCCGAACGGCGGTGCTCCTAAAGATTTCATCAATCTTTTGATCGGACCAGACATTGGCGAGCATGGCGCGGACCATGACAGCGACAGGTGTTTCTTTGGTAAACCGATCGAGCAGAGTTTGGATCAAGATTTTCTCCTAGAGCGAAGC
>JBGSNA010000091.1:0-18007 GCA_041739875.1 Pirellulaceae bacterium
GGGATTTGAACCCGCGACCTCATCCTTACCAAGGAGGCGCTCTACCAACTGAGCTACAGCAGCGGAAAAGCGGGTGAAGGGAATCGAACCCTCGTATTCAGCTTGGAAGGCTGCTGCTCTACCATTGAGCTACACCCGCAATTGAAAGGGTGAAGTTGAGAAGTAATGAAGCTCGAAAATCCCTGTTTTCAAACTTCGTCCTTCAAACTTCCAAAGTGGGGGCTACAGGATTCGAACCTGTGTAGACATAGTCAGCGGATTTACAGTCCGCCCCCTTTAACCACTCGGGCAAACCCCCATTGAATCCAATTCACAACGAGCAAATTCGAAAACTCGCACGCGTTTTTCGCAGCGTTTGAGGCTGCGATTTCTCTTTCAGCAAACTTTTTCTCTTGAGATCGTCCACAACTTTGCTTGAGCAGATACAGCATTGCTTCAGCAAGAAATTGCAGGAACCACCTCAATCCAGAGCCAACGGAGGGACTCGAACCCACGACCGGCTGATTACAAATCAGCAGCTCTACCAACTGAGCTACATTGGCTAAAACACTTGATTGGCTAAAACACTTGCAAACTAACTCGGCCCGCTAGTCCATGAGCTGTTTGTTCGACTTTTGGTGATCGACACCAAACCCTAAACAGCAAACTGTCCTCGCGGAAGGGCAGAGTGTAGCGATCCGCTCCATCACGACAAGACGGAATTGTCTGTTTTGAGGCTCGCAATTCAAGATTCTCGATGAAAAATCGCGTCAGCCGCCTAATCTGGCTGCCGCCTTGGATGACTTGCTTCCAAAATGACCCTTTTGTCGCCTATCGCCCCCTCCGATCATGACCGCCCAGCAATCCAAAAGGTTCGTTAAACGTAACGGGTCGAAAGTCTCGCGATGAGTCAATGTCAGAACTCCAGTTCCAGGCCGTCTTCGGCGAGGATGACCGGGCAGTCGAGCTCGCGGCGAATTCTTGCTAAATCCACGGGATCGTCCGACTCTTCGAGTGGATTGATGTGCGTTACCAGTAGCTTCTTGGGGCGGCATCCTTGGGCCACGTCGATCAACCGACTCGTCCAGCAGTGTCCCGTCTTTATCGCCCACTGCTCGGCGCTATCGCGGAAATAGCATTCGTGCATGAGAAGATCGGTCGACGACTTCCACTCGTTCGACGCCTTGCTCGTGTCGCCCACGGTGTCGGAGGCGTAGACAAGCGATTTGTTTTGTTGGGGCCAGTCCATGCGGTAGGCGACAGATCCTCCCGGATGGTCCTGGGGCTGCCATGTCACAGTCGCTTGGCCAATTTCGAAGGACTCCAGGTCATCAATCGGGCACCATTGGGCCGCGAGCGGCGCAGGGAAAAGCAACTCGGCAAATAAGTGCTCGCGGATCGTGTCGATCTTGTCTTGTTCACCCCAAATCCTCAGCGAACCCACGGGGCGCTGAAAAAGTGTGTCAAGTAAAAACGTCAGACCAAACGAATGATCTAAGTGAGCATGGCTCAGCAATACGTCAAGATTGTCCGTCTGGATGAGCGACGAAAGCCTGAAAACGCCGGTTCCCGCGTCAAGCAATATTCCTGACTCCGGCAGGAAGTAACATGACGTGTGACGATTGGCGTTGGGGTGGTATCCAACCGTTCCTAAACAATTCAGTCGCATCGTGTTTTTTTTGCGTCGTGTTGGCCGTGGAATCCAAATCGCTTTACATGCCCGAAGTCATTCTGTCTTCCAGGCGTACGCCGCAGAATATCGTAGCAGATAAAAGAATAGTCGAAGTGTAGCCTCAAAGGTTGGACCCGCCGCGTTTATCAAGCTCTTGCCAGCCAACATGCCACTCGATAACCTTGCGCTCCTGCTGAACCGGCAAGGCCATTTCGCGGTCTCGCTTGCTGGGAATACACATGCGGATGTGGCGGAATTGGCAGACGCGCAAGATTCAGGTTCTTGTGGCCGCAAGGTCGTGGAGGTTCGATTCCTCTCATCCGCACTGGTCGCCGGCGGCAAGCTCGCTTGTTTTCATTGCCGCAAGTTGGCTGGCAACTGGAAGCGGGGCCCTGAGTCGGGACGAGTTCGTGAACTGCGGAACAGACACTCGGGCTGCGGAACGGGCGTTTGAGCACCGGAACTGGCGATCGCGGAATCGAAATCTTAAAATTTTTCCATCCTGTATTTCGGTGCCTGTTTTGTGCTCCGTCGTTCATCCTCTGGCTTTGTTTTTGTTTGCTTGGACCCGTTCCCGTTCCGGGCTCCTGTGGCAGCAAGGCGCTAGTAGAAGCCGCTAAGTACAGGGCACCGGTTGGCGATCGTTCCAATCGTTGCAATTCATAAAATCGACGCGGCTTCACTAATCATTTCACGCGTCACAGTCGGCAACTCAAATTTTGATTGCGGCCAAGCCTCTTTTGATCAAACTTGGCGTGTCTGTGACCAGTCCTCGGCTTGCCGATTGACAAATGTGCCCCTAATTTTAGTTGATTTGCTAGCAAAGTTTCTGTCCCCAGTTAGTGTTAAGCCACTTGTGGCAGTTGTGAGGCTGTTACGTCACTTGTTCCTCTTGACTCCCTTCCGAGGGGGTCGTGTGCCGTGGATTGGTGGTGGTGTTGCGGCAGGTTGGTAACGACCTGGTTGGTAGTAGCGATCGGCCTGATTCGTTCCTGTTTATTTTGATGGATGGTTTAGTACCCCAACGTGATTCTTCAAGCACCTCCTGAGCCTAAGATTTCGCTCTTCGTTGCTAAGCGAGCCAACCCGCGTTGGAAGCGTGCGCTCGACATTTGTTTGGTGATTTTACTGTCGCCACTTCTGGTGCCTGTCTTGTTGTTGGTCGCTGTCTATGTGCGACTGGTGTCGTCTGGACCGGTGTTCTTTGTCCAGTCACGTGTGGGGCACGGTGGTGAAGATTTTCGAATCATCAAGTTCAGGACGATGGAAGTTCCGAAAGTCAGTCGCGATGAAGTTCATCGCGATTACGTTGCCAATCATGCCCGTTTTGGCGCTCCGGTAAGGAAGCCGAATTATAAAAGTGAGTTGATTTTCGGTGGTGATTTGCTGCGCAAGCTTTCGGTCGACGAGCTGCCACAGGTTTTCAATGTACTGATGGGCAACATGAGCTTGGTTGGTCCTCGGCCAGATCTTTTGCGACTCGACGATTATGAAGAGTGGCAACGAAGGCGTTTCGAGGTTCTTCCAGGCATGACGGGGCTATGGCAAGTCAGTGGAAAGAATTTGTTAACGTTCGATCAAATGGTCGAGCTCGATGTTCAATACGTCGACACCCAGTCGCTTCAACAAGATTTATGCATCATCGCGAGAACCCTACGAGTGCTCCTGTTTGAACGCAACGAATAGCTTGATTTGATTTTTTATTAAAGTCCGCTTCTAAGTAGTGTATTCATGATTCGTGTCGGTATTGTTGGCCTCGGTTATTGGGGCCCAAATTTGGTTCGTTGTTTCTCCGATTTGGAGAATTGCAAAGTCACCGCAGTTTGTGACCAAAGTTACGACCAGTTGCTTCGTATCAAAGACCGTTTTCCAAGTGTTTATCCGATCGAGAATTTTGACGCACTCTTAGATCGTGACTTGGTGGATGCGGTTGTGATCGCAACTCCCACGGCAACGCACTACGATCTCGCGATGAAGGCGTTGGAACATGACCTGCATGTGTTCGTCGAAAAACCTTTGGCGAAGACGTCAGCGCAATGTCGCAAGCTTGTGCAAACCGCAAATGAACGCAATCGAACGTTGTTTGTTGGCCACGTGTTTTTGCACGCATCGCCTGTTCGCAAACTGCGTGAAATGATCGAGTCAAATGAGTTGGGTAGCATCAACTACATCAGTAGTCGGCGTTTGAATCTTGGTCCAGTTCGCAAGGACGTGAGCGCTTTGTACGACCTGGCTCCGCACGATATCTCGATGATGCTTTATTTACTGGATCAGAAACCGTACTCAGTGACTTGTTCCGGGTTTGATCGACTCAACCCCGGTATCCATGACGTTTGCAATCTGACGATGCTGTTCGAGGGCAATCGCATGGGCATGGTCCACGTCAGCTGGTTGGATCCTCGCAAGGAGCGAGTCTTGACCGTCGTGGGTGACAAGCGGATGGCGGTCTATGACGACTTGGAACATGAGAAAATCAAAATTTTCGATAAGGGAATCGACAAGCCTACGGGCGCTAGCGGCGATTTTGCTGACTTCCAGCTGGCGTATCGATACGGCGGAAGTTACAGCCCGTTCATTAAGGAACAGGAACCACTCAAGTCGGAATGTGCTGATTTTATTCGTTGCATTACCGACGGCGACGTGCCAATCACGGACGGTGTCAACGGGTTGAATGTCGTCGAAGTTCTCGAAGCTGCAGACATGTCGCTTCGAAACGGTGGTCAGCCGGTAGAGCTCGCCTCGCTTGGCGAAGATCGATTTACCAACGTTCAAGGATTTGTTCAGTAAGACGAAGTCCAATAAGACGATGTCGCTGGTCGGTTTACTTCCGCTCAGTCATTTCATAGTTCGGTCAAGGCGCGATGATCCACCCCCAGGCTCTTGTTGATGATTTGCAATCGCTCGGAAACGGCACGAATGTATGGGCATTCGCGCACGTGATGGCCGGAGCCTCGGTCGGTAGCCAATGCAATATCGGTGATCACGCGTTTGTGGAGTCTGGTGCCGTCGTCGGTGACAATGTGACAATCAAAAACCAAGTCTTGATTTGGGAAGGCGTTACGATTCAAGACGATGTGTTCGTCGGGCCAGCAGTGGTATTTACGAATGATCGTTTGCCGCGATCACCGCGGATGCCAATCGCGAAAGCTCGCTACTCGGATCGAGCCAATTGGTTGGTGCCAACCTTGGTTGAGCGTGGTTGCTCGATCGGTGCCGCAGCGACGATTTGTCCGGGGGTTGTTCTTGGACGGTATTGCATGGTTGCCGCCGGTAGCGTGGTCACGCAAGACGTGGAGCCTCACAGCCTCGTGATGGGTGCCCCAGCTCGACATGTTGGATATGTGTGCACTTGTGGCCAGAAACTGGCTGGCCACTATGACGATTCAACATGTGCGGCGTGTGGCGAGCAAGGCGTTGACCGCCACGCTGGCGATTCCGCCAAGTAAGCGTTGCTGGGGGATACGCATTGCTAGAAGATAATGGGGCGAACACGAAAAATAGTTCGTGTGCGCATGGTAATTGACTAAATTTCGAATATTCTGCTGCTATACATTTGACCGCTATCGAAAGTGCGATTTTCCATGAGTTCTGATTCCAATTTGTCACCGATTCCATTGGTTGATTTGCAGACGCAATCGCGAGCCCTCAAGGAGGAGGTGCTTCGTCGGATGGGCGATGTCATTGATGGGGCGCGATACATTTTGGGCCAAGAAGTTCAAGAGTTCGAAGAACTCTTCGCTTCCTATTGTGGAGTCGACCATTGCATTGGGATGGCCAACGGTACCGAAGCCATTCACATGGCTTTGCGGGCTTTGGAGATTGGTCCTGGCGACGAAGTCATCACAGCAGGAAATTCGTTTGCCGCGACTGCGTTCGCGATCGCGCATGCGGGAGCCGACGCGGTGTTCGTCGATATTGATCCGTTTGATTTCAATATGGATGTGACATTGATCGAGCAAGCGATTACGGAGCGAACCAAGGCCATCATCCCCGTTCACTTGTACGGCCAGCCCGCGCGGATGCGAGAGATTTGTGATTTGGCCAAGCGATTTAACTTGAAGGTGATCGAGGACTCCGCGCAAGGGCACGGCGGCGAGATCGATGGTCAACGTTGTGGATCGTTTGGAGACATTGGGTGTTTCAGTTTCTATCCGGGTAAGAATCTTGGAGCTTTCGGTGATGGCGGCGCTACAACGACGAAATGCCCCGAGTTAGCGGCGAAATTGCGTTTGCTTCGCAACTATGGCCAACGTGTGAAGAACCGACACGACATGCTCGCGTTCAACAGTCGGCTCGATACGATCCAAGCATGTGTATTGTTGGCCAAGATGCCGCATCTTGAAACGTGGACGGAGCAACGTCGCACGATCGCAGATTGGTATCGTCAAGACCTTGCCAACGTTGATCTCGTCTTGCCCCAAGCGCATCCCGAAATGCGACACGTTTATCATCTGTTTGTGGTCCGAACCCCACAGCGAGATGCGATGATTGCATCGCTTGGCGAAAAGAATATCGCATGCGGCATCCACTATCCAAATCCGTTATTCACCGCCCAGCCGTTTGTGAATTCGCCAACGATTCCTTTCGGCTTGCCGGTGTGTAGTCAGGTCGCAAACGAAATCGTTTCACTTCCAATGTATCCCGAGATGACTCGGGAACAAGTCAGCCGAGTTTCCTCGGCCGTCGCCGAGTTTGTCGCAAGCCAGGAGCGGGTCAGTGCAGTGGTCTAAGCCATCCCTCGAAACGACTCCCAACTATGCATTGATTGAAGGTCAATCACGCGTTGTTGGGCCAGTTCAATCGCCACCCATGTGGGCAGACGGTGGTCCACAACGCACCACGGATTTGGCTTCGTACATGGAAATTCCATTCATGCACAAGCGATTGATTGCGGTTTGTACGTTGTTAGGCGCTTTGCTGGGATGGGGCGCGATCTTGGTGTGGCCAAGAAGTTATGAGTCGCAAGCCAAGCTGGTTGTGCGCGTCGGTCGGGAAAGCGTTTCGTTAGATCCGTCAGCAACGACAAGTGCGACTTTGATGTTGCAAAAGACCCAGGAAGAAGAAGTCATTTCGGCACTCGAAATTCTCGGTAGCCGTCATGTTGCTGAAGCTGTTGCGACGAAGTTGGGTTCTACAGCGATCATCAATGGCACACTTCCAAAGTCGGATGAATCCTTGGAAGTCGGCAAAGAAAATGTATTCCTCTCCTTTGCCAAAACGGGCGTCGATGTTCTCGGCGAGGCGCTGCTGTGGGCAGGGATCAAAGAAGACATCAGCGATCACGAGCTTGCTGTGATGCGTTTACAGTCGACTCTTTCGATTTATTCTCCAAAGAAGTCGACGGTTGTTGGGATTGAGGCTACTTCAAAAACACCTGAAATGGCCCAGGCGATCGTTGATTGCGTGACGGAGACTTTTATGGAAGAACATCTCAAGGCCTCTCGCACGAACGGTTCGTACGCGTTTTTTGAGAAACAAGTGCGCGATGCGCAAACGCAACTCAATGGACTTGTTGATGCTCGGGCCAAGTTCATGCAGCAACGTGAACTTGTCTCCATTGAGGCCGGTCGCGAATTGCTTCAGCAGCGAAGGACTGGCCTTGACCGCGATCTCGTTGTTGCTGCTGGCGACCTCGAACAGGCTGTTTCGGAGATTAAGGATCTCGAAGACAAAGTGGCTGGGACGGTTGATGAAATCGTTGCGTCCAAGTTAGCCGCTTCGGATACGACTTGGAGTGGCATGCGCCAGCAAATCTACGAACTCGAGTTGGCGGAGCAGAGTCTTGCCGCGAACCACACCGATACGCACCCGAAGTTGAGGCAAATTCGAAAGCAGTTGGTCGGCGCTCGCGAAATCTTGGCGAAGCTCGATAGCGAGCATGTCGATGAGAGTACGACTCCGAATCCGATCAAGATTGCGCTGCACCAAGAGCTCCAACGCCAACAAACGCGTGTGGCGGGCTTGAACTCGATGATCGAAATAAAAGCAGCTCAAAAAGATGCGATGCAAAAGCAGATTGAGAAACTTCATGAGGACGAACGAGAGCTGACTCAGATCGATCGCGACGTCCGTGTGATGGAATCAAGTCTTCAAATGATGCGTGAGAAGCTCGAAGAAGCTCGGGTGATCGAAGGGCTTCAACAAGAGAAGGTATCGAATATCCACGTATTCCAACCGGCCTCATTTGTCGAAAGAGCATCAAGTCCGAAGAAAAAGGTACTAGCGGCGGGATTCATGTTCTTTGGTGTGCTCTCGGGCTTTGCGTTGTGTTTCATTCGACAAGCCTCATTGTCAACCTTGCGAACTAACGAAGATGTTGAAGCGGCACTAGGTTGTTCCGTGGTGTCGAATATTCCTGTGCTTTCGCGGATGGATTCGCCGCGACTTAAAGAGCAGAATCTGTATCGCCAGAAGTGCCAGGCCTTAATCACTGAGATTCTGCTGTCACGGTGTCAATCCAATGCAAATCGTGGACGCAGTGTCGGTATTATCGGTGTTGATCCTGGTGCCGGTGCAAGTACGTTGGCGGCGAACCTTGCCGTTGCGAGCGGTGTTGATTGCCGCTTGAAGACGGTGCTCGTCGACGCGGATGCTCGCGAACGATCCATCTCTCGCTTGTTCGGTCTCAATGGCACTCCGGGGCTCGTCGAGCTAGTCGACGGTGATGCATCGCACGATGAGTGTTTGCAACGAGCCAAAAATGCGCCGATCGATTTGATTGCTTCGGCCGCGGACACGTGCGAGCGATTTCTGTCGGCAAGTGCGTCTGAGATTACGCAGGCATTGGGCGCCTACCTGAGCGATTGTGACTTGCTAATCGTGGACCTTCCCGCAGCGAGTCAACCCGATCATGCGGTTGCTATGGCTCAACATCTCGATTGTGTGCTGGTCGTCATCGAATCTGAAAAGACCCAATCCGTGGCCGCAGAACGACTGATTCGTCGTTTGAGTGAGAGCGACACCAAGATTGTTGGTGTGGTGCTTAACAAGACTCGCAACTATTTGCCTACTTGGTTTCGGAGGTTCGTTGCACCGCAAGTATAGCGGTGTACTTCACGAGCCATGTCGTTTGCATCATCCGAGAAATACGCGAGTCATCCTTCCCCAGCCCGATCGGTCAATCGGTCTCCGGCACGTCTTTTTGCACGGCCGGTTGCGGCAAGTTTAACTTGGTTAGAAAAGTTGACGTTGCTGGTTGGGATTGTTGAGATTCCGCTCCAGGTCGATAAGTATTTCGGTTTTCGTGAAGAGGATGCGCTTCTTGGTGCCGTGGGGGGATGGAACGTCTCGGCGACGACGCTCGCGCTCGTCGTGCTATATGGCATTTGGTTTGGTGATCTGGGGTTGCATCGAGCACGGTTGTTGCTTCGCCCGTTGTTTGGGATCCCGATGCTTGTTTACATCTCTTTTGTATTTTTGAGTGTGCTTTCAGCTTCGGTGGCAACGCTTTCGTTGTTCGATTGCTTTTTATTGACCCAGGCTTACCTGTTGTTCTTTTATCTTGCGAATCGACTGCAAACTCACGCGGACATTGTTTTTGGATTGATGGCGCTAGCGGCAACGTTGGTTGTCGAAGCTCTCCTGATCTTTTTTTCCGCTGCGATGGGTCTCGACGACACCGAGTACAAACTCGGACCCCTGCTGTTGAAGGTAGATATTGGGAAACGGCATGGCGGAACCATGCACTCGCCTGTTCTAGCGGGGAGCACGTTAGCTTTGATTTGGTTGCCGGTTGCGGCCTCTTTGCTTTTCTTGCGACATAAATGGACTTGGCGTTTTGCGATGCTCGCGACGGTCATGGGCTTGCTCGCACTGCTCATGACTCAAACACGAGGGGCAATTCTTACGTCGGTGGTTGGTGGGTTGATCATTGGCATCGGAATGTTCAGCCGAGGTTGGTTGCCGCGTTGGACCGTGCCCGCTGTTTTGCTGCTCGGTGTAATGAGTTTATACCCGCTCTCTATTGTCTACGAAAAACGAATTCAAGACGGTGATGGTGAGTCTGCGATAGCGAGAAAGCACCTGTCGCTGATTGCGATGGAGATGATTAGCGAGCGGCCGTTCTTGGGCTACGGTGCCGGCAACTGTCACCTCGCAGGCAAAGAATTCGCAGATCAAGCGGTCTATCGCGCGGAGTGGTACTACACGATCCACAGCAAGTATTTGTTAACTTGGATTGAAACGGGCGTCTTTGGGCTAGTCACCTTCCTTGCGGTTCTAGGAAACGGTTTTCGTCAGGGTGTGTCGGCCTGGAAAACTCAAAATCCTGCGTTGTCCGCGCTTGGGCTCGCGTTTGCGGCCGCGCTCGCTGGCCACGCATTGCATATGGCTGTCGATATTTTTAATTCGCGGACGCAAGTTGAAATGTTGTGGTGCGTGCTTGGCATGACCGCAGCCGTCTACAAGCTTACTCACCAGCCCGAGTTTGGAGGACGAGCACATGCCGCTTAAGTCGTTCCTCCGCACCGGCAAGAACGCGTCGATGCTTTTGGCCGGCACGATGACACGCATGATTGCGAGCTTCGTGTTTGTGATCTATTGCGCCGACAAGCTTGGCGTTGAGGGGTTTGGGAAGTACTCCATCGCCGTCCACTACTCGGAGTTGTTCCTCAGCCTCACCGCAACGGCGGTTGGGATTTTGCTGACCCGCGATATGTCACGCTGGCCAAGACACACTCGCCAATTGATGACTTCAGCTGTTTTGATCGCATCGGTAATGTGCGCGTTTGCGATCGTTGCGATGTCGTGCGTTAGCAGAGTTTTTAATTACTCCAGTGATACGCACCAAGCTCTCCTGATCGCTTCTGCCACACTTATTCCAGCCTCGCTGTGTGCGATTTGCGAAGCGGTATTTGTCGCGAGAGAACGAGCCGAATTTCTGACGATGGGAATCGCGGTTGAGAGTCTGTTGCGGATTGCACTCAGCGTTTGGTTGCTGCACCAAGGCTTCGGATTGTTGGCGCTCATGTTGGTGTTCTTTGGAGTTCGGTTCGCGTTGCTCGTTGCCTACTTAATTGGTCTAAAACGTGTCGGTGTGTTGGGGTGGTCGTATAGCCAACGTCGGAGCTTGCGTTTTCTGAATCGATGGCGAATCTTCGCATTTGAGAACTGGATGGCAACGATCTATACGAATCTTGATGTGATCGTGTTGTCGTGGATATCGGGTGAAGTGGCGACTGGGATTTATAGTGCGGCGTGGAAGATCGTGCGTTTAGGATCCGTCGTCGCCAAGAGCTACACCACTGCTGTCTTTCCCGTCATGTCTCGGTTGTATGCCGAGTCGCGTGACTCGTTCACTCGCTTGTTTCGTCACACGATTCGTGTCATGTGCGCGATCGCGTTTCCAGTGATTGTGGTTGTGTCGGTGATGCCGGATCGGTTCATCGGTTTGTTGTATAGCGAAGAATACGCGGATGCCGGTCCAGTTCTGCAGGTTTTGATATGGGTGATGTTGATTGATTTTCTCAATCCATTCTTGAGTCATGCGTTGTTCGCACAGGGCAGACAGGATCGGTCCATGCGAGTCGCGGGAATCAGTCTTCTCGTTAATGTGATTGCAACCTATCTCCTTGTGTATCGTTACGGAGCGGTGGGAGCAGCGATGGGGACGGTGATCGGTGGCTTCGTTGCAACGTGCTGTTACTTGCTCGCCGCGATGCCAAAGCAAGAGGTCCTTGCAACGTTCGTATTGGCGTTTCGTGTTGCCATCGCAGCTTTTGGGATGGGGGTTGCCGTGTCCGTTGTTCGCCAAAGCGATTGGTTGAGCTTGGTTTTGGTCAGCCTTGCGGTCTACACGCCGCTGCTTTTTATCGTCGGAGCGATTCGAGTCGAAGACGTCCGCTTTTTTAGAAACACCTTTTTGCTTAGGGCTGCGTGATGTCGTCGATTGCTAAAATTCGCTTGGGTATGATTGGCTGTGGTGCCATCGCTGAAATTTACCATTTACCGGCGCTTGAAAAGATCGAAGGTGTTGTTGGGAACACCGTGCTTGTCGAACCCAATGCCGATCGGCTGGATGCGATGATGGAAAAGTTCACTGTTGCCGATGGGGTCGCGGATTACCGCGAACTTGAAGGTGCTGTGGACGGAGTGATTGTCGCAACGCCGCCAGCAAGCCACTTCGCGATCTGCAAGTGGTTTCTCGAGCGTGGCGTCGATGTCCTCTGCGAAAAGCCGCTGACAGAGTCGTCTGACGAAGCTCGAGAATTGGTTCGAATCGCAGAAGCAAGTGGCGCAAAGTTGGCCGTGAACCAAACGCGTCGATTCTTTCCTACCTACCAAAAGATTCGCGAGCTGATTGAGAATGGCGTTTTGGGCGAATTGCAATCGATCACGTACCATGATGGAGTCGAGTTTGACTGGCCAGCCGCTTCGCCGCACCACTTCGCTTCGGGCGCCAAGGGCGCATGGTCCGATACCGGCGTTCACTTGTTAGATACGGTTTGTTATTGGCTGGGCGAGACACCCGAGTTTGTCGAGTCGATCAACGATTCGCACGGCGGTCCCGAGGCAATCGCCACGGTGAGGCTGCGTCTTCGTCAATGCAACGTGGAAGTGAAAGTCAGTCGTTTGGGACGATTGATGAACGGTTTCAAGATCGTTGGCTCGCTCGGTACGATTGAACAGGCTGCGGAAGAGTTCTCCGAAGTCCGCGTCAAGTTTGCTCGCGGCGGCACAAAAGTTTACAAGTGCGGCACTCGTAAGTTGAAGTACGTTCATTTCGCAAAGCCGCTGCTGGAGAACTTCGCCGCAGTTGTTTCCAAGCGAGCCGAACCCATTGTTTCAGGTAAGAGTACGCTCGGTACGATTCACTTGCTCGAGCAAGCATACGACGAGAGTCGTCGCTATCGAATGTCGTGGAACGACAAAGTAAGCGAACTCGCAAACGAGTTGGATTCCAAACCAATGCGGGTGCTGGTCACGGGTGCCTCGGGGTTCGTTGGCGGACGCGTTTGTGAAGTGATGTTGCAGTCGGGTGTCGCGGTCCCCGTTGCCGCGATTCGAAATTGGTCGCGTGCGGCCCGTGTCGCACGCTTCGAATCGGAAGTGGTGATTTGTGATATCGAAAACAAAGAGCAAGTCGATGCGGCAGTCCAAGGCGTCGACGCTATCGTGCATTGTGCGAAAGTCGATAATCGCGATTCGATCGTCGGGGGAACTCGCAATCTACTCGACGCTGCAGTCAAGCACGGAGTTAAAAAGTTTGTGTACTTGAGTACCGCCGAAGTCTACGGCCCCGACGTTCAAGGCGTTGTTGACGAGGCCCACTCAACCGATCGCACAGGGCGACTCTATGGCGATTCGAAAATCGAGGCGGAAGAAATCTGCCGTGAGTATCACGCCAAAGGGCTGTGTCCGACGATTCTGCGGCCATCGTTGATCTATGGGCCCTTTAGCACCTCGTGGACGATCGACGTCGCTAAACGTCTACAGTCCGGAAATTGGGGAGTGTTCGAGGGCCAGTGCAATGGCAAAGCAAACCTGATTTATGTCGACGACTTGGTCCAAGCCATAGTGCGATCGCTCAATGACGATGCGGCGTCGGGCCAGTCGTTTAATTTAAACGGTGCTGAGACCCTTACATGGAACGAATACTTCAAGCGGTTTAATGATGCGCTCGAACTTCCGGCGCTAAGAAGGATCTCGGTTGCGAAGTCGCGGCTACGTACAAAAGTGATGGACGCGTTGAGCGGAGTTGCCGATGCGATCCTCAGTCGTTTCGAAGACAAGTTGATGGAGATTTACTTGCGAGGCGGGTGGCCAACTCGAGTCATGAAATTCATTAAGGGTGAGTTGAACTCAACTCCAAGTAGCAATGAACTCGACGATTTGTTTGCGAGAGATGTTGTCTATACAGACGACAAAGCTCGTCAATTGATCGGCTATCAACCAAGATTTGATCTGAATGCAGGCCTAAAGGCCTCGGTCGATTGGTTGAGCCTTCACGAATACCGCAAAGATTTGGTTCCTGACGAGGCGGAAAAGAGTGCTTGCGAATCGCTTGACTCAAACGCTAGTGCTGAGCGGGAGTTCGCTTCATGAGAATCGTTTGGGTGACTTACGGATTCGAGGAATACAGTTCATTGCATGTTAATGCGTTGTGCAAAGAGCATGACGTATTGCTTGTGATGCCACATCCCGAAGACGGAGACACTTACACGATTGATCCACGCGTTGAACATTACGCGTTTAGTAAGCCGCGGCTTCGACAACCACTTCGGCAATGGATTTCCGTTCGCAATATTGTTTCTCGTATTCACGAGTTTCAGCCGGACGTTGTTCATTTTCAGCAAGGTCATTTGTGGTTTAACTCGGCGCTCCGCAAACTCAGTCACTATCCGCTCGTCGTGACGATCCATGATCCGCGTCACCACACCGGCGATCTGGTTTCCCAGAAAACGCCTCAGTGGATACTCGATTACGGGTTCCGACAGGCGGATCACGCGATCGTGCATGGGAATTTGTTGGCAGATCAAGTTCAGCAGTTGTTCGGATTCTCGAAAGAGAATGTGCACGCGATTCCGCACGTTGCGATGGGCGTCGAAACTGTGGATGGCACCATCGAAGAAGACCCCAATCTTGTGCTGTTTTTCGGTCGAATCTGGGATTACAAAGGACTCGACCAGTTAATCGCGGCTCAGCCGTTAGTGAATGCCCAGCGACCCGACGCTCGGTTCATGATCGCGGGCCGTGGCGACGACTTTGCAAGGTACGAATCGTTGATGGTGGATCCGTCGAAGTTCATCGTCCATAATGACTGGATCAGCGATGAACAACGTGCCGAGTTCTTCCAACGCTCCTCGCTTGTCGTCTTGCCATACAACGAAGCCACTCAAAGCGGCGTCGTGCCAGTCGCCTTTAACTACTCCAAGCCTGTGGTTGCAACGCGAGTTGGAGCTTTGGTCGAATGTGTTGATCATGAGCGAACCGGCCTGATGGTTCCGCCCCGTGATCCACGTTCACTTGCCGACGCGATTATTCGGTTGCTGAAAAATCCATCGGAACGGCACGCCATGGGCATGGCGGGTAAGTTAAAGCTCCAGCGGGAGTGGTCGCCGTGCGTCGTTGCCGAGAAAACAGCGAACGTTTACGAGCAAGCTATCCGCTCGCGCAGACCCCTTCACGCAACTCGTGAATCTGGGGCGAATTCGATGTTCGATCCAGTTGCCGTTCCCTCAAGCGTGTTGGAGAAGTCGTCATGATGGAGACGAACGAAAGCATGCATCTTGGGGTGATTGCCTCGCTCAAGCACGGTTTCGAACATTTTGTCCATCGAGAACTTTCGTTCCTCGAGGACAACGGTGCAACGCTCAGTATTTTCCCAACGAAGAACGCCCCAGGACTTTACGGACCACGCGAGACGTGGGCTGTGCTCCGGTGGAGCTATCTCTCACTTGCAGTCGCTCAAGTATTGGGATGTCTGAGTCAACCGAAGCTGTATCTGGCATTGTTGCTCGAGGCGATTCGATTCGGTGCGCTCATTGACTTTGCACTTGGCGTCACCTTTTCCCAGAAAATGCGAAACGTTGACTTGATCTATTCCACGTTCGGTGACCACAAACTGTTCATTGGCTACTTCTGTAAACGGCTTCTTAACAAGCCGCTTTTATGCACCATTCATGCTTACGAGATTTACGAGAATCCGAATCCCAAGCTGTTTGCGCACGCGATTGGCTTTTGTGATCGCATCACGACGGTGACCGATTACAACTGCGGACAATTGCAGGAGCGGTTTGGGATCGCCCCCGAGCGAATTGAAGTGGTGCGGTTATCAATTAATCTCACGCAATACCAACCTGCGGAAAAGTTTGTCGTGCTGGTGGTTGGTTACTTTGCTCAGAAGAAGGGTCACCGAGTTTTACTGGAAGCGATTAAACGAGTTGAGCAGCCTGATTTCGAGCTCTGGGTCGTTGGCACAGGTCGAGACAGTGTCGATAGCGTCGATGTCAAAGGGATCGCCAAGGAGCTCGGGATTGAAAACCAAGTCGCGTTTTTCGGTGGTTTATCAGGCACAGCGTTAACCGCTGTTTATCATGCTTGCGATGTGTTTTGTTTACCGAGTCATTTTGATGAGTTTGGCGGTGCCGAAGGCTTTCCAACGGTAATCGTTGAAGCGATGGCGTGTGGCAAGCCCGTTGTTAGCACTCGACACGTCGAGATTCCAGCAATCGTGGAACAGATTCTTGTCGACGAAAAAGATGTCGACGCTTTAGCTGCGGCTCTGTTGAAAGTCTATCACTCGCGTCCTTTGCGAGAAGCGATGGGAATACGAAACCGCGAACTTGCTATTCAGCACTTCTCGCAAGCCAATGTTCGTCGAACGCAATGCATCATGCGAGCGTTGTGCGGGAAACAGAACTCAAATTCGCATGAGAAGCCCGCGAGCAACGTGGCCGATGCTTCCCCCGATTTGGCGGAGGTCACTCAGTGAACCAACTCAAAAACAGAATGAAAATAAAACCCAAACATATATTGATGTTGCTCGAGAACGAAAGTGTTCCCGACGACAATCGTGTGCTGCTCGAAGCGGAGTCGCTCGTCGAAGCCGGTTACGCGGTGACGGTGATCTGTCCGACTGGGGCGTCGAAAAAATGGTCCGAAAAGATTGGTGGCTTCCATGCCTACCGTTATCCGAAGCCCGCAGAGATTGATGGGTTTCTCGGCTATGCGTGGGAATATGGATACAGCCTCACCATGATGTTTATCTATTCGTGGTTTGTGCTATTGCGACGTGGGTTCGATGTCATTCACGTTCACACCCCGCCAGACATGACGGCGCTCATTGCAATTTTCTATCAATTCTTTGGCAAGAAGTTTGTGTTCGATCTTCACGACTTGTCACCGGAGTTGTATCTGGCGCGTGGTGGCAATGAAGAACCCAATACGGTCTATCACGTGCTGCGCTATTTCGAGCGTGTCGCGTGTCGCAATGCGAATCGCTTGATCGCGACAAATGAGACCCAGCGATCGGTCCAAATTGAACGTTGTGGTGCAAACCCTTCCGATTGTTACGTCGTGCGCAATGGTCCGAACGTGTTCTTTTTGGAGGACGTCGAACCCCTTTCGACGCTTCGTAACACAGGCAGGTTAATTCTGGGATACGTCGGCGTCATTGGTATCCAAGACGGTGTGGACTACTTCATTCGTACGCTTCACGAATTGAAAGTACGTCACGGTCGCGCCGACTTCCTCGCAGTCATTGTGGGTAACGGACCCGCGATGGCTGACTTGAAGAAGCTTGCTGAAGAACTCGGCGTGTTGGATTTGATCCACTTCACTGGAATGATCCCCTTCCCAAGCGTACCTGCCCATATCGCTGCGTTTGATATTTGCTTCACGCCGGATCCGAGCAATGCGTACAACGACAGTTGCACGACGATCAAGACGATGGAATACATGGCGCTCCGCAAGCCGACGGTATGTTTCCGGACTCGCGAGAACGAGTTGACGGCGGGTGATTCGGCGATCTATGCCGATAACAATGACATCGAGGACTACGCCCGAGCAACGGTGCGGTTGATGGAGGATCCCGAGTTGCGCAAACAGCTTGGGGTGTTCGGACGTAAGCGTGTCGATAACGGATTGACGTGGGAACATCAAGCCAAACATCTCATCTCGCTTTATGACGACTTGTTTGACATGCCGCCACGCCAGACGAACATCGCGTCGATTGTCCAGAATACAACGCCGCAAGCTGAGACGGAGGCCGCAGGAGTCTAAATGTCTGCAGAACTCAGCGTTATCGGTGATCAAAAGTGGCTATCGCCCGAGCTATTGGCTCCGAGTGATTGTTCGGTATTTCCGATCGCAAAGACGGTCGGAGTGCTGATCATCGGCGCTGACTTTCAAGCGGTCGGCGTTGCTCGTTCGCTCGCCGAAGAAAGTATTCCCGTAGCACTTCTTGAAACCGAAGCGGGCATCGCTCGCTATTCGAATGCGATTAGCCAGCGATTCGTCAAACGCGATTTGTTGACCGCTGACGATTCGGTTGCGTATTTGCTGCGGCTCGCCGAGACACATTCACTTGAGGGATGGTCGGTTTTTTGCGTGAACGACGAAACGATCGAGTTCTTGGCTAGGAACCACAAAGCGTTGTCAACCAAATACGTTTTGTCTGTGTTGCCATGGGAAACGAGCCAGAAGTTCTATGAAAAGAACCAGGCCGGGGAGGCTGCGATTCAGGCGGGAATTCCCGTGCCACGCGTGTACCCATCGGCGACGCTCGAAGAATTGCTTGCGTCGGAGCCCGAGTATCCTGTCGTACTCAAACCAACGTTCAAGAAAAATTATTATGACAAAACCAATGATAAAGCGGTGTTGGCGAAAGATCGCGAAAGTCTGATTCGTGAGTATCAA
>JBGSNA010000102.1:0-4596 GCA_041739875.1 Pirellulaceae bacterium
TGGATCGGATTCTTCATGTCGAGTTGTGCGGTGATGGCTTACTCACGAAAATCGAACCGACAGACATGCCTAGGCGTCTGCTTGGCATTGTTTGTCTTTGCATTCCTGATTGATCATCAGGTGGCGATGTCCCAGGTGAAGGACGATCGCAGTGTCGAGTATTGGGTCGGGCAATTATCGAGCGACCACTATCTGCGGCGCGAGTCGGCTCAACAGAAACTGATTCGAGCTGGCGACGAAGCGGTCGCGCCGCTTGAGAGTGTGCTCGCGACGTCTGATCTTGAAACGACGGAGTTGGCAATTCGAGCGCTCGGTGAGATCTCGATGGCTCAAAAGCCCAACGATGATTCTGGCGCCTGGGCCGCCTTGGATCGCATTTCGACCAAGCGTGCCGGCAGCAAGGCGAACCGGGCCAAGATCGCGCTCGAAGAAGTCAATGCCTATCGCAGTGAAACAGCCATCCAAGCGATCCAAGACGCGGGTGTGACAGTAGGCGTCGCTGAGTTTGTGATTCAAGCGATCAGCGAATCAAACGTCATTCTCCAAATCGACGCGTCGTGGCGCGGCGATATCGAGGTTCTCGACTGGCTCCGTTGGGTTCGCAAAGTTCAATTTGCTCGAATCGAGGGGCCTGCCGTCAATCGCGAAGTACTTGAGCGACTGGCGAAGATGCCTGATTTGAATTCGATCACCTTGGTTGATGGAACGATCGACGTCGAGACGATCAAGACGTTGCAAGGCATCCCATCGATCACTGCGCTTGAGCTGCGTTACACCACCATTGATGAAGATGTCGCTGACGCATTGATGGAGCTTCCCTTGCGCTCGTCGCTCAGTTTAATCGGGACGGATTTGGCGATTGCCAAAGTCGATGCGATGCGTGAAAAATTGCCAGGTTTAAAAATTGAATACAAACAAGGTGGATATCTCGGGGTCGGCGGAGCCGACTTTGGCAACGTGTGCCAGATCAATCGCGTGCTGTTCGGCAGCGCCGCGGACAAGGCCGGTTTGAAAGTTGGCGATACCATCGAGCGAATCGGCGATACCGACATCCGACAATTCAGTGACCTTCAAGCGAAAGTAAGCCAGCACCACGAAGGTGAGTCACTGACCATCGAATTCTCGCGTCAAGGCAACAAAGCGCAAGTCACCGTGGTACTCGGAAAACAAGTCGAGTAACCGGCGTGCCATTCTCTGTTGATGAAACCCCGCCGCATGATGTGAGCTGGGAGCAATCGTCGTGGCGCAGCGATGTGCGTCGTCGATTACTCCAGTGGTTCCGTTCCAACGCGCGTACGCTGCCATGGCGAAGCGAACCGACACCGTATCGAGTTTGGATCAGCGAGATCATGCTCCAACAAACTCAAGTCGCAACCGTCCTTCCGTACTTTGAGCGTTTCCTCAAACAACTTCCCGATGTCGAATCGCTCGCGGCGGTCGACGAAGTGGAGTTGATGCGATTGTGGGAGGGACTTGGCTATTATCGGCGAGCGCGGTCGATGCATGCCGCAGCGAAACAAATTATGACCGTGCATTCGGGTGAGTTTCCAACTGGCTTTGATGACGTGCTCGCACTGCCTGGCGTCGGTCGCTATACCGCTGGCGCGATTCTTTCGATCTCTGGTGACCAACGGCTGCCGATACTCGAAGGCAACACTCAACGTGTCTTCAGTCGACTGGTGGGACTTCGCGAAACACCCACCACACCCGCTGCGAATCGATTGCTTTGGAAGTTTGCTGAATCCATGCTGCCCAAAAACGGCAGCGGCATCTTCAACCAAGCAGCCATGGAACTGGGCGCTCTTGTGTGCACTCCGCGATCGCCCTCGTGCGGTGAATGTCCTCTGCACAGCCACTGTGCTGCGGCACGTTTGGAACTCCAGGCGGAAATACCTGGCAAGCTTTCCAAGACCAAGTACGAAGATCGAACTGAATTCTTGCTCGTGATCGCAGACCGCAATAACGACAATGAAAACGACAATGACAAGTTTCTTGTTCGCGAGATTCCCATCGGTCGTCGTTGGTCCGGATTGTGGGATTTCCCACGCACAGCCGAGCAGTCCTTCACTCGACTCGACGAAACAAATGACTGGTTCGCGAAAAGCGAAGGGATCCGTGCGACGCCTGGGGCTCGACTAGCCACGCTTAAACATGCCGTGACTCGCTACCGAATCACATTGCACGCGCACTTCGCCAAACTTGTCGGAAAGTCGACACAGCCCCCCTGTGGCTGGCGATTCGTCGATCTGAACGAACTCAAACATCTTCCAATGAACGTAACCGGTCGGAAAATCGTCGATTTGCTGAGTCAGGTCGCGGAATAGTCAACTCGCAGAATAGCCAGGTCAGGGAATAGTCAACTCGCAATCGCGTCGTCGCGTGTGACCTTGGTTTCATTCGCGGTTACAATGTTCACTCGGATTTCGTTTACTCGAATTTCGTAAACAACTGGTTTGCACTCCACTCTATTGAATCTTGGAATCTCGACATGAATCGCATGATCGTCCCCCTCTCGACGCTCACCCTTTTGGTTTTTACAGTCACCTTGACCAATGCCCAAGACGGGTCCCCATCAGCCCAAACCGTTGTCCTCGGCGACGACTCGTTGTTTCGCGGCATCCCTGGAAGTGGTCCGGTAACGCAGAAGGATCTGGCTGCTTGGTTGTCACGTCCAGAGATTCACACTCCACTCGCGTTCACGCTGCCCAAGGGACTCGACCTTGGCAAAGACAATGTCTTCGTTCCCGAAGATAACCCGATCACGTTAGGCAAGATCGAACTGGGTCGCCAACTCTTCTTTGACAAGCGATTGTCATCGGACTCAACCATTTCATGTGCTTCGTGCCACAACCCTGACGAAGGCTTCGGAGCCGTAACACAATTCGGCGTTGGCGTTGGCGGAGCAGAGGGCGGACGCAACTCACCTGTGGCGTACAATCGGATTTTGAGCAAAGCACAGTTCTGGGACGGTCGCGCCGCAACGCTCGAAGACCAAGCTGTCGGTCCGATTGCCAATGCGATCGAGATGGGGAACACGCATGAAGCTTGCGTGGCCTGCTTGGCCGGGATCCCCGGCTACAAAACACAGTTCAATGCGATCTTCAAAGACGGTTTGACGATCGACAATGTCGGCAAGGCGCTCGCAACGTTTGAACGCGCGATCGTGACTGGCCCAGCACCGTACGATTACTACTCGCCTCTCAAGAGTTTTGAAAAGGCCTTTGACGCTGACATCATCGCTGACGATGACGACCTGTCCGAGAAGTACGACGAGTTGAAGAAAGCGGCAGCTCAACATCCGATGAGCGATTCAGCAATTCGGGGCATGGAGCTGACATTTGGCAAGGCCAATTGCACGGCATGTCACGCCGGCGCGAACTTCGCTGATGAGCTTTACCACAATCTCGGCGTCGGCATGGACGCAGCCACACCGGATGTCGGTCGATTGGAAGTCACGAAGGATGAAAAGGATCGAGGCGCATTCAAAACACCGACAATGCGAAACGCTTCCCTATCGCCGCCGTACATGCACGACGGAAGCCAAAAGACGCTCGAAGAAGTCGTCGAGTGGTACAACAAAGGTGGACATCCAAATCAATGGCTCAGCGACAAGGTCAAGCCGTTGAATCTAACGCCCCAAGAAGTCGCCGATGTCGTTGCCTTCATGCGAGAAGGGCTGACCAGTCCGTTCCCGGTGATCGAGCGTGGACGACTACCTGAGTAGGCAATCCGCCCGCCGTTCCAAGCGCCAAGCCGCCGCACCCTGAGCGGCTTTGGCGCTAGCCACCGGCCTTGCAACAAAACAACCCGCAACAACCCCGTTGCCTAGTGTCCAAACTGCCCAGGCAACAATGAAAATCGGATCATAAGGCCGGTGGCTTGCGCCAAAGCCGCTCAGACAACCAACACAAATCAGCGGCTTTGGCGCTAGCCACCGGCCTTACAACAAAACAACCCGCAACAATCCCGGTGCCTAGAGTCCAAACTGCCCTGGCTATTTGGAGTTGACGTCGATGCCTGAGCCGGTCGCTTACTTCATTACGTTCACAACGTACGGAACGTGGCTTCCAGGCGACCTTCGCGGATGGCGAAAACACCACGTAGGCGACCAGCAGCCTCGCCCATTGCTTGAAGCTTGGGTGCGAGATCTTCTTAAGGACGAACCGCTACTTCTGGACCGCGAGCAGCGATCTCGTGTGGAACAAGTTTGTCGACAGCACGCCACCGTTCGTGGATGGTCACTACACGCAGTGAGCGCGCGATCCAATCACGTGCACCTCGTTGTGACCACCAACACCGATCCAAAATTGGTCAGGGACCAGTTCAAAGCAAACGCCACGAGAGTACTGCGCCAGCAACCTGGAGCGATTGCCCACAAAAGGGTCTGGACCCGTGGAGGAGACATCGATTTCGTAGACAGCGACGATGATTTGGAACAAGTCATCATCTACGTCACGATGGCGCAAGACCGCATGGACCGTGGAAAATGACCAGCGTTCATTCGGCACCGGCCATACAACAAGCACAAATGAGCGGCTTTGGCGCTAGCCACCGGCCTTTCAATCAACAGCCCCCAATACCCGCCGGTGGCTAGCG
>JBGSNA010000115.1:0-1954 GCA_041739875.1 Pirellulaceae bacterium
TTGAGCAGAATCCAACAGTTACAAAATTTCGGAGCTATTCCCGTTCACAGCCGCAGGGCCACCTGCAGTCTGTTCATCCTCACTACCTTTCTGTTTACGCTTCAACCGACGACTTCGGGGAACTAGCTGCGAAAGCAGATAGTTGCTTTGAGCCCTTATACTTCGGCTGCAAAACTCGATTCTGGGCGTGTGGCTAGCACTTACCTAGGCGGGATTCACACCCGCTTGTCAGTCAATCATTTCCAGTCCGCACGTCCATCGGATTGTTCGGACCGGGTTTGTCTGTTGGAGTCGATCCGGATAGAAGATTGTAAAGTCGCGTTGGCACGCCAATGAAGAGGGAATACACAATCGCCTCCTGTCCTTGGTATTCTAACTCTTCGGTTGCCGACAGTGTGTATCGATACTCGGAATCAATCCCTCGTGCCACTACCGTGCGAAGCCAACGTGACGCGAACAATGCGTCCGCGACCTCGTGTTCTCCAACGATTCGAAATGATTCTATCGCTTGAAGCGGATCGTATCCAGAGTCCCAAAATTGAAGGAGATTGTCGCATTCGACGTGGCCGATTGTTCCGTAAACCTCCCGAGCGGCTCGTTCCAAACGAGTGAGAGGATTGCCAGCTTCAAACCTCGCCTCAATCCTCAGCATTCGTTCGTTAAGCTCAGGAATGTATTCCGACGAAACTGGCATAGTCCAGTCATCGGGACCAGCGTCGTCTTCTTCTTCTCGATCCAATAGGGTAAGTCCTCTTCGTTGGCGTTGGTAGCAGACGATTGAAGGTCCGAACGTCCCCGTTCACCGGGCCGCGGCGAACGACTTTCCATTTCAGAACCGCGCGGTCCGCGGCTCCGTGTGCAACGGATTGTTCGTCCGCTCTTGCTACTCGGGCTCGGAAAGTAGTCGCGAGACTAGCGTTTGCAACTGATCTTCCTTTAGTGTATCGAAGTCAGCGCGTAACACACCTTTCCGATCAACCAGTAGCACTCGTGGAAGTGCCATGATACCAGTGGCCGCGTGCCAAATGTCGCGAGTATCTTCGTCAGTAGCGACAAAGGCATTGGGCCATGCGATGTCAAGTCGAGTAACGATGCGGTTCATAGCTTCTGGCGATTGATCGAAATTTACACCCAAGACGGCGAGCCCATTGTCAGCATCACCATTGTGCAACGAATTTAGTAGCGGTAGTTTGTCGACGCATGGCGAGCACCACGATGCCCAGCAGTCGATCAACACGACCTTGCCTTTTGTGCTATCCGACGAAACCTGTAGTCCGGGCTTAACAGTCAGCTTAAAGTTGTATGGTTCCCCAACGATAGGGAAAGGCAGCACTTCGGTTCCCGTTTTTTGGGCGCGTTCGCTTGCGGCTTTTGTTGCATTGGCAACACTCCTGACGGTGAGTACCTCAATGCCGAAGGCTTCGACATCAGTCGCTCGAAGATTCTCGACGGGAAGGCTCCAACGTTGAAGTGAAACACCACCTTGCCCGCCCCCTTGTTGCGGCGCGAGCCGATGACCTTTGCCATTTTTGTCAAAGGCAACGATTTGCGTGCCACGAACGCCATCATCTGCCGTCGGGCGAGCGAGCGTTACAGTAAACTGATCGTCAGGGCCAGCGTCGCTAATTGTGAGATAACCACGAGAGGCAGAGAAAGAGATGGGTTCGTTGGGGACAACACGCCATTCCCAACCAAGTGTGTTCGCATACTTGTCTTCCGTTCTCGCTTGCGATGCAACGAAGAGCGAAAGGCAGCAGCCAATGAAATGTAACAATTTCATGCAAATCCAATTCTAGGACGAACGTTTAAGATCACCGGTTGGCCGAGGTGTTGTCGTTTTGGTCGAGTGATCGGATCGGCCAATCCGGTGGATCGATTGGTTGCACTGTTGAGTCACTCGAGTTCACTCTTCATTCAGTGATCGCGCATGACTGTTCTTATTAGGAGTTTACCA
>JBGSNA010000199.1:0-120611 GCA_041739875.1 Pirellulaceae bacterium
TCGGACAAGGTCGCGAAGTAAGCCTGGCTGCGTCGTTCGGCAGCCTCGTCGAGTTGATTTTGAAATGCAAATGCCATCCGTGACACCCTAAAAAGTCAAAGAAAATGGTAACCTGATCACACGTCTTACCAAGTCAAGCCAATCTCGTCACTTGATGTTCACGCGATGCTTGGTCAACAAGTTGAAGCACTTGCGTCCGGTACGGCCAAGTTTGAAGCACGCCCTAATTTCAGCAAATTCAGCTGCGAGGTCGAAGACCTGGTTTTTGTGGAAACCATCGCTGTCTATCGCGGTGGAACTCTACTCGGATTTGCTGATGTCGATGGCCAAGGATTTGCTGATCTCAATCTGGACACTCGCCTGGGGCATCGGGTTCCCAAAATGGCTGCAGGCAACCAAATACGCGTATTTGACTTTGACACCGGTGCATTAATCTTCACCGGACGATTTTAGGCTGCTCTCACCGAGTAACGCATAACTGACGACCCAAGCTTGGCTCTTGGCCCCTGAGTTTTCACGGGCTCGAGGGCCACTTGTATAACCTGGTTATCGAGTCCTACCCTCGCATTCGCGATTCGTTGCCGGTGGCAAACTGCTCACGGATTAAAACGCATCGCGTCGCTCCGGTCGCGAGTTTGACATCTGTCCATTTCGCTGGTTGAATGTCTTGGCACCCTGAATTCGGCCTGTCACGCTTGGACTAAGTTTTTTGGCGGACGAATGCGATGTATTCAACTTTACTTCTTTAGACCGAACATTGCATGACCGAACCCGCCGAAACGACTGGAGGCGATGTTCCGCAAGAGACTTCGGATCGCTCGCTGCTTGCGCGGGTGAAGGGCGGCAACGCGGATGCGGCAACCCAGTTGTACCTTCGCTATACGGAACGGCTCAATGACTTTGCGATTGCCAAGAGTTCACGTGCACTCGCCGGCAAAGTGGAAGCTGAAGAAATCGTCCAGTCCGTGTTCGGCAGTTTCTTTCGAGGTACGAAGAACGGCTATTACGACATCCCAGATGGTGGCGAGTTGTGGGGTTTGTTTTTGATGATCACTCTCAACAAAATTCGAGCAAAAGGTGCCTTTCACCTTGCGGCGAAGCGAGACAGTCGTCTGACGAAAGGCAGCGACGTACTCGATGGTCATATCGGACGCGTTGAAAGCGGTGACCAGATTGCACTCAAGGCTCTGGAGATTTCGATCAGTGAATCGCTCGAGAGTTTTCCAAGCAATTACCGAGTGATCGTCGACCTTCGGGTCCAAGGTTTTGAGATCGAGGACATCGCAAAACAAACCAAACACTCCAAACGAACGGTAGAGCGAATCTTGCAGGAAATTCGAAAGAAACTGTCTCATTTAATGGATGATCAGTAACATGCCTGAAAGTTTGCCTCTTCAGTTTTTATTGAACGCGGCGGTTGGTGCATTTGAATTAAAAATGGAGAGCGGCCAGGAGTGCTGCGTCACCGAACTTGCGAATTTCCTGCCACCGATTAACCACTGCGAGTATCGCGACACGCTTGTGGAACTGGTGCGCGTTGATTTGGAATACGGATGGAGCCGAGGCACTCCCAAGTTGCTCGACGAGTATTTCCACCACTTCCCAGATTTGAAGAAGCAGTCGCAAATGCTCAATGCGGTTTGCTTCGAGGAGCATCGCCAGAAAATCTTAGCGGGCCGCCAATCCGACGCGAGAAGTTACGAATCGTTGTACGGCGTGAGTGTTGATGACTGGCGTTTGTCGCGTTCTGTGCCAACGTCGTCACATCGATTAATGGATGACGCGCAAGACAAGATGGACGGTTTACCATCCGTTGGAGATTCGTTTCTTGGATTCGAATTGATAGCCGAGCTTGGACGTGGATCATTTGCTCGCGTGTTTCTCGCACGACAATTATCGTTGTCGAACCGAATGGTCGCGCTCAAGGTAACGAAAAATCGGTACAGCGACTCGAAAACGCTGGCGAGATTGCAGCACACAAACATCATCCCAGTTTACTCGGTCCAGCAACACCGAGACTGGGAAGCAATCTGTATGCCGTATTTTGGTGCGCTGACGGTTAACCATCTGCTCGGCAAGATTCGTCGACAGCCGTCTTTGCCGCCTTCAGGCAAGTTCATCCACGATACGGTTGTTGATGTACGCAGAGCGACATTGCGAGATATAGATGGTTTTACAAGAGATACGCGTAGTGAGACGAGTGCTCCGGAGTCACCAGCACCACAGATCCATGCAGAGAGCTTTCATGCACTAACAGGCATGTCGTATACGAAATCGATTCTGTTGATTGCAAAGAAACTCGCATCGGGACTAGCTTACGCGCATTCCCGAGGAATTGTTCATCGCGATTTGAAGCCCGCCAATTTGCTGCTGTCAGACGACGGAGAGCCGATGATCCTTGACTTTAATTTGTCAATGGATTTCGTGGGTGATTCAGACGTATCTCAAGAGTTTATTGGTGGGACACTGCCGTACATGGCACCGGAACAGCTCGCGAACTTTGAGCGTCAATCCAAAAGCATTGCTGATCCGCGTAGCGACTTGTTTTCACTCGGCATCGTTCTGTACGAGTTACTTATCGGAACGTCACCTTACACCATGCATCAGGGCAATCTTGGGGATGTCATCTCCAAGAGCATTGCTGATCGACAGCGTGGTCCGCTTTGGATAGGCCATCGTGAAGCGACAGTTTCGCCGGCCATTGAATCCATTCTCGCCAAGTGCTTAACACCTCAGGTCGAAGATCGGTATCAGACCGCTCAAGCTCTTGTTGATGACTTGGAATGTCAACTCAACGACTTGCCTCTGCGTCATGCACCCGAGCGATCACTGCAAGAGCGAGCTCAGAAGTGGGTGCGGCGTCACCCACGCGTGATGTCGGTGAGTGGAGTCGTTGCCGCTGCCGCAGTGCTGTTGCTCGCGATGATGTCCGTACTGGCCATCCGCAACGAGCGCCTCGCAAGTTTCGAGTCGCAAGTCACTTGGAAAGCGTTCCAAGACTTAGTGCGTGATGCCAAAGTAAAAGTGACGCGTTCCGCGGTCGCTGAATCTAGCGCCGTCAACGAATCGATCGCGGCATGTGACGCAGCGTTAAACGTGTACCGGATTGATGCGACCCAGCTATGGAAGTCATTGCCGTCTGTAGAGAAGTTGGAGTCAGAACAACGTAGCCAATTGTCACGCGATGCCGCCGAGCTGCTGTTTCACAAGGCAACATCGCTCGGACTGAAAACAGACTTTGCTACGGGCTCGTCAGAGAAAGAGCAGATTCGTTCGTCGGCACTCTCGATCAACGAGCTCGCACGTGATTTTTATCAAGACACCGAGTTTGAAGCGTCACTCGAGCGGCAATCTAAATGGCTCAGTCAAGAACCGATCGTCATCGCAGAATCGCTCAGTCCTAGTGAACTTGCGAGTGCTTCGACGCGGAACATTTGCGAGCAAGCGAGTCTGCTGTCGGCTCAGCGTCGCTTTCGAGAGGCTTCTCATTTGTGGCAGACGGCATCAATGCGCGATCCACAAAACTTGTGGGTGTGGCACGGTCTCGGATATTCGCTTGAGCAAATCGGTTCATACTCGCGTGCGGCGGAGTGCTACAGTGTTTGCATTTCCTTGAACCCGAAGGACTTCACTTGGTACTTCAATCGCGGCAACACTCGCATTCGGTCGAACGAGTTCGAGCTGGCTGCGGCTGATTTTACAAAAGCGATTGAACTCGATCCCGACAACCCTGAGTCGCACATCAATCGGGCAATCGCACTGCTTGAACTTCAACAGCACAGCGCCGCTCAGGTGGACATCAATGAAGCGATCTCACTCGGTTTTGATGATCCCCAGGTTTACTTGCTATTGGCTCAATCGAGTGAAGAACTTGGCAATCGTAAGGCGGCTGATAGCGCTCGTGTCAAAGCAGATTCCAGCGTGCCCAAGAATGCTGCGTCGTGGATCGCGCGAGGTGTCTCGCATGCAAGCTTGAACCCCGAGCAAGCCCTTCAAGATTTTGATAAAGCATTGCAATTGAACGCCCACAGTTTGCCGGCACTAGAAAGCAAAGCGAGCGTGCTTGCGGAAACGCTGCGGAAAACTGACGACGCGATTGGCGTGCTCGATGAAGCGGTGCGACTGTTTCCCGAAGCGGCTGAGATACGAGCCGGTCGAGGTGTCTTGCACGCTCGTTTGATTCAAACGTCCCAGGCACTTCACGACGCGCAGCACGCTTTGAGCTTAGATTCGTCTCCGGCCGTCATGTATCGCGTCGCTGGGATTTACTCGCTTTTATCAACGGATTCAGACGAGCATCGCCAAAGGGCCACGGAGCTACTCGCATTGTCGCTTAACGCGGGGTACGGTGCTGAATGGCTCGACACCGACCCAGATTTAGATGCGATTCGAACTTTTCCGGATTTTCGCAAACTGCGGGAAGCGGCTGGTGTTTTTCAAAGACATTCGATACGATACATAGGTTTAGATTGACAAAGTTGCAAGACTAAACGCACCATGTTTCCTCGTAGAAAACATCTTTCATTGGAACGTTTAGAGCGGCGAGATTTGCTCGCTGCTTTCGCTGTGCCATGGCCAGAGATCGACCATCTGCGATTGAGCTTCGTTCCCGACGGAACTCAAGCTGGCGATAGCAAAAGCGACCTGTTTCAATTGCTTGAGCAAGTGGTGCCTAACGTTGATGCTCAGCTGGCAGTGTTGAGAGCATTTCAAACTTGGGCAGTGGAGACGAGTGCGAATATCGGCTTGGTTTCGGATCAAGGCCAACCGATCGGTACGTTGGGTTTTAAACAGGGTGATGTTCGTTTCGGTGATGTGCGTGTTGGTGCGTTTCCGATGGCCGGCGACGTCCTCGCGATCGCAAACCCTTACGACCCATTCATCGCGAATACTTGGGTGGGTGACGTCTTCCTGAACAGCGCTAGCTCGGCATTAGTGAATGCGGACGACCCAAGTGGTACGTTGTACTCGATCATGTTGCACGAGGCAGGACACGTGTTCGGCATCGGACATAGTGTCGACCCAGCGTCTCCCATGTTTCCGAGCTTCCAAAGTACATCCACAGTTCTCACGCCTGCCGACATAGCTCCACTTCGATCCCTTTATAGTTCTCGAGAGGCTGATGACTTTGAAGGCGATATCGGAAATGATTCGACGACAGACGCAGTAAACATAGATCTTGTCGACACGAACGGGCGGCTGATTGCTCCAGAGTGGAGCGCTGATATCAGATCACTCACCGACATCGATACGTTTGCTTTTGTCGTCGCGAACAATGTCACTTCGATCATGGTTGATCTGCACGCCTCTGGAACCAGCCTGTTAACGGCGAAGCTATCCGTATTGAACGATCGCGGCGAAGTCGTGGACGCAGTGTTCGCGAGGGATCCGCGAGACAATGATCTGTCACTGGTGATACCCAATGTTCAAACGGGACAACGGTATTTCGTGCAAGTAGAATCGGCTGATGAAAGCGTGTTCGGCATTGGCTCGTACCAATTGCATGTCACGCCAGGCTCCACCTCAAGTGCGATTCCGCTGGAGCACGTGATGGAAATGACCGAATTGCCCGTATTGGCCGAAGAGGAATTGCTCGTAACGACACCGGGATACGTTGAACACACCTACTACGAGATCGCTGGACGACTGACTCCCGCTCATTCCTCTCAGTTATTCCGAGTCCGTTCACCGAGTGTGGCGCCAGAACTCAGCAACGTCTTTACGATCGTTCTTACTGCGGAAACGGGCTCGATCGATGAGCTTGCCGTTACAGCGATGGACACGAGTGGCAATCAGGTCGCACTTACGCCAATTCCGAGCCAAAATGGCAAACTCGAGTTGCAAGTCGAGAATGTCGCGTCAGGTGTCGACTATCTAATTCTAGTTCATGCCACTGATCCGCTAGCGGTCAATTTGATCTATGAAATCGAGGTTGATTTTGCACAGGACGGACGTCGATTGAAGACGCTCGTGAATGATTCTTTAGACAACAGTCAACCGACGTATGAGTTTCAGTATCACGTTGAACAAAGTGGACAGTTTCACTTTGTCGTCTCCGCTTCGGATTGGAGCGATCCCAATGAGTCTGGGCTGCAGATGCGAGTGGTGGATTCGATGGGCCAAACTCGTTCGTTGACTCCGATTCGTGACGGAAGTTCCATTTGGTTGGATTTTTTCCTGAACCAAGGAGACTATTTTTTCGAGTTCTCATCGACTGGTCGATCGTCATCGGCGAGCGTGCTGTTTCAACTCGATGCCGAGTCGCAAAGTTCACCGATTGGGCCGCAGTTGCGAGATACCACGCGAGAACCTGTGGACACAGCGAAAGCGTCAGCCTTGTTGCCATTGGTGAATCACTGGGTTCCGGGGCTCACGGTTGTGTCCGGTGATAGCCCCGTTGTGCCAAGCCGGTCAACGCCGCGGTTCGCTATCGAACTGCGTTCATCCAAGATATCTCGCATTGTGGAATCGTTCGAAGAAAGTCGATTTGACAGCCGCTCGCAAAAAGTCGAAGACGATCCTGACTCGCTGGACTCTCGCGTGTTGCCATTGGAGTTCCTACCGCACAAACGTCCACAGAAAGATTCTGGACGCATGCAGCCTCCATCGTCTCGTCGCTCCGGAAAGCAATCCGTTTCGTCGAATGAAATCGAGCAACAGCAAATGCGTGACGCGGCAACGGAACAACCCACAGCAGATCCAGAGAGGACACGGTCACCGTCGGCAGAGGCAATCGGCAGGGACGACTCAATCATTAACACTCAAGCTCGGGATATAGCGTCAGAATCTTCCGCTGACGCTTTCTTCCAGTTCTTTGACGACGATGAGCATCCGATGCGGCGATCTCCGCTACTAACCGCAGCGGCACTTGTGTTCGGCAGCATCACAGTGATGGCAAGTCAACGCCGCACCACGTCATTTCCGTCTACCGGCGGACAATTTCGCCTCGAACGGATTCAATAGATTGCGCTACAGGCAGTCGCCAAGCATCGCCTAACCGGCTGCGCAGGATTTCACTTTCTTTCGCGTCGAGCTCGTTGATATACCAGCAATGTGGAACGATCGATGCTTCGTTCTGAGGTTCGCACCAACGGCAGTTCCGTGTTGAAAAAGATTCGATAACGAACGAGGCTATCATATCGAGTGCCCAGGATTCCCCTCAGTGCGTTGCGGCTTACTGCGATTTTTACCATCGGTCAACACGTTGACACCTGAGCCCGTGCATTCATCAAATCCAAGCGATTGCTGATAGCAGTCACTTCAGCAGTCTGCATCGAAATACCTATGGGTGCAAGTTGCTTGAGTAACCGTTGAAATTCGCATCCAGATCTGTTCAGCTCAAATTAATCGACGAGTCTTGAATCGACGATGCATGATAGATCGGTTCGCAACCCAATCTGAATTTTCAGCCCATCCAAGTTCGTAATGCACTCTCACCGTGCATCAATGAGCCGCAAACCCGTACCGCCTTGCTTCACTACTAAACTCGCAAAACGTTGAAAATCATTTAAGTATCGGCAATTGCAAAGAAAGCCGATAATTCTTGGCGGATGCAAGCACTCGTTCCTACTCCTATAACGTGAGACTCGAACAAGTCACCGAGAATGTTTCGCCAACTCGGTCACGAAATGAAATAACGGCGATCATCGTTAAGACGCTTTGGTTTTTAGTCCCAGTTGACTTACAATGTTCGTGGGCTCCAATTGAGAGCTCCGAAGAAAATGGGTCCAACACTTGATCGAACCATGAACACCTCCGAGCCACCGCCAAAAAAACCAGCGAGTGATGCAACACTATTGGTACGTTTTCAAGCGGGGGATGAGGACGCAGCGACGGCATTGTACACGCGGTATGCAAGGCAATTGCTCTCGCTTGCCAATCGAAATTCAGCTGAGGCACTGGGGACGCGTGTTGATCCTGAGGATATTGTTCAGTCCATTTTTCGAACCTTCTTTCGTCGTGCCGCGCAAGGACACTACCAGATCCCCGATGGTGAAGAGCTTTGGAAATTGCTGCTCATCATCGCTCTGAATAAAGTGCGCTCGGTTGCCGAGTATCACCGAGCGCTCAAGCGTTCAATGGCGAGTACGCAATCAATCGGTAGCTACGACGTGAGCGACGCTCGAGATTCATCTGAGATGCTACGCATGACAATTGATGAAGTTCTTGCTGACTTGCCAGGAGAACACCAGAGCATCGTTCGTGATCGCATCGATGGTTTCGAAATTGCTGAGATCGCTCAACGCAACTTGGCTGCGAGACGCAGTGTCGAACGGGTGCTGCAAGGTTTTCGACATCGCTTACGCGCGTCGTTGGATTTGACATGATTGACCAGCGGTACACATTGACCACTGACGCTTCGCCACAGATCGAGGCGATGTTGGCTCGTTTCGATCGGCAACGGGTCCACGGTCCTGTCGAGTGTCTGGCCGATTACACCCCCAATCCCACCGATCCTGCTTATGCAGCCGTCGTCACGGAAATCGCTCGCGTGGATTTGGAGTATCTGTTTGAAGAGTCCGGAACGGGTTCGGCATCCATTTACCTTGATTGGTTTCCCGACGTATTTACCGACGATCACTTCCGAACTCAAATTGCCTATGAAGAGTATCGATTGCGACGCCGGTTCAATGAAGATGTCGAGACCGTAGCGGTCGGTTCGCGTTACCGTGTCGACGCGAGTCGTTGGGCCAAGCTTCCACTCGGGGAAGCAGGGCCGAGTCAGGTTTCGGGCAATCAAACATCGTCACTTTACACGCCTCGAGCAATTTCTGCGGATTCAATCAACTATCCGAGCGTTGGCGACCACTTCGCAGGCTATGAACTGATCGCCCAGCTCGGCGAAGGGGCGTACTCGAGAGTATTCTTGGCGAGACAGGACGAACTTGCGAGGCGATTTGTTGTCTTGAAGGTGACGCCGCTGGATGCGGAGGAATCCGACAAGCTCGCTCGGCTTCAGCACGCTCACATCATCCCGATTTATTCGGTTCACCGCCAAGACAACTTGTCGGCAATCTGTATGCCATTTCTTGGAGCGACGACGCTGGCGGATTTCTCAGCATTGAGCGAACGGTGGATGTCGCTTGACGGCCCAGCGCAAGAACTCGTCTCGACGGTGCAAGCGAGGCAGAAATCGACGGTCCAACTCGTCGCCAATTCGACAGCCAGCGGAGCAAAGACACAATCGCCAATACCGGAACTGCACGGGCTACCATATCAGCCTACGGGGAGGGCATCACAGTCAAACGAGCAGTTATTCACTGGATTGGAACGACTTTCCACGTTCGGTTATGTCGATGCATTAATCGAACTCATCATCGAGGCCGTCGAGGGCGTCGCTCATGCCCACCGACGCGGTATCGTTCACCGCGACTTAAAACCGGCTAACGTGCTCGTCACTGATGAAGGCAGTCCCGTGGTGCTGGACTTTAACCTGGCTGTGACTACCGAAGAATTAGACGTCCGTGTTGTCGGCGGCACGTTGCCGTACATGTCGCCACAGCAGCTTGAATCGCTACGAACGGGAGTGAGTTCCCAAACCAGCGACGATGTTTTTGCGCTGGGTGTGATTCTCTACGAGTTGTTGACCGGACGTTTGCCCTTCGCGTCCCCAGCGAACGATGAGTCGTTTGACTTGGACGTTTTGGTGCAGCAGCGTCGGCAGACGCCGCAGTCACTTCGTTCGATTAACACGCGAGTTTCGCCGGGAGTGCAATCAATCGTGATGCGCTGTATTGCCAGCGATCGCGCTGAGCGTTACATCGACGCAAGCCAATTGCTTGAGGACTTGCGACTGCATCGCGAGAATCGTCCGCTGAGACATGCGGCTGATCGTTCGCTTGCTGAGCGAGTTACAAAGTGGACGCGACGGCATCCACGATTGGCCTCGGGGACGACGGTCAGCATCGTTTCCGCCATTGCCCTGCTCGCCATCGCGACGTTGTGGTGGCAGGACAAAGTCCAAAATGCTCGAATGGGAGCGGAAGCAAAACTCCAGCAATTCAAATCTTTGCTGCCCTCAGCCATCATATCGCTGTCGACGCCGGGCAAAGAGCCGGAGTTGTTGACGGACGGGCTTTGGCAATCAAGCGAACTCCTTGAGCCTTGGCAAATCAGTGACGAGCATTGGCAACAGACTTCTGGAGCGAATCTGCTAGCTCCAGAGGAACAGTCGAAACTCGCCCGCTCGATGGCTGAGTTGCTGGAGTTCAACGCAGCGGCGGAAGACGCATTGGCAAAGCAGTCAGGTGATGATAAAGCGAGACGTCAACAACACGAGTCGTCCGCGCTTCGAATGCGTGAGCAAGGACGAGCGTTCGCTCCAAGTCCAGAAGCATTGAGCTCGATGATACCTGTGGTGCCCATGACACCAGAATCACTCAGCTCGCGTCGCGAGTTCATCCGTGATCGACTGCAGCGCCAACCCACCAATGTCACTCTATGGTTTCAGCTCGCAACGAACCAAATGCAGCGAGGCGAGCTTGAGTCCGCGGTTGCCAGTTTTGATTTCTGTGACAAGATGCTGCCAAACACAGTTACAACGATTTTTAATCGTGGCGTTTGCAACCTGTGGCTTGAGAGATACACCGAAGCGGTCGCTGATTTTTCGAGCTGCTTGGAAATTCGTCCGTTGCTGATGATTTCGCATTTTAATCGTGCTGTTGCTCTGCATAAACAGGGAGAGCATCATGCGGCTCTCCAAGATCTCGACACCGCAATCAAATCTGGAAACCCGAAATCGCGAATGCTGTTTTTTCGAGCTGAGGTACATGATCGCGTCGGCAATACTGAGCTAGCGAAAGCGGATCGAGAAGTCGGATTGACGATCGCCCCGCAAGACATCAACGACTATTTAGCCCGAGGCTACTTGCGACTGAATGATTCGCCGAGCGACGCGTTAGCAGACTTTCAAGCCGCTGAACGCATCGATGGGCACAACCCGTCAGTGCTGCAGAACTTAGCAAACCTGTACGCTGAAAGCCTAAGTGATGTTGGCACGTCGATTGCGTATCTCGATCGTTTGATCGCACTGCGACCAGATGAAGCTGGCCCCGTTGCCTCGCGAGGAATTTTGAAGGCTCGACTCAAAGATTTCCAAGCTGCTATCGCGGATGCGGAATCGACAGCGGTGTTGTCGCCCGGCGGGCGTGAAAAGCTACAGATCGCTGGGATTTACTCCATGGCCTCGGAACAAGCGAGCGAAAGGCAGACACCTGTTGCAGGCGAAGCAGGGATATTGCGTTCGCTGGCAATCCAGTGGTTAGCGCGGGCGCTACAGGATGAACCGATCTTGGCTGGGCTTACACGAACGGATCCAGACCTGAAAGCGATCCAAAACGATCCGCAGTTTCGACGCTTGGTCGATTGGTCGCAATTACTTGACCGGTCGGCGAAGTAGTTGATTAGCAAAAAAGTCAGGTACGGCTCGACAATTTTGGCGGCTCAGCTAGCTGGAACCAGCTTCTTTTGGGTGAAGAACGCACTCGATACCAACCGTTCGGTTGAATCGCGTGATTCCCAATCACCAACCATAGATCGAGACCCAGGATGTTAGCAAAACGAATCAGCTTACGCCGAGGACTGCGCTTGGAGTCACTCGAGAATCGCATGTTGCTCGCGTCAGACAGCTTTCACAATTTTCTCTCGCCGCACGACGTCAACGACGATAGTCGGGTGAGCTCCGCCGACGCGCTAGCTGTGATTAACCACCTCAATCGTGGTGGTTCGCTTGACGACAGCAGATTTGTGGACGTGAACGATGACGGTCGAGCTTCCGCCCAAGATGCGTTGAACATCATCAACGCAATGAATGTCGAAGGCTCTCGATCTCGAGGTACCGACGATGCGATGGCTCAGCTCAATCGAAATGATGGGGTGCGAGTAAAGTTTGAGTATGAAGTGGAAAGCGAAAAAGCGAAACTGGAAATCAAAGTCCAAAATGCTGCCGCGAATACTGAGTACGCAGTACTCATCGATGGTGTGATGATCGGCACCATGACAACGAATAGCCGAGGCCGCGGCGAGTTGACATTTGGATCGAGACGCGGCGCCCAGCCATTGCCGTCTAATTTGCCAGCGATTCATTCGGGCACGGTAGCTGAAATTGTAGGCATCGGCGAAACATCGTTCACGCCAGGCTCGTCGTCAAACAATTCATCGTCAAACACCTCCAGTTCAAATAGTAGCTCCGGCGTCGACGACAACCCATCAAGCAGCAACGACGACAACAGCAGCTCATCGTCCAGAAGTTCCTCCTCAAGCAGTAACACACCGACGACCCCCAGCGTTGGTTCAGCACTGGAGCTAAAAGCGAATCTGAGCGGGAATTCGACCATCGATGCTATAGCAAGTTTCGAACGAACATCATCGAGCATTGAATTCAAAGTCGAACTGCGTGACGCGCGTTCCAACTCTTCATACGATGTCAACATTGCTGGCGTGCTCGTCGGCACACTGCGAACCGACAGCCGTGGACGAGGAAAATTAGCATTCGAACTCGGCGACAATTCGAAGCCGTTCCCTAACGTTTTCCCGACTATTGAGGTGGGTACGACCGTGAATGTTGGAAACGAACTTGCCGGAACATTCCGTCGAGATTCTAATTAGGCAGTAGTGACCAGCCGTGCCCTCGCGTCAACGCAACCCAAGCATTCAACATGCTGCCCTTTTGGCCTCAACGACGATTATCTCGATCCGCACATGCGAAGCATCGCACGTTGCGGTTTGAGGCGTTGACTACGCGGATCACGATGCACGGATCTGCTCTGGGTGTCTCCGATCCGTTGCCTTGGTTTGATCCAGGTGCACTGACTTATAGCTTCGCGCCGGACGGTACCGATGTTGCTGGCCACAAGAGCAGTCTATTTTCCGCACTTAACGACCTGGGCGATGTGAGTGCTTGGCAAGCAGAAGTCAACGCCGCAATTGACGCGTGGTTACAGCCTCTTGGAGTGGAAGCTCATGTGGTGGCAGATTCTGGCGCGAGTTTCGGGGTCGCTGGGTTGACCCAGGGTGATGTTCGTTTTGGCGACATCCGCTTCGCGGCGATACCGCTTTCCAACGACGTGATCGCAACGTCGGTTCCACACAGCGCCATTGTACAAGGAACATGGTCCGGCGACATCTTACTGAATTCCAACGCAAATTGGACCAGTCTTCATGATGTATTCGCAGTCGCACTTCACGAGGTGGGGCACGTCCTAGGACTAGAACACTCGCTCGATCCGCAATCGCCGATGTTTATCCATGGCGTGCATGACGCCATCGCACCGACAGAAGCTGACTTTGCGACGCTCACGAACCTGTACAGCGGTATCGAATTCAAAGACGCTCGCGAACCAAGAACGCCAAGACAAGATGATGAAGGCGGCGCATTTGAAACGGCAATTCACCTCACACCTGTCGTCGGCACGACGATTCGCTATACATCCGGCGGCGCATTGACACCCAGCAATGACTCACTCATTTATCGGCTAGACCCCACGTCAAGCGAGGCACCTGCGCTAGAGCACTTGAATGTTGCGTTACAGTCCACTGGCACACAGCGATTGATTGCGGAAGTGGATGTTTTCGATGAAGATGGCAAACTTGTTGATTCCCAGATCCTCCATCACAGCGAAGGTGCGGTGGTGCTGCAAGCGAGAAATGTCAAGAACAGCGAACTGTATTATGTTCGCGTTCGTGCCGCAGACACATCGCCGAGCTTCCAGGTTGGTGATTTCGATCTCATCGTTGAATATGGTCCCGAACTTCGCGAGTCTCGCGAGATCGCTGACGTGCGACTCGATTCATCTGCAGCTGTGCTAACGCAAGACGTCACACTTGAGTCCTCGCGGTTCGTCCACTTCAGTTTTGATGCTGCGTCACACGACGGTTCGGGATCTCGTGTTTGGGCGTCGCTACTCAATGCCCAGGGCTTACCGCTTGCTCGTGCAACCTTGTTGCCTAGCCAATCTCGATCAATGCCGATCGTGTTCTTGCCTGCTGGTAAATACTCGATCGTGTTGTCAGCGGGCGAGAGCGTTGACGCAAGCACTGGAGAAACACGGATCAATGTATTCGTTGATGAGATATCCCTCGATGTCGGCCCAGGGGTTACAAACCCAACAGGCGTCCCGTACTTGTTGTGCGACGACCCCAATGCGGATCCACAATACTGCTACGCCTACGAACCCGTTGTTGTCACAGTCCCGTACGTCCCAGACACTCTGCCACAATCGCCCACCGACCCAGATTGGTGGATCTATTACGGCTACAACTGCAGTGACTATCTTGGACCCGATGTGGAGTATGCAAAGCAACATGACCCACAATGGTGGGAGTTTTACTCGATGGCATGTGTAGCCATTACACCGCCAACGACGGCCCCGCCAACTGTGACACCCCCGACACCGACACCGACACCGACACCGACACCGACACCGACACCGACACCGACACCGACACCGACACCGACACCGACACCAACACCAACACCAACTCCAACACCAACACCAACTCCAACACCAACACCAACACCAACACCAACACCAACTCCAACTCCAACTCCAACTCCAACTCCAACTCCAACTCCAACACCAACTCCAACACCAACTCCAACTCCAACTCCAACTCCAACTCCAACTCCGCTGACCGCGACGACAGCAAGTCCACGGCAAAATCAGCAAAATAATTATGATGTATCTGGCGATCGTGCTGTTACAGCTCTTGATGCGTTGATCATCATCAACGTGATGAATCGGAATTCCAGTTCTGCGGTCAGCGTCACGAGTACTGCATTTACTGAATTCGCGGACGTCAATGGCGATTTCATCGTCAGCGCACTGGATGCATTAGTCGTGATCAACGTCTTGTTGCACCAGCAGATTGCTGGCGAAGGTGAGGGATCTGCCGTCGTGATGCTGCCCGAGATTTTGCTCCACAACCTGACGCTGAGGGGAACCGCTGAGCGCGTGGAGTCGTTGTTGTTCTAGGATTTATTGGGGACTAGCCTTGAGCTAGCTAGCAAAATTGCAGGGGGATTTGCGTCATGCCAAGCAACACTCGTCAGGCTGATCATCCCGCGTTATCGGCGTAGGCTTGGTCCATCAGTTCGCTGGTGGCGCGGCCTTCGCGACCATCAATTCGAGGCAGACGGTTTTCGTTGATTGCTTGCACGAAGTCGGCAATCAACGGGGAACAAAAATTCTGGGGTGGTGGCAGAGATTCGATGGTTTGCTGGCTTCCAATCTCGATGACGAGTTTGTCGCCATTGAGTGGGCGAGCAATCAAGCGTCCTTGGGTACCGAGGATGGTGAACTCGTCGGGATCGTTTGCTCCAAAGTGACATTGGAGCGTACCCACGACGCCAGATTCAAACTGCATCACGAGTACGGCGGCGTCTTCTGTTTCGTATCGCGCAGCGACCCGGGTGCAGATGGCTTTCACGGTTTGGATTGGACCGAACAGATGCAGAAAAACATTGATGCGGTGGCTACCGACGTCCATGAGAGCTCCGCCGCCGGAGTCCGCGTGGTTGGTTCGCCAGTAGCCATCGTTGTTTGCCGGCATTGCGAGCGGCGTCGAGGTGACGGCGGCGACACACAATGGCACTCCGATCGCTTGTGATTGAAGCAGTTCTTCGATTCGTTGGATGATCGGGAAAAAGCGACGATAGTAGGCAACGCCGAGCTGAACGTTGGCAGCGGCGCATGATGCAATCATCTTGTCGCATTGGATAGCGGTCATCGCCATGGGTTTCTCAACCAGGACGTGCTTGCCCGCTGAGGCCGCCAGAAGCGTTTGCGGCAAGTGCTCGCGGACGGGCGTAGCGAGGTAGACAGCGTCGATACTCTCGTCACGCATCAGCGCCGCAGCGTCAGTGTAGCGTTTTGGAATCGACATTTCGTCACAGAACCGTCGCAGCTTTTCTGGATCCCGGCGACAACCGGCAACAAGTTCGCTGTTGGGGTCATTTCGAATCGCGTCGACGATTCGTTTTCGAGCGACATCGCCACAGCCGACGATGGCCCAGCGGATCGTGGGTCGATTGTTATTGGGGCGGTTGTTATTGGGCCCGAGATTATCGCGTCTGTAGGAATTGGACATCGAAGGACGTTCGTTTCGGGGAATGAAGCAAGATTGATTTCGCGGTTTAGCGCCATCGTCGCGGAGCCTGTGGCATGGGTCCAGCCCGAGACACATTGCGACGCAATTGCGTTGAAGCTGGCTTGTCGAAGGTCGGGGTCTCTTGTTAATCTTGGGGGCTTTTGAGACGTCACGCTTGTTGGTTCGCCAGTCGGGTTGAACCGTTGGCCGGTTCCCAGTGGGCCCAGCGCGTGCAATGAGTTACCAAGTCGGTCGGGCAAGCGACCGAGAATGGAATGCCCCGTGCCGTACGCACAACTCGGTCCGATTGCGATTCACCTGCCGTCACGCATCGAGACGAATGAGATGCTTCATGCCCAGTTCCCCCGTTGGGATCTGCCGCTGATTGAGGAAAAGACGGGGATTCGTCAGCGACATATCGCTGAGCCCAACGAAACGTCTAGCGATTTGGCCGTTGCGGCCGCAGTGAAGCTATTCAAAGAGCACACCGTCGACCCAGCGTCGATCGATTTTGTGCTGTTTTGCACCCAGACTCCTGACTATCCGTTGCCGACGACAAGTTGCTTGATCCAGGACCGCTTGGGCTTGCCGACCCGATGTGGTGCGGTCGATTTCAATTTGGGCTGCAGTGGCTATGTGTACGGGTTAGCGATGGCGGATGGGCTCGTCCAGAGCGGTGTCGCGAAGAAAATCCTGTTGTTAACTGCAGAGACGTACAGCAAGTATATCGACGATGAGGATCGAAGCTTACGTACGATTTTCGGTGACGCTGCCGCCGCAACACTGATTACGGCTCACGACGAACCGTCCGCGTGGGGCTTTCAGTTTGGAAGTGACGGCAGCGGTGCGGATATGTTGATTGTCGGCGATGGGGGATCGCGAAATGTCGCTGACGCCATACCGCCTCGACATCGAAAACGCTGGAAAAGCCGATTGTACATGGACGGTCCGAGTCTGATTAATTTTACCGTCGAAGCGGTGCCGCGGTTAGTCGGCGAGATTCTCGAAGCAAACAATCTTCGCGAATCCGAAATCCGCTACTTTTTGATGCACCAAGCGACATGGAAAATGTTGGACCAACTCCGAAGCCGCATGAACCTGGCCGAAGAGCGACTTCCGATCATGCTTGCGGATGTTGGCAATACGGTGTCTTGCACGTTGCCGATTTTGATTGACCAAATGAGAATTCAAGGCAAGTTAGATCCGGAATCTGTTAATATGCTGGTGGGCTTTGGGGTTGGCCTGTCGTGGGCTGGGTGTTTGTGGCGAGACGTGTGGGGGCGTGATCAGTAGCCTGGGGGTTGGCTTACTCGGTAAACGGAAATCGCTCGTGCATGGCTAAGCTTTTGTTGTGCGCAGCCCTTTCGAACTTACCTGAATTTGTCGACCGAATATATTTTTGGAGCTGAAGATGACGACCAATCTGACGGGACGGTTGCTAATTGCTTCGCCGTACTTGAGTGACGACAATTTCCTCAGAAGTGTCGTTTTCATCATTCGACATGATGCGGATGGTGCGTTCGGTTTAGCAATCGATCGCCCCACATCGCGTCGGTTCCGTGATCTTGTGGAGCTCAGTAGTACCGAGGGCACGCCTCGCGACGACGATTTCATTTATCGAGGTGGCCCGGTTGAAGGCCCGTTGCTGGCGCTCCACGACTTGGCTGGAGTGGGTGACCCTTGTGGGCCCATTGAAACCGGCGTCTCCGCGGGACTCAAATGCACCGTCCATCATCACCCTGCGGAACCTTTTGGATCGATGTCATTCGAGCTTGCAAATCCTCCAGCTTGGATTACCGGCGATGACGACCACTTGCGAATCTTGCTTCGACGTCGTGATGCACGCGTGAGGTATATCGCGCACTACAGCGGTTGGGGTGCTGGCCAGCTTGACCGTGAACTTGAAGTTGGCGGCTGGCTTGTGGGCGAGGCTACGACCAAGTTGTTGTTTAGCGATCCAGAAGACGTTTGGCGGGAAGCGGTTAAGGCGTGCGGTGAGACGGTGCTATCAGAGGTTGCGCCAGGAATGTCGCTTGGTGGCGATCCGTCACTAAACTGAATACTGAATAGCGTTGCTTGATTGAATTTGGACGTATTGAGGCCAGAGTAGCTGATGAGACGATTTGTGATCGGCGACGTGCACGGATGCGGCAAAGCGCTGCGATCGCTGGTCGAGACGATTGCGCCTCAAGGTGATGACGAATTGATCTTCTTAGGTGACTATGTTGATCGCGGTCCGAACAGTCGAGACTGCATCGACCAATTGATTTCCCTTCAGCAAGATTGCCGAACGGTGATGCTGCGTGGTAACCATGAAATCATGATGATGGGCGTCACGATCGGTGGACTTGATCCGACGATGTGGCTCGCTAGTGGCGGAGTCAGCACGGTTTCCAGTTATGGCGGTTCACTTGCGAAGGTGCCAACTCGTCATTTGGAATTTTTCCAGTCACTCAAGCCGTATCACGAGACTGCTGACTCAATGTTCGTGCATGCGTGCTATGCACCGGAAACTCCGCTGAGTAAGCAAGAGGACATGCAGCTTTATTGGACTCACCTCTCGTACCCTTTACCAGCACCTCACGTGAGCGGCAAACGGGCATTCGTCGGACACACGCCACAGTTTGGCGGACACATTTTGGATCTAGGGCATTTGGTGTGCATTGATACGTATTGTTTCGGTGGTGGGTACTTAACGGCTTACGATCTCGATACGGGTGACCTGTTCCAAACGGATCGTCACGGGCACTTGCGGCGATCACCGGCCCGCATGTGGATGGAACGTTGGTCAAATTGCAAGCGTTGGATCTCAACTGCAATGGGTCGTGGTGCTCATGATCCAAAGGTCGTTGTCCAGCCCAACAAGAATATTGCTTCGGCGGATGCTGTCTCGCCGAGCATCTCGAGCCCAACCGTGCGAACATAGCTCGAATGGCATTACGCTTAATCAAACCTGGTCGGCATCCGTGGATTGCGAAGCCATCGCATGTCATTCTTGGCTTCCTGCTTGTCGTCGCAAGCGTTCTCATTTGCGTTGCTTCTGGTGCCGGACCAATCGCAATCGGCATAGCGGTTTGCGCCTCAGCGTTGCTTGCGGCATCCGTGCTTGTCGTGCAATCGAGGGATCGCGATGAAGCGACCACGGCGATCTTTGCCGAGTCACAACGGGAGATCTCTCATTGGCAACATCGCTGGAATGAATTGCATCTCGAGACACAGCAAACCGCGTCGGTACTTGCTCAGATGCGAGACGGTGTGATCATGCTTGCGCCCGACACGACTATCTTGCTAATCAACCCGGCCGCGAAACGATTATTGGCATTCGGTTCATCGCACATGCTTGTTGGTCGGTTGCTGCCCGAAGTCATTCGGTATCCAGACTTAGTTCGGGGTGTGGAAGCATGTGGCGCTGGCGACGGAGCCCAGCAAGTGATGATCGAAGTCCGTGACGGAAATGTGCATCGCCCGATCCGGGTTCGTGTTGATCGGATTGCATCCATCGGCGAGAGCAATATGCTGATGACGTTGCGCGACGAAACCGAGGCGAGACGCATTGATGAAATTCGACGCGAGTTCATCGCGAACGTCTCCCATGAACTCAAGACGCCTTTGGCAGCGATCAAGGGCTATGCCGAGACCGTCGAGCTCGCGATCGAAGACGACCCTGTGGCTGCGACTCACTTCATGAGCCAGATTCGAATTCAGTGCTTGCGTCTTGAACGGCTTGTCGCTGACATGATGCAACTTGCACGCGCTCAAGCAGGTCGTGACAAATTGCAATTTGTTACCGTTCACATTGATGAAGTGGTTTCCGAATCGCTCAAGTCCTACCAGCCAGTCGCGATGGCCAAAGACATTCAATTGACAGTTGACGCGATTGGTGACGACGTTCGAGTGACAGCGGATCGTGAAGCGACTTTAACCATCATCAACAATTTAATTGGCAATGCCGTCCGCTATACAAATGAAGGCGGCCGCGTCACGGTCGGTGTTCGAGACGCTGGATCGTTTTGGTCGATTGTGGTCAGTGACAATGGCGTGGGTATTGCCGAAAGCGAACAAGAACGGATTTTCGAGCGATTCTATCGTGTCGAAAGAACGCGTGAGTCGGCTCGCGCCGGTACTGGCCTCGGGTTATCGATTGTAAAAAATTTGACAATGGCTCTCCGAGGCGAAGTGCGACTGAAAAGCAGCCCAGGCGAGGGTTCCACTTTTGAAGTGCTGTTGCCGCAGGCGGAAACAGTCGCAAAAGCGTCGAGCCGGGACAAGCGAGGAGCGGTGCAGGCGTCTGCGGAAATACAACGAGGAAACACAGGGAATTGAAAGGTCGCGACAAAATCGCGAACGCTCATTAAGGGAACAGTAACGCACTATTCACGAAACCTTCACGCGCGAAAGATGGGTTTGACGGGTGCACAGAAATTGTTTTTCAGCGATCATGTTGTCTCGTTGCATCCGAGAAGACCTCGAAGCAGTCGCCACTGATGGCTCACCTCACCATCCCAAGAAAGCATGTCTAAAACCAAAGTACTAATTGTCGAAGACTACCGTCCGCTGGCTGAGACTTTGGAATACCAACTCCAGCGTGCTGGTTACGAAGTGTATCGAGCCTCGGATGGCCGTGATGCGCTCAACCAAGCCCGGTTGCTTCTACCTGATGTTGTATTTCTCGATGTCGATTTGCCGATACTCAGCGGCATCGAAGTTTGTAAGCAGCTTCGTGCTGATTCGACAACTCGTAGCACGTTGATCTTGATGCTGAGTGCTCTGGGTGAAGAATCGGATCAAGTCGTTGGTTTCGCCGTCGGTGCGGACGACTACGTGGTCAAGCCAGTCGAGAGCTACAAGGTACTTCTTCAACGTCTCAAGGCATTGCTTCGTCGCCGCGAGCCGGAGTTTGATGAAGCGAATGACTCGATTTCGCTCTTTGGTCTAACCGTTGATCGCCGTCGTTTTGTTGCGACCTTCGAAGAGGAAACGCTGAAGCTTACCAAGAGCGAATTTCGCTTGCTTGACACGCTCATTCGCCAACCAGGACGAGCGTTCGGTCGCAGCGAATTAGTCGATGCGGCACTGGGCGAAGACACCATGGTTCTCGAGCGAACGATCGATGTGCACGTCCGCGCCCTGAGAAAAAAAATGGGCGGTGCTGCGGATCTGATCGAAACCGTACGTGGTATTGGGTATCGATTCAAAGAGACCTGAGCGACACGCCTTACAAGTGCCGTTTCAGTGTATGCACCCAAGTCGACTGCGACCCTGTTGTCGGGGCCCCGATCCTGCTGTAGGGCATGGAATGTTTGAAAGCGACTTCGTGGTTGCGGGTAAGCAATTGCTTGCGGCTTGCCTGTATCCGACGGGAGCGGGTTTGGTATTATGAAGATTCCGCTAGCGTTCTATTGTTAGAACCTGGGAGATACTGAACCAAGTTGCCTGAGTCATTGCATGAGTTTTCGATACACGAGAGTTGCTGCTGTTGCGTGTTTTGCGAACGCGATATTCGGATTCGTTTCGGTGAGCCAGGCCGATGATTGGCCGCAATGGATGGGGCCGAACCGTGACGGAACCTATAACGAGGCAGGCCTCGTCGATTCGATTCCCGCGTCTGGATTGCCGATCCGCTGGCGGGTTCCGATCCACGGTGGCTATGCGGGACCAGCGGTGCACGACGGACGCGTCTTTGTGGCTGACTATCGACGTACTGCGGGCGAGTTCATGGAGACACCGGGTGACCGACCGAAGCTGGAAGGCTTTGAACGTCTGCTTTGCTTGGATGCAGCAACAGGCGAGAAGATCTGGGAACATGAATACTCGTGTAACTATGAGATTAGTTACCCGGCTGGGCCGCGAGCGACTCCGACGGTTGTCGCCGGCTTGGTCGTGATGCTTGGTGCACAAGGCGATCTAACGGTTCTTCAAGAGAAGGACGGTGCTGTGAAGTGGCACGTGAATCTGCCAGCAAGTTTTGGTGCGAAGGTGCCGATTTGGGGCTTTTCAGCGCACCCGTTGGTTCATGCCAGCATGGTGTTCACCATGGTTGGCGGCGAAGGGCAAGCGGTCGTCGCGTTTGATCTTGCCACGGGCGAAGTCAAGTGGAAGGCATTGTCAAGCGATGACGCAGGCTACTGTCCCGTATCGCTCACCGAAGCTGGTGGCGTCGAACAATTATTGGTTTGGCACCCGACTGTCGTCGCGTCACTCAATCCAAGTACGGGTGCAACCTATTGGACGGTGCCGCATGTGCCCGACTATGGCATGTCGATTAGCCAACCGCAACGAGATGGCGATCTCTTGTTCGTCAGCGGTATCAAGGACAAGTCGATCATGCTCAAGCTGGACCAAGAGAAACCCGCAGTCACAGAAGTTTGGGTCAGCACGCCCAAAACGTCGATCAGTGTTTCGACAATGACTCCAGTCCTTCACGATGGCATGATCTACGGAACGGACGAGGGCCTCGGCGCATTGATCGGCGTGAGAGCGTCGGACGGAACGCGATTGTGGCAATCATATGATCCGGTGAATCCACAAAACGAACGCCGGCTGGCTGCGGGAACGGCATTCGTCACTCGACATGAACCGAGCGGACGCTACTGGTTGTTTGGCGAGGCAGGTGTTTTGACGCTCGCAGAACTCAGCGAAAAGGGGTACCAGTCGCTTGGGCAAATGTTTGTACTTGAACCAACCCAGTCAGCCTTCGGACGCAAGGTGATCTGGAGCCACCCAGCCTACGCCAATCGGACGGCTTATGTCCGCAACGACGATGAGCTTGTGGCAGTTGACCTGGAGAAGAAGTAGCAAGACCATTCAAGATTCACTACGCATTTCGTCGCTGCGTTTTTTCTGGCCGCACTTTCCGGATGCCCTTTCTTAGTGAATTTTCGGATGCGCAGTGTCGTCGCGGATCACGCGTAGTGTTTTTTAACCCACCGGGGGCGCGCATGTATACATATGTGATACGCTTTATGGCGGAAGTCAGATGCTGGCATGACCGGTGGGGTTTGCGTGTCTGTCTGGGTTCATCGAACCGACTATTCTTTTCAAGCGGAGATACCTCGCGTGTCCATCAACATTCTCGACATGGTAAAGAGTCAAATTGGCGGCCAGATTGCTGGTCAAATTGCAGGCAAGTTTGGGGTGAACGAACAAACGGCAAAGTCTGGGATTGACGCACTATTGCCAACGATCCTAGGCGGACTTGTCAGTAAAGTTTCATCGCCTGGTGGGACCGAAGCCTTGGGCAAAGCTCTCGACGAAGGCGGTTTCGATGGCGGCTTGCTCGACAATCTCGGCGGTTTACTGTCGGGTAGCAAGGGCGACGAATTGGCAAACAAAGGCGGCGGTCTCGTTTCGATGATCTTCGGTGACAAGGCGGCCGTGCTGGGGCCAATTATCGCCAAGTTGACGGGGATGAAGTCGGATTCTGTTATGTCAATGCTCGCGATGCTCGCACCACTCGTGATGAGCTTTCTTGGCAAGGCAAAGAGTACGAGCGGGATGGATGTCAACGGTTTAGCAAGCCTGCTGGTGTCCCAGAAAAGTTCAATTGCATCGGCGATGCCGGCAGGTGTTTCCGATGCGATGGGGCTAGGATTGCTTTCGCCGAAACAACCAGCTGCGGCTGCCGCTCCCGTGCGTCCCACTCAAGCGTCGGAGGCTGGCGGCGGAGGAATCCTCAAGGTACTTATCCCGCTCGCGATTCTCGCTGCGATCGGCTACGGTTGCTACCGATATATCGTTGATGGAATTCGCCCATCCGGCCCAGAAGGCAATGTCATTGTCGAGATGGACCCGAACGCGGCAAATGATGGCGGCTATGGACCAGAAGGCGGTGGCGATAGTGGCTTGGGGGCTGGTGGTTCGGGCGAGGGTGAGACTATGCGTCCCTATCGGCCGCAGCCCGGCGACAGCTCAGAACTAGCTCCGAAAGTTGCCACTGAGACGACTGAACCCGCCGCTGCGATGCCCGACTTTGATATTTCCAAGATGACGAGCACATTCGAATCGATGGCTGGTGTTTTCGAAAAGGTTACTGACGTTGAATCCGCTAAAGCCGCACTTCCGGAGCTTGAAACGATGGACAAGCAACTTGAAGCGGCTTCGGCTGGTTTCGCCGCGATCCCAGAACTCATTCGCGGACCACTAGTCAAATCGCTTCAAAGCAGTTTTCCAGCCGTGGAAGCGATGATCGAAAAGGCGCTTGCGGTTCCTGGTGTGGGCGACGTTCTCAAGCCGATTGTTGAGAGCATGATGTTAAAGATCAAGCCGTTGATCGACACCACAAGCTAACTCAACGAATGGCTAACTCAACGAATGGCTAACGCAACGAATGGCTAACGCAACGAATGAATGTTCTCGCGGGACAAGTCGATTGTCCTGCGTTGCTTCTAATAAGCAGCCTTAACGCTGACTGGATCATCGCAATGGCGATCCTCTGACGCGGCTCGAGTGACATGTCCGAAGTTGGACTTACTTCGAACACAGTCGACAAAGTACTTGCGTTTGCCGTTGTCGTTGACCTCCACTAATCCGTGGATGTCGGTGTCGAAGCCGGGGAACAGCTCATTGAACATTCTTGCGAACTGCAGATACTCGATGATTGTCTTGTTAAAGCGCTCGCCAGGAATCAGTAGCGGGATGCCTGGTGGATACGGTGTCAACAGCACTGCCGTCGCTCGGCCTTCGAGATCATCGATCTCGACTCGATCGATCTCGCGGTGAGTCATCATGGCGTAAGCATCCGACGGCTTCATTGCCGGATCCATGGCGGATAAGTACATTTCCGTCGTCACGCGTGCAATGTCGTACTTCTTGTAGGTGTCGTGAATACTCTGGCTCAAATCACGCAAGCCAATCGCCTCATACTGAGAAAACTGCTGGGAGAACTCAGGCAAAATCTTCCACATCGGCAAGTTCTTGTCATAGTCATCCTTGAACTGTTGCAACGCACTTACAAGCGTGTTCCAACGTCCTTTCGTGATGCCGATGGTGAACATAATAAAGAACGAGTAAAGACCAGTCTTTTCCACGATGACGCCGTGTTCCGCCAAATACCGCGTCACGATCGATGCTGGAATCCCGGTCGGTGCAAACTGTCCCTTGACGTTCAAGCCGGGCGTCACCACGGTTGCCTTGATCGGGTCAAGCATGTTGAATCCCGTGGCGAGGTTTCCGAAACCGTGCCAGTTATCGTCATCGCGAAGCACCCAGTCTTCCTGCACGCCGATGCCTGACTCGGTGATGTCGTCGGGTCCCCAAACTTGGAACCACCAATCATCACCCCATTCCGCATCCACTTTGCGCATCGCACGTCGGAAGTTCAATGCTTCGAGAATGGACTCCTCGACAAGCGCCGTTCCCCCAGGCGGTTCCATCATCGCCGCGGCAACGTCACAAGACGCGATAATCGCGTACTGGGGCGAAGTCGAGGTATGCATCAGGTACGCTTCGTTGAAAATGTGGCGGTCAAGCTTGTGCTTCACCGGCTCCTTCACAAGGATTTGGGACGCTTGTGAAATCCCAGCAAGCAGCTTGTGGGTGGAGTGAGTCGCGAACACCATCGAATCCTGGCACGTCGGTCGATCACGTCCAATCGCGTGCATATTGCGATAAAAATCGTGGAATGTTGCATGAGGCAGCCAAGCCTCGTCAAAGTGCAACGTGTCAATTTGCCCGTCGAGCAACTCCTTTAGCATCTCGACGTTGTAAACGATACCGTCGTAGGTGCTCTGAGTGATCGTGAGAATGCGAGGCTTGCGACCTGGGTGAGCAAGCTGAGCCTCTCTGGCAAACGGGTTCGCGTCGATCTTTTTCTGGATGTTTTCAGGTCGGAATTCGTCGAGAGAGATCGGCCCGATCAAACCCAAGTTATTTCGTGTCGGTGTCAAGAACACAGGCACCGCGCCCGTCATGATGATCGAATGCAGGATGGACTTGTGACAGTTGCGATCGACCACGACGATATCGCCAGAGGCAACGGTCGAGTGCCAAACCATCTTGTTCGAAGTCGACGTTCCATTGGTCACAAAGAAGCAATGGTCAGCATTGAAAATTCGTGCGGCATTACGTTCGGACGCAGCGATCGGGCCCGTGTGGTCAAGCAATTGCCCAAGTTCTTCCACAGCATTGCAAACGTCCGCACGCAGCATATTCTCGCCAAAGAACTGGTGAAACATCTGGCCAACGGGACTCTTCAAGAACGCGACGCCTCCGGAGTGACCGGGACAGTGCCATGAATAGGAACCGTCACTTGCATAATGAAGTAGCGCGCGAAAGAACGGCGGTGCCAGCGAGTCCGTGTACGCACGAGCTTCCCGAAGGATATGCCGAGCCACAAACTCCGGCGTATCCTCAAACATGTGGATGAAACCGTGAAGCTCCCTCAGGATGTCGTTGGGAATGTGGCTGGACGTTCGCGTTTCTCCATAGAGAAAAATCGGGATGTCTGAGTTTTTGAACCGAATCTCCTGGATGAAGTCTCGCAGTTTCCCGATGGCTGGTTCGTCATCGCCACCGGAAAACTCTTCGTCGTCGATCGACAGGATGAAAGCCGAAGCCCTCGATTGCTGTTGAGCAAATTGGGACAAATCGCCGTAGCTCGTTGCCCCGATGACTTCTGCGCCCTCGCCTTCGATCGCTTGAGCAAGCGCGCGAATGCCAAGCCCCGAGGTGTTCTCGGACCGAAAGTCTTCATCGATGATCAGAATCGGGAAGCGAAATTTCATCACATAACCTTTGACACGGAAAATTGGAGCGAGGAATTCTACGCTTTGCCGGGCACATTGTCCGCGCCATAAACCGCTCGATTCTCAGATCCGAATTCGGCGGTTTGTGTTGCAGCCAAGAACTTGGCAAAACCTGCCAAACCGACAGCCTCAAGTGGGGCTTGCAACAGAGAAAAACTCCCAAAGCCAGCTGAAGAGCCAAAAGAGCAGGCCACAAGCGACAACCAGAAGGACACCTAGCGTTGCGGCCACAACGGCAACAATCGGCCAAACACTGCCTCGGTGCTTGCCGGCGACATAATACTCACGCATCAGGATCAAATTTCTGGTGTTTGCTTTGAACACCAGGTCGAACAGATTTCCCAAGATGGGAACGGACCCGACCACCGTATCCAAGACCACATTGAACAGCATTCGGACAACAAGCTTCAAGCTCGCGCCGTTCTTGGCCATCGTCAAAATCAGCAAACCCGAAAATCCCATACTGAGGATATCTCCGAGTCCGGGCACGAGCCCCATCAGAAAGTCCCCACCAAAGCGGACTTTCGTGCCGGGGATACGGAACTTCGTATCGAGCAAATGAGTGAACGTTTCGACCCAGGCCAATTCTGGTGACGAATTTCGCTGTGCAGCCGTAAGCACCGGATCGTCTGTGGCGGTTCGATTCAAATCTGGAAACCAATCAACGAGCTTGCGAAGAACTTTTGGTGTTATCGTCCCAGCTGCCGCCAGTTGCGCCAAGGTATAACGCCGCCACAGCTCGCTTGGTGTATAACTAGAGGTCCGCTATTTACCCACCTTCGCGTCTGCCGGAGACCGCGCCGATGTTTCGACGTTGCAATGTTCCTCGACTGGTGTTTGCGTTTCTGTTCGCAACTTCCACAGTGATTTCTGTGATGCAAGTACCTGCCCAAGCGGATGACACCACAACGGTCGTCGACAAGACGCCTTGGTCGGCGACGCCGGAATTGGTTGAGAAACTCAGCAAGAAGCGTAGCGAGTTCAACTATGACGAGTCCAAGGTGCCGAGCTTCACCTTGCCTGACCCGCTTGTGGCGAACGATGGAACACGGATCACGACCAGCAATCAATGGCAGGAAATTCGTCGAACCGAGCTCATGGAGTTGTTTCGCGAAAACGTTTACGGCCGTCGCCCGGAAACCGCGTACGCGATTCGATTTGAGGAAACCTCGCACGATAACGATGCCCTGGAGGGAACAGCGGTCTGTCGTCAAATGAAAGCAGTCCTGACGATTGACAAACGCTCGTTCTCCTTTCCCTTCACGGTGATGTTACCCAAGAAAGTGACTGGTAAAGTTCCAGCCGTCGTGCTGATTAATAACCGCGAATATGCGCCGCTTGAAAAAGCCGTGGGAGCACACGATCCGTTCTGGCCCGTGCGCACGCTGGTGGATCGCGGCTACGCCACAGCCACCTTCTTCACCACCGATGTTGATCCCGATCGGGCTGACGGATACCCCGAAGGCGTACGGTCGTTCTTCGCGAACGGCCAAGCGCCAGCCGACAATGCTTGGCGAAGTCTCTCTGCATGGGGCTGGGCAGCAAGCCGAGTGCTGGACTATTTCGAAACCGTCGACCAAGTGGATAAAACACGCGCGACCGTCGTGGGCCACTCACGCGGCGGCAAGACAGCTCTTTGGTGCGCAAGCGAAGACACACGATTCGCAATTGGATACAGCAATAACTCGGGATGTGGCGGAGCCGCCCTTTCGCGACGCGCGTTCGGCGAGACGGTTGGCCGAATCACGTCAAGCTTTCCGCATTGGTTTTCGCCAAACTTTGCCAAGTATGCAGGGCGAGAAAGCGAACTGCCCATTGATCAACACGAACTTGTGTCACTCGTCGCACCGCGAGCCGTGTATGTCACGAGTGCTGACGAAGACCTTTGGGCTGATCCCAAAGGGGAATACGCGTCATTGGTTGCGGCGGCTCCCGTGTTTCAATTGCTCGGTGAGAAGTCGATCACGACGACTGAAATGCCCTCGATTAACACACCAATTGTCATTGGCAAAACCGGGTACCACATTCGCACCGGCGGGCACGGCCTGGAACAATTCGACTGGGACAAGTTCCTAGATTTCGCTGACACGATTGTGAAATAGAAACCAAGTACAATTCCATGAATCAACGACTCTGTGTGTTCGCACTCGCTCTCGTCTTCACCTCGCTGGGATGCTTGAGTTCACAAGCGGATTTTAGCGGCACGCCATCAGATTGGCATGGTTTTGCCCGATACGACTTTTCCGTTAACGAGCGGGCATGCATTGTCGTTGAGCCGAAGCAATCCGCAGAAGGCAAGCCATGGATTTGGCGAGCCAGATTCTTCGGTCATGAACCGCAAGCTGACATCGCATTGCTCAACCAAGGCTTCCATGTGGCGTACTGTGATGTTGCCGGGTTGTTCGGGGCACCTGTTGCGGTGGCTCATTGGGACGCTTTCTATCAAGTGATGACGCGGGAGCACGGGTTTTCTCAACGACCTGCACTCGAAGGCATGAGCCGAGGCGGATTGATCATTTACAATTGGGCGATTGCAAACCCCGACAAAGTGGCTTGCATTTATGGAGACGCGCCCGTGTGCGACTTCAAGAGCTGGCCAGGCGGCAAAGGTGCTGGAAAAGGTGACAGCAAGAGCTGGATTCAATGCCTGAGCGCCTACCAATTGAGTGAAGAAGAAGCGATTGCTTTCCAAGGCAATCCAATCGATCGTCTAGCTCCGCTGGCGGAGGCTGGAGTGCCAATATTGCACGTCGTTGGCGACGCGGACGATGTGGTCCCCATCGCAGAAAACAGCGACATTATCGAACATCGCTACAAGGAGCTTGGCGGTTCGATTCAAGTGATCCACAAACCTGGGATAGGCCATCACCCACATTCGCTCAAGGATCCCGGGCCGATTGTGGCGTTTGTTCGCAAGCACACCCAGCCGAATGTTCGGCGTCGTGCCAGCTTCGACAACTCGCGGATCCAATTCGAGAAGTTTAAGGTAGGCCATGTCGCGTTCATCGGCGGATCGATCACTGAAATGGACGGCTATCGACCGATGGTTTGTGAAGAGCTCCAACAGCGATTCCCAATGACTCAGTTCGAGTTTACGGCGGCTGGGATTTCGTCGACCTGTTCGACAACCGGTGCGTTCCGATTGAATCACGATGTACTAAGCAAAGGCCCCGCGGATCTGGTTTTTGTCGAGTTTGCTGTCAACGACGATCAAGACGCTTCGGCGACACGCGACGAGTGCATTCGAGGACTTGAGGGCATCATTCGCCAAACGCGAAATCACAATCCGAATGCGGATATCGTCGTCACTTACTTTGTAAACGAAGGAATGCTTGCGAAGTTGCAGTCGGGTGTGACACCGCTATCGATTGCCGCCCACGAGAATGTTGCCGAGCATTGCCATGTCTCGAGCATCCATCTTGCCAAAGAAGTCGCCGAGCGTATCTCGGACGAACGGCTCACATGGCAGGTGTACGGTGGTGTGCATCCGAAACCAGATGGCAATCGTATCGCATCGGACATGATCGCTAGTTTGTTAGACGATGCGTGGAGCAAACCGCTTGCCGACAACGCCATGCCATCACCCCACGTGATCCCTGAACGGTTGCTCGATGATTTGAGCTATACCCAAGGACGTTTCGTCGCTTTAGAAAATGCCCAACGATCCGATGCTTGGTCGATCGAGATTCCCGAATGGAAATCGATTTCCGGTAGCACACGAGAACGTTTTGCAAAAATTCCACTTTTGTGTTCTAGCACACCTGGAGCCGAGCTAAGCCTTCGATTCACCGGAACTGCGGTAGGAGCTTTTGTTGTGGCTGGGCCCGATGCCGGGATTCTTGAAGCCTCCGTTGACGGCTCTGAGTTTCACCGAGTGAATCTCTTACACCGATTCAGTAATTCGTTGCACTATCCAAGAACCGTTATGCTTGGTACTGATCTAGCCCCAGGCGAGCATACGTTGACCATTCGCATTTCAGCGGACACGACCAGCGACGGTCATTCGGCTCGGATCGTCAAGTTTGTCGCGAATTAGACAACGTTCATTTCCAGCTCGTTGCGGGTCTCAGAACCCGTTATCGGTCTCGGGCAGGGCATTGGTCTCGGGTGGGCTCAGTTCTCGGGCCGGTCGCTGCCAGATTGTAAATTTGCAGGAAGTAACATGAAACGCGATTTTAAGCTTGTCCAGAAAGTCCTTGAGTATGTTGAAGCCAATGGCACTCGCCGCTTTAAGGGGGCAGTCATGATTGAAGGCTACGAACGCGACGCCGTCATCTTCCACCTGCAGCTCCTCGCAGATGCAGGCTTTGTGCTGCTTGGCCAAGAAACGCTCACCAACACTGGGCCACTCGTGTTGACCTGGAAAGGTTATGACTACTTGGACCAATTCCGAAACCAAGCCAACCAAGCGCTGCTTCCGAAATCCTAACGTTGTGGTTGGCGTTTTGCGAGCAAGCCATTATCTCGCTCGCACCAAACACGCTCGATCAATCTTGTCCGCGATAATCACAGGTTCGATATCACAGAGAAAGCGATCGGCATCGACAGGGTATCCGGCCGTGGGTCGCAGCGACGTGGGGCCCATGGGGCGTGTCGCGAAATAAGTGTTGAGTGAATGCATGGCACGCTCCCTCAAGTACTTTGCGATCATTGATGACAGCGAGACCGGCAAAAACGAGTCGCCTTTCACGGTGAACTGGACCCGCATGGTTTCGCTGGTGCGGCCCAACGTGCGAGCGAGTCGATAAATACTCTGTTGAGACGACTCGCTAACAACTTCCATCGCGTTGTCGGGAAAGGTGTGCTGTAGCAACGCGCCATAAAAACGTCGGCCGCCATGTCGATCACAATAGACACTCACGTGACGCGAGTTCGTCGGAGCAAGACGCTTGGCCAGGTCGACTAGATCGGCAACGAGCCCAAGCGTGCTCGACGACAGTAAGTCGGACTTATTGAATCCTCTCGCACAAGCCTCGTTGAAATGTTTGGCGGGGATGATCCGCACGCGAATCGCAACAAGTTTTGCGGATGAGGTTGCCCAAACTTTGTCGGCGGCAGCACTCAAGTCGCAATCGAACCCGTTTCCCCAGACATCATCAATCCCTTGGAGCCACGGTGTTTCGGCAATCGCCGCCAGATCATTTGCGGCAATCGTTGTCAAGCAATCTCGCAAACTCGATCCACCGTACCCACACGTTCGCAAGGATGCCCAAGTCACGAATCGAAGTGCGTCAAGTGAACCAGCGACTCCTGGCTTGAAAAGCTTCTTCGAATCTCCGATCAAGCTCAACTTGCCAAGCCCCGAGGTGGCTTGATGGAAGGCGTCAAAGCAAGATTGCTGTTGCGTCGGGTCCGAACTGGGCATCTTCCAGAGAGTCGATGCAACCACTAGCGGACCTAATTTTGGGCCATATCCCGCTTCGTCGGTTGCAATGAGAAAGGCAGATGATTTCAGGGCTGGGAACTAGCGATCAAAAGAGTTGTTCGAGGAATCTACGTGCCTCTATGATCGCCCAGTCTCCGTTTCTTGTCCACACCGTTCTGCTTAGCCGGCTCTGCCAGCTCGTTCGTCACAACGCATTCGCGATCGAGCGAAGGCGACTTACTTGACTTCCTCGATCCACTTTTCGCACTGCAACAAGACGTCAACAACGTCCGCTGCCCATTGACGGCCCCGTCCTTGGCGGAAAATCTCGATCACTTTGGGAACTGGCATCCCAGGTCGATAGGGGCGATCACTTGTCATCGCATCAAACGCGTCTGCAACGGCGATCACTTGGGCGTCACGCGGAATCGATTCACCCGAAAGTCCGTCTGGATATCCAGTGCCGTCCCATGCTTCGTGGTGATGACGCACAGCGGGCAGAATCTTGCGGAAAGGCTTGATGCCTTTGAGGATCTCAAAACCAAGGACCGGATGCTGTTTGATTTGTGCAAATTCTTCGTCCGTCAATTTCCCAGGCTTACGAAGCACAGAATCCTCGATACCAATCTTGCCGATGTCGTGCAGGATGCCCGCCATCCGAATGGTTGATAACTCTTCTTCTCCGTAACCCAGTCGACATGCCAGCTCGACCGCTAGCTCGGCAACCCTTGAGCTGTGACCACACGTGTAGGTGTCTTTCGCGTCGAGAGCCGAGACGAGTGAGCGGACGGTGCCCTCAAACATCTGCTGCATCTCTAGGAATTGGCGCTGATTGATCAAGTGCACGGCAAGCATCATCATGGTGCTCCGCATTAAATCAGCTTCGACAGTTCCGAACTCAGATTGATTCGATTTTCGTACGGCAATCATGTGACCGAGCAAAGTGGTATTGCGCTCAATCGGAACAATCACAACTCGTATCGTTTCTTGCTTGCATTCGGGATCGGATAGTTGGTTGAGAACGATGATGCTTCCGGTCTCGATAAAGTCTTGGACTCCTGTCCAGCACGCTCTTGCTGAGGTGACGATTTTTTGGATGCGATTGTTGCTGAGCAGTAACCCGTTTTGAAACGTCTCAGCTTCGACCCCAGCGTCGTCATCGGCGACGAGGTCAATGACGAGCGATGTCGATTTGATGCAAGGTGCCAGCTGCCCAAGTAACGCAACGCAAATTTCCGACGAACTTTCTTCGAGCTTGAGTCGCTCAGTCAGCTCATGGATCAAGCTGAGTTCTTCAAACTTTGAAGCCAGAGCTTCCGCCAGTTGATCTGATTCGCTACCCACCGGATCGCCCACAAAGGTCTGGTCGGGATGGAGTACGAATTGAGATTGCGTAAACATGGAATTTTACTGATTTGTAAATTTGTTGGGGGGCACCCATGCGAAAACGTACGTCCAAACAAGCCGTCGCTAGTTCGTGCTTTAGAAAATCCGGCTATGATCTTTGGGAATCCGTATCGATTGACGCGATTTTTCGGATCTTTCCGCATAGTTGCATCAAAGATGACGGCAGGCTCGAATAGAAGTCCAATTCACCTTGGTTCCCAGTTCACCCGCCAGTAGAGGCACCTCACTCGTGAAAGCGCTCGTCAAACGGAAACGCGAAGTCGGCTTGTGGATGGAGGATGTGCCGATGCCCACAGTTGGCATCAATGACGTGCTGATCAAGGTTGATCGAACCGGAATCTGCGGGACTGACGTTCACATCTATAACTGGGATGCCTGGGCACAAAAGACGATTCCAGTGCCCATGGTGGTCGGCCATGAATTCGTTGGTGAGATTGTTGAGGTCGGTACGAATGTTTCTGACTTCCACGCGGGGGAGATCGTCAGCGGCGAGGGCCACGTGGTCTGTGGGCGTTGCCGAAACTGTCTTGCCGGCCGTCGGCATCTATGTGCGCACACGCTTGGTGTGGGCGTGAATCGTCCCGGTGCGTTTGCTGAATACATTTCGCTGCCGATGACAAACGTATGGCATCATGATCCCAATGTTGACCTAGATGTCGCTTCGATTTTTGATCCTCTCGGTAACGCTGTTCACACCGCTCTCTCGTTTCCTCTGCTCGGCGAGGACGTTCTTGTGACCGGCGCTGGTCCCATCGGATGCATGGCCACCGCAGTCGCTCAATACGCGGGCGCTCGATACGTCATTACAACCGATGTCAATCCTTGGCGATTGGAACTAGCCAAGAAGATGGGGGCGACGCGGGTCGTTGATGTGCGAACGGAATCCCTTCAACAAGTGATGGACGAACTCGGTATGAAGGAAGGCTTTGACGTTGGTCTCGAAATGTCAGGAAATCAAAGTGCGTTTCGTTCCATGCTCGAGACGATGTGCCACGGTGGGAAAATCGCAATGCTTGGAATCCCAGCCGCTGAAATGGCAATCGACTGGAACCTTGTCGTCTTCAATATGCTCACGATCAAAGGTATCTATGGCCGCGAGATGTACGAGACTTGGTACAAAATGACCGTAATGATCCAAGGTGGACTCGACATCACCGACGTCATCACGCACCGATACGACTGCGACGACTTCCAAACCGGTTTTGATACCATGCTTTCGGGCGAGTCGGGCAAAGTCATACTCAAGTGGTCTCCATCATGACAATCAGCCAAAAACTCACTGACGTTCTTAGCCACCAGCTCGATAATATCCGCAACGAAGGCCTCTATAAGTCCGAGCGGGTCATCACGACGCCCCAGAACGCTCACATCGGCGTCATGTCGTCTGGGCGAGTCTTGAATCTGTGTGCGAACAATTACCTTGGATTGGCCGACCATCCACGAATTGTCTCTGCGGCACAGTCCGCGCTCGAGCAGTTCGGTTACGGACTCGCGTCAGTTCGATTCATTTGTGGGACGCAAACCATCCACCAAGAGCTCGAACGTCGCTTGGCGGAGTTTCTTGGCGTCGATGACACGATCCTCTATTCATCGTGCTTTGATGCCAACGGCGGACTGTTCGAGACGATCCTGTCGGCGGAAGATGCTGTCATCTCGGATCAACTCAACCACGCATCCATCATCGACGGCATTCGCTTATGCAAGGCCCAGCGTTTCCGTTACGCGAATGGCGATATGACGGATCTGGAGATCCAGCTCAAAGCTGCTGCGTCAGCGCGGGTTCGATTGATCGCAACCGACGGCGTTTTCTCCATGGACGGAAGTATTGCCAATCTTCCCGCAATTTGTGAGTTGGCGGATCGGTACGACGCTTCCATCATGATGGATGATTGTCATTCCACGGGGTTTCTTGGTACGACCGGTCGTGGCACTCATGAGCACCATGATTGCATGGGACGAATCGATATCATCACCGGCACATTGGGCAAAGCCCTCGGTGGTGCCAGCGGCGGATATACGAGTGGACGCCGTGAAGTCGTCGAATTGCTTCGCCAACGTTCGCGACCGTATTTGTTTTCGAACTCCATTGCGCCGCCGATCGCCGCTGGTTCTATCGCCGCCTTGGATCTGCTTGGCGAATCCACGGAGCTACGAGATCAACTGATGCGCAACGCTTCGTTCTTTCGAGAATCTATGGCACGAGAAGGTTTCAATTTGGTCGCTGGCGAGCATCCGATCATCCCCGTGATGCTTGGCGATGCTCGCGTGGCGACGGAGATGTCACGACGCCTGCTAGAGTGCGGTGTCTATGTCGTCGGATTTTCGTTCCCCGTTGTTCCAAAGGGCTTGGCGAGAATTCGCACGCAAATGTCGGCGGCGCATACAACCGAAGATTTGGAATTCGCCGTGGAACAGTTCGCCAAAGTTAAACGTCAGATGGACCTATAACGACCTCTCTTATCGAGTTTCATTCATGAATGTGCACTTCCAGATGAAGACAGCTATTTTCCGAACTGTGCTGTTGCTGAGTTTTGCATTGACAACATCGTTGCATTTACTTGCTGGCGAACCTTCCGGAGCACTCGTCGGGTTCGCGGCGAGTCGAACGTGGTCGGACCAGTCGGGAAAATTTCGAATTGAAGGGCGGCTCCAGTTCGCCGACATCAAGTCGGTTCGGTTGCTCAAAGCAGACGGGCTGATTGTTACTGTGCCGCTGAATAAAATGAGTGAATCGGACCAAGCGTTCATCGGAGGATTTTTGGCTGCCGAGAAAGCAATCAATGCATCCAAAGGAAGCACGCTTCCTGAAGTCGAGAATCCATTTGCGGGTGGAGAAGCGGCGCCGGCAAGCTCGAGCAATATGTCGCCTCAACAAAATGCACCTGTGGCTGCTGGGCCGAGTCCAGGTGGAAGCACTGAAATTCCTAAGCGACAAGCAATCGTGAGTGGATTTCGGCCGCTAACGATCACGCCTGGCCGTGAGTTTTGGTCGGCTAGTGCTCCCGTGTCTTTTCCCCGCGTGGATTTCGAGGAAGTGACAATCAGGTCGGATGTCGCAAAGCCGTTCTTTGCTTCCATGAAAATTCTGGTTGGTGGAAAGGCTGGTACGATTGTTCTTAATTCGTATCAGGAAAAACGCGGGAACAAAGACCAGTTTGGCCACTTCGCAGTGATGAACGCGTCCACGGGCGAGACGTCTGGGCTGACGCAGTTTGATCAGCCTTGGAAGTTGCTTGCTATGAGCGCCGATGGCACTCGAGTCGCTGCCGTTCGAATTGAAGGCTTTGACAAAGGGAATGACTTGGCAATCTTTGCTGTCCAAGACGGGCGATTGAATGTTGAATTCCAGTTTACCGCAGGCGGTGGTTCATGGGATGAAGTGATGTGGGCTGCGTTTCTCACTGGCAATCGATTGGCGACCATCAGCCAAAAGAATACGCTGACTTTCTGGGAACTCGAGAACTCAATGGGACCCAAAGCGACGCATCGTGGAGCGACAGGCGCGAGCTCAAATGTTGCCTTGACGGCGGCTGGAGAATTGCTTGCCATACCACTGGGTAACTCAATCACAGTACTTGAAACATCGCAAGGCAAAATGGTCGGATGCATTAACCGTGATGCACCGGCGAACCGGATTGCCTTTTCATCCGACGGAAAGTACTTGGCGGCGTTCCATCCGTTCACGATCACACTCTATAACACCCATGACGGAAGTGCGAATAAGACAATCGCGGTGAGTGAAGGCAAGCCAGACACCACGATTCGATGGTTTGGCAATCATCTTCTCGTTGGTTCGGTGCTGTATGACATCGAACGAGCCGTGCCGATGTGGACTTACGCGGGAAACCCGACTGGATCAGCGACGTTGGGTGACTATATGTTCGCCGCCTTTGGTGGCGAAAAGCAAAGCAGCGTGGCCGTGTATCGCATTCCGCACCCCGAAGCTATTCGCGCCGCCGATGAGATTGATCCCGCAACCGCCTACGCGATCAAGCCAGGCGATTCAGTCTCAGTGCTCTATGACCTTGGATCAATACCCGCAGACTTACAAACAGAGATCCGCGATGCGGTCGCAGGAAAAATCAACGTGGCTGGCTGGAAACTGAGCCCGAATTCAACCAACGCGATTACGGTAAGAGTCGAGCAAGGCAAGCAAGAGGAAGCCGAGTACTTCACGCAATCAGGCTTTGGCCCGATGCCGTTTTTCGCACCGCCTGGATTTGGTGGTCGACGTCCAACAGGGCCCTCCGAGACGGTGAAGTACACACCCTGGACACATTCATTCTCAATACATTCCGAAACCAAACAAGTCTTTATGTCAACGTTCGTAAGGTCAGCGCCGCAAAATCTGCAGAGCAAGGACAATGAATCCACCCAAGAATCCGTGAGTCGGATTTGCCAGCCATCAGCCAGTTTGTTCAGCAACCTGGTTCTTCCGCCGTACCTACTCAAAGCCGAGTATCAAGGCGGTCTCGGCAAATCAACCCTAAGCGCCGAAGGGCTGAAATAACGGAGAGGGCCCGAACGCCAATGAGTGGGACAACGCAATGATTCAAGAAAACGTCATGGGCGTCTTTGTGTATGGAACGCTCAAGCGAGGGCAATGTCGTGAACGTTGTTGGCGCATTGATCCCAAGAGTGTTATCGCAGCGTGGACTCGTGGATCACTCCATACACGATCCGACTACCCCGCACTCGTTGCTGGCGATGACAAAGTCTTGGGGGAGCTTTGGTTCTATGACGCGAAGGAACTTGCTCAAGTGCTCAAAGTGCTTGACGAAGTCGAGCAAACCAACCAACCGGGACTTGATGATTTGTATCATCGCGTTGTCGTTGACGCGTTCACACTCGCTGGTGATCCACTCGGCAGCGTCTTCACCTATCACTACGCAATGAATCTTCTCGCGGACGGATTCAAGAAGATTGAACCACGTGGCCGCGAATACGTTCAATGGCCTGAGTAGCTCTCGATTGGTTACTTTCAAATGGGCTACTTTAATGCGTCAGGACTAACAGCACCCTGGGGTGTTGCAGCCCATCGTCGGCAAGGAAAGCTTGGATGGAGAAGGCGTGGGCGTTTCGTCGAGTTCCGCTTGGCTAAAATCAAAATGATCGACATAGGGCTCTCGCGTTAGCGTTTCCAGTGTCAACTCAGTCACCATGGTTGCTTCGCCACGTTCAAACACGTGTCCTCGCTCGTCTTGAATACGAGCGAACGGGCCGCGGTAAATCACCATCGCGACGGGCTCATCATCGTCACTTGCGCGTTCCAGATCATTGCCCTTGTACGCGATCACGGTTGCACTTCGGAACTCGATGTCTTCGACCGTTTGCCACGGTTCTTCTTGCATACTCACGAGCGTGATGCCGTGAAAACCGGCCTGTTCAAACGCCAGTAAAAACTCTTGCAACTCCAACGCACCTGCAATGCAACCGCTCCATAGCTCAGGATCGTTTTGCAATTCGTCTGGTACCTGCTCATCCGAAACGATGTCGCTGATTACAGCCCGTCCGCCGACCTTCAGCACCCGGAATAGCTCCGCGAAAAGGCGTTCTTTTTCGTTTGCATCCACAAGATTCAAAACGCAATTACTGACCACAACATCAATGGATTCGTCTTCGACAAGTGGAGCTTCGACACGAAGCTCAGCCATCTTGGTCTCGAGCTTTTGATAATCCACTTCGCATTGGATCGGATTCGATTTCAAATACGCATCAATCTGGTCACGATCCAAACTCAGATCTTGGATTTTGCCTTTGAGAAACGTGACGTTGTCGTAACCGATTTTCTCCGCAACGATTGGTTGACTCTTTCGAGCTAGTGCGAGCATCTCGTCGTTCATATCGACGCCAATGACTTGGCCAGTCGGTCCAACAACCTGGGCCGCGATGAAACAGATCTTACCGCCACCAGATCCAAGGTCGAGAACTGTTTCGCCTTCGCGTACATATTGCGACGGATCGCCACAGCCGTAGTCACGTTCGATGACGTCGGCTGGAATGGCTTCAAGATATCGTGTGTCGTAGTCGACGGGGCAACACAATGCAGCGTCGCGTTCGCCGGCGGCGGAAGAATATCGGTCTCGGACGGCTTGATCTACGTTCATCTTGTTCATGATTGTCTTCTGAGTTTACAGGCCAATGAGTCCTGCTCGATTCACAGTGTTGGGTTACCAGCAGTGTTGGGTTGCCAGCAGAGTCCCTGGAGCGGGGCGCCAGCATGGTTCAGCGTAACCTTTTCGTGACATTAAGTCACGGCACCACTGCAGCTGCTTCCGTTTCCGGCGGTACAGCCGTAACAGTGATCTGCAGTCGCAATCGGCCGGTGGGCGAGAGAATCGAGAGATTCGACGTCCCAAACAGTCGTTCGGCGGCCCCCCGCGACTGGCATTTCAATCATCTGATTGAAGTCACAGTCGTAGATAACACCATCCCAGCTGACCGAAACCAGCGACCTGCACATCACATTCTCCGCTGCAGTTTCATTGAAGTTCGCATGCAGCAATCGCATGTATACATCTAGCTTGCCTTGCTTTGCCAGAAACTTCGAATATCGCTTGATTGGAATATTGTTCATCGCAAGCAGCGAATGAAACTCGATTCCAAATCGCTCTCGAAGCTCACGCTTGTAATCGGCTTGCAATTTGGATTGGTCTGGCGCGAGCGATGGCCCGGTCGGGTTGTAGACAAGATCCAATCGCAGTGGCGAGTCAGGCATTCCGTACCCATGCTCATTCAATTCGATCAGCGCGTGAATACTCCTGTCGAATACTCCGTCGCCTCTTTGTCGATCGACATTTTCGGCGAGGTAACAAGGAAGCGAGGCAACGACATCAACCCGGTGGTCGGCCAGAAATTGCCCAACCCACCCAAAACCGGGCTCGGAAAAAATCGTCAAATTGGAGCGATCGATGACTCGCAAACCACGCGAGCGAAAGTCGCATACGAGCTCTTGGAAATGCGGATTCATTTCGGGCGCTCCGCCGGTGATGTCGACGCATGTGAGCGACTCGCACCCGCGTGCAAGTTCCATGATTCGAGTCGCAGTTTCCGCCGACATGTTCTCGCGTTTTTTGGTTGGCCCAGCCTCCACGTGGCAATGCGTGCATGTCTGGTTGCACAATTTGCCAACGTTAATTTGTAGAGTCGACAAACCAGCACGACGAAGTGGCGAACCGCCGCGCGCCACCCGCACAGAAAACGGCTCCACGATCGAAACAGGCAACCCCGCATCCAAAATGGGCAATAGTGTCTGGTGTTCAGTTTTCAGCGGTCGAGACCTGTAAATATCGGGAAAACTCATACAGCATTGGACGGGCGTTTCGCATGCGGCACTATGTCGATGGAGACTATGTCGATGGAGACTGTGTCGGTGGAGACCGTGTCGATGGAAACCATGTTGATGAAATAGGATAGCGTTTTGTTGTCGGTGTCCGCCAGCTGACGCGACGTCCTCCAGCACCAGGCTGGAAACATGCCCCTAGGTGATTCATTCGAGACAGTGATTAGCCTTCGGTTCCTTGCACGTACGCGGCGGTGATCGGTGACCTTGGGCTTTCGAAAATCATGGGGCTCGTTCCGAACTCCACCAGTGCTCCGGCGCCGTTCTCGTACCAAAACATTGCAACATTGTCAGCAATTCGGCGAGCCTGGGCAAGATTATGCGTCACGATCACAATCGTTGCCTGATTTCTTAGCGATTCAATGAGCGTTTCGACAACTCGCGACGCGACGGGGTCCAAGGCGCTACACGGCTCGTCAAAAAGCAGCACTTCGGGCGACAACGCAAGTGCTCTGGCGATACACAATCGCTGTTGCTGGCCACCGGACAATTTCAACGCTGGCGTATCGAGTCGGTCACTCACTTCATCCCACAATCCGACATCTTGCAGAACCCGCTGAGTGATGGAATCGATTTCCACACGATTTCCAATGCGATGCTCGCGAAGGGCTAATTGAATGTTCTTGCGAATCGAGAGCGGGAATGGATTCGGCTTTTGGAAAATCATTCCGACGCGACGACGCAGCTTGATAAGATCCGTTGTTGGGGCCAACACATTCGCTCCGTCCATGATGACTTGGCCGGTCACGGTGCAGCCAGAAATCATGTCGCCGATTCGATTGAGCGATTGAAGAAAGCTCGTTTTCCCGCAGCCGGAGGGGCCAATAATGGCTGTGATCTTGGACCTCGCAATCTTCAGCGACGCGTCCTTCAGTACCACACGCCCCGCGTATGCGACGGACAGTTCACGCGTTTCCACGGCGACGTTTTCGGCGGCCCCAGGTGAATCATGGCTCATCACACCACCCGTTGCGTCGGAAATAAGTATCGCACCAGGATCGACGCGGTAAGGTTAATTCCTACCAGCAGGCCAACCAACAATAACGACGCGGTGTACGCGTTTTCCGTTCCTCCGGGAATGTTCATCGCCAAGTCGTAAATATGCACGGAGAGGACACGCCCGGAGTCCATTGCAGTGCGCGGCATTCGATCCACATAGCCACTTGTAAACAATAGCGCCGCCGTCTCAGCAAGCACGCGTCCAATTCCCAGGACCAACCCGACAACAATTCCCGAGCTTGCAGCAGGCAAAAGGATTGAGGCGGTGCAGCGAGCACGACAGATTCCGAGCGATGCGGATGCGACGCGATAATCGTCTGGCACATTGCGCAGTGAGGCTTCGATGGTTCGAGCGAGAATCGGCAACACCATGCAAGCGAGCGTCAATCCGCCAGCGAGAATCGAGTAGCCCAATCCAAGCAAGTTGCAAAACAGTGCATTTCCAAACAAGCCAAACACAATCGATGGAACTGCGGCAAGTAGATCCAGCCCGTGACCAACGAAGGTCGCGAAACGGCTCTCGCGAGAAGTAAACTCGCTCAAACCGATTGCGGTCGCAAGCCCGATGGGCATCGAGACAGCGATCGCAATTGTCAGCACCACAAATGTGGATACGAGGATTGGACCAACGCCGCCTTCGCGACCGGATCGTGCTGGGGCGGCAATGATAAAATCGAGGCTCAATCCAGCGACGCCATGCCAGACTAAATCGCCGATAATGCAGAGCAAGACGCAAGCCACCGAACTTGCCATGAACCAAATTGCGATGGACGTGAGGCGTTCCCCGACTCGCCCGCTTTCGGCGAGACGTACGCAAGATTCTTGGTTCATGCTCGTCGACTCGCAACATTTACCGAGACGATCGCGAGTGCGCAGACCAGCATCAGAATCAACCCCGATGCAAAAAGTGCATTTCGGTGCATCCCCATTGCGTAGCTCATCTCCAACGCCATATTTGCCGTGAGCGTACGGACGGGGTCGAAGATACTTTGCGGAGTTTTTACAACATTCCCACACACCATGACGACGGCCATCGTTTCGCCCACAGCACGAGTGGCTCCCAGCATCACGCCAGTTGCTATGCCACGTCGCGATGTGGGAAGAACCACTTGTCGAATGACGGCCCAACGTCCCATCCCGAGCGCGACGGCTCCTGCGAGGTAAATCCGCGGGACTGAGGCGAACGTCGATTGCACCACAAGCATGATGGTCGGCAAAATCATGATCGTGACAATCAACATGCCGCAAAGTAGATTTTGGCCAGGCGGCGAGATGCGAGCGATCAGCGGCGCTAGGACGACGAGCCCCCAAAAACCGAACACAACCGACGGAATGCCAGCCAGCAACTCCACCCAACGTCGATAGGCCACAGCGATGACACGTGGAGCGTAGTACTCGCTGAAAACAGCCGAAGAGACTCCAACGGGTGCTGCAATCGCGACCGAACCCGCCGTTACGGCGAGGCTGCCGACAATCATGGGCCAGATTCCAAACGTTCCAGTGCTCGCCGTCGCTTTCGGATGCCAGCTCTCATCGAGCAGTAGTCTTGGTCCAAGTTCAGAAATCGCCGGCCAAGCCTCACGTGCGAGAAACGCAATCACCAATAGGACGATCGAACACGCAAACACCGCAGCTGATCGCACCAGCGTCGTGGCGAGCAACTCAATTCTCCAATGGGACAAACGCAAGCTCCCGAACCAAATCGTGAACGTCGGCTGATGTTGCAAAATCAATAAACTGTTTCACAAGCCCAGTTGGTTCATCCTTAGTAACGAGATTGAGCGTCCGTGAGATAGGAAACGTACGATCCGCAACCGTAGCTACCGACGCATCAACACCGTCGATGGAGAGCAACTTGATTGGAGTTCCTAAATCTTTGTCATACTGCGCCGTTCCGACCGAAACATAACCAATCGCCGCGGGACTCGTCGAAACCGTTTTCACGCCTTGTTCGTTGTCACCGATGACAATGTCAGCTTGGACCTGCTCCGCTTTCAGCTTGAAGTAGTCCAGGAAAATTTCTAACGTTGAGCGGCCCTCGGCTTTATTGACAACGACTATTTTGGCGTCGGTCCCACCCACATCTTCCCAGTTCGTAATCGCGCGTGTGTAGATGCCCATGACTTGATCGCGATTCAGTTCGCCGATCGGATTGTCCGCATGTACGATCATGCAGACTCCGTCACGTGCGATCTCAAAATGTTTTAAGTCCGCTTCGTCGGATTTCAGGTCTCTCGATACCATGCCAACATCTGCAAGCCCTTGACGCGCATCGGTGATCCCACGCGATGAACCACCCATTTGCACATTGACGCGAACGCCAGGGTGAAACGATTCGAACCGTTTGGCAATTTCCGTCATCAACGGCGCGATGGTGCTCGAACCAGTGACTTCAATTTTCCCGCTCAACCCGCTCGTCGCTGGAGAATCCACTCTCTGTGTCGTCGACAGGCCGGTGTTCTCCAATGACGAACTAGGGCTGCATCCGCAGAGCGAAAACACTGAAACCATCAACATCAGTGCGTAACTGAAATTCATAAATACATCTCTAGTCGAAAGTAATTCTGCAGCAACCCAGATCAATCCCCTTGCCGCGCCGACGGAACTCGACGGACGGTGCCAAGCGATAAAGCATCGATTTTCCGTCTCGCTGGGATTCGACGATTCCAGCTTCGCGAAGAATCTTCAAGTGATGCGACAGCAAAGTTTTCTCGCATTGAAGAGTTTCGTTCATTTCGCCGACACACTTCGGTCCGTTCAATAACTCCTGGACAACCCCCAGACGCGTTTCGTCGGCAAGGACCTTCAACAGATCCGCGCACGATACTTCAGGCTCAGTCGAATTCATCGTTTCTGTCGGTTGAGGTGTCAATGAACTTTCGATCGCAACGCCCGCCGAAGGCAAGTGTCGAGTCAATCGAATTGGCCCGCAATTCAGTTGAATATATCTTCAATTGAACGAAATCGCAACTTACTCCCGAGGTCGAGGTGGTGAGGCGTCCAAGTGCTTTGCTTGTCGAATTCGGCGGACATAAAACGGGCCCCACGAATTCTGTGGCGACGTTGGCTGTTGGGAGGTGCTGGAGAGCGTACAATTCAAGGTCTCTACTCAACCTCAGGGACAGGAAAAGATGAGCGACGACCGGCGAAAGCGTTTAACGCAATTGCTTCAACCACTCGTGACGTTGGACAAGTTCACAGCCGAAGAAGCGAAACAGGTTTGCAGTGAATCGACACCCGTGTATGTCACTCGCACGTTACAGGATCTTGTCAAAGAGGGACTGTTGGAAGTCGTGCTTGAATCGGATTCGAAACGCTATCGTTGGTTGGTTCAACGTGAGTCATTCGAGCCCGCACAGTGGATCGATCGCCAGATTTACGGTACTCAAGTCACGGCGATGCCTGCGGAGCAGCGGCCTCGCGAGCGATTGTTGGACCAAGGCGCCGACGGCCTGAGCAATGCGGACCTGCTCGCGATCCTAATTCGTGTGGGCATCAAGGGCGAGTCAGCGATCGAGTCGGCTCAGAAACTGGCGAACCGCTTCGATGGTCGGCTTGAAGAATTGCGGGCGCACGGGCCTGCGGAATTAAAACGGGTCAGCCGAGCGATCACGGTGGTCAGCTACAGCCAAATCATTGCTGGGATTGAACTGGGGCGGCGAGTCGCAAAGGCGGAGGCAAATGTCCAGCGAACGACGACTCGTATCACGAGTACGCAAACGGCGGTGGAATACTGTCGCGCCGAGTTTGCGCATCTTGCCAGCGACGCGGTTCAAGAAGAGTTTCATATCGTGACGCTCGACACGAAACACAAACCACTTCGCACACATCGCATCACTGTTGGAACTCTCGACGCGAGTCTGGTTCATCCGCGAGAGGTGTTCCGTCCCGCGATTCGAGATTCTGCGTCCGCAATCTTGCTCGTGCACAATCACCCCAGTGGTGATCCGACGCCGAGCCGCGAAGATCACGCCGTCACCAAACGGTTAACACAGTCGGGTGAGCTTCTTGGCATCAATGTCCTGGACCACATCATCGTTGCTCGCGATGGCACACTGAGCCTTCGCGAAAACGGTGATTGATACTCGTGTCTTGCTAAAGGCTCTTGGCGCTGAACGTGTCACCTTGGCTCAAGTCGCCGGTGTCCAGTCCTTTGCGGAACCATCGCTCACGTTGGTCACTTGTTCCGTGCGTGAAGGTTTCTTTGCGAGGAGCTTGACCGGAACGGCGTTGTAACGTGTCATCACCGATCGCTGTTGCGGCTCGCAAGGCTTCTTGAACGTCGCCTGGTTCAATGATGTTCTGCATCCGATTGGCATGATGCAACATCACACCGGCAAAGAAGTCGGCTTGCAGTTCGAGTTTGACGGAGTACTCATTGTTTTCGACTTCGCTTAGTCGCGGACGCAGCGCATCGAGCTGGTCGGTGTAACCCAGCAGATTTTGCACATGGTGGCCAACTTCGTGAGCGATAACGTACGCCTGTGCAAAGTCACCTGGCGCGTTGAGGTCTTGTGCGAGTTGTGCAAAGAAGGACGTATCGAGGTAAACTTTCTCGTCGGCCGGGCAATAGAACGGACCCGACGCTGCCGTCGCGCCACCGCATGCAGATTGAGTTTGGCCACTGAACAGTTTCATGGTCGGGTAGCGATACTGCTTTCCAGCTTCCATGAACAATCGGGACCAAACGTCTTCGGTATATCCAAGCACCGTTGCGCAGAATTCACCAGCCTCGACTTCCGCGGGAGAAAGTTCGCCATCAGCTCCACGACCAGCCCCTGCGGGTGCCCCTGCCTGCTGGTTGTTTGCTTGCTGGTTATTCGCTTGTTGCAGGAACTGGCGAGGGTCACCGCCGAGCAAGACAATAATGATGGCGATGATCATTAAGCCAGCACCGCCACCGACGACTGCCGTACCAGACACTCCACGAGCGTCTTCCACATTTTCGCTTTGCCGACCGCCACGCCATCGCATTTCAACACTCCACTGGACAGAATCGAACTAACACGCAAACTCATCTTTGTAAAATCTTGCCACCGAGTACGCCACCGGGCTATTTCATCGAATGACCGCTTCTCGACAACTTGACTCCAATTCCAATGACTCTGGCTCGTCGGTATCACCGCGATCTCCAATCCGGTCGGGGTGGTTGAGGCCATTGATATTCGCCGGAATTCTCACGTTGTTGTTCGCCAGTGGTCTTGTTGTCGCGACCTATTTTCAATTGGATGAAGCCTCGGCGATGCGAGCGGCGACCGACCTTGCCATGCCGCTCGGTCTGGCTTGGTGCAGCACATTTTTTCTAGCAATGTTCTCTCTTTTCAGCGGCAAACGAAAGCTGGGGATTGGGCTGGTACTGGGCTGGTTTGCGTTGCAAGCGATCGGCAGTGACTACATTGCCCGGAAGGTGATGGGCCCAGTCGAGTGGCCTCGAGACCCAAGTGTTTTAGCAGATAAGACTCCGTTTCGAACCGTGGTCTCGCTCGGCGGGAGCATTTCGATCAATGAAGACGGCACATTCGAAATTGGCGGTGATGGCCAGCGTGTCATGCTCGCCGCTCAACTTTGGCATTCGGGCGCAGCACAGTCCGTCATCACAACTGGGACCTCCTCCGACGGTGCGACCGATCCATCCGTCGCATGTCGAGCGATGCTCGAGTCCGTCGGCTTGCCTTCGAGTTGTATATACGAAATCAAAGGCCGAAACACCTTCGAGGAGATGCAATCGCTGAGCCAGTTTTTGCTAAATCCGCCTGAGGGGTTTCCGATCCAGGGTCGTGTCGGTTTGATCACGAGCGCGTTCCACATGCGTCGAGCGATGCGACTCGCCGAAGACCGAAATCTAGAACTTGTGCCGTTGCCGTGTAGCTATCGTGTTGGCATTCAGCCCAAGTTTTCACCTAGAACGCTCATTCCTGACGCTGGCTCTGCGGCGACGCTCGCAACAGCCTGCAAGGAGCGATTGGCTCGAATCTTAGGTCGCTGACCGGATGGGACCAGGAAAGCTGAATCAAGACGCGTCTGGTGGCGTTGTGAGAAGTGAATGGCCGAAACGCCCCGTTGTGCCCGTCATGCGCATGCTCTCGATCGCCCAGTGGCCGCGCACATACGCCCAGTGTCCACGCACATAACTTGCAAAGTGTTTAATGCCCATCGGGATGGAAGCAATGAAGAAGCGAACCTCACTGGACGACGTTGCGACACTTGCACTTTGCCGAATCGCGACACCAACCGTTCGTAGCCCTGACCATTTTTCCAGATTCGCAGGATCTTTCGGAACGGGCATTTGATAGTACGTGATCGGGAGGTGGCGATGCGTGACTTGAACGCTTCCGCAACCACCCGCCGAGACTGCACGCTGCCAATTTGCTCGCAAGGCTTGACGCAAGCGGGTCACTCTTTTTTCACTTCACGAATCGACGTTCACTTCAATGAGTATTCCGGCATCGCGGATTTACCCAGCGTGCTCGAACTACGAAGTGATTAACGCGGCATTTATTCACCACTAGCGGTGAGAAATGATGCCATTAGGCCTGTTGGGCTTTGGCGAAGTTCCAGCCAACTTGAACACTCAAATAGAAGTGCCGCGAATACTAGCAGCATTCAAGGAAAATGCAGCTTCGAATCACTTCGGCAAGTCGCACAGGAAATGTATTGGAGAAGGTGTCAAGAAGCAACTTCTTCAGTTAGGCTTTCAACGATTCCTGCTAACGGACATCGCTGGTCGCTTAAGAACACGTCGAACCCAGAAGTCGATACGAAAATTATGGAACACATTCAGCATCCGGAACTGCGGCGCGAGATCGGTTTCCTAGGAACGATCTTGGGTGAGACGATTCGTGAGCTTGCAGGCGAATCGACATTCTCGCTTGTGGAGGAACTTCGCCGACTTGCTTGGGACCGACGAACAGGCGTAGAGAACTCCGACAAACGGATGGCCGAGCGAATCTCGAATCTCGGTGCCGAACAACTCGGCTTCATCATGCGCGCGTTCACCGTTTTCTTGGATCTACTGAATTTGGTTGAAGACCGACAGCGACTGCGTGTGCTTGGCGATCGAGAGCGCGCGACGTACCCCGAACCGCCTCGCGAGTCGATTCGCAACATCATTCTTGAACTCAAGAACACTGAAAAGTCACCCGAGCAAATTCAGTCGTTATTGGATCAACTTCATATTGAACTCGTGTTCACAGCGCATCCAACAGATGCGAAACGCCGATCGGTGCGAAGCAAGCTGACAGCGGTTCGCGACTTGATGGGGCAACTCGATCAGAATCCGCTACCGGAACAACGAGATCGAATTGAGCAAGAGATTCGATGCGAACTCGCAAAACTTTGGCAAACCGAGTTTGTTCGTCCACGGCGCCCGACCGTGATGCAGGAAGTCGCTCGTGGACTCTCCATTAAGCCCGTTCTATGGAATGAAATGCCATTCATTGCCGGAGAGCTTCGACGCGGGATTCGTGAAAATTTTGGCGATACCGTCAAGCTGCGGCATCATTGCATTACCTTTGGTTCTTGGATTGGGGGCGATCGCGATGGGCACCCCGGCGTGACGGCGGACATCACCCGGGAAACGGTTTCTTGGTTACGACGCGAGGCGATTTCGTTTCATCTGCGCGCCTGTGAGACGCTATTCGAAACTTTAAGCATTTCCAATCGCCAGACACGTATGGACGATCGGCTGGCGACATCCATCTCAAGTGCGACGTCGCAGTCTTCGGCGCTGAAAGATGAACTGGCCTCGTTGCCGCCCGACGAACTGTGCCGCCAGTGGTTGGCGGTTATCCGATGGCGTCTGAAGCAGACACAGCAAGTGTCGCTGGGCGAAACAGCAGCCGATGAAACGGCGGACGCCACAACCAACGCCTATTCATCTGCTCGGGCTCTAGCAGCCGACGTCAACCTGCTCATCCAATCGCTGGAGGGAAACGTCACCCAAAGTCGCATCACTCGTGAGCTTCATGCATGGCTAGAGCAGATTGGGACATTCGGCTTTCACTTCGCACGATTGGACGTACGCCAGAATGCGAAGGTTTATACGGATGTCATGGACTCGATTTTCCGGCATTGCGGATACTGTGATCATTGGAAAACGTTAAACGAAGCTGAACGCATCGCGTTGCTTGAGCGAACATTGGATATCAAGCTTCCGCTAGAGGGCGTCAACGCATTGGACGTCCCGGCAAGTGGTGATACCCCGGAAACGTCGATGGTGGGCGAAACGCTTGCGATGTTCCGAATGTTGCATGAGGTAACGAAGTCGTTTTCACCGGCGGCTCTTGGCGCTCAAGTCATCAGCATGACCGCTGCGCCGAGTGACGTGTTAACGGTTCTCTGGCTATGGAAACAAACTGGTAATTGGACAGAATCGGATCCTGAGAAATCCGTCATCTATCCCATCTCGCCATTGCTAGAGACGATCGAGGACTTGAAGGAAGGCCCCGGAATTTTGGAAGGGATGTTAAAGATCCCCGCTTATCGAGCGAATTTGCAACGGTTAAACAATCAGCAAATCATCATGCTCGGGTACTCCGACAGCACCAAAGACGGCGGTTACTTGACGGCCTGCTGGTCGTTACACCAAGCCCAGAAAGAACTAACGGACGTTGCAAATCGGCACGGTATCGAGCTGACGTTCTTTCACGGGCGAGGCGGATCATTGGGCAGAGGGGGCGGCCCTACGGCACGAAGCATCATGTCGTTGCCACAAGGATCTTTTCACGGATCCATTAGGCTGACGGAGCAGGGTGAGGTGCTGGCGGATCGCTACGACAATCCAGCGATCGCACGCCGACATTTGGAGCAACTCGTTTCGTCGTCTTTGTTAGCCGCCGGCAAACCGATACAAGCTCCATCGGACGAATGGCTCACGCTGATGGATCGGTTTTCGGCCAGTTCGTTTAAACACTATCGAGAGCTACTGGAAGCACCTCATTTTGTTGATTTCTTTCGCTGCGTTACCCCCATCTCAGAGATCGAAGAATTACCGATCGGCTCGCGACCGTCGAGGCGAAAACCGAATGGTGGCCTAGCAGATTTACGCGCCATTCCCTGGGTCTTTTCTTGGACGCAATCACGCTGCCTGTTGCCTGCCTGGTATGGCTTGGGGGCTGCGATGCAATCCATGGTCGATGATCCGCAACAGCGCGGGACACTGAAGGCGATGTATTGCAATTGGCCGTTCTTTCGTACAGTCGTGGATAATGCGGAGCTAGCTCTTGCAAAGTCCGACATGACGATCGCATCACGTTATGTTGACTTGATTGGCAACCAAGCCTTTCTAAAGCCCATCGCAGAACGGATCGACAAAGAGTTCAAGTCGGCAAGCGATGTGGTGCTTCAACTTACCGGACAAAACGAATTGCTCGATGGAACACCGTGGCTCAAAGAATCAATTCGTGTCCGCAACCGGTTCATTGATCCCTTGAACTTAATCCAGGTGGAATTGCTTCGTCGTAGCCGCCAGCCGGAACTTGACGAACATGAAGCCAGCGAATTAAGGCAATTGTCCCGGCTATCGATTAACGGTATTGCCGCAGGCATGCGTACAAGTGGTTGATAGCATGGTCGCATTGGGAAGCGAAGAGCTCGACTCAAGCACGGATTTGCCAGTGAAACGCAGCTTTCCAATGAAGTAGAAATTTTGACGTCTCGCAAAAATTTTCATTCGAGAAAACGGCAAGATGCTCGAAAAAATCACCCCTCTCCGTCCTGGCAGCGGTATTTCGCGGTTGACAGACAATGTTTCGGGTTGGTAATCCCCCAACAATCGTCTTTGGTGACGAGCAAACGAACAACCGAAGTTTCATTGTTTGCGAACACTTTGCGGGAAATGTTCGCCAGTTTCCACGAGTAACTGGGGCACATACGGCTGTCACGACGGTTTCTGGGTCAATCGTCTCGGCAGACGGCTCGGCAATGAAATTTCACTGAGCATCGGGACGTCACTTCGGTGCCGTCCCGATGCCAGGGTACAATTAACGCATGAACGCCCCAGCATCACCCGATCCGAACGCCCCACTCGAATCAGCACCCACTCCGGCTGAAGATATCGAGGCGTTACCATCAACTGATTCGGCGGATACCCCTGCTGAGGATTCTCCTGCTATCAGCGTGACTGAGGTTGACGCTTTAGCTACTCCCAAAACTGAGACCATAGCCGAGCCAGCAAATGGCGATGTCGGTAATGGCGATGTCGGTAATGCAGAGAACGGTAATGCCGATGTCGCAGCAGAGGTGGACCCGCTAGCGAGTCTGGCGTCGGGAAATCAAAGTCGACGAAAGCGACGTCGTCGTCGCCAGATCGTCTTGCTCGTGATACTGGCTATTGTGGGTGGCAGTGCTCTCGTGATTACCAACGGCACGGTCGAAGTCGTCCAAAACGAAACGCTGGCGATTAACCCTGGCTTTGTCATGGAACAAATGGTTCTTGATGCCAAGCGAGACTCCTCGATCGTCCTGCAAATTTCTGACTTTGAAGTGGATGACTCCATGATCGAGCAGCTTCGTTCACTGGAGCTGCTCGAGACTGTGATTATCGACCAGGGCGTTCTTACCGACGCATCCATGGAAGTTTTCACGACGCTTCCGAAGCTACAGCACCTTCGACTTCGCATGTCACCGATTACTGACGAAGGCCTGTTAACGTTAAGCCGCTGCGAGTCGTTGCAAATACTCAATCTTCCGCATGCAGAGTGTTCGGCACTAGGCATCAAGCACCTCAAGGCGATCCCTAAACTCCGAATGATTCGTCTGAGTGCCCCAAAAATGGGCAATGAAATTACTCGCGAATTATCAGAATTGACGAGCCTGCGTTCAATCCACCTGATCGGGATTCCTGTGACCAACGATGGTTTAAAGAGGCTTGCAAGCATCCCGCATTTGGAGTCACTTTATCTGGACGATTCGGCCGTGACCGAGAGTGGTTGGCTATGGCTGTTCGAGCAACACCCTGAGCTACACGTTCATATCAACCAGCAACATCACGACCGCGATCCACACATCCATTTTCACCACGATTGAAGTCTCAAGAGAATTGCATCGGTATGAAGACCGGAAACGAGTTTGCCAGTAGTTCCTCAGCCGCTCGACTCGCGGCGTTAAAAGCGAGCCTGGAGAAGCACAAGATCGACGCGATGTTCGTGACCGACGAGATCAACGTACGATATCTCAGCGGATTCACCGGGGACAGCTCCTTTCTGCTGGTCACACCCGACGACACTCGCATACTCAGTGATGGTCGATACACGACCCAGCTTGCTCAAGAATGTCCATCGATCCCTACCGCGATCCGATTGTCCAATAAAGCGATGATCGATCTTGTCGCCGAACAAATCGCCCCGCTTGGCGACATGCGGATTGGGTTTGAGTCGTCGACGGTCAGCGTTGCGATGCACACGGCTTTGCAAGCGAAGTGCGGTTCGGCGAAATGGACGGCGACGGTGGGTGTCGTCGAACAGCAGCGACTCGTGAAGGACGCCGGCGAGATCGGGCTGATCCGAAACGCAATTTACATCGCCCAGCGGGCGTATCAATCTGTCGTCCCCAAATTGCGGCCGAACTGGACTGAACTTGAGATTGCGCATGAGATGGAGTCGACCATGCGGGTGCTCGGTGCTGAGGGAGTCAGCTTTGCATCGATTATCGGCTCCGGCGTCTCGGGCGCGCTACCGCATTATCGACCTCGCTCCGTGACGCTCGCGGATACCGCGAGCCTGCTGATGGATTTCGGTGCTAAGTACCAAGGTTACGCTAGCGATATCACGCGAACGCTTGGTAACCAACAGGCAGCTGGATCAGCCTTTAGCGGGGTACGGGCCACGGTGAGCGATAAGTTCAAACGGGCACACGCCGCCGTTCTGGAAGCTCAATTGGCAGCCATCGATTTAATGGCTCCAGGCGTTCCCGCCAAGGAAGTTGATGCCGTCGCTCGAGAGGTGCTGTCTAAACACGGGTTGGCCGAAGCCTTCGTTCACGGGCTCGGTCACGGTATTGGGCTTCAAATCCACGAAGCACCGCGAATGTCCGCGATCAGCGAGGAAACGCTCGCCGCTGGGATGGTGATAACGGTGGAACCGGGAGTCTACCTCCAAGGTGAGTTTGGGATTCGGATCGAGGACGACGTTCTGATCACTGAGGGGGGGCGAGAGGTTCTCACATCTCTCGGTAAGGGCCTCGATGATTGTACGTTAATGATGTAAAACACTGGCTGGCAAAGACATGTCTGAACGTAACGACGGTGACAAGAGCATGAGCAAAGGCGGAAAGCCCACGGGTGATGTTTTCGATTTAGAACGCATTCGCCAAATTGTTGAGCTGATGGAACAGCACGAACTGAGCGAAATCGACCTCCAACAAGGCGACGATAAAATTCGCCTTGCCCGAGGTTCAGCTGCGCCGGTGTATATGCCAGCCCCCATGGCACATTCAGCTCCAGCACCAGTCGCTTCACCGGCGACGGCCGCGGTTGGTGGCGATCGCGCTGGAACGATCACCATCAAGGCGCCGATGGTGGGTACGTTCTATGGCCGTGCCAACCCAGAGTCAGAGCCCTTCGTCAAAGTTGGCTCGATGGTGACCGAAGACACCGTGGTGTGCATCGTCGAAGCCATGAAGGTGTTCAACGAGATCCCGGCCGAGTGTCGCGGTAAGATCGTCGAAGTGTTGGCTAGTGACCAGCAAGCAGTCGACTTTGGCAAACCACTATTCCGAGTCGAGACGTCTAGCTGATTTTCTCTGGCCCTTTTCCATAGCTCTGGTCCAAACACGTCCCAAGATGTTTCAACGAATTCTGATTGCCAACCGCGGCGAAATCGCTTTGCGAGTGATCCGTGCGTGCCGCGAAATGGGTATCAAGTCAGTCGCTGTTTACAGCGAAGCAGATGCTGAGTCGATGCATGTAAAACTTGCTGACGAAGCCTACTGTGTTGGGCCAGCCCGAAGTATCGACAGCTACTTGAAGATTGACCAAATCATCGCTGCGGCTGAAGTTGGCAACGTCGACGCAATTCACCCTGGGTATGGCTTCCTCGCGGAGAACGCACACTTCAATGAAGTGTGTCGAAGCAGTGGTTTCGAATTCATTGGCCCTAGCCCTCAAGCGATGGAATCGCTCGGCGACAAAAACACGGCCCGCTCCATGGCAATCAAGAATGGGGTGCCAGTCGTTCCTGGGAGTGACGGCTTAATCGAAGACGACAACATCGCGACGAAGACCGCCCGAGATATTGGCTACCCAGTGCTGGTCAAGGCAACAGCTGGTGGTGGCGGCAAGGGGATGCGAGTTGCTCAAGACGAATCAATGCTCAAAACGGCGCTGCAACAGGCCCGGACTGAAGCTCAAGCGGCATTCGGCAATGGCGGTGTTTATCTCGAAAAATACGTCGCCAGTCCACGGCACATCGAGGTCCAAGTCATCGCTGACTCGCATGGAAACGTGTGCCACCTTTACGAACGTGACTGTAGTGTTCAACGACGACACCAAAAGCTAATCGAAGAGTCCCCAAGCTCGAAATTGCCAGAAGAGCGACGTGTTGCGATTTGCGAAGCTGCCGTGCGGATGATCAAAGGGGCGAACTACTCGAATGCGGCAACCGTCGAGTTCATCGTCGATACCCAAAACAATTTTTACTTCATTGAAGTCAACGCTCGCATCCAAGTCGAACACCCAGTGACAGAAATGGTCACAGGCATCGATTTGATCAAGGAGCAAATTCGCGTCGCGGCCGGGTTACAACTATCGTTCAAACAGCAAGACGTTACCACGAGCGGCGCAGCGATCGAATGCCGAATCAACGCAGAAAACCCCAATCGCAATTTCCAACCAAACCCTGGGAAGATCGAGCGAATTTTTGCTCCTGGCGGCTTGGGCGTTCGGTTTGATTCGCATGTGTACGCTGGATATACCGTCCCGCCGCATTACGACTCGATGATCGGCAAGTTGATCGTACACCGTCCAACGCGTGAGGAAGCAATTGCGACCATGCGGCGTGCGCTTATGGAATTGCAAGTCGAGGGCATCACGACGACAGCAAGTTTCCATGACGCCGTGCTGCAGCACCCCGAGTTCGTCGCCGGTGATCACGATACAACATTTGTTGACCGCGAGTTCCTGTCGAAAGCGTAGACGACTCAGCTCGCTTGGCAAGCACTCCCATCGACGCAATTCGAGTGCTGTGAAACTCGTCATTGATCGACAAGTCTTCTGGAAACAGTGAATCTTTTCCGCATGTTCCATGCGTGACGCAGTTTTTCATTGTAGCGACCACACGAGTTGCGACGATGATTCCGATTGTACGGGCGAGCGCTCATGGAGGCCCGTTTGGTAAGAATCGGAACCTTTGCTGAAAAAGGTGGTCGCTGATGCGCCGCTTCCTTTGTTTTTTTGCTGTCGTGGCCGCTTCGCTGGGTGTTCAACAAACGCCCGCTGACGCTCAACAACCACGTCCCCAGCAGTCGCCAACGCGACAAGCAACACCTGCAACTGCGGAAACCCCGCGGCTTCAAAGGCTGACCGTTCCGCCAGCGGAGGCTCGCTCGTTAGCGACGAAACTCAACTTAATGTATCGCGACGTACCCGGTGTACAAATCTCGCCAGATGCTCGCGACGGGCAATTGGTGATCATGGCGCCGCAGTCGACACACGTGAAGATCGCCGCCGATGTTCGCGATCTGCTTGCGAGTTCGGTTGCCACCGTTTCTGCCGAAGGCCCTTATCGCCAACTACTCAAGCATATCACTTGGCGTGAGTTTGAGGACGACCTCATGAAACTCACCGGTGGCACGGCACCCGTCACGACAAGCCGAAATGGCGAACGAGCTGCGTTCCAACTCACGTCCGCACCGATGGAAGGCACGACAGTCGAAGTGGACCGTCGCGAGAACGCCATCACGATTGTTGCCCCCGGTTCAACGCTCGTCGCATGGCAACGTATCATCGACACTGTCGACCAAGTCCCTCGACGCTCTTCCAACGTGACAGAGCTGATTCGACTTGAGAACTCCGAGCCTGCGCCGATTCAGCGAGCCCTACGTTTGCTAGGTGAACTCAAGGGAAGCGCCCCTGCAACAGCACAGGCGATGCCCGCAGTCGGTGCGGTTCCGTTCCGACGAGCGGTTTTCCAACAAGATGGCAACGCCCAAGGTGGCGCCGACCAGGACACCGCACAACCGATTCCGACGGGTGATGCCGAAAGTGGATCGGGGGTCATTGGCGATACCGAAATTCAATTCGTGCCCGAGCTCGGTGTGATCATCATTCGCGGTGCAAAACGAGACGTTGAACGCGTCCGGAGTGTTATCGACGAAATTGAAAAACAAAGTGAAGTCACCCGACCGTCAATTGAAGTCGTAGCGCTCGAGCACGCTGACAGCAATGCTGTTGCAACGTTGCTACAACAGCTTTACGAAGATGTCCTTTCAGCTCGCCAGGGCGACGTAAGCATCACAGCTCTCGATTCGCCAAACGCGTTACTTCTGATCGGCCGCGATGAAGCCATTCTGGGGCTGATGGACTTGATCAAAAAGATCGATCAACCCGTCGACGAATCTAGTCGACTACGTGTCTTTCGCTTACAACACGCATCAGCGAACGATGCAGTGACAACGATTCAAGAGTTCTTTGTTGATCGACCAGGTTCGAGCGACGACTTGCGTCCGGGACTCGGGATTCGAGTTCGCGTCATAGCGGACTACCGAACGAACTCGCTGATTGTGAGTGCCAGCCCTCGTGATATGGAAGAAGTCACTCGGTTAGTCAACGAGCTCGATGTCCAAAATACATCAGCCTCGAGCGAGATCAAGATTTTTCCGTTGACCAATGCACTCGCTGAAGACTTGGCAACCGTGCTCCAAGATTCAATCAATGGCGCCGCTGACGGTGCAAACGAAAACGCGACCGCTCCTTCGACCACTCTTTCCATTGTTTCGCTCGACCCGGACGGCAATAGCGTACTCGACTCCGGCTTACTTACCGGCGTCGTAATTACCGCAGACACAAACGCGAACGCCGTAGTGGTGCGAGCTCCCAGTGCAAGCATGTCCCTGATCGGCGAATTGATTCGCCAACTCGACAAGGCTCCTGGTGTCGACTCGTTCGTAAAAGTATTCACAATCGAAAATGGCGATGCAACACAGCTCAGCACAGCACTCGAAAGTCTGTTTGGCACTACGGCCGCAACCGCAGGCACAAGTGTGGGTGCGGCAAATCTAGCGGGACTTTCAACCAGCACCGCTGGCGACAGCTCGCTGGTACCCTTGCGATTCTCCACCGACATCCGCACCAACAGCATCATCGCAAGTGGCTCGGGCGAAGACCTTGAAGTTGTCGAAAGCATCCTCTTGCGCTTGGACAGCGAAGGCTTTGCTGAACGGATTACCGAAGTCATTTGGTTGCGGCACCAACAGTCGGACGGGATTGCGACCGCTATCACCGACTACGTATCGCAGCGTACTCAAGGCGTGAACACGATCCAGCAGTTCCAACAAGGTGGACTGGGACCCTACGACCTTCCAGATCGTGATTTGATCGTCGTATCGGAACCTGTGAGCAACAGCATTTTGCTGAGCGTTTCTCCGCGTCTTTACGAAGATGTTCGACGTCTTATCGATAAGCTTGATCGACGTCCTCCGATGGTGCTTATCAAAGTAGTCATCGCCGAAGTCACACTCAACGACCTGTTCGAAATCGGCGGCGAACTTGGCTTGCAAGACTCGTTGCTCTATGACCGTGGTGTAGCTTCAACAGCGATAACAACTGCCGAGCCTCCATCGACTGATCCGACGACACGTCCAGGCTTTAATTTCAACAACCTCAATACGCCAAACGCAAACTCGCTCCGTCAGGGCAATGTAGCGAGCCGAACCGTCTCAGCACTTGGTGTCGGTACCTCGAGCAGTTCGGTCGCTGGTTCAGCGGGATTTGTGCTGACGGCGGCCAGCGAATCGATCAACGTGCTGTTCCGTTCATTGCAGACTGCCAACCGTATGCAAATCATCAGCCGCCCGCAAATCATGACCGTCGACAATACGGTCGGATTCGTGCAAGTAGGTCAAACGGTTGCCCGACCAAACTCCGTCAATATCAACCAGAACACGACGTCGATCGGTGTTGCCGATGTCGAAGTCGGTTTGATTCTGCAGGTTACTCCGCGAGTCGGCGCCGACGGCCTGATCTTGATGAGCATTCAAGCGACACGCTCAGCGATCAATTTAAATCAACCGGGCACCCCGATTGGTGTTTTCGCTGACGGCACTCCCGTTACGGTTCAACCGATTGATAAGACAGAAGCTCAGTCCACGTTGACGGCTTACAACAACCAAACTGTCGTGTTTGGTGGTTTGATCCAAAAGACACGTTCAAACGTTTCCAGAAGAGTTCCTTATCTCTCGGATATTCCGTTGCTAGGCTACTTCTTTAAGTTTGACCAAGAAACAGAAGCTCGTAATGAACTCTTAGTCGTTATGACACCGATGATTGTCACGGGCGAAGAAGATCTCGAGTACATCAAAGCAACGGAATCGAGTCGCATGAGCTACTGCCTCGCCGATGTTGTCGAAGCGCACGGTGACGTTGGGCTACAGCCCGGCTACGGATTGTGGGGACCAGCGGTGGGCCAAACCATTTACCCCGACATGCAACCTACAGTGGATCACATGTATCCAGCCTCGACAGATGGTTTGCCACCGGGTGCTAAGATAATTTCCGACACACCGATCGATGAATCCATCATTGACATCGGACCAACGTTTGACTCGGGTGCCTCGTTCAAGGACGCTCCAAGTGTGATTGAATCCGCACCAACGATTGACTCGTCGAAGCTTTTCGATGCACCGGTCGACTCGATGGGTGCAACAACGTCACCCACGATGCCGCAACGTGTACTGAGCCAGTCCACCGGCGAAATCCAAGCAAATGCGTCGCTGATACCGCGTGCTGATATGAACAGCAGCCGCGTTCCAGCAATGCAAGCGAGCTGGCAACTTTCATCGTCGCGTTCACTACCGACACAGCAAAGTACGACGTTGCCGCAAAAACTACCCGCTCCGGTTCCGCAAACCGGAAAGTAGTCCGCTGCCTGTGGTGGCGAAAATGTAATCGGTTTGGCGGAACCCAATCCGACGTTTCGAAAACGACGACTCATGGATTCGATGATGCGAAACTTAACTAAACGACATTGGATGACGTCCGCTTTGATGGCGGCTTCTGTTTCTCAACTAGGATGCGCAACCATGAAGGGACCATCGTCTCTTTTCGCATCCAAAGACAAATCCGCTGAAACAACTAAGAAGCCATCTTTCGCGAGCAAAATGCCTTGGGCAAAGAAGGACAACAAACCTGCGCCGTACCCGAGCCCAGTGAAGATGGCAGTCACATGGACGCCCGATACGCTGGTCCAAACAGGCCGTACACCCACGCGTGGATTTGGCGGAAGACTCTATTTCTACGATGAAAAAGCTCATGCCGTTCCCGTCGAAGGAACCCTCATCGTCCACGGTTTTGACGAAACGGCCACTGAAGAAAAGGATCGTGTGAAGCGTTTCGAATTCACACCAGAGCAATTCACGAATCACTTCAGCCAATCCGATCTCGGTGCATCCTACAGTGTCTGGGTTCCCTGGGATGCGGTGGGTGGACAACAGGAGCGAATCTCGCTGATCACTTCGTTCCAACCGATAATCGAGAATTCCGCCCCGATTCAAGGAACTTCGTCAATTGTCGTTTTGCCTGGTGTTAAAACGGCGGAACAACTCGCGGAGTACAAGACACCGTTGTCACCCGAATATCTCAAATGGCAACAGGCGTCATCGGCAAGCTTGCCACCTCGCACTGGCTTGACAACCACCACGATCCAACGGAATCACCCGAGCCCCATTCCGTCGCGTGACAAAGGAACGTCCATCGATACGATGATCGCAAAAAGCAAGACCACGCCATCGGTCGACATCCCAATGGCGTCACGTAAACCACAATCATCTGGCGTGATGCCAACTAGCGCATCCGAACCGATCAATTATCGGCAATAAAGCAAAGTATTGCATCTCATTGCTATTTAGCCAACACATAGCAGTATCAACGTGCCGTGCCCCGGCACGTCAACAGTTCGCGTAGAGGCCTTGGCAAACTGTGCTGCAAATCGCAACTGTGTTTGACGTTCAGCAAAAACAGTGTCGGTCATTGCGATCGACATCTCAAGACGGAGCATTGATTGCGGCAATCGCACTGCGGCTCCAAAATAATCGAGCCGATCATTTTGAGTCGTGATCAACACTTGCCCTCGGTGCAGTGCGATGTTGACGACCAATTCTCGCAACGTCTCGTCCTGGCTCAGTCGATCATGAATTTCGAAAGAGGCAGCAACAGCCTCATCACATTTGCGGAACGCAGCTAAGAGCCCTTCGCCGATACTCTTTGCGACAGTTCCACCGCGAGCAACGATGATCTCGGTCTGCAAATCCACAAGTTGCCGAATGACCCTGTACGCCTCGGCATCCCCAAACGAGGCGTAGAGTGACTCGACATTGTTGATTCCGCTCGCAAGAAGCGTCATGTCATCAGACACGATCGGCGTATCTCGATCGAACGTTTGATCAGGAAAGAGCTCCCGGAATCGTGGAAGCGTACAGGCAACAGCTGCCGTCACGACATTGTCGCGCGCTACCTGTCGCTCCAGCCGCACAATATGCACGTGATCATACTCGTTCACTAACGTGATCGCTTGGCGGCCAGTACGAAGCAACGGAGTATGGACACTCATGCCAAACTGTGAGATCGGCAACTCGAAATCACTGGGCGCATGCTCGCTTCGTACCCGAATCAGTTGCTGGCGAAGGAGCTTCGGACCTCGAAGCACGTAGTCTCCGGGCGCGAGTGCAACATCGAGCTCGAGCCGCTCACCTGAAGCGATTCGAACCTGAGCAACGACGTGTGGCGAATGGGCTGGGCCGCCGATACAGTAACTTTGGATGTCGACATCACGAATTTCTGGATGAGCCCGAAAGACCAATTCAATCGCTTCAGATACATCCGAGTTAAAATCGACATCACACGCTTCGCATCTCGAGTGCTTGTTGATTGCCGAAAGAGCGTCGACCGTTAATGCCGCAACGCGGCAAGTCGGACACAAGATGTCCCACATCAACGTCAACAGTCCTAACGTCGACGCAATCAGACAAGCATCCATCGTCTCGTCGGAATTTAGCGACAATTCATTGGCCAGAGCCAGCGGACGGATCTGGGCGAGAGACTGGGCCGAGGCCTTCGCTAGATATTCCGCAACTCGATCCGCAACCACTTGCGAAACGCCTCGCTCGACAAGAAGTTCACAGCGGTCCGCAATTCGTTGGCGCTGAACCGATGTAATCGAAACCGTGCTCTCGAAAGGATCGCTCACCGAAGGCGATTCCGACGCACGAACCGCCGCTCCACGAGACTGGATCGACTCGTCGATGCGATGGTACACACGCGACAGGTTGCGTTCACTCTTGCGATCAATTTCGACTTTAATGAGCAATCGACCGAGAGTTCCACGTGGTGCGATTTTCAGTGTGTGAATTAATCGAGTACCACCGGATTCTAGAGGCATCAACTCGACAGTGCTCATAAAGACACGAAGGGGACCGGAGGCAAACTCACGAAGCACTCCCATTCGCGAACCTTCGATCCACTCAAATGGATGCTCTTCCCATTGGACGCGAATCCCGGCCACCTTGAACGTGCCGTATCGACGGAGTCCGAAATTCGGGTCGTGGAATGTCTGCCACTCCACCGGAGAGAGTCCGATCGCACGATTTAGCCGCTCGGTGTTCGCAACAAAATGCCATAACTCCGTTGGTGAACTTTTCAGATCCCATTGGTACCTCCGTAACGTGAATGCTTCTGTCGATTCCGATGGCAATTGCGGGTGGAGTTGCATATCGCTGGGCTTGCCATTGAGCACTCGCCGAATCTCACGGAGCATTTGCGAGGCGTCGCCGTAGCGTTGATCGGGATCCTTAGCCAAGGCGCGAGCGACGATCTGTGAAATTGGGTCAGTCACCGCTGGGTTGCGTCGCTGAACAGCCGGTGGCGCCTCGAAACAATGCATCGCAGCCATCTTCATCGGATCCGTTCCATTGAAGGGCGGTTCACCCGTTAACAATTGGTAAAGAGTAACCCCAAGTGAATAGATGTCGGCTGCCGGAGTGATTGCCGCTTCACCCTTGCACTGCTCCGGCGACATGTATGCGGGCGTTCCCAGCATGGATCCAGCGCGGGTCACTTCCATCGATTCGCTTTGATGCACATAGCGGGCGATGCCGAAGTCACTGACCTTGACACGATAGCCGGCGATAGCCTCCTCTTTCTTACCGTCTTTCTCAGCATTACCGCTTTCCACAGAAATTGACTGAAGAAGCACGTTCTCTGGCTTGATATCGCGGTGAACGATGCCACGTGAATGTGCATCAACGAGGCCGCATGCAATGTCGGCGGCCAACCGAAGTGCCTTCTCCGGCACCAGCCGAGGGTTCGTCTTCAGCCATTTAGCGAGATCGGTACCTTCGACAAGCTCCATCACCATATAGTGCCGCTCTCGATCACACCCAACGTCGATCAAGCGTGTTACGTATTCGTTTTCGATGTCGCCGAGCAAACGAGCTTCCTTGCGAAAACGCCGGATGGCTTGCGTCACGTTCGACGACACCGTACGAAGTACCTTCACCGCAACGCGTTGACCGTTGGAAATATCGGTCGCCTCGAACACAACCCCCATACCACCCCGGCCAATCACATTCTCCAACCGAAATCGCCCAAGTGTCTCACCAATCTCACAGGGCATCAACGACAACTGCCCTGACGTTGAAATGTCTTGTGCCGAAAAGTTACCATCAGTGGTGGGTGTCTCCGAGACTTCCGACGAAAGTGAAGTTGGTCTCTCTCGAGTCTCTTCAACCTCAGATGCTCGCCCGCTTGGATGGCTCAATTCGATCGGGCTCAATTCGATCGTAGCCAACCTCTGAACAACATTCGGCCCATCCGGTATCTCACCGAATATCTCGAGCCACTCTTGAACATCAGGCAATTCACCGCCAAAGCCGTCATCAAGCAAGTTGCGTAGCCGCTGGTTTACCATGGCACGATGTCGCGCGGTAATTTCGCCATCGCTGCCAACAGCCCCCTGGTCATGTTTAACAATGAGAGCCAAAGTCCGAGCCAGCTCGATCAGATCCTCCTCAACACTCGCATCGAGCGATAACATCGCATCAACACATAGTCTGTCGTTCTCCCCCACTCGCAAATCCGCATAACTTGCGGTACCGAGCATCAGTCCAAAACGATGACAACAGGCAACGATCTCAAGGAGTTGTCGCGCCATGCCCCAGACATTCGCTCGCGTTGGCACAAGCCAATCGTTGAGCGTGCATTCAACCGATGCGTCGAGAATGATGCGGAATGGCCGATGATCGTCGACGACTTTAATGACTTTTCGGAGCGAGGGGTGATTGGCAAGTCTCAACAAACCAATTCTTTGGTTCATCGTCTTAAGCTTGGCCTCATGATGCCAAGAATCTGGCAAAAAGCGAATCTCAACGTGCTGATTGGAGACTGTGTCGAAACCGACAAAGGCAACGAATCGATCGTCACGCGTTTGCGGCTTCAAGTCGACGATGTATTCTATTTTGCTCACGATGAAATAGCGTAACCGAAAATATCACGAGCGATTGCGAAGCATTTCCGAAAACGCGAGCGAGCTATCGAAAAAATGGATCAACGGCCTCGACGTTAGCTTTTAGCTCGCCAAGAATGCGACGCCCATTTCACCCCATGGAGCCTTTAAATGCCATCCCTCGAGCCGTTTGCTGAACAAGCGTTTTCCATTCTCACCCCATCCATCAAATCGATGATTCTTGCCGCTCCTTATCCTGGGCTCGGCGAAGGCCCGTTGTACAACGAACTCATTGCGACGCTCAACGAACTAACACAGAATCCAGATGAATTTACCATTCAAGAGATCGGCGACATCGCCCCGAAACGAGCCGACGAGTGGGTCAGCGGCTTGTGGTTACTCGCCGGCGACATCGACCGAAGCCATACACTGAGCCAAGACATCACAAATGCCGAAGGAAGTTTTTTACACGCGATTATGCACCGACGCGAAGGTGACTTTGGCAATGCCAAGTACTGGTTCAACCGAGTTGGCAAGCACCCAGTGCTCAACCAGCTTCAAGAGTTGACCCATGGAGCCTACAGCAGCGGATGTGATTTCGTGGACGGTGTCGCGAGAGTGGTTGGCAAGCAAGCTGACCAACGGGAACCCTACGAGAAGCTGCAATGGATCGAGTGGCAATCGTTGATGGTGCACTGCCTGTAGCGGACGTCATGCACAGAAGTATTGGACAGAAAACGACGCGACTTGACGACAGGTGATGCAATAAAGCAACGTCATGTCGCGATTTCTAGGCGGCGACACCAAAATCACCTGCGACGATTAAGTCGTTACTGAATAGTGACTTACCGTCGCCACAGGTTGCCTTTTCGGACCCTGGCACAAAGGCTGCATTGCGTTGGGATCGTCACCTCTTCTGGCTTTCCCCTCCAAAGACATCGCCCCACAGCATGCACAGTGTCCATCTTGCCGACTTGGCTGCCGTACTTTCACAGCACGGCCCTGCGATTCTGTACCGCCGCGAAATGATCCCTGCCGAGGCGGTCTCTCGCTACTGGACAAGTTCACGGACCCGATTCGAATTGTGGCATCGCGCACTTGGTCGGTACCAACGTGCGGAAGCGGAGGGCAATTGGATCGAGATGAGACAATGGTGGCGAGATCACACGGGAGTGCTCGAAGAAATTTTCGTTAGTGAGATACTCACTCGAGTCGTTGCCGCTCTCGCATCCGGGTTGGATCGTGGGCGTGGAGAAGATGAGTTGTCGCCGATCACACACGCAATCTATCTCTCGCACCTGGAGACGTCCAATCGAGTCCAAAGACTGATGCTATTCGGACGCGGCGGTTCGGTCCAAACCGCCGTTCGATTGAATCGACTTCGAAAGGGAGTCCAGCGATGGACCGACGCCTTGTTGGGACAATTGTGGTCAAGTGTCCCAGAGGAGCTGTGCTACGCAATTGACCCTGAACGAGCACGAAGCTGTGCAGAGGATGCTCGAGGCGAGATCGGTTCAGAAACTCAGGAAACATCCAACTGGCTACTTGCGGCGGCCATGCACGACACTCTCTCGCGACGCTGTTACTCGAACGCTTCGCTCCCTCAAGCAAACCGAAGTGTCGGTGACAGCGTGATGCTTATGCTTCAACCTGAACTATTCGACAGCGTTGGAACGCTCAAGAGTTTGTGGTTGCATCGGATTCAGTATGACTGTGAACGCACATCCATGGAGTTGAATGATATATTCCGACCGCAAGCTGTAAGAATCGATGCTGTCGAAGTCAAACCCAAAGCTCACCACACATTTGACCGATGGTAGCCACGTGCCAGCGAGAGTTTCACTGGCACTAACAAAATCAATAGTGGCCCCAGCGCTAGTCTCACTCGCTCTCGACTAGCGATAGTCGGAGGGCTTCTTTCCCTTGAGATAACCACCGAAGCCGTAGGCTGTGGGATTGAACTCACCAACGATTGAGACATCCAAATCCGGCTTGATCTGGTCGTCCATCTTCATCGTCCACAACGCTCCGTTGACGATCATCCGTCGCACACCTTCCGAAGGCAAATCGGTCGCTGCACCCATGGTTGTCGTAAACGTGCGTCCGCCTTTATGGGTTCGCGTCCACGCGATCGGCATCATCGGATCGTTTCGCTTGTCTTTGACGACTTCATCGTCTGGGTTCATACCCGCTAAGATAGCGCCGAGCACAATGGGATGGCTGTCACCGGGCAACGGCAAACGAACGCCATAGACATCCGTTGGACCGAAGATGTCACCTGGCTTGATTCCCCGAGTAATCGGGTGATCAGCGTCCGCGATGATTCCACGCGTCGCCTCTGACTTGTGTTTACCGTGGTGGGAAATCCACGTTTCACCCAAGACTTGACGACCAAAGCCGCCTTCGTAGTCGTCGCTTTTGTTCTGGAATCCGTACTTGTTGTACGCCGAGCCGTCCCGGCTATTGAAGGCATGCGTTGCCGTGCGCAGAGCCACGATCGGCTTGCCAGCTTCGATGTAATCCACCAGGTGCTTCATTTGATCGTCTGGCAACTTGCGCATCCGAGTTGCAATGATCAACAAATCCGCACGATCGACTGCTTGCAAGTTTGGAATGTTGTCGACGACGTCAGGATTGATTTCTTGAGTCTTCGGATCGATTGCAAATAGCACGGTGGTTTGAAAACCGAAATGCGTTGCGAAGATCTTCGCCAACTGGGGAAGCCCCTCTTCGCTGCGATACTCCTCATCGCCTGAAACAAGAACAATATGCTTGCCCTTGCCAATACCGTCACCACCGGAATACGAGATCCACGGTTGATTATCCGCTCTACTCGCCGCCTCTGAATCTTGCGATGGCGCTGCATTAACGCCTGTATAAATGGGGCTCAGTGGGTTTCCGCCAGCTCGCAAATAAGCGACCAAGTCGACAATTTCTTCTTGACTGAGCGTATCGATCAAGCCTTTTGGCATCATGCTCAGGTTCGTCGGCGCCGTTTCCTCAATGTTGGTGCGATCAACGTCGACGAGCGCTGAGGGATCGAGCATGTTGGTCATCACACGAAGTTGATTGCCAGCCATATTGACGACCCGACCAATCACCACCTTACCATCCTCGGTCAAGAATTGAGTCGCTGCGTATTGATCACTGATCACCTTGCTTGGCTCGATGATCGACACCAACAAATCGTGCGGATTGAACTTCCCACCTGCCGAGGTCAATTCAGGGCCGAGTATTCCACCTTGGATTCCCATGCGGTGGCACTTGTAGCATTGAGCTGCCCCAAACATTTCGCGACCACGCTCAAAGTTTGGCTTGTTCGACTCATCGGAAACGACATTCACAAGCTCCTCCACGGTCCACTCTTTCACGAACGGCCGCTGAGCATCCTGGTGAGCCACCGTTTCACTCTTCGGCGGATTGATCAAATCCGCAAAACGTTGTTGGGTTTCTTCGTTGAGCAAGGCAACGTGTTCTTTCTTGATATTCTCGATAAAACCGCCGAAGGACATACCACCGCGTGCCGATTGAATGTCGCGAAACCAACTCAAATAGGCTTTCCTTGCGTCTGGGTTCCATCCGTTCGTCGCTCCACGAAGTGCCATCGCATAGAAGAGCTGATCCTCTTGACTGGCCGCCGAAGTCAGTTCATCAAGCACTTTGACTGTCGATTCTGGTGACTTGAGATAGATAAGCCATTGCGCCAACTCACGATTGACGCGATTGTCCTTCGTTGGAAACTCGCCAATGAGTTGAGCTGCCAACTCGACAGCTTCCTCAGCCGACGGTTGCCCAAGGCGAATCGAAACCAATCCGAAGGCACGCAACAAATCGATGCGACCTTGTGGCGAGAGTTGAGACCAAGCAAGTGAATCCATAATCTTCATCGCTGCGGCACGGTCGGATTCATTGCCGTGTCGTGCCAGTGCAATCACCGCCAGTGTTTTCGCTTGTGCCGAATCAAGCGACGCAATGCGACCTCGCCACGAATCAACCGGCTGATGCTCCAAGGCTATACGTGCCGCAAAAGCGATTGCTCGATCCTCACTGGCTAAGTTCTTCAAGGCGACATCCACCGCCGCTTTGCCGGGTTGAGCTAAATGCATACTCTCAAGCTCGTGACGCACCTCGCGAAGCTTTGCGGATCCAGATGCCTCAGCGTTTGCGACACCAGCGACGTCTGCTTCGCCCGTGTAGCGAACTCGATACAACCCGGACTGGGTTCCGCGACCGCCGGTCGTGAAATAAAGCAAACCGTCTTCTTGGCGAACAACAATGTCCGTTACCGGTAGCGGTGCCGCCGTCGCAAAGGTCTCATAGGTACCGCCGTAACTCGAACCCTCGGGGGTCAAGTGCACTGCATAAATGTTGCCGTAACTCCAATCGCAAAGGAACAACGCGTCTTGATACTTTTGTGGATACTTCGTTCCATAGCCAAACGTTATCCCAGTCGGTGAACCCGGTCCAATGTCCACAGCCGCGCCGAATGAGTCCGGATAGTAGGCTGGCCATTTGCCGGTGCCGTTGCGCCATCCGAATTCCGCACCACTGATGACGTGATTCACGCGAGTCGGTCGGTACCATGGCGTACCAACGTCCCATTCCATATCCGCGTCATATGCGAACAACTCATTATCTTTATTGAGCGCGATGTCGTATTCATTGCGGAAACCAGTCGCAACCAACTCAATCTCGCTGCCGTCTGGATTCATCGAGGCCACGAAACCTCCCGGAGCCAATCGATCCGCGTTGTGTCCACGAGCATCCGGCATACGACCGAGCAAGTGATCTTCGCTCCAAACTTTCGGAACTCGGCTGCGCTCGACATTCGCTGGCAACACGGTATTGTTCCCGGCACAGAACAGAATCCGTTTTCCGTCCGGCGTCAGAATCATCGCATGGGGCCCGTGCTCGCCCGCAGCATTCATCTCGACGAGATGCTCTTTCTTATCGAACTGGTCGTCGCCATCGGTATCCGTTAATCGCCAAATGCCTGATGGCTGTTTGTTCGTGTTCAAGTTCACGTAAAGCGAATCGAACGCAAACAACAGACCTTGTGCACCTTGAACATCGATACCAAGTTTCTCAACTTTGGCCTTGTCACCGGAAACGTCGATGCGGAACAGTCCGCCATTCTGGTCACAAGCGATGAGCCGCCCTTTTGGATCCGTGGTGAGACTGACCCAAGACCCCTCTGTCTCTGCGGCTACTTCGTGCACTAATTCGACTTCAAAGCCCGATGCAACTGAAAAACGGTCTCCTGGTGTGACACCGAGACCCCGTTTTGCCACCGTCGATTTGTCAGCCGATTCCTGTGCAAACGAGCAGTGCGGAGCAACGAAACTCGACACAGTAAGTCCTAAAAGCAACAGACTCGTTGAGAACCATTCGAGCTGGCGATATTTCGGGCTAGAGACACGGCATAGCATAGGTATCGATTCCTTGAAGGACATGAGCTGGTGGAGAAAACAGCGATCACCTCATCAAATGCTGAAAAAGTGATCCAACGGCAATCCATCGCTTTATTTTGCGGCGGACTGTCACCCCATGATAACGGTCTAGTGGAGTTCGCACCAACACGCCAACCACATTTTCTTGGTTGACGGACAAGACACCAGACAGCATTTGTTATCTTGACGTACGGAAGAATATCGTGCTTAACCGAAACTCTTTTCGGCCAGACTAACTCTCGTTGCAAGGAACAATGGACCCATGTCGCTGATCAATAAGCCCGCAGATATGCAACGTCAACTCGGATGGAACCAAGAACTCGCGGCCGACAAAAAAGAACGACAACACCTGCACAGCTACATTGCACTGCAACTCGCGTCGGCGGGGTTGCTTCCGCCGCAAGAGGACACGACGGATCACTCGCTAGCCGCATTCAGCGCTGGGATGCTCCAGAGCCTCAGAGAAAAAAACCGATTGCTTGCTGAGCACCGCGCACCGGTGGACTCGCGTATCGAAGCGTTCTTGAATCGTTACTTCAGCGATTGCATCGACGCTGAACCGTTGCGATTGCCGAGCCGTTCACTAACGCTCGACCGACACGGAATGGCTCGCGAATTGAGCCTCCCTGTTGCCGGGAACAAGTTCCAAAACGAACTGGTGAACTCGTATCGTTTACTGAACGGTGTATTGAATAACCCAGCCAGTGATCGCCGTACGACGGAAGGCACTTTTCACGTTGTTGATGGCGGACTATCCGTTCCCGGCGACAAGCGTATTGTTCCCAAGAACGTATTCGTCAAGCTGTTTCAAGCCGCAATGGCGCCACCCGACGAACTCATGGTATTGCCCTACATGAGCGAATCCGAAAAACCGGCGAGAACTTGGGTTTCACTTCTGTTGCGTCCGCTCGTTTGTCCCGCGGTGCAAGGATATTGCGAGGCCAAAAGTATGGAGACACGGTTCTACGCTCCAGGCTCGTTGGTCAGTAATCTGGACTTTGTTGAGTCAATCTTCGGCAATGCAGGTGACGCCTTGAGCGCCGCGAACGACGCCGGTTTGGACGCAAAGTCATGGAGTGGACACACGGGATGTGTGATCCTCGCGACACACTTAACCAAACTAACCAAACAGTCACTCGGTTTACCAAGATACGACGACGCGACTGATCGCCAACGCCAAGATGGAATGTGCTGGAAAGACGAATCGGAACTTTACAACGGTGGCTCAGCCTTTAAGCTCGCATGCCGCGACGATTCAGGCGTGATGGTCACGATTATCGCTGACAACTATTACGGTTACTGCAAGAAAGAAGTTAAAACACAAATCAGCTACGCAGCCAACTTGATGGGTGGTGCCGAAGAAGAACACGCAGGCGGCGCTCTCGCGTTCGCGTCCTACTCCCTTGGCGATGACTTCCGCGTTGACAGTCGCCGCTACAACGGTCGCACGTTCGATGATGTCGCTCGTGATTATGCTTCGTTCATTGATGTGCGTCCCGAAGGTTATGGCATCGACCGTTCCGATGATAGTGTGATCTACATCCCCGAAGACTCCTACGCCACCATCAACGAACGATGCATCAAGTGGACACGCGATGGCAAAGAACATCGGCTGCCCCTGTCGGCAACCAAGGTTTACATCGCGCCAAGTGGCTACAAAATTCGCATGGAAAAACACCCTGCGGCGCCGTCGTGGCGATTGGTCGGTACCGTCGGCGAAGGGGTTCTTTGCCACAAGCCGTGCACAGTTTCCGGTGGCGGTAAGAGCGAAATCAGCAAGAGCTTGCGTGACTACATGCTCTACGGCCCGATCTTTGTAAAGGACCTTCAAGAAGACTTTGACAAGCTTGATGAGTTGTTCACGAGAGATTTCCAAGATCGATGGAATGCCGAGTACAGTGACAAACCGGACTACTCTGCACGAGCCAGTCGATCCTTGCTTGATCCGCGGCGAAGCCTTGGAAGCGTGATCAAGCTATTGACGCCATCACCCGACTATTCCGATGCGTTCAACGAGTGGCTCAAGACAATTCCCGATCACGTGTATTCCATGGCGCTGATCATCAAACGATTCGGTCGTTCAGGTATGGAATCTTCTTGGCGAGAACACTTCGGTGTCGACATCGTCAACGGATCGCCTGGCCACGAACTCAAGATTGGTGAACGATCACTCGTTGGAACGTATCTACGTGTGGGGCTGGACGGCCAACGTTGGCGCACATTCAAGCTTCGACAAGACTTCATTGCAGCAGCAAAGGTGCAACGCGAAGATGACATTACGGCAAGTGTCGTTGTTCCGGCTGGATATCTCGATAATGTCGGAGTCGGAGTCGCAACGGCGATGAGTTACAAATTTGTCGAGAACTGTGAATTCCGCCTGTTCCAACGACCAGACGATGCCGTGCATCGTGGCCTCGACAAACAAACGGAGTGGGATCTTTCACGCCCTGGTAACTTCATCAGCAATTTTGCACCGCTAACGACCGACGACGCAAACGCAGTGGTCGAAGACGTGATCGACTTTGAGAAGTTCAGCGAACCGATGCACGGGCTGCTCGAACGTGCATCGAAAACCACGAACGCTTTTGTGGTGAGCTCAGCGCATCCGCGAATCGTCGACGGCAAGCCCACCAAGAATCCTCGTTACTTGCAAGACCGACCGGACATGGTGTTCTCGCGAGATACGTATGTTGCAATGCGCGGCATGCAATTGAGTCGCAGCCTCAAAGCGGACGAACCTGTGCATGCACCCGTTGGCGCCGTGCTGAGCGGTCGCCGCAATAATCCACCCGATCCCGAAGCTGGATTCCGATCACTCGCCGTTTACTCACCACTGCACTATCAAGAGCTGCCTGAATTGGTGATGGACTATGTCTGTTCCCTGACGGGCAAGAGCCCTAGCACCACCGGGGCTGGAAGCGAAGGAGCCCTAACCAAAGGCCCGTTCAACGCGCTCAATCCGGCAATCGACATGAACTCAACGATTGTCTCCATGATCCTCACTGGACTTGGTGGGTTCAGCACACCGGCGGGGCATATCGGCTCGCGATTCGAAGTCGGTCACGACATTTCGATTCTGATTCCCGAAGTTTGGTGCCGAATGGGACCCGAGGAGCGCGATCCGCAAGCATTGATCCGCAATCGGATGCTCGAAAAAATCGAAGACTTCGAACACAACGGTGTGCTTATTCCCGCCAGCCGACTTGGATACCGTATGACACCGAAATTTGTACGTGCGTACTTGGCTCGCGTGTTCGATAATCCGGGCAAAGTCTTTACCAAAGAAATCCTCCGACCTGAGATGCAAGATCCGGATTCGTTTGCCGACGGCATCCTGCACATCGCCGAGGCGCAACAACGTGTGGCCCAGCGTTACCTAGACGACGGCAGCTATGAACTCGCATGTCCGCCGCTGCAAGCGTTGCTGAGTATTATGGCTACAGGTAACTTTGATGGCAAAACGATCAACGATCCCGAGATCCGCGAAATGTTCACACGCGATGCGTTGCTAGCCAGCGACTGGTATCGTCGCCGACTCCGACACAAGAAAGCTCGTGATATCGATCATTGGAAAGCGTTCGAAGAGCGTCTATCGGCACACATGAAGGAACGCTACCACTTGATCAACGAAGACGAGCTTGGTGTTGGGGAACGTTTAGCTTATGCCAAGTCCATGCGTGCCCGGGCGGAATCGCCCGGTTATGAAGAAGAGATCATCGGCACACTCGGTGCCGATCCTATGCAACCATCTCTCACGAGCAAATCGATGCTCCAAAAACTTGCAGAAGTTTAACTCGAAGACCCAGCAAGCATCCGCCTTGCCGTCATTTGCCAAATCTTCATGGCGTTACACGGGACCAACATCCGTGCAACGCCTTTTTTTATAATCACACAAGAACGAACTCTGTCGACCAAAAGTCAAGAAATCGGCTTCAAACGAAACCAGCGTCTACCTCAATGCCACTGCTTCATCGTGAATTTGATCTCGTACTCATCACATCTTTTGCCAAGAATCTTTAGCGGATCTCTCGCATCCGGCAATTCAGACGTTTAAACTCGCAAATGACCGAGCGAATTCAAACCGCGTCGAGCCATCGACAAGGAACTCAACCATGTTCGTCTTCCGAATCACAATGTGTTTGGTCGCGATGAGCGGTGGCATTCCACTGGCGTGCCTCTGGGATTATGACACGCTCAAAATGGAACGAGCTGCAGTGCCAACGGCTCACGAAGCGATCGTCGGTTACTTTGCTCGCCACAGCGACCATTACTATCGCTGGCGAATCAAAAATCGATCCTCCATTCGCGTCAACGAGCGATCACCGGCAGATTACGATGACATTGCGGTCGCACATGAAAAACTGGGCGATCATGACGAAGCGATTCGCATCATCCAAGAAAAGATCCAGCGGTGGCCAGACGATCATCGCTATGAATCGGAGGCAAACCTCGCAACGTTCCTCATTCACGCTGGACGACTTCACGAAGGTTTGACTCATATCGACCAAGCACTTGCGATCAACCCAGACGCACATTTTGGCCGCGAGATATATCAAAGACACTTGGTCGAATTTTTAATTGAAGACGCGGTAAAAGACGAGTCGAAACCGAACCGCCGTTCACACAGTTTCGACGAGTATCTTTTTCACAAGCGAGACACGACACACTCACCCGAGAATCAAGTATCCGAATACCAGTCCGCCGTTACCGGTCTCGTCGGGATGATAAGGTTTGGCAACCATGATTCGCCAGCCCTGCTCGGGGCACTAGGCGACTTACTGAGTTCACACCTTCCGCTGGACGATCGAGCTTCAGCGAACGCCAATCGACTCGGAGCGAGAGCCTATTTGGTCGCGGCTTCCATTTCCAAAGAACCAATGAAGTCCCGTTACCGCGAGCAAGCTGAACTCGCAATAGCGATGCAAGTCGGAGAAACGCTCGAGGCGATCGAACAAGAACTGAAGCAAGAACTTGCACAAGCCAAAGACTTGGCCTCGCGGATCACTGCTGACGAGAAACGATGGGCCGAACAAGGTCTTGATCTCGACGCGATGTTCGCCGAAACGTACAGCGAGATCGCGCCGCTGAGGGTTTCAACTCTCAGCGAATGGAAAGCGAGATCGAGAATCCTCGGTTTGATTACCGTAGTTATCGTTATTGCGGTGGCCGTTTCAAGAATAAAAGCATCTTTCAAGCGTCGATGGAACTTATCGTCCCAAGCTGACTTGCTAACAACCGAATAGCAGCCGGCAATACGCTCACTTCATGAGCCCTTGCCTGGAGTTTGCACCTCATGATGAGACGCAATGATCGATCCCGAGTCATATCGACGTATCCGATCAGTGCTTCATCGAAGTATACTTTTTACAATTCTCAATTTCCTACCCTTTCGAATCGGGGCCGCCTGATGAGTGACACAAATCCGTATGCATCGGATCTCGATGAGATGAATCCGAATGCCATTCCGCGAACTCAACCAGAATTGAAACTGGACATGACTGGCGGAATGCCGACCACGATCGGGATTTGGCGTGAGGGAAAAATTTTGGCAATGCACAAGATGGCTGTACTTCCAGACGTGTGCATCAAGAGCAATGAACCGACAAACGGATACCGTTTGAAACGCAAGTTGTCGTATCACCACCCGGCCATCGCGATCGCGATCTTAGTCAATGTGCTGCTGTATATCATTTTGGCTGCAATACTGTCGAACCGAGCGACAGTCATGATCGGATTGTCGGATCGCTGGCGTCGCATTCGACGACGACGAATCATGATCGGCTGGGGCGGCTTCCTACTCGGCTGCGCCATGTTCATCGGAGGAATCATCATGCTGGGAGAACAACCACCCAACGACGCGGGAGGATTCTTTCTGATCGTCGGAATTTTTATCGGACTAGGCTTCAGCATTTACGGAATTTTTGCGGCAAGACTAATTTCACCCAAAAAAATTGATGGCACCTATGTTTACATCAAAGGTGCACATCCGGATTTCTTGGACCGCTTCGAGTCCGTGATTCGTTGAACGTCATCGCAATCAAGCTAGCTCCAGTTCCATAGCCGAGCGTTTGAGGAAATACGCTCTTCTTGGAAATAGAAATTATTTTCAGTAACGCGGCGGCCCAACGATTCCGATTCGCGACGGTCTTGGATCTGGTCACGCCAGAATGTCAGTCATGACGTTGCCGTGTACGTCGGTGAGGCGAAAGTCGCGACCGGCGTAGCGATAGGTTAGCTCGGTGTGATCGAGGCCGAGAAGATGCAGGATCGTGGCGTGCCAATCATGGATGTGACATTTGTTCTCCACAGCTTCGTAGCCATGCTCATCGGTCGCTCCGTAACTGAAGCCACCCTTGACGCCGCCACCAGCCATCCAAGTCGTGTACCCTTTGTTGTTGTGGTTACGGCCATCGCCGCCTTGCGCGGCTGGTGTTCGCCCAAACTCACCGCCCCAAATCACGAGTGTGTCTTTCAACATGTCGCGTTGCTTCAAGTCTTGCAGTAAACCAGCGATCGGTTGATCGCATGCATCCGCACGCGCTTGGTGGTCGTTCGATAAATTGGCATGTTGGTCCCAATTCCCGTGCGTGACTTCGACGAACCTCACACCAGCTTCGACAAAGCGTCGAGCTAACAGACACTGCTTACCAAAATTCTCCGTCGGACCGCCATCCGCTCCGTACAAAGCGAGTGTCGACGCACTTTCTTTCGAAGTATCCATCAACTCAGGCATCGCGTCCTGCATTCGGAACGCTAACTCATACGATTCGATGACGCCCTCGACGTCGGGTTGAAAACGGTCACGCCGCATCTTCTCTCGATTCAAAGATTGAATCAAATCGAGTTGTTTGCGTTGTTGACTTTCATCAAGTCGCGGATTCTTGATGTCCGGGACACTCTCTCCGCTGCCGCCGCGAGCGAATCGTGCTGACGGACCGCCGCTACCAACTTTCGATCCACCATAGATTGCCGGCAGAAAGGAACTTCCGTAGTTTCGGGAGCTACCCGCAGGTGGACTGAGTGAAACAAATCCGGGCAGACTTTCGTTCTCGGTCCCCAAGCCATACAACGTCCATGCTCCCAAAGAAGGCCGAATGAACTGGGCGGTACCCGTGTGCATTTGTGTCATCGCCCCAGGATGCACAGGCTGATCGCACTGCATCGAACGGATTAGCGTCAACTCATCAGCATGGCTAGCGACGTTCGGAAACAAGTCCGAGATCCACAAGCCGCTTTCGCCGTGTTGTTGAAATTCCCAAGGCGATTTCAAAAGCGAACCACCGTATTTGCCGCTCTTGCCGTGGTCTTTCGTCAATTGTGGCTTATAGTCGAACGTATCAACGTGCGACGGGCCGCCTTGCATACAAAGGAAGATCACGCGTTTTGCACGAGCTGGAAAATGGGGTGATTTAGAAGCAAGCGGATTCGAGGCGGCCTGTTCTTCGGCTGAGCTCATTCCCGCAAACGCTAGGTAACCAAAACCAGCGGAAACGCTTTGCAACAGTTGTCGTCGTGAAAACATGATTCTCTTTCGTTAGCACCAAGGCCAGAAAATGTATTGCCTAAAAATTTGCGACTAGTCGATCAACCTAAACTCAGCGGACGCGAATAAGCTTTGACAAAGCGCCGATAATGCTTCGCCGTTGGAATGTTGACTTGAAGAGGCAAAGCTTCGCCAGAACGATGCCGTCGCAGTTCGCTCAACGGAATTCGGCGGTCGACCGTACGCCAGCACAAATGCATACTCCAGTTGATCCGCAGGACGTTTGCTTTCTTTCGCAATCCGCTGGGCGAACGAATCACTTTGTCTGATTACAAACGGATTGTTCATCATGTACAGCGCCTGGTTCGCCGTATTGGATGATTCGCGGGTTCCGATGATGCTACTTGCGTCGGCAAAATCAAAGACTTCTAACGAGCGGGGAACTTCATCTCGCACGATTGGCAAATAGACACTGCGAAACGTGGCGTCTTCCATGTCAAGTTGGCTTTGGATCTTGCGAAACAGATCCTGAGGCGAGGACATACTCATTCCGCCGGCCATTGGACGTCCACGGAAACCGCCCAGAGCGAAACCTCCGCCGACGGGGCCACCGTCTGGGCGACCGCCAGATCGCATGCGTTGAGCCATCGCTTCTCGCATGCCTTGGCCGGCCGATTCCCTCGTTCGACGAATCGTTTCACGCGGATCACCAAGAACCCCATCGCGTACGATCGAATAGCCCGCTTTAGCGACTTCCGATCCACGTGGTTTTTCGAACTCAATTTCGCCGCTCACAAAGAGCATCGCATCGCGAATCGCTTCCGCATCCAATCGACGTGGATTCCCTCGCCATACCAAAGCGTTGTCGGGATCGTACTCGTGATTGCGTTCATTAAACGTCGATTCCATACGGTAAACACGCGAGGTCGCGATGTCGCGAACGAGACTCTTTACCGACCATCCCGAGTCAATAAATCGGACTGCTAAATAGTCAAGCAGCTCAGGATGACTTGGTGCTTGGCCGGTGACGCCGAAATTCTCGGTGGACGCGACGATCCCTTGACCCATGAGATGCTGCCACACTCGATTGACCATCACGCGAGCGGTAAGCGGATTCTCCTCGCTTCCAATCCATCGAGCGAAATCGAGCCGCCCACTTTTGCTTGAATCAATGTTCACAGGCGTCGAGCAAAGAACTTTTGGAAAACCACGTTCAATGATTTGTGCCGCTTGATCAATTTCACCTCGCACCAACAAACGAGCGTTTTGAGGTGGCGACTGTTCCTGGACGCCCATGCAATAACTGTGAGGGTTCCCGTTCTCATCAACAACAGCCAACTTTGCAGAGAGTTGTGAGAGTTCATTCTGGCTTCGAAGTCGATTTCGTATCAAAGCTTGCTGGTCACCAAACGCCATGGCTTGTCGGCGGTCGCCGGCTGCGGCATTTTGAGTGTCGACGATTTGCTTCTTCAATGCCGCCAACTCTTGCGACGAATACCGTTTATCGAAAGGATTTGGATCATCGATCGGAAGCCGTATCAAGCTGCTTGTGCGTTTGGCTTGAGCGGTCGCGAATGTCCCAAACTCGGATGGTGGGTTCCCAAAATAGGTCGTCATGTTGCGAAAAACGCCAGCCAAAGCGTAGTAATCCGTTTGCGGGATCGCATCAAACTTGTGGTCGTGACACCGAGCACATGCGACCGACATCCCCAGAAAAACTCGTGTGGTCGCATCGATCTGTTCGTCAATCACGTCTGCCGCGAACTGGACTCGATTGGCTTCATTAACGTTCTTGGGCCCCATCGCCAAAAACGTGGTGGCGACCAAGTTCTCCGACCAATCTTCATCGGTCTTGGCGGGCAACAAATCGCCAGCGATTTGCTCTTGGACAAATTGATCGAACGGCTTATCGGCATTGAACGAATCGATTACATAGTCGCGATATCGCCATGCGTGCGGATACGTTACGTTGACTTCGCGTCCAGTCGACTCGGCGTATCGAGCAACATCCAACCAGTGGCGTCCCCAGCGTTCACCAAACTGTGTTTTCGCAAGCATTTGATCGACCAACGCTTCAATCGCTCGATCCGGACTCACTTTCCACTGCTGAGCGAAATCTTCAATTTGTTCTGGTGTCGGCGGTAAACCGACAAGGTCAAAGCAAAGTCGGCGAAGGACTTTGAACGCTTCGGCATCCTCCGCTGGTCGCAACTCCGAGCGTTCGAGCTTTGAAAGGATAAAGCGATCGATGTCCGTTCGCGGCCAATCCGCATTCGCGACAGCGGGCGGATCGGCCTGGATCGGTTTCTTGTACGCCCAAAATTTCTCTCTTGCCATTTTAATATCGTCGTCGGTGATGGTGGTTTGGATCTCCGCAATATCGGTCTCACGAGGATCCGGCGCCCCCATCTCGATCCACTTGCGAAAGTCCTCGATCACATTGTCCGGAAGCTTTCGCTTGGGCGGCATCACAAAGTCTTGGTGGGTAATCGCGTTGTAGAGCAAACTCCCGTCCAAGTCGCCTGGGACAATCGCTGGACCACGGCTTCCGCCAATATGAGTCAACTCTTTCGTATCCAGACGCAATCCACCACGAACGTTCCCAGCGTTGTTGCTGTGACATCCGTAACACTCCTTCACTAACACCGGTCGAATGTTGATCTCGAAGAACTTCAATTCATCTGGTGTCAAAGGGTCGGCGTGAACGGTAACGGGACACAAGATCACGGTCCCCAGATTCACGGCACACAGGACCACAGCACACCGGGCGAAGTGGATCAGCGAAGCGAAGCGAAAGTACGTCATGACATTCCCAAACGTAAACGACAACTCAAGTGGCGGAAGGCAGCTCGTTCAACAATCGAAAACGAACCGCGTTTATTCAATCTCAGGTCGTTTCGGTCGGTCACCACCGGGTCGCGTGGCACCTTCGCCTCCGCGTTGACGTTGGCCTTCCAGCGCACCTCGTCCGCTTTGAACTTGGCCTATTCGTTCACGCATCGACGTCAACAACGCAGTCAACTCTTTCGCGTCTAGCTTCTGGTCGCCGTCCTTGTCAAACTCTTGCATCATCCGCTCGACCATTTTCGAAGGGTCTGCGACTCGCTGGGCCAACCGGCCATTACCGTCCGGTCTCTTACCAGGCTCACCCTTGGGGGGACCAGCCGCACAAACAACCGCAGTTGGTATTATGACCAAGAATGCAAGCACGGGGGCAATTCGTCTCATCAGTCGGATCCTCAAAAACGGGTGTTGAAATTTTGGCAGTGTTGCGAACCGTTGCGAGGCAAAATTGTCCCGCTAGTTACCCAAACGGATTGCGTTTGAGGGTGGAGACCGAAAATCCACCACTTTTTCCAACGAACCTCATTCGCCAACGTCTTAACCCCGCGAGATAGCCAATGTATTGGTCTAAACTCGAAACAAACGCCCCACGTTGGAGTTTCAAGTTTACCTGAGAACCGCAAATCCTCCGATTTAACAGCCATGACGGACTCCGCCAGCGAAATTGCCGACGATTTGCTTTCCGAAATGCGTAGCGGAAGTGAAGAAGCCCTCGCAACTGTTTTTGCGCATTACCGTGAACGACTTCGGCGAATCGTGCGATTCCGTCTCGACCACCGGATTGCCGGACGCATTTCGGAATCCGACGTTTTGCAAGACAGCTATATCGCAGCGGCTCATCGGTTGGAGCATTTCTGTCAACAGCCGGAAATGCCAGCGTTTCTTTGGCTGCGGCTCGTCGTCGGGCAGCAACTCGTTGACCTTCACCGCCAACACCTACAAGCTGAAAAACGCGACGTGCGCAAGGAGGTTTCACTTCCACCCAACGATCCGTCCCCAAACACATCGATGGCAATCGCCGCTCACCTGGTCGGCAAGATGACCGCAGTCAGCGAGATCGTTGCTCGTGCTGAACGAATTGAACGGCTTCATTCCAGCTTAAACCAGATGGATGACCTCGATCGTGAGGTGATCGCACTAAGACACTTCGAAGAGCTTTCGAACGTCGAAGCTGCCAAAGTCTTGCAAATCGAAACGGCGGCGGCAAGCAAACGCTACATCCGTGCAATGGCACGACTCGCTGAATTGATGAAAGAATTCGATCTGTTGTAACGAACACGCGAACACGTAAACCGATGGCCCAAGACATTGACCAAATCGAACTCGATCGCATTGCCGAGGAGTTCTCGTGCGCGATCCGTCGCGGGGAGTGCCCCTCGATCGACGCGTTCCTTCAATCAAACTCGGATCCGTCGGGTCAACTTCGCGAGCTTCTTGAATCTGTAGCTTTGATCGAAGAGCTTAAAAGAAAATCAATCGCTAATGAACCAGCAAAGCAATCCTCGCTCAACATCAAGCAATTGGACGATTACACGATCGTCCGAGAAATAGGTCGTGGGGGAATGGGCGTGGTCTTTGAAGCGATTCACCAATCGCTAGGACGTCGCGTGGCCGTGAAAGTGCTCGCACATCATTTACTCGACGATACCAAGCACCTGGCTCGATTCCGCCGTGAAGCGCGTGCTGCAGCAAGACTGCGACACTCCAACATCGTGCCTGTGTACGGTGTTGGCGAGTCTGAGAATCACCACTATTACGTGATGGACCTGATCGACGGCATGAGTTTGAAGGATTGGCTGGCCAGACTCAGAGGCGAGCGCTGCCCCGAATTGCCGACGATTGAAGTGGCACGAATCAACACTCAAACTGAAACCAGCCACCTTGAAGTCTCAGCGACCTGTGAAACCGCTAGCGAGATGGAACTGGCCCACCCCAGCAGCGCAACTCCATTTTCAACCGACTCCGAGGAATACGTTCTTTGGGTCGCACGCCTGGGCGCGACGATCTGTGACGCACTGCAGTACGCTCATTCACAAGGCGTTTTGCATCGCGATATCAAACCCGCAAACTTGCTAATCGATCGCAAGAACGAGGTTTGGATCGCAGACTTTGGTCTTGCCAAACTCTCCGAGCAGCAAGCCGTCACGATGACCGGTGACATCGTCGGTACACCCCAGTACATGCCACCGGAATCCTTCGAAGGCACGTACGACATCCAAAGCGAAGTCTACGCTGCCGGGCTAACGCTCTACGAATTACTCGCCTTGCGTCCGGCGATCGATGGCAAGAACGCGAGCGATACAATTCGCAAGGCCACTGCGGGCGTCACGATTTCGCCGCGAAAATATAACGCGAGCATTCCGCGTGACCTGGAGACGATTGTGCTGAAATCGCTCGCACACCAACCAAGTGAACGCTACCTCGCCGCAGGTGGCTTACGAGATGATCTGCGTCGATTCCTCGCGAGCCAGCCGATTATGGCGAGACACACCGGACCCTTGGGGCGAGCGGCGCGCTGGTCACGCCGAGAACCTGTGGTTGCCGCGTTGACGTTCGCGACATTTAGCCTGCTTTCCGCTCTGGCGATTGTGTCAGCCTACGGATATCTCCAAACGAAATCGGCTCTATCAATTGCCGAGTCTGCTACGTTTTCGGCCGAGCAATCACTCGCCGAAAAATCGCATGCGTTGCAGATCGCTGACAACCAACGAATCCGCGCGGAAAAGAATCTGCAAGTCGCACTCGCCGCATTCGACAAGACCATGCAAAACATTGCGGATCGCGGCCTCGAAACAGATGCCAATGTGCTTGGTGAAGTGACTGACACCACAGCCTCGGGAGTCACACCAGAGGACGCAAAGCTATTGCAATCGCTGCTAGGCTTCTTTGATGAATTAGCCGCCAACAACAGTGAAGACTTGCAAGAGGAATCAGCCTTAGCGTCCCAACGAGCGGGCGACATCTACCTGAGCCTAGGACAATTGAGTCAAGCCGATCGCGCGTACAGTGAATGCCTCGATCGTTACGAACAACTTTCACAACTCGACTCAAACGCCTCGTCGTTCATTATTTCGCGGGCGACCGTTATGAACCAGCTAGCCGTGATCACGAGTCTTCGTGGGCAACTCGCTCGCTCCTTTGAAATGTTTGGTTTGACGACGGAGCTAATCAAAGGCTCTGAGCCAGCATGGGCATCTCAAGAGGGGCGATTTCAGTATGCACGAGCTCACCGACTGTTTGCATCTCTTGGTTCTCGCAGCGGTATCGATGGGTTCCAGCAACCCCAGGGAATCGGCTTCTTTCCGCGGCGTCCAGCATCATACATCATGACGTTGCGCGCCGAGCAAGAACAGGACTCGCTTGAAAAAGCGATCGAAGTCATTGGCTCATTAATTGAAGAATCGCCAGATGACATTCGATTCCAAGCCGAACTCGCTCGTGTATATCGTGATATGGCGAAAGTAACTTCACGTGCGAAACGCAAAACAGATGCGGAAGAAGCCGTGAACGAGTCGATTGACCGATTTGAAAGATTGCTCGCGGAGAACAGAACATCGGATGCCCTCCGTTACGAATTGGCCATGACACTCATCAGCGCAGAAACCTTCGGGGTCGGCCAGCGGCAACGAGCCGTTCGGGCGGACGAATTGAGCAACCAACTGTTAGCCAATTCGCCCGCATTGCCGCGTTATATGGCTCTCAAGGCCCAATCGCTTGAGAACCTTACAACGCTCCAATCTCGCGCTGGCGAGTATGAGTTAGCCGTCAAGAATCTAAACGAAACGATTCAGATTTACACATCACTGATCGCTGGATCTCCTGAATTGATCCTGTACGAAACACGACGTTTTCAAGCGATTGAGTCGCTCGCCGATATCAAAGTCATCCAAGGCAAGACGCTTGAAGCCATCGATCACTTGGATCGAGCGATTCGGAGTCTGCAACCAAGTTTTCGCCAACCAGAAATGTCACCGGTTGCAAGATTGCAGCTTCAACGCATGCGATCGAAACTCACACGCCTAATAGAGTCCCAATGAGGTAGCCTCATAGGAGAGGGAAACTCAATTTTTTGTTGGCTGCGTTGGCTTTTGTTGGCTCGGGCGTCGGGGCACAAACACGATCGACTTGACGAACGTCACGACTCAAGTTGCGGACCTCGAGAATGCTTCGTTCGAAGCCCGCCGACTCACGACATCGATCTAACTACATTGACAACTTGATCGCAAAGTCATTGGTTTGCTTGGTACGATCGATCGCGAGGACGACTCGGTGCGAGCCAGCATCGAGCTGGAGCGATTGAAGGTTCCAGATCGGGGTAGGTTTGCCGTCGACCCAGGCTTCAATGCCTTCGGTTGGAATGACAACGCCTAGCGAGCCGGGCTCAGCCAGATCCACATCAAATCGAATGAATGAGGTCGGTGGGACTTCGCGGTGCTGTTTGAATTGGTCCAACTCCGTCAATGGAATCGTGCCGCCCACCTTGCTTGTCTGGAGTCTCCATTGCATTTGATCATTGTCGCTGGCAACTGAATCCGTGCTTGTACGATTCAACACACGATTGGACTCGTTGGTATACACGAGTGTTTCGAGCGAACGCACGATCGGCTCGGTACTCAGTGTGTACGTCGGGGTACGACCGAGTTCGCTCAGAAATGCCACAAGATCAACAAGTTCCTTTTCGGCGAGGCCGTCGAGCATCCCAGCCGGCATTAGCGATTTACCAGGAGCTTCTTCTTCGATTGAATCGATGGCGATTTGCGTTTCGGTTGCGTCCGCTAATCGCAATCGAAGCATCGCATCGTCGCGCCCAATCACGATTCCGCTGAATAGCTTGCCTTCATCCGTCAAGACACTGAGCGTCGTGTAGCCTTCCTTCAGTTTCGCACTTGGATCGATCAACGACTCCAGAATGTAATCGGACTGGGCACTTCCGCCGATGCTGATCAAATTCGGGCCCACCAGCCCGCCAGCCGGTCCAATCGCATGGCACTGGATGCACTGAAGATTCGCTCGCCGATAGATCGCCTCGCCGGCTTCGGCCGAGCCCTCCGTCTTCACTCGAGCGAGAATTCGATTCGAGAGCTCTGGTGTCAGCTTCCAAGCCGCATCTTCTAGATTACCGGCTTTTCGTAGAGCCGCTTCGAGCGTTTCGCTTCCGCCGGCCGCACGAACCCGTCGCACAAGTAGCCTTGCCGCGTCGACATCAAGCGATTCGCCGTCTAGTTTCTCCGCCAACAAGCCAGGAAGCTCTTTGCGTTTAACAATAGTGTCAATCACGTTGAGAGTCGCTTCACTCGGCGCCCCGGTCTTAAGCAGAGTCATCAGCGGCTCGATCGCCGCTCGTGGCCGGAGGCTGATGAGTGATTCGATTGCGGCAACTTGCAACTGTGGATCGCTTGATACAGAGAAATTCTCGATAGCGACTTTGGCATTGGGTGAGTTAAAGGCACCGATCGCTAGGACGAGTTCGCGTCGCAGTGACTCGGGCACGCGCGGAACAGCTTCAATCAACACGGGTTCCAGGCGCGAGATTTTCCACGCAGCGGACGCATTTGCGATTCCCCGAGCCCAAACTTCATTGGCAACAAGATCGTCAACTGAGTTTATTTGGTCCGCGACGAGTTCATCGGCTGAGTCCGGGACAGCCTGATCGCGGGCTGTGCGTGCAAGCAAGATGTTCAATAGTGAGGATCTTCGATCGAGCGACGTGACGGCCAGCGCCGCCCCTAATAGCTGACCGAGCTGGGACGTGTCGCTCGCGTTAACAGCGGCAGAGAACAAGGAGTCAGCGGATGGCTGAGTAAGCTTGTCGGGAGTCATCCGACTCACAATCGTTGCGGCAGCGGCGGGCGTGTTGACGCTCGCGACGGCGAATGCCAACGCGGATTCTTTTCCCTCCCAGCTGATTTCGCCACGATTCGAGGCATTGATCCACTGGGTTTGCAATTTCGAGAGTGATTGCCAGATCGCAAAATCAAGACTCGCATCCATCGGTAACTGAGCGGCGGCGATCGCTTGCTTTGCAGCTTCGAGGGTGTCGAGTTGACCACAGCAAACCACGGCTTCAAGTCGAACTTTCGGGTTCGGATCGGTAGTTTTCGCCAGAATCAGCGTCGTCAATTCCCGGCGAACTTCGCTGTCAGCCGGCATCTTGTTCAATTGACGCCAAACGCTTCGAATCGCAGGTCGCAACATCGTTTCGCTCGATGATGACCTATCGGCGAGTGCTCGCTTGGCCAGGTTGATCGGCAATCGGTCCAATCGGTCCGCTAGCCATAATCGCTCGAGAATACGTTGCGGGTTCTGCTGCTCGGACGCAGCCTGTTGCCAGCGGTCGATTGCACTGGTTGTTTCATCCGCATCACGTTGCCAAAGTTCTTGGCGAGCGAACTGGCGAACAGCGAGTGAGTCATCTTCGAGAAAAGAGAGTAACTCATCGATCGAAGCGGCTTCAAAATTTGGCCACGGGTCCAAGGGTCGCCCGGGGAAGGAGACTCGCCAAATGCGACCGTGCTTTCGATCACGTCGCTCGTCGCGGAAGTCGACTTCACCGTGTTGGATGATGGGGTTGTACCAGTCGGCAACATAGAGCGCACCATCGGGCCCCATGCGACCGTCAATCGGCCGGAAAGCAATGTGGCTTGTCGTGATGATCTCCGGTTGTTGACGACTGATGTAGGAGCTCTCACTCGGCTTGAGAGTGAAGCGGCAAACACGGTGGCTTCGGAAGTCGCTCGTAACGAGATCGCCAGCCCACTCGGGCGGAATGTGCGTGCCTGAGAGAATTTCAAGTCCGCAATGTTTGGGGCTGCCTGGGTTCATACCCTGGAGCCAACGTGTTGCACCGGGGCTGGTTACCCACACGGAGTCGGGAAAGACATAGTTGATGCCTTCGAAGAAAGCGCCATCGGTCACGAACGATTCACCTGTGGCGTCGAACACATGCCCCCACGGATTGACAAAGCCTTTACAAACCACTTCCAACTCGCCCGTCGTGGGACGATAGCGCCAAATGCCGCCGCCGTCTAAGTGTCTTGTTCCGTCGGGCGTATCAATGTGGCTGTGAATATAAATAGATTGGTTGAAGTAGACACATCCGTCCGGGCCCCAGCGAAGTGTGTGAACAAGGTGGTGCGTGTCCTCGGTGCCAAAGCCGCTGAGAACCACTTGCCGCTTGTCCGCTCGACCATCGTTGTCGGTGTCTTGGAGGTAGAGCAATTGTGTCCCCTCAGCGACATAGGCTGCGCTAGCTCCGTCCGGCAGAATCCCCGTCGGAATCAGCAAACCCTCAGCAAACACCTGGCTTGATTCAGCAACTCCGTCACCATCTTTGTCTCGCAAAACAACGATTTTATCGTTGGGTAGTTGGCCAGGCTCGATTTGGGGATAGGACTCGCTACTGGCGACCCAGAGTCCACCGGATGCGTCAAAATTGACTTGAATGGGCTTTCGTATCTCTGGGTCGGAGGCAAAAAGATTGATACTGGCAAGCGGATCCGCCGTCATTGCGGCTAACTCAGCGACCGGATCGGGCTCTGGAATATCCCTCAAATCGTTCTGGGCGAGCACGGGGTTGATGAACGCAATGACCCCAGTAATGACGCCAATTGCTAAACAGCTCACAACCGATACATGACGATTGCCTAGCCCAGGCGAGCGGAGAGTCACACGCAACACATTCTTACCTTGTCGTATAAAACGCGACATCGACGAAAAAAATCTTATCCGAGTCGATCGAACAATCGCCACATGGCTGAAAGTACCGGACCCGAGTGAGTATAATGACAGGTCGCGTTGGTCGGTAGATTTCCTTGCATCTTCAGGAATTTGGATTCGTGTCGAAACAAACAACAACTTGTCGCCTCATTTGCAGTCTCGCTCTGCTTGTCACTCTAGCTATGGTTGCTCCAGTCACGGTTGCACCGGTCACGTGGGCCCAAGCGCCAAACGCCCAAGCGCCAAAAGCCAAACCTCCGGTGCGGAAGGGCCCCGAAGATCCAAAGCTGAAGCCGCGTTGGGTTTCCATGCGAACCAAAGACAATGTCGAGATTCGGGCTTTTTATGCTCCATCGGACAAAGGCAAGGACGCGGTTCCAGTCATGGTCATCCACGAATGGCAAGGACAAGGCAGTCCCTACAACGGGCTCGTCGTAGCACTCCACGACGCCGGATTCGCGGTCGTTGTTCCGGAATACCGCGGTCACGGTGGTAGTCGAAAATACACAGACGGAACGGGCAAACCACAAGAGTTCAACATCGCGACGATGGGCAAAGGGGATATCGCGAACATCATTGCTTATGACCTCGAAGAAGTGAAACAATTTCTCAAGAAAGAAAATAACGAAGGCAAATTGAACCTGAATGCATTGACTCTCGTCGGCGTTCGTGAAGGAGCAATCTTTGCAGCAAACTGGGCAATTCGTGACTGGAACTTTCCAAGCGTAGGACGACTCAAGCAAGGCCAGGACGTCAAGGGAGTTGTGATGGTGTCGCCGGTCAAGATTGCCAGCGGCGTGACGATCGATTCCGCGATTCGAGATCCATTGCTTTTGCAATTGCCGATCATGATCGTTGCAGGCGAGGAGAGCGCCGAAGCAGCGGAAGCAAAACGAATCGGAAAGCAGATCGAAGCCGTCAAGAAACGCGCCTCACGTGGCGAAGCATCTGGTTTTGCCTTGAAGCTCGTACCCACAACCCTGAGTGGTGCTGCATTGGTAACCCAAGGCCCAGGCGTGACGCCGTCGATTGCCGCCTTTATTACGGCAAATGTCCCCGTAAGTGACACCGTCAACCCATGGATTGAACGCGAGTAAAGCACCGCACTCGTTTTTCGAGCTAAACAGCTATCTTTCGAGCTAGACAGCTAACTATGGTGTTTTGCAGCCCGCGAGGCCAGTCACTGTTGTGTCCGTCGAAGAATTCCGGTCCACGGACAATGGCTGAATTCCATGACCGTCGATCCAGGCTCGGTCTCGCCACAAAACTTACAGCTGGTACGATGCTGATCGATTCCCACGTTGGTCACATCGCTCACACGCAATCCAGCTATCCCCCCGAATAGTCCGTGAAGGAAATAATTGATGGAAGCAACTGGGACTCAGTCTTGTCAAGGCGATTGCGATGATTCGCCTATTTCGACTTCGAACCGGAGCGTCAGCCCGAACAAGACGATGTACGTTGACCCGAACGAGCCTCGTAACGACGGTGTCGATCTAAAACGAATCGAAGATGCGGTGCGCGTGATTTTGGACGCTGTCGGCGAGGATGCGAATCGGGAAGGTTTGCTGGAAACTCCATCGCGAGTTGCCCGCATGTACGCAGAAATGTTCGCGGGTCTTAAAACAGATCCTGGTCGACATTTAGCAAAAGTATTCACCGAAGACTACGACGAAATCGTCTTGGTTCGGGACATCAGCTTTTGCAGCATGTGCGAGCATCACTTGCTGCCGTTCACAGGCCACGCACACATCGCTTATTTGCCGAGCGGGAAAGTTGTGGGGCTGAGCAAGCTCGCTCGAGTTGTTGAGGAAGTCGCGCGGCGACCACAAGTTCAGGAGCGAATGACTCAAACCATCGCAGACTTGATCGAGAACCGACTCTCCGCTCGCGGTGTGGCTGTCGTGATCGAGTCCACTCACAGTTGCATGACCATGCGAGGAGTCCGCAAACCGGGAAGCATGTGTTTGACCAGCGCGATGCGTGGCGCATTTCGCGAGGATCCGAAAAGTCGCGCAGAAGTCTTGGGATTAATAAATCGCAAGTAGTCCATGGATATAGAACGACAGCGTTTGCAAGATGATTTACGAGGCATCGTCCGTGGTGATGTTCTTTGCGATCCGCTGTCGACTCAACTTTATGCGTCCGACGCAAGTATCTATCAAATTGTGCCGATCGGTGTCGTGAGGCCTCGGACGGTCGCCGACGTTGTTGCAACCGTCCGTTACGCCGCTGAGCACGAAATCTCGATTCATCCGCGTGGCAGTGGCAGCGGCGTTTCCGGTGAATCACTCGGTCCGGGAATTGTCATCGACTTCTCTCGCTACATGCGGAACATCGCCGTCAACAGCGATGCATCGCGGGTAACCGTTCAAAGTGGTGCAGTTCTCGCTGACGTGAATCGAATGCTTCAAATGCATGGTCGTTGGTTTGGACCGGATCCGGCGACCCGAAGTATCACGACGATGGGAAGCGTTCTAGCGACCAACGCTTCGGGCAGCCATTACTTACGAAGCGGTTCTGCGCGCGACACGATCGAGTCGATGGAGTTCGTTACCTGTCAGGGCGAACTCATGACGGTCGGCAAACAGGCTGTTGATGACCCCACTGAAGCTGGACGTTTCGCCCGCGGAATTACGGAAATCCAAAACCGATTTCGCACACTGATTGATGGCCAGAAAAAAGCTCCGCCAGCTCGCAGTGGTTATCGATTCGACGGGCTTACGGATGCCAGCGGGAAAGTGGATCTTGCAAAGTTTCTCGTTGGGACTCAGGGCACCCTCGCAATCGTTACCCAAGCGACATTACGAACCGAGTTAATCCCCGCCCACCGCGGTGTAATCTTGTTGTTCTTTCACCGACTCGACTCCGCCGCTCGGTGCGCTGTTGCTGCGGGTCGTCACGGCGTTGTTGCTTGTGACTTGATGGATCGCCGGATTTTGCAAATTGCTCGAGAGACGGAAGCAAGATTTATCGAAGTTTTGCCCCGTGAAGCGGAAGCCATGCTCTTGGTCGAAGTCCAAGGTGAGTCGCTTGGCGATCTGTATGATCGTATGTCAATCATCCGCCAAGACCTTGCTGCGGGCACCGATGGTGCGTTCGCGTCGGTGGATACAGTCAAGCAATCTGAGCGAGACATGTATTGGGCGTTATCGCGACGTGTGATTCCACGACTCTATCGTGTCAAGGGAAACCAAGCGCCATTGCCGTTCACAGAAGACATTGCGGTGCCGCCGGAGACGTTGCCGGAGGTTCTCACAGCGATCCAGGATATTTTGAAAAAGAACCAAACCACCGCGACGTTCTTTTCGCATGCCGGCCATGGACAACTTCACCTGCGACCTTTCCTCGATCTTGGCAATACAGCCGATCGTCTCCGCTTGCGAAAACTCTCCGAGGAGATCGCCGAAGTCGTATGGAAATTCGGTGGCCAAACCTGTGTCGAACATGCCGCAGGTCTAAGCCGATCCTATCTATTACCCAAGCAATTCGGTGACCTGTGGCAAGCCATGGGCCAAGTCAAGCGACTGTTCGATCCTCAACACCGACTGAATCCGGGGAAGTACTTTGGCGCCATCCTTCAGAAGCCTGAAGAGAACTTGCGACCAGCGAATCAAACCATCGAAATCGCTTCCGGCACGAGGACGGTTTCCGAAGCGGATGACGTGACTCAAGCACTCTCAAAACGCTTCGGCGGCGTCATTCCACGATTACAAGTGCTTCAAAACTGGCCAGCCGGTGCGAGCGTCGCTCAAGTCACACGAGCATGCAATGGTTGCGGGCGCTGTCGAACGACCGCTTCTCGGGAGCGACAGTGTCCCGTGTTTCGTGCTTCACCGCGTGAAGAAGCGACGCCGCGTGCAAAAGCCAATTTGCTCCGAGCAGTGTTGGCTGGCCAAATTCCTGTGAGCGAATTAGCCGACGACCGTGCCAAAGAAATTGCGGACTTGTGTTTCAATTGCCACCAATGCCGAATTGACTGCCCCGCATCCGTCAACATTCCAAAAATTGTCGGCGAGCTCAAGGCTCAGTATGTTGCCACCAACGGTTTGCCGCTTTCCGACTTCTTGATGGGGCGTATCGATACGGTAGCCGGCATCGCATCGCGAGTCGCGTGGCTTGCAAATCCGATGATGCGAAGCCCCTTCGTGCGGTGGCTCGCCGAACGATTGTTTGGACTGTCCGCCGCGCGTGAATTGCCACCAGTCCACCGGGAAACGTTCCTGCGTTATGCGGGCCGACGTCGATGGACAAAAGCGACAAGCCAGGGCGGATTGAAAGTCGTTTACTTCGTTGACCAATACGCCAATTATCACGACCCCGACATCGGACGCGCACTCGCGGAAATTCTCCAGCAAAATCAAATTGGTTTGTTCGTACCTCCGAACCAACACGCCAGTGGGATGGCAAGAATCTCTGCGGGAGACCTTCGCGGCGCACGGCGGATTGCAAGGCACAATGTTCGGTTGCTCGCGGATGCTATTCGCCAAGGCTACACGGTGATCGCAACAGAACCCGCCGCAGTGCTGTGCTTGAAACACGAGTACCCCAACCTTCTCGATAGCGAAGACGCACACCTCGTCGCACGCCATTCGGAAGAGGCCTGCGAGTTTCTGTGGCGACTGTACTCCGAAGATCGCTTATCACTCGAGCTGAATCCGATCCCAGGCAGCGTCGCCTATCATCAACCGTGCCACCTGCGAGTGAACGATCCACTCCAAATCACACCCAAACTTTTGGCGTTAATCCCCGAACTTGACGTCGAAGGAATTGAAGCCGGATGCACAGGCATGGCTGGAACTTGGGGGCTGCAGCGAAAGAACTATCGTAACAGTCTACGGATCGGTTGGCCGCTCATTTCAGCGATGCGAAACTCTCGCTCCGGCGGCGCAACGACCCAGTGCAGTGCTTGCAAGATGCAAATCGAACACGGCAGCGGCCGCAAAACGGTTCACCCCATCAAGATGTTCGCATACGCATACGGGCGAATGCCAAAACTCGAAAAAGAGCTCGACGCAATCGGCTAGACCGTCGCTAATCTTCTTGCTCGCCAAAAATGATGCGTGATTCGGCCTGCGATCCAGGCAGGAATAAAAATCGCAGCAGCGTCAACGAAACGTCCCAGCGGTGGACTCGTCAAGATCACGAATCCAGCCATGCAGACAAAGTAACTCACGGCGACCACAAACAACATTTCCAAGCCCGCATCATGCGACGCGACTTCTCTCGGTCCGCCACGTAAGACCCTCCAAAGTTGAAGCAAGACGACAAAGAGCAAACCCATCAAGAAGATCGGTTGCATTAAGAGATTCGCGCCCGAACCCCACACCGCTCGACGCGACGCGAGCACGAGCCAGCGGCAATACCGGCTTGGATAGCGTTGGATGATGTCACGATTCAGGGTTTGGATAGCACGATGGTTGGCGATCGTATCGCTTGCATGAATCGAAGTCGCCGCAGGCACAACCGCATGCCAAACATACGAATCCCAACGATTTTCAATCGTCATGGTCGCACCAGCGTCACCGCGTGCGAGCCATGGCTCGTTCTCAAGCAACGTATTCTTTCGAGCAACGATGGCTGCTGCTAAGTCTCTTGTCTCGAAGCTGCCGGCAAGCAGTTCCTTATCGCTGACAAGTTGGATTGTGATCCCCGCCAGATTCTGGTGACCAAACGGAAGCAATCCGAAATCGCCTACCACGGCTCCTCGCAACGACATCCATCCAACAATCGGAACAAAACAAAACACGGACAACCCAAACGCGAACAAAGCTCGCTTGATCCAAGGCAACTCGTGCGTGACGTCGTGATTTGGAAACGTGATGACGGTCCCAGCAATCGCGATCCAAGGAATCATCGACAAGTAAGCAGGACGAATTGCAATCGCGAGCACACACATGAGCGCGACGGGCAAGGCGGCTGACCACCGCCGCGACAATCGAACCCATCGCATGAGCAATGCTACCGTCACGACACCCACGGAGGCTGCAACACAGTCAGTCGAAAGTATCGATACGTTATCTACAAACGTGCATCCGAAGGCGATCGCGAGACCAACCGTCCAACTGACTACGCTGGATGTCCCCCAACGCTGAATTTCGAGCACAAACACGAAAGCTGACGTGGCGTGGAGTATTAATTGCACCAGCGGAATCGCAGCGACTCCCAACGATACCGTTACCCACCGTAACAACATCGGGTAAGCCGGCGTACGAATACTGCGGAGCGCGGCGTCGAGTGAACCGAACGGATATTCAATATAGCTCGGTGAATCCGGAACCATTTTGAGTGACAATCGATCCGTGACGAAAGCATACGCCAACATCAGGACGAACAAACACAACCACTGAAAAGCAAGTGTTCCAAGCCCAGGAGGGCGACGTTCGGATTCACGATCAAGCGTCATTAAGATCCCGTGCAATCATCCGCTGAGCCGACCTTCAGCACGAAGAACGGTTAGTTCAAACTGAATGGTGGCGGAAAACGTTCGTTCTCGGGACCTGGCGAATCCGTCTGTTGCTCTTCGTCCGAGACGGTATGCAGTTGGACTTTTCCGCTTTTCAATAGTTCCACTAACATCTCCGCTCGCTCGTCAACGTCGCTGACACCGAGCATGCTGAGTTTGTCGGCAGTACTGAACGGCAACGTGTACGAGATAATATCCGTAATCGGCCCTAAGCCCATTTGACCGGACATCAACTCATGCAAGTTTGCTTTCGCGGTGGGACTCGCGGGAATAACGTGCCCAAAAGCCTCGAGAAGACGTCGTTTCAATCTCGCTCGACCTTCAGCACCGGACGGTACATAGATATCACTGGCCACGTCCACTTCGGCAATACGAAACGGACGTCCTGCGTCCGTCTCACGAATGATTCTTGCTCGCTTGGCGCCGACGAGAAGAATATTGTGGCGATCGTTTTCGAGCTCTGCGTGCGTCACGATTTTGCCAATGCACACGTACGGTGAAATCAAAGGCGCAGCACTCGATGCGTGCTCGAGAAGCATCCCACCGTCCGTGGGCTCGTACGTTGCCATAGCAATCAGCCGGTCACTTGCGAGCGACTCAACGAGCATCTCGCAGTACCTTGGCTCGAAGATATGAAGCGGTTGCATGGCATGCGGAAACAGCACCATTTGCGGCAGTGGAAACAGCCTCACATGACCATCGAAATCGTCAGGCAACTGAGTGATATCGTCTAAGTTGTGCATGTGAAGCGTCTATACTTTCCAGCCAATCATCGCTTTCCCGCCAATCGTCAATCGTGCCGATGAACGTTTAGTCACGGTTCGAAAACGCCATCACCATTCGCAAGATATAGAAGAACAACATGGCAACCGACGCAAACAATGCGAGCGATGCAGCCACGTATTGATCCGTACGATAGTGATGCAACACGTTCGATGTATCGTACAAGATGTAACCACATGCCAGTGCGACCATCACGCCACAAAACAACACGCCAAGTGAGAATCCAGCAAAGATGCTGACGGCGATCATCGCCATGGCGGCGATACCCGCAATCGCCAAGTACTTGCCCCAAGGAGCCATGTCGACACGCGTCGCAAACACGAATGCTGTCAAACCGGCGAAGCACATCGCTGTGATCGCGCCTGCAAACAATGGCATCTGTGGGCCACCCATACGAATCGCGACGTAGAGCACTGGCAAGAAAATGATCGCTTCGGCGACAACATAGAGACCCAATCCCGCGTATTGCATGCCTTTGGACGCAGACCCGGTCGCCCATGAACGGGCAAGCCAACTGACGCCCATGAACGCTCCCAATACGATTAACCAGCTGTAACCGCCACTCATCTTCGATACGAGCGTTTGCATGGTTGCCGCTGGAACGACGCTGAACAAAACAGCCTCCAGCGCCACGAATGCGAACACGGCTCCGGAGAGGTGGGCATAAGTGCGCCGGATGAACGTCGTGCGTTCTGACTCCTCCGCGTACACTGCTGCACCGACACTCGTGACGTCATATGGATTCATTTGGCTCATCGGTGAACTCATCTTGAAATATGTGGTTGGATTCGCCTGCGAAACAGCTTCAGCGAAACATCCGGCTGGAAATACAATTCGCGCCGGGCATGGATATTCTCCTAGCTTGTCAAAGTATATCGCCTGAACGTCAAGTCGGGGCGACCAAAACGATTGACAATCTCTTAACCCAGACCACACAATTAGGGCCTACGCTCTTCTTCGACGCTTGATCCGCTCGCCTCAAATGGACCACGAACACGATGATTCTCTCGGGAGATGAGATACAACGACGTTTCGGTGACCAAATCCTCCTGGATCCGTTCGATCCAAAGCGGATTAACCCCAACAGCTACAATTTGTCGCTGCATCACGAATTGCTGGTCTACGAAGAAGTCGTTCTCGATGCGGCAACGCCAAATCGGTATCGACGGATGGAAATTCCAGCCGAAGGAATCACGCTCCAGCCCAACATGCTGTATTTGGGGCGAACGGTCGAACATACCGAAACGCACAATCTCGTGCCGGTCATCCAGGGGCGCAGCTCCCTCGGTCGGCTCGGTTTGTACGTCAATCCGGGCGGCAGCCTCGGTCACTCGGGTTACTGTGGAACCTGGACGCTCGAAATGCACTGTGTCCAACCCGTGCGAATTTACGCCGGCATGCAGATCTGCCAGATCTACTACATGGAGCTGAGCGGCCACTGCAACGCGTATTGCAGCGACAAATATCAACACAGTCGCGATATCCAACCGAGCTTGATCTATCGAGAGCTCGGTGGCGAAATCAGCGACGGGTCTCAATTAGAATTGAACTTCGAAGAACTCGTCCGCGGCGGGCGGTAGCTCTCACGGCTTGGCCGAGACGGAAGCGTCGAAATCCCGGCTGCATCGACCAGGACACGAAACGCCCTAGAATCCTAGAGCGGGAAGTCGTCTTCCGCAGCTTTATCCGCGTAGAGCGGCATGTGGCGATAGTAAACTTCGAGAATCATCGTTGCGAGTGCGGTGCTCGCCAGTCGCCCACCCTCTTGCGGACCACTGTGAGGCGAGGCTTCGGCGAAGTGCCAGCTGCCTGAGGCACCGCGATCTTTGCTCTGGGTCGATACCAGCCAATCCCGCAACTCGACATTGTACTTATCCCAATCAGCGCCGCCGTTTTGGCGAAGCACCTGCGCGGCGTAGTAGTTGTAGTACATGTTCTTTTTGTCGACGCCCTTTTTGACCAACTCTTTCACGCCGGCTTGCAAGCCAGGATGCGTCTTGTCCCAGCCCAGATACATTCGGCACAACAATCCAGCTGCACTCGTCGCCGCGCGGAACGTCTTGGATGGCTCGGCGTAACCGTATGTCGAACCGCCGTTGGACTGGACTTTATCTAAAAACAAAGAGGCACCTTGGACGGTAGCTGGAGGCACGACGAGGTGCCCCATGTAACCGCTCTTGAGCGCCATCACTTGCCAACCCACGACCGACGTATCGCCGCCGTCCGCCTGTTGTGGCGTATAACGCCAACCTCCATCACGACACTGAGCATAGATAATGAAGTTGAGTGCGGCTTGAGCAGGCGCCGCAAGCGCAGGATCTTCGGTCATCGCGTACGCTTCGCAAAGCGTGATTGCCGCCAAGCCATGCGAGTACATGTTGCCATAGCCATCTCGCAAATCGAGAACTGGCAAACCACGTTGCATTCCCTTTTTGCCGTGATTAATCAGAAACAACAGACCGCGACGCACGTTCTCTTTGAACTGGCCGTCATAATGTGTCTGGCCCGCACCAAGAAACGGCAGAAGCCCAAAAGCAGTCGCGGCATTGAGTGATTTCCAGGCTTTTTCTTCGCCAGGATGGTCACAAGCGCCGTTGCAAACCACGTGGTGCCCAAACGTAAACGCGCCGTTGAATTCGCCGCTGGAGACTTGGTGACGCGAAAGCCACTTCAAAGCCTCCGTCACCGCCGCTTCACTGCTTTCATTGCCACCGTAGTCTCGGAGCAACTTCTTTTTCATGTCCGGGCTGCGGCTGCTCATTGGCGTGACTTGCATCGATGCGAGAGTCTGCAATGTTGCCGCTGGCGGTGCCATCTCCGAGGCAAGATCAGCCATATCAATCGCGACCGTTGCGATCTCCATGGGCATCTCAACTGGAATCGGTTCGCTCATTTCCATGGGCTCGCTCACATCGACAGTCGGGTCCGTGAACTCTTCGGTCTCCTCAGCCACTTCGCCTGGATCAACCTCTTCGATCGTAAATTCCTCGATCTCTGGTCCCTCTTCGCCTGTCGTCGCAGCCGAAAGAACATTCACAATTTTTTGGGTGTCCGTCAGCGTAACAAGCCCCAAAACCAGCAAAATCACCACGTGCAAAAGCGTGCTCACTAACCAAGCGGGCGCTGCACTGAAAATCAGAAACCGCCGCCCCGAAACTGCGGGAAGCGATTCCGGGTCACCTTCGACAGGTGCCGCAAACTCGTCAGCCGAGACGAGCACATGCGGCGTCTCGTTGGGGTCAATCACTATTGGCATGGGTCGCTACGATGAGAAGACGAACGAAGGGTCCGCAAAATCACGAAAAAGATGATCGGTGGAGCTTCAACCAGTATAGACCGACAATGAGGCTGATTAAATCTCTGTTTAGATGAACGCAGCAAAACGCCAAAAGTACTCGAGCGGACTAAATGCCGATGCGAGAAAGCGACACACCACCCACATGGCTATTTTCGATCGTCGTAACTTTGCTGCTTCACGTTCTTGAGCGTTGACAAAAAGTGCTTCAATGCCGGCTGAACCCGCTGTGTCACTTGGACACGATGATCCGCATTCGCCAATCCGACCCAGCCCGAATTAAGCTCCAAGTCCAATCGAACGTCCTGGAACCGCTTTGCGGACGGGTCCATGATTAGCAATTGGACACAATACACATCGTCGCCGCCGCAAAGCTCGGAAACAGGTTTTGAAGTTGTCGTCGTCCAGTCGTAGTGGCGGTCGTCCAACAAGGCTCGACGAAGATGCCCCAACCCTGGTGTTCCAGTCAATTCAATCGGTTCAAATGAGGAACTACCCCGAGCCAGCATCTGTATTTTCTCGCCCAATTGAAGCGCAAGGATCGTCTCGGCACCAAAATACTGCGTCGTCCTTTTCAATTGAGTTCGCCGCAAAGTCACGCTCAAAGCTGTCGCAATGATCGCGAACATCACCACACCGACTCCCAACCACACGCCTCTCCAGGTAACTTTCACCCGAGGGTCGTTGTATTTGTCAGCGTGTTCGACAGCTGGCGCACTTACCATTTTCGACTTCTTTTGACCTCAGTACGATTTTCACGACAAACCACCCGCTCCACACAAGTCCCCGGACCGAGCGATTGGAACCCGAAAGCCATCCATTGCCAACCACTATCGAAAAACATATTCCCGTCGAGCTTGGCGATCGTTCGTACGAAATCATTGTATGCGGCGGTGAAGCGGAATCGGACGAACAATCCATCTCTCGAATGGCTAGCCACATCGTTTTCGCGCTCAGCGACATGTCGCACGCGATCATTCTTTGTGACGCAGCAGTGAGCAAGACGCTTTGCAAACCGCTGGAAACCGAACTCGCCAACCGCAACATTCGAGTCTCTGCGGCACAGATCCCGTCTGGCGAAACAAGCAAGTCGGTCGCGGAACTGGCACGCTTGTGGGAATGGATGCTGATGATCGCAGCGGATCGTCGCAGTGTCGTCATCGCTGTTGGCGGTGGCGTCACGGGAGACCTAGCCGGCTTCGTCGCAGCAACTTATGCACGGGGACTGCGCGTTGTACAAATCCCGACAACACTCTTGTCGATGGTGGATAGCAGTGTCGGTGGTAAAACAGGCATCAATTTGTCGGGCGCCAAGAACATGGTTGGCGTGTTTTGGCAACCGTCGCTCGTGATCGCAGACACTCGCACCTTGAACTCTCTTCCAGATCGCGAATATGCCAGCGGATTAGCCGAAGTCATCAAATACGGCGTGATCGAAGATGCTGATTTCTTCGCATGGCTTGAATCAAATATCCACCCTTTGAATCAACGCGAGCCATCGGCTCTGCGTGAAGCGATCTCTCGAAGCTGTGAAAGTAAAGCCAGGGTCGTGGGCGACGACGAACGCGAAACGAGCGGACGCCGAGCGATCCTGAACTATGGCCACACGTTCGCTCACGCCATCGAAGCGACCGCTGGCTACGGAAAGCTCCTGCATGGTGAAGCAGTAGCCATCGGCATGCAAATGGCCGCGAGTCTTGCCATTGCACTTGGACTTGCCGATCCAATTCTGCTTGACCGACAAACGCGACTACTCGCTTCAGCAAATTTGCCGACCAAGTACCCCAGTGCCGATGTGCCCGCGATGCTCGCGGTCATGCGGCGCGACAAAAAAGTTGAACACGGTAAACTAAGGTTCATTCTGCCGACAAGAATCGGCCACGTCGAACTCGTCGGCAACATCGACGAAGCAGTCGTCGCCGATGCGATTCGAGCTCACAACTAGCCAATAAAATCTCTCGCCGCACAGTGAACTCTGGTGGCACAGTGCAACCTGGCTAGACCGGGAATACTGGCGGCAACATGTAGCTGTCGTATGGCAACGGCAATTCAGCGACGAACAATCGGCCTGCGTTCGGGCAAGTTTGGAAATCCGCGTCGCTCATGTTCTCCTTTGCTGTCGATATCACCAGCTTCAATTTGCCGTCGTGCGGCACGATGGCGGGGCATGTATTTTGAGGCGAGCCTTGAGTTTCCCAAACACAAAGTAACTTTCCTGACTCAATATCATAAAGACGCGTTTGCCCGACTGGCGCCGCCTTGGGCAAGAACATGGAAACAATGATTCCCTTGCCTTCTGGCGTCAAAATCGCACCATCTGGAACCGCTTCATCGCCAGTCAAATCCACGAGCACGATGGGTTCGCCGAGCTTGCCTGAATCAATGTTGATTGGGTACGAGACGATTTTTCGAGTCGGTGAATCGATATCGACCAACCACATGCTGCCGTCCATCTGGTATCGGATCGCTTTGCCGTTGCTACAGATCTGGTCATCACGCAAACGCACCAAGTGCTTGTCGCGTCCACGGTACAAATACAATCCAGCCTTCTCGTTGTTGAACTCAAGGTCTTTCGTGCCGAAGACCAAGTTATCATTCACAACGAGACCATCGTTGATGATCGTGTTTTGAACGTCTGCGTCAACATGTTGGCAAATCAATTCAAACGCGCCACTGGCGGTATCAAAGATCCCCACGCTTCGTTCGCATCCCACCACAAACTTGCCAGGACTTTTACACGGGAAAGCGAACCCAGGCCGACCTGGCAAATCAAAACTCTGGTTCTCACCGGCATTCATGTCAAAGATGTTGAGTGAACCCGTCTTGGACTCGGCACCATGTTGGATCGCCACCCAAGAAAAGCGGCCGTCACCAAGAGCGTACGGGCCCTCTGGCAAAAACCGCTGTGCAGCAGTCATCTGGAAATCCAATAAGGTGGTCGTGTGGGTCGTAGTCATGATGTTTCCAGAACGAAATCGTGCGTGAAAAGTCGCTAAACAGACAGTCTCGCATGTCCCCGCAACTGTGTGCAACCCACAGTCATGTGGCGCTTCGCAGCAACTGGACAATCGCCTAAGATAAACCGATCGATTCACCCCAAACCCTTGATTTCAACCAGGCCCCTGTTCTCGTGTCAATCAACATCATGCGACGGTTTACTTTCTGTGCTGGCCACCGACTGGTTGGCCACGAGGGGAAGTGCCAAAACTTGCACGGACACAACTACGTCGCCGAGGTCTACGTCACGGGCCAGAAACAAGACTCGGTGGGACGCATTCTTGATTTCAAGTTGCTGAAACAAAAATGCAATGGTTGGCTCGACGAACATTGGGATCACGCGTTCATTCTCTGGGACCAAGACCAAAACGCGCTCGACGCAATCCGCAGCTGCGAGCCTCATCGGATCTACGAGTTGCCTTACAACCCGACCGCAGAAAACATGGCGAAGTACTTGCTCGAGGAAGTGTGCCCCAAAATATTGATGGACACAGGCGCGACGGCTTTTAAGATTCGGATGTGGGAAAGCGCCGAAACCTATGCGGAAGTCACGCTCGATGATGTTGCTTGACACGGTTGCTTAAGGAGCATTGAAGATGACAAGGTTATTTGCGGGTACTCCCTTTGACATTCCACCGACTTGCGAACGTTGCGGCAAAATCGAAGATGATTGCGAATGCCCACCACCGCCCGTGCAGTGGATCGCGCCAGAAAAACACACGGCCAGGGTGCGCGACGAAAAACGCAAAGCCAACCGCACCGTCACGGTCGTTGATGGACTCAACCCAAAGGACAGCAACCTCCCCGCGCTGTTGAAACAGCTCAAAGACCACTGCGGCGCAGGCGGCAGTTTGCAAGAAGATCGAATCGAACTACAGGGCGACCATCTCACCAGAGTCCAAGACCATCTGGCGTGGATGGAATACCAGGTTCGTTAGCGCGTGTAACTTGGCAGCGACTCAAAATTACTTACACCGTTACTGAAATAGTCGCTGTTTGATCAAACGCCAGACATATAGAAACACTCCCATCAGGATTCCCATCACAATGGCGAGTCCGATGAGGAACTGACCGAGAAACAGGTTCGGTGCGAGAGCGTTGTCGTAGATGACTGGCCAAAAAATGATCGTGATCATGGTGCCGGCACATAGATATGGCCCAAACGGGACACGTGATTCTCGCGTGATGATGAACTGGATCAATACGATTGCGATCGCAGCCATCGGCGACACGAAAAATGCAGCCAGCGATCCCTGCCACCCGATGACGGCGCCGATCATTGCCATCAACGTCACATCGCCGAAGCCCATTGCCTCCATTCTCATGGCCCAGGATGCAATGATGCGGATCACCCACACGATCCCACCACCTACGGCCAAACCAACCAGACTGCTCAACAGGCCATGCCAATGGGCTGGGCCAAGCGAGTACACAATCGAGATCACGACCAGACCCACCATCCACATGCCGAGCAAAAACTTCCACGTGGGATAACGCACCAAGCCAGCGAAGAAGAATTCAATTGCCTTGCTCCAACCGCGGCGCAGAATCACTCGTCGGTCGGCGAGCGCAAAACACCAACCGCTCCAGATCGCTAGCCCGACGAGCAATCCCGTTGAAGTGAACCACTTCGGGTCAGGTGGCGTCCAAGGCAGGCTGAAGGTGACGGGAAGAATCTCCGCTGCGGTGTCGGGGGACACGAGCGCGGGCATGAAACCGTAGACGGAAACGGCGCCGCTCAGCAGCGCCAACAACGTGCCTGGGATCGTGATGATGTCTGGGATCGTTTGTTCGTCAAAGTCAATGAAGGTGGCTGCGGTCATCAGCACCACAAGGACCGCGTGGCCAATAAAAATCCGCGTCCAATACCACTCATACATTTGCACCCATTGAGGCATTCGAGCGGCCTCGGGAAGTAGCCCACCGTATTGGGTCTCGAACCAATACAACGCTGGGATGCCGATGGCGAGTCCCAGCTCAACCAGAATCGGCCGGATCCAGAAGCCTTTTCCGTGCAACGTTCTTTCTCGTCGCAACCCGAACCAGCCGAGAACCGGAATTCGGTCGGATAATCGGCGAGGCGGTGCGTCGGGGTGCGGCGGTGCGAAGGGGCTGATTCGACGTGGAAAGTAGCACCAGCTGTAAATCAAGTAGTTCGTAAACGCGCCAGCCGAAAGCCCGAAAGCGACCAAGATTGCCAGTCGCAAGTTGGGCGGTAGAGAGATCCAAGCGTTTATCACGAGCGTGCCAGGCATTGCGGTCGTAAAGAGGAGTCCGTTTGAGGCCGTATCCTAGCGGACGACAGCACAAAGAAAGTAGCTCGGTTTGACGGTGCCAGTTGAATAACGGCGTCAACGATTCGTTCTCTATCAATTAAGATGCAACATCTTGAGCTTCTGATCTGAATTTCTGTTACGCTCGGCAAATTTCCTGGCTTTTTTCTCACCAAAACAGGGCATTCAAGACGTTTCATCGCCAGCTAGACCCAACACGAATCAATTGACGGAACCCCTCATCCCCATTACACTACTTGAGCGTGAACGATTCTCACATTAATCCGTTTGAACCGTCGCCCGCAAAAACCCCCGCCTGCTCATTCTTGAGCTACCGCATCGATCACCCGTGATGGGTGCCGGATCGGCGCTACCGTCAGAACACACGTTCTCCCTCAGGTGTGAATCCGTGCGAGCTGCTCAAAACGCCATTTGCCGTTCTTTTGTTTTCCCCGTCGCCTGTGCAGTCTCGATTGCGAGTTTGTTCGGCGTATCTGAACGAACGATCGCGGAGGAGTCCGCTGCGTCGGGACCCTCCGAGCAACCAGTCAGCTATTCCTCCGACATCGAACCGATTTTTCGCAAGAATTGTTTTGGTTGTCACCAGGGTGCAAAACAGCTTGGCGAATACCGGATGACGGAGTTCCAATCGCTTGTCGCGGGAGGTGAATCTGGCAACGCCGGCATCGTGCCTGGCAAGCCCGACGAAAGCCATCTCATTCAACAAATTACGAGTGTGGATGGTCGTGCAGAAATGCCCAAGCCTCCAATTGCGGCGATCTCCCCAGCCGAAGTCGACTTAATCCGTCGTTGGATTCGTGAAGGTGCGACGGATGACTCGCCCGTGGATACTGCACCAAGGTTTGACTCGGAGAATCCACCGGTTTACCACGGTCCTCCCACGTTGCCGTCGGTCGCAGTGACTGCCGATGGCAAAACGATTGCGATTGCGGGCTACTACGAGATCATCTTGAAGGACGCTGAGTCGGGCGAAACCACTCGACGATTGGTCGGTGAGAGTCCACGTATCAACAGCGTCCGATTTTCGCCTGATGGAAAGCGAGTTGCGGCCGCGGGAGGACGCACGGGAGAGTCTGGTGAAGTTCAAATTTGGGACGTCGAGTCAGCTTCGTTGCTGCTTTCCAAACAAATCACCTATGACACGCTAACCGGCGTGTCATGGTCGCCCGACGGTTCGATGTTGGCGTTTGGCGCGACGGACAATGTCGTTCGTGCAATCAACAGTGAAACCGGCGAGCAAGTCCTATTCCAAGGTGCTCATGACAACTGGGTACTCGACACCGTATTCACTCCAGACGGAACGCACCTCGTTTCCGTCGCTCGTGACATGACTTGTAAGCTGACGCAAGTTGAAACTGAGAGATTCATCGACAACGTGACATCGATCACTCCAGGTGCATTGTCCGGCGGACTCAGCTCCGTGACACGTCACCCCGAACGAAACGAAATCGTGGTCGGTGGGGCGGACGGAATCGTGAAAGTCTATCGCGTGTTCCGCGAAACAGCTCGCAAAATTGGTGACGATGCCAACTTGATCCGTCGATTGCCTGAGATGCCAGGTCGTATTTTCAACGTTGCCGTGAGTCCCGACGGTTCAAGAATCGCTGCTGCGTCAACACTTGATGGAAAGAGCGAAGTCCGAGTATGGAAATACGACTTTAGTGGCGAGCTGGACAAAAAGATCAAAGAGATCCTGGCAAAACGCGTTACGGATCTAAACGCGGAAGAAAAGAAGCTTGTCGAAGAATACAAAGATGGTAAGACGGAAGAGATCTCGAAACTCGCGATTGGAGACGCAGCTGTCTACTCGCTCGCGTTCGGCGCGAACCACGATTTAGTGGTCGCGGGCGCCGACGGCCAAATTCGGATCCTCGATGCGAGCGGAGCGGTCAAGAGTCAATTCCTAGCAGTTGCGATTGAGCCAGCCGAGAAGAAGTCTTTTGCGGTGGACGCACGTTCTTGGAATGAACGCCAAACGCGTGCCTATGAATTGGCTGCGGAAAAACAATCGCGGCAAACGTCGCTGGCGGACGACAAGCAAGTTGCTTCGATCAGCGTGTCTCCGGAATCCATCGTATTGGACTCACCCTACGCGTACTCCCAGTTCGTGGTGACGGCGACACTCCACGACGGGTCGACGCTCGATGTCACCCGTGACTGTGAGATCACAACGCCAGCTTGGGCGTCCGCGAGCGCTACCGGACTGGTTCGCAGCGTGTCCGATGGCAAGGGCGAAACCACGGTGCGTTTCGGTGAGTTTTCGCAAACGGTTGCCATCACAGCATCGAACATTAGCGAAACGTCGGTTGATTTTTTGCGTGACGTGAACCCAGTCTTGAGTCGTCTGGGTTGCAATCAAGGTACTTGCCACGGCGCCCAAGCTGGAAAAAACGGCTTCAAACTTTCGCTACGCGGATACGATCCGATCTATGACTTGCGAGCGTTGACCGATGAACTTGCAGCACGTCGCATTAACCCAGCGAATCCTGAAGAATCACTGATGCTTCGCAAGCCGCTAGGGATCACGCCACACCAGGGCGGCGCTCTGATGACTGATGGCGATTCGAATCACGCGATCTTGCGACGCTGGATCGCCGACGGTTCAAAGTTGGACCTCAGCACGCCACGCGTGACATCATTGGAGGTGTTTCCGATGAATCCAATCGCAGGACAACCCGGTGATGAGCAACAAGTGAGGATCGTTGCCCACTATGCGGACGGTGCTAGCCGCGACGTGACACATGAAGCGTTTATTGAAAGCGGAAACTCAGAAGTGGCGACGGCCGGACAATCAGGCATGCTCGTCGCCGTTCGTCGAGGTGAAGCTCCGATTCTGGCGAGATACGAAGGAGCCTATGCGGCAACCACCTTAACGGTCATGGGCAATCGCGATGGATATGAAACCACGCCAGTTGAGACGTTCAATCAAATCGATAATTTCGTCGCACAAAAATGGGAGCGAATGCGAATCGTCCCGAGCAACCTGTGCGACGACAATACGTTCCTAAGACGAGTGTATCTGGATCTGACGGGCTTGCCGCCAACGAGCGATGACGTGCGTTTGTTCCTTGCCGACCCGAAACCGAGCCGCGAGAAGCGTTCCGAAGTGATTGATCACTTGATCGCCAGTGACGCGTTCGTTGAGTACTGGACCAACAAATGGGCTGACCTGCTCCAAGTGAACCGCAAGTTCATTGGCGTCGAAGGCAGCGAGGCGTTCCGTGGCTGGATTCGAACGGCAGTCGCAGAAAACCGACCCTACGACCAATTCGCTCGCGAAATCCTCACAGCATCCGGTTCAAATAAAGACAACCCTCCGGCTTCTTACTTCAAGATATTGCGTGATGCAGATGCGACAATGGAAAACACGACGCATCTGTTTATGGGTGTGCGTTTCAATTGCAACAAGTGCCACGACCATCCGTTTGAAAGGTGGACCCAGGACCAGTATTACGAAATGGGTGCGTTCTTTGCGCAAGTTGGCTTAGAGAAAGATCCCGAATCGGGCAACCAAACGATTGGCGGTACAGCAGTCGAAGGCGCCAAGCCTCTGTACGAAAAGGTCATCGACAAAAAAGACGGCGAGATCAAGCATGCTCGCACGGGCGGTGTGGTCGCTCCCAAATTCCCTGTCGACGTGACTCATGAATGCAAAGAGGATGCGACACGTCGTGAACAGCTCGCAGCCTGGATGACCGACTCCGACAATCCTTACTTCGCACGTAGCTATGCCAATCGCTTGTGGGGTTACATGCTCGGTGTGGGGCTGATCGAGCCGATCGACGACATTCGTGCCGGCAACCCGGCCACCAACCCAGAACTGCTTGAGTATCTCACGACCTCGTTCGTCGACAGTGGTTTCGATACGCGAGCCATGCTACGAATGATCTGTAATAGCCGCACGTACCAGCTCGAAGTCGGCACTCACCCACTGAATGTCGATGACAAGCAAAACTATTCGCACGCGACGGCGAGACGATTGCCCGCAGAAGTGTTGTACGATTCCGTGCTCGCTCTAACTGGTTCCATCAGCTCCATCGCGGGTGTCCCCAAGGGAACGCGAGCCGCCGCGTTCAGCGATTCGGGTGTGAATTTGCCAGATGGATTTTTGACGAACCTGGGTCGCCCAGTCCGCGAGAGCGCATGCGAGTGCGAACGCTCCAGTGGCCTGCAACTCGGTCCCGTGATGGCGCTCATTAGTGGTCCTACGATTGGTAGTGCAATTTCTGACAACAAAAATGAACTTGCAAAAATCGTTGCTGCGAGCCCGAACGATGAGGCTGTGGCAGAAGAGATTTTCTTGCGGGCACTCGCTCGTACCCCAAGCGAACATGAGTTAGCCGCGTTCAAATCGATCACGGAGAATATCCGCTTGGACCATGAAGCGATTTCCGAGCAACTCAAGACGGCGGAAGCGGATTGGGTGACGCGCCGTGCCGAACTCGAGCGGAAGAGACTTGAAAATCTCGAATTGACAAAAGTCGAGATCGCAGCTCGCACGGAAGAAATAAAGCCTGAGCGAGAGCGGCTCGAAAAAGAGCGTGAAGATCTGATTGCGGCGGCACAAACCAACGTGGACGCGGAGAAAACCAAGTTTGACGATAAAGCGGACGCATTTTTGACGGGTGCCGACACAGGGATTGAATGGTTTCCTTTAGCAGCCACAAGCGTGAAGTCGAGCAATGACATCTCGCTTGCACCGCAACCGGATCGTTCGATCTTGGCCTCAGGTGACAAGGTTGATAAGGGCTTCTATACGATTGGATTCAAAACGAACCTCAAGAAGATCACCGGTTTGAGATTGGAAGTCCTTGCGGATTCGGCGCTACCGTCCAAGGGCCCGGGTCTATCCGATAACGGAAACTTTGTGCTCACCGAACTCATTGTAAAAGCTGGCGAATCAAGCAAGCCAAAGGAACTGGCGAAGCAAGACATCGCCAGCGGCAAAGCTGACTTCCTTCAGTCCGGATTTGCAATCGAGCAAACGTTCGACAATGAAGCCAAGGGCCAACAAGGCTGGGCCGTCTCTGGCGCCACAGGCCTAACGCACTGGGCGACGTTCAAGTTCGCCAAACCCATTGAGACAACCGAAGCGACGCTGCTGTCGATTGAATTGCATCAATTTCACAATGCCGAGAAACATCGTCTCGGTCGGTTCCGAATCAGCGTCACGACGGAAGACGTTGACCTGCCACTCTCACTGCCAGAATCGTTCACAGCGATCGCACGAACGGCAAAAGACAAACGCACCGATGTGGACAAGAAAACGCTCGAAGACTATTTGGCTGTGACCGATCCGGCGTTGTTGAAGGTGAACGAGGAATTGGCCATTGCCAAGAGAGCGGTTCCGCCTGACGAGAAGCTGACGCAACTGCAAGCTCGCGAGAAATCACTGGAACCAGAAACCACGGATGATCCAGCGATTGTTCAGTTGCGTTCCGACGTCGAACAAAGTTCCCTGCAGTTAAAAAACATCCGACTCACCGCAGCTGAGGATTTAACGTGGGCGCTCGTCAATAGCCCTGCGTTTTTATTCAACCACTAAACTACCGTCGTCCTGCAAAACCGTTTTGAAACGTTTTCCATTCCAATCATAGGAACATCGCAATGTTGTCGTTTCGAGGATCAAGAGCGAAAGACTTGTGCGATCCACATTTGCAACCCACACGTCGCGCGTTTTTGCGTGTCGGCGGATGCAGCATGCTGGGTTTATCGCTGCCGTCGTTATTGCAAATGGAAGCCGCTCGCGCAAACGAGCTAGCACGGGTCGAGTCGACTCCGGGTGCGAGCGTAGCTGGTGGCGGCCCGGGTTGGGGTAAAGCAAAAAGCATCATTCTGGTTTACTTGCAGGGCGGGCCAAGTCATCTCGACTTGTGGGACCCGAAAGAAAATGTGCCCGATAACGTGAAGAGTATCTTCAACCCGATTAGCACTAAAATCCCAGGCATCAAATTCACCGAAAACTTGCCGAAGTTGGCTGAGATTAACGATCGATTCACAATGATTCGTTCGATGTCGTACACGCCCAATGGTTTGTTCAACCACACGGCGGCGATTTACCAGATGATGACAGGCTACACCACAGACAAGGTGAGTCCATCAGGCCAACTTGAACCGCCGTCGCCCAAAGACTTTCCGAACTTCGGAAGCAATATTGTCAAGATGCGGCCCGTGGACGAACCGATGCTGCCGTTCGTGATGTTGCCACGTCCATTGCAAGAATCCAACGTGATCGGAAAGGGTGGTTCAGCAGGCTTTTTGGGCAAGTCGTTCGATCCTTACACGCTCTATCCCGATGGTGATGATCTGGATATGTCGAAGATGGAAAAGATCAAGATCGATGATCTGAAGCTCCGTCCGGAAGTGTTCAGTTTGCGTTTGCAACGTCGCGCGAATCTTCGCAATCTGCTCAACGCCGAAATGCCCACGATCAACAAGGCGGTGGAGTCATTCGAACTTGATGAGTACTATGATCGCGCATTGAGTTTGATCGTGTCCGGCCAAGCTCGTGACGCGTTCCAGTTGTCGGCGGAGTCGGACGCCACTCGCGATGCGTACGGCCGCAACACGTTCGGTCAAAGCTGTCTACTTGCGAGACGACTCGTTGAGGCCGGAACTCGTGTTGTTGAAGTAATTTGGCCAAAGGTCGCCAATAGCGACAATCACTCTTGGGACCACCACACAGGTCTCAGCAAACGGATGAAGGACCAATCAGCGCCGATGCTCGACGCTGGATTGACCACATTGATCCAAGATCTAGACGATCGAGGCATGCTCGAAGAAACACTCGTGGTTGCGATTGGCGAGTTCGGACGCAGCCCACAGCGCGGGGTGAGTACCAGTGGTAACAATAATTCCGACGACGGTCGGGACCATTGGCCCTATTGTTACACTGCGGTGATGGCGGGCGCGGGAATTCGCCGTGGCTATGTTCATGGAAAGAGCGACAAAACCGCGTCGGCACCTTTGGAAAAACCGGTACATCCGGCAGAAATCTTGGCCACGATCTACCATAGCTTCGGAATCGAGCCAGAGACGATCGTTTACAACCACCTGAACCAGCCTCGCGAATTGGTGAAAGCCGCCGCGGTGACTGAGTTGATGGCGTAGCGATCGGCGACGCATGAATTATGATGGGGGCTCTTGGCAGCCATACTCTTCCTGAACCCACGCCGGCCCCCATGGCAAAAAGTTTCTATACGCGAGCGACTTATTTCATCGTCAGTGCCTTGGTGGCGACGCTGTCGCTTGCCCAGGCTCCGGCTCAAACCGAGACTGAACCGGTGGCTGTCGAGACACCGCAAGTGGCACAACTGGTTCAACAAGCCGCGTCCGAAGATCCCGTCCAGTCAGGTGACGCCATTGCGTCTCTTGCGAGAATGGGTAATTGGTCGAGAGTCGGAGAATCGCTAGAACGAACAGCCGCGCAAAAGCCAGACGACGTCAAAATCGCCAAAATCGCGAACTCGCTCGGACCGGTCATCTTGCCTTTGTTGAACCGCGACAATCTGATCAATTCATCGGCGCTCGAATTTGTCGCTGAATTAAACAAGGCTGTTGCGAAAGAGAACGATGATCCCCAGGTCAGACAGTTACGCGAAGCCGCCTCTGCGGGCAACAGCGTTCAAGCTGCTCAGGCGGTGACTTCGCTCGTTCGAATCGGCAACTGGTTTGCTGCCGACGAAATACTCGCCGAAGCCGCGACGCAAAAACCAGACGAAGCCACGGCAGCCGAAATGGCACGTCGTCTTGGTCCAGCGTTGTTGGTGCGAATGTCTCGCAGCGACAAACTCAATCAATCAGCTTTAGATTTTGTTTCCCAATTGAGCGCTGCATTGGCAAACGAAAACGCTTCCCCCGAGCGATTGCGTCTCGCAACCGAGGACTTGTTCTCCGATCAAGCGGATGTTCGCCTCAACGCGATGCGAGTACTTTTGTCTGGAGGTGATGCTTCAATCCGAGAACTCGTGAGTGCCATTGTCTCGGACAAGACAGCGACACAGCGTGATGAACTCTTGCGCACGATGCTGCAACTTGGCGACGGTGGAGTGCTCGCACTTCGCCAGCTTGCGATTTACGGTGCAACAGATGAACGCCCCCGAGCGCTTGCTTCACTTGCGAGGATCGATCGCCAGCGTTTTACGTCTGATCTTGTTTCCGCCTTGCACGCGGCAAACTCCACCGACGAAGAACGTAAAATCGCATTCGATGCATTCGCTCGCATGAACTTGTCGGCGCCATCACACGCGGACTCGATCATCTACTTGGCTGACGAACTAAGTCGCGCCAATGAAGCCGCTCGGCTCGCGGTTGGTGACGAAACACTGAGCGTGATTTGGGAGATTGACGCGGACCGCAAAACAGTAAGAAGCGTCGAAACTCGCGCATCGATCGCTGCGAGTCGCGAACGAGCCGACCTGGCGGCAAGGTTGCTTCGGCTAGATTCGGTCCCGAGGATCCTCGCGCAAGATGCATTGATTGCCGACGTCAGCTATCGGGTTAGTGCAGATCCGCTTTGGGGAAGCCCCGAAGAAGTCAAAGCGCTCTCCGATGCGTACGGAGCAACGTCGGCTCCCGCCGCAGCCTCGGTAGCGTTAGCCGAAGCGTTGCAGCGAGAGGACTGGACCGCTGTCGTGGGTCTGATTCAGTTCACCCAGGCTGCATCCAATCAAATTCAAGTCAACGAGTGGCTTTCGGGGCAAGCGGGACAGCCAGCACCACTTGTGCGAGCGGCCATGGCTCCGATTCCTCGAGTTCGATACGAAGCGGTCGCCGCGATTACAAAACTCAAACCCGAAATGGTTTATGCGGGAAGTAGTCACGTCCAGGAAACACTCGCAGAAATGGCGAGACTGACGCGGCGTCCAGTCGCTATTATTGTCGAAACCATCCCAGAATTCGTCTCGTTGCAAGAGACGCTACTCACGACGATCGGATTCCAAGTCGATACGGTGGTGACGGTGGCGGAACTGGAACGTCGTGTGGCTGCCGGAGGTGACCTGCGACTGGTTTTAAGTAAGTCGGGACTTGCCGACGCTCGCCCGATCGAGCTTGTTGACCGAGTTCGTCGATTGCCGCGAGGTGGGAAACTGCCAATCATCTTTTACACCGACGAAGAGGATGTTCTCGGGTCGAACCTGTTTTCTGCCCCTACGGTTCAAATGCCAGTACCACGCTCGGTGAGGCCGCTCACTGAACTTTTGATTCAATGGCAGCGAGTGGCGGCATTACCGCCATTGATCGAAGCGGAACGAAATCTTTTTCAGTCGCTCGCTCGAGAAGCTCTTGGAATTGACGAGGCCGTTTTGGCTGAAACAGCCCCGTGATCGAATCTGTGTCCAATCAACCGGACCGGACGACGAAGTTTTGACAGGCTTGATGCCGCACTAACATCCAGACGCGTCTATCGCAAATTCGAGTTGTGAGTTATCGTCTCGGACGATAACTCGGGGCTCTAAATCGAGTTGATTCGTATTTCCAGTGCTTTGGTCCGCGTCTGAATTTCCCTTAGGTGACGAGCGAATGAGTCGCGGTAGTTCGCAACAGGAGTCTTGGACTTGCCCACCAATCACGCTGGAATTGGCGCGTTCGCAGGCGGCTAGGGCGGATATCTCCAAACACTTTCATCTATGGCTGACCGTTTGACTGTTTTCGATGGCGATTCTTGGTCCAACTTCCTATAGCCCCGGCGGGGCACCGATTCCTGGAATCATCGGCAGTTCGCCGGCGATGCAGGAGGTTTACCGAATCACCCGACGAGTCGCTGGAAGCAACGCGTCGGTGCTGATCCTCGGTGAAACGGGTGTTGGTAAAGAGTTGATTGCTGGAGCGGTGCATCGACTCAGCCACCGTAGCGGCGGGCCATTTGTTCGAGTGAATTGTGGCGCACTTAGCGAAAGTCTGCTTGAGAGCGAGTTGTTCGGTCATGTGCGGGGCGCCTTCACCGGCGCGGTAGCCAATCGTACTGGACGCTTCGAAGCCGCGAACCACGGCACCATTTTTCTTGACGAGATCAATAGCACCACGCTCACGCTCCAAGTCAAACTGCTAAGAGTCCTCCAAGAAAAGGAATTCGAGCGAGTCGGCGATACCAGTACGTTAAGCACCGACGCACGAGTCATCGCGGCAAGCAATCGCGACTTAATGAACGAGGTTCGCGAAGAGCGATTCCGCGAAGACCTTTACTGGCGATTGAATGTTGTCCCCATTGAAATTCCTCCATTGCGACGACGCCGCGATGACATTCCGATGCTGGTGACATTCTTTCTGGAGCATTACAACGAAGTCAACGATCGCTACGTCGCGCATATCGATGCCCAGGCGATTGCGGCGATGCAAGACTATCACTGGCCCGGCAATGTTCGCGAACTTCAGAATTACATTGAGCGCGCGGTCGTGATGAGCGAGACGGACGAATTGACCATTGATCTTCTTCCGAAATGCGTTACCTCGTGCGATTCACCATTTGCTGAAGAAACATTGGTGAACAATGATCTCGATTCGCTGACACGACAAGTCGTGTTGCAAGGGCTCAGCGAAGCCGGCGAAGAAGCCGAAGGCGTTCACGCATTGATCGTTGAACGTATCGAGAAAGCCTTGATCGCTCGGGTCTTAGAAACGTGCAGTGGTGTGCAAACCAAGGCGGCAACTCGATTGGGAATCAATCGCAACACGCTGCACAAGAAAATCAAGGACTTCGGCCTCGAGAATGAAGCGACTTAGTTTAGATCGGTGATGAAGTTGCTTCGTCAAGCACTTCTTCATTAACGAAAATCGGAAGCGGTGGAGAAAAGGTGACAGCGACCGCGATCGCGTCACTCGGGCGAGAATCAATCTCAAGCATTTCGCCGTCGCTCTTCCGCAGTCGCAACTTCGCGAAATAGGTATGCTCGCTCAACTCGCTGATCACAACACTGTCGAAAGTCGCACCGAGCGATTCAGCGACTCGCACGATCAAATCATGCGTTAGTGGACGAGGTGGCTGGTAATCTTCCTTCACACGACGATCAATATTCGTCGCTTCGAAGATTCCGATCAAAATCGGGAACTCCCGGTCGCCGTCGACTTCCTTCAAATAAATGACTTGATTATCCGTCAGCTCGGAGATGATGATCCGCGCAAGTCGCATCTGTACGGGCATGAAGAAAACTCGTCGACGAGGAGAGAAATTCGTAGCAGCCCATCCCGGGGCCGCCACCGCACTTAATTATAAGCGATGCGAGACCAAGCGCGTCGACCCCCATGACACGAGATTGAGGACAAGTAAGAAATTTTCATCCTGGCACATTGCACCTTCCAAACACCGCTTTGACACGGTGATTGAAAGATCGTTGCCGCGAGCTAGCTTCCCAAGCGAAAAATCGTTGTCGCAAGAGGCGGCAAATCGACCAGAATGCTATCCGGCCGTCCGTGATGGCCAACACCCGTAGTTTCCCGACCGGGGAAATTGCCAACGTTGCTTCCGCCGTAGATGCTACTATCGCTGTTAAAAATTTCTTGCCAGTGACCCACCGACGGTACACCCACGCGATATCCGCGACGCACCACAGGAGTAAAGTTGCTGCACACGAGCACCGGCGAGGTTCCTTCGAGGCCCTTCCGCAAGTAAGCCAAGATGCTGTCTTCGGCATTCATGCAATCGATCCACTCGAAACCGTCGCCCGAGAAATCGATTTGATGGAGGGCTGGATTCTCAACGACTAGTTTATTCAGGTCAGCGACAAGTTGTTGAACTCCGCGATGCGTATCGAAGTCCAGTAGTTCCCATTGCGGACCAATGTCATGGTTCCACTCGTTCCATTGGGCAAGTTCATCGCCCATGAAGAGCAACTTTTTGCCAGGGTGTGTCCACATGTAACTGTACAGCAATCGCAAGTTCGCAAATTTTTGCCACATGTCACCCGGCATCTGGCTCAATAGCGCTCCCTTGCCGTGTACGACTTCGTCATGCGAAAGCGGCAGCAAAAAATTCTCCGTGAACGCATAGATCAAGCTAAACGTCAATTCGTTTTGGTGATAGCGTCGATGAACTGGCTCGTTCTTCATGTAACGTAGCGTGTCGTTCATCCAGCCCATGTTCCACTTCACGGTGAAACCGAGACCACCATCGCTCGCTGGACGCGAAACTCCCGGCCAGGCCGTCGATTCCTCGGCAGCCGTGATCGTTCCAGGGAACTTTTCATGTACAGCAACATTAAACTCACGTAAGAAATCGATCGCCTCAAGATTCTCACGACCGCCAAAACGATTCGGAATCCAATCGCCTTCTTCGCGACTGTAGTCGAGGTACAACATCGAAGCCACCGCATCGACTCGCAATCCATCAATGTGGTACTTATCGAGCCAGAACAATGCGTTGGCGACCAAGAAGTTCCGCACTTCATTGCGACCAAAATTGAAAATCATCGTGCCCCAGTCAGGATGCTCACCCTGGCGTGGGTCGGCGTGCTCATAAAGCGGCGACCCGTCGAATTGACGCAACCCGTGAGCGTCCTTGGGGAAGTGAGCCGGAACCCAATCGATTAAAACGCCGATGCCTTTCTGGTGCATGTAGTCGACAAAATACATGAAGTCTTCTGGGGAACCATGACGACTTGTTGGTGCAAAGTAGCCGACTGTCTGATAGCCCCATGAACCTGAGTAGGGATGTTCGCTGATTGGCATGAGTTCGACGTGAGTGAAGTTCATGCGGTGACAGTAGTCCGCGAGCCGCTTTGCTAGGTCGCGATAGTCGAGCCATCCGTGGGTCCGACCAGGACCTTTTTGCCAACTTCCTAAGTGAACTTCAAACACGTTCATCGGCTTCGTCAGCGGGTCACTATTGCGACGACGCTCAACCCATTCCGCATCATTCCATTGGAATTGATTGATGTCGCTAACGATGGACGCAGTTAACGGCGGGAGCTCAGCGGCGAATCCGAGCGGATCGCTCTTGTCAATCCACTCACCGTTCTGCATGTGAATGCGGAACTTGTACTTGTCGCCAACTTTTGCACCCGGAATAAACAACTCCCAAATACCAAGACTTGGGTGTGCCCACGCCACACTACCGGATCCGTTCCACGCATTAAAGTCACCGACAACTTGGACGCTGCGCGCGTTCGGTGCCCAGACGGCGAAGTTAACACCTTTCGTGCCATCCACCATTCGGATTTGGGCACCCAATCGCTCGTAAAGCTGGTGGTGACGACCCTCACCAATCAGATAACGATCGAAATCTGTCAAAATCGACGGCGCAGCATACGGGTCATTCATATCGATCATTTCGCCAGTGCTATTGGAAATCTGGATGCGGTAACGTGGTTCTTCGTTCTTATTAGCAACATACGGACCGCGATCGCCTGCGTCGTCCACACGAGGGCAAATCGCTTCAAAAAAACCTGCTGGATGCAATCGACGCATTGGTCGTCGAACACCACCATCAATCAACCACGCGGCCTTTGCGTCGGGCAAATAACTTCGTACCGCAGTTGCTTGGTCGCCTCGATAATCGATCCGATGCGCACCTAAAATGCTTGACGGATTCTCATGAGTTCCATCAATCAGACGACCGATGCAAGATAGTGAAACTTGAGTGTGCATCTCGACGACATCCGAGTTCGCTAAGGGGAGATATTTGGGAATTACGAGTCAGATCGAGGCGCATCGCCCCTCGCCAACAAACATTTGAAGTGAATCATCGATCAAACGACAGAATCAGCTGGCTTCCATTAGATCGGCAATTGTGAATCGCCGACCTGAGCGTGATCCAGTCGATGCACCACCACTTAACAACCATGACCGCAATCGATCCGGCGAACCGTTGGGATTAGAAAAGTGGCGTCCACCAGCCGAGGGATGCGCGGAATCAATTCTCAACATTGTCGTTCCGCTGCTATCGACAGTTTCCGCTGCGAGGGCTCCAGCACTGATTAACCGCGACGTCATCAAGCATGCTTCGACGCGGTGAATCTGGAGAGCTCGGTCAACGCGTCTCCACAAATCTGAGTTCTGGATATCAATCCGACGCCCAAAGTGCTCCCAAACATAATCGTTGCTGCGCCAACGTGGCAACGAATCCGTCAGCGAACGAATCAAGTAGCGATTGCTGCTTACGAGCGTGACGGATGCGGGACCTTCGATTGCTTCCAGTCCTCGCACTGCAGCCAAAAGAGTCAATCGATTCAAATCGCCGGCTTCTTCGTCGGCTGCTTCAAGCAACTGTTTGCCGTCAGAAGCCTCAAGCGTAAACCGCCATCGACCGTCTTCAAGATTGGTCGAACGCGCCTCGCAGACAAGCAGCAAGGTCGGAAGCTGCAATGAATCCACCCCAGCTTGGGTTTCTTCAATCATTCGGTCATTCTCAGAGTTCAAGTGGATTTGCATTGCGCTAATGAACTTCAAGCTTGTGGACTGGGAGGAAGACGCGATCCGTCGTGCAATTATGCGCCTAAGAATCAATCCGTATGACTCCGCACAGAGATTTAGTCGGTAAAGTTCCCCTACGCCTCTGAGTCGAGTCAGTGCAATTAGTCAACGTAGATTGAATGTGGCCTCTACGTTCCGATCAATCTCTACAAACAGAACCAAGTAAGACATGAACGTGTCGCTTTCGACAACCGGAATGAACTTTGACAGCCATCAAACGTCGGGCGTCTCTTTTAGAAGCACTTCAAGCGTCAGCGTCGTTGGATGCACAATGACACACACACGTCGCAATCCGCAGAGCCCAAATATCTCGAATAACCTGCGCAACCCCACTTCCAATAGCCATTCATGGAATGCGATAATAGGGGGGCACCGTTGGTGAGATGACCGCATCGAAATCTTGATGATTTCAAATGCGACAGTAACTCGCTGGTGCCTTCAATCGGCTTGGTTCACCCCGAAACTAATTAGGAAGCTCCCATGACAACATCAACGCTTGGTCGTGCATGTGCGTTTGTAGCGTTTTCGATTTCCTGCCTTGTCGGCGGATACTACGTGGACGCGGCGGACCACACGGATTCACCTTTGGCGAGAACGAATGGAACGCTCGATCTCAACGATCTTTATGCGTTCCAGTCACCTCAGCGTCCAGAAAATTTGACGATGATCATGACAGTGAATCCGTTCGCTGGTGTTTTGAGCCCAACAACATTCAATACACGTGCAGTTTACGAATTCAACGTCGATACCAATAACGACGCTGTACCGAACTTTGCGTTTCGCATTTACTTCTCGTCACCACGTCTCGGCTCACAACGATTCATCGTCGTCCAAGCAAACGGTCGACCGCTTGTCTCCGGCGAAACGGGCAAAACGACAACCATTCGATCTGGTGGATTCGTCACGGCAGGCCAGTTCGATGATCCGTTCTTTTTTGACTCCGCTGGCTTCAACAATGGCCTAGCATTCACAGGCACTGATTTTTTTGCTAGCAACAATGTCTCGGCCATTGTGCTAGAAGTACCGCGAGCCATGTTTGGTACCAACAACATTTCCGTTTATGCAAGAACACTCAATGGTGCCTCACAATTTGACCGCGTCGGCCGACCAGCGATCAATACAGTACTGATTGGGGCTGCCCGGAAAGACGCCTTCAATCTCGCAACTCCCAATCAAGACGTTGCAAAGTTCACCCCGGATGTGCTCGCCAGCCTTATGTCGCTCGGTAACACTCAGACTGAAGCAGCATCCCTCGCTGGAATTCTCCTTCCAGACGTATTAACCATTGACACATCAAGCACAAGCGGATTCCTCAACGGTCGACAGCTCGCCAATGATGTCATCGACGCAGAACTGAACTTACTTACAAAGGGCGCTGTCACTGGCGATAATGTGAACTCGAACGACAAGCTGTTTTCGAATACGTTTCCGTACTTAGCAGCCCCCCACGTGATTGCGGCTCAGTAGTTCGATGTCGTTTAATTTAAGCACTTTCGCCCGAATCACCATCATTGGACTTGCGCTGTGCGTAGCGGTTTCTGCTCACAGCCAGGATTCTCGGGAACCCTACGCGAAAACGTTTGACGATTTCCAATGGGACGAAGACGAAGAGCGAGTCGCCATTCCAGGCTCGCTAGCGGTAGGAGAAATGCTACCCACGCAGGCGTTGATACGGACCTTTGAACAACGCGTCGAAAAGGATCCGCAAGATTACGCCAAGCTGACTGTTCTTGGCCAGCTTTATTATCGCCACGCAAAGGAAGCGGACGACTTGGAGTGTTACGCCAAAGCGTGCGATACACTCGAACTCGCGTTGAAAATTCGCCCGGACTATGCTTCGGCGAAGCTGCATTTGGCGGAAGTTTATTCGGCACGGCATCGCTTCAAAGAAGCGTTGCAGTTGGCGACAGAAGTCCGCAACCAGAATTCGCATTCGAACATCGCGATTGCGATCGTTGCGGATTGCCAGATGGAACTGGGGCGTTATGACGACGCAAAACAAAGCATCGATGAACTTGCGAGCCGAGAGGTTTCGCCGCCAGTTTTGGCTCGGCAGGCACGTATTTCAGAGCTAACGGGAGACACGAATCGGGCAATTTTATTGATCGACACCGCGTTAACATCGCTCGACGAACTGGGGGCACTACCTGATGAAGTGAAGTGGTATCTATGGCGGAAAGGCAACTTGTTGCTTTCATGCGGCAGGGCCGAAGAGGCCAAGCAATTCTTTGCTCGCGTTATCGATATCGATCCCAAAGATGATGCAAGTAATACAGGGCTTGCCCAGGCA
>JBGSNA010000145.1:0-36741 GCA_041739875.1 Pirellulaceae bacterium
GTCAATCTTTTCGTCCGACCAGACATTCGCGAGCATCGCTCGGACCATAACCGCGACTGGCGTTTCTTTAGTAAACTTATTGAGCAGCGTTTGGATCAAGATTCTCTCCCAGGACGAGGTGACCGCAAGATTCTATGCGTCACCAAAAATTCGTCCATTCACAACCGCTCTTACTCTGGAAATGCTAGCTTGAAAGGGATGGCGTCATTGCCAAACCCCCGCTAGCGGTCCTCTCTTTGACGATCGGTAACATTACCAACGCAGAGCTTCATTGAGGTGCGCGTGCTGAGGTGGGGCAGTGAAGCCGCGGCAGCGTGGCAAGTCGACTGCGTGGCTCGAGGGTAGTGACCACTGCAGCAGTCGCTTCATAAATCGCGACCATGGTGGCACCGCTGACTCGGCAATACGCATCATCAAACGACGAGAATGCTTGATGATCTCGGCGCTCACTTTCAATACGACTAGCTAGAAACGCGTCAGGTTCAAACAGCCATCCACGGAATCCTCCAACTCAATCCGGCACAGTGAACTGAGCCAGCCCCTGACGAAGTGCTTCCAGATTGGCGGCGCTGCTGGTGAAGATGACGAGCAATCGCGATTGAGTCCGCTGAAAGGCCAGTCGCTGTGCGATGAACTCGTCGCCGAATCGCGAGTGAGGCGGTCTAAACCGTCTTGAACCTAGTAGCCCAGTCCTATCGCCAAAACAAGTTCGCGAACTTGTTCATCCATGATGTAGCGAATGCGTCTGGAATTGCGTGGTTCATTGATGTTCTGAGCGATCGCATCCACCAAGCCGGGTCGATGATCGGCTTCGCGAAGCAGGATGACACCAGCATTGGAAGTGAGCCGCTGATCAGTGGAATGACCTTTGGTACTCCGGTTGAAATCGGGCTCAAAAAGAGTAGCTTGTGCTTCGCCCATCGCGTGATCCTCTCTGTGCTTAAGGGATGTTGTTTTGTACCCACTAAACGCGGCAAATCACGCGATGGTTTCAACGTTTCTGCCAGTTTTGGTGAATAATTTGGACCAAGGTAAGCTTATGTATTGAAAGTATGAAGCGAGCCGAGGGAAGCGGATTAACGCCAATGTTTTGTCCTTCAGTCATGCCGCGATTTGTTTGGTTGAGCGTTGTGAGTCACTATCGCTATCGCTCGATATCGAATCAAGTATCAAATCGGTGGATTATTGCGCAAAGGGTCAAGAAAATCGTTTCGACCAATGAATGGTCGCACCTCCGTTCAAACGATGGTAAGTAGCAACGCTTAAGATTATTTTCAAGTTTGCTCACTGCACAATGCGGCGTCGGGCTGACTACGATGAAAGAAATTCATGATTTTTACGCTGCCCACCGTTTGAGGTCTTGACGGTAAACTTGCTCTCGCATCGATTGGACTGAAGCGACTTCAATGAGCAGTTGCGTGCGGCTGGGTCGCTAAACGACGTACCGGTGAATTCACGTCCGAATGGAAACTAGAATTGGAATTAAAGGTAAAGGCAACTTGATGCCATTCGCTTCACTTGAGCTAGCAATTTTAGGCGGAACCCCAGCGTTTTTGGAACCACTGCATGTAGGTCGTCCAAACTTGGGGAATCGTGAGCATTTCTTAAGGCGAATGGAAGATATGCTAGATCGTCGCTGTTTTTCCAATAATGGTCCATTTGTACGAGAATTTGAAGCCAGAATCGCTGAGTTTATTGGTGTGAAACACTGTGTCGCGATGTGTAACGCCACCATTGGACTGGCGATTGCCATTCGTGCGATGGACTTGCAAGGTGAAGTTCTGCTTCCAGCGTATACGTTTGTGTCTACCGCGCACGTGTTGCAGTGGCAGCGAATCAAGCCCGTATTCGTTGACCTGGATCCGGTGACCCATAATATATGTCCTAAAGCACTAGAGCGGGCAATTAGCCCTCGCAGCGCGGCGGTCATCGGCGTTCATGTTTGGGGGCGCCCGTGCGATACTGTCAATATCGCACGAATTGCGAAGTCGTATGACATACCAGTTTTGTACGATGCCGCCCACGCTTTCGGTTGCTCTCACCAAGGGCGGATGATAGGCACATTCGGGAGTTGTGAGGTATTTAGCTTCCATGCGACGAAGTTTTTAAATAGTTTCGAGGGTGGTGCTGTCGTCACCAACGACGAACGGCTAGCAGAGAGACTTCGATATATGCGAAACTTTGGATTTACCGGCTATGATTGCGTTCTCGAGTTGGGGATCAACGGCAAGATGACGGAAGCCTGTGCCGCAATGGGAGTTACGTCGTTGGAGGCAATTAATGACTTAATCGCGGCCAATCGAAGAAACTATCAGCGTTACGTTCATCATTTGGAGCAAATGCCGGGTGTTCGTTTGGTGGCTTACGACGAGACAGAACGAAACAATTTTCAATACATCGTTGCGGAGCTTGATCCTGAAGTGTTTCCGCTCACGCGAGATGAATTGGTGGATGTCTTGCATTACGAAAATGTGCTGGCGCGAAAATACTTCTGGCCAGGTTGTCATCGAATGCAGCCTTATGCGACTGAGCAGCCTGACGCTTGCACTCTTCTACCACAAACTGAACGGGTAGCCGCCCGTGTCATTGTATTTCCAAACGGGCAATCGGTAGGTGACGAAGATATCGACAAGATTGCCGAGATCATTCGAAGTGCGACCCTTGCTGCTCTTCAGATAAAGTCAAGGATTAGGCAACTTGCCGAACAAGGTTGTTAGCGATGGCCGATGCAAACCAAGCAAAATCGAATGATGCATCGGTTGGGTTGAACCCACGTCATCCGCGGGTCAGCGTGATAATGATTACGTATAAGCATGAAGAATTCGTCGCTCAAGCGATCGATGGCGTACTATCCCAACAGACACGATTTGCTTTTGAATTGATCATCGGCGACGACGCATCGCCAGATCGTACGCGCGAGGTGATTCAAGGATATGCCGACAAGCACTCGGATGTAATTCGACTCAATTATCCGCTGAACAATTTGGGCGCGATTAGGAACTTTGCGACACAAATCGACGAGGTACGTGGTGAGTATATTGCGTTTTGCGAAGGCGATGATTGGTGGACGGATCCGTACAAATTGCAACTCCAGGTTGACTTTCTCGATAGCAACATCGATTGCGCTCTGTGTCATCATCGAGTTAGTTATTTTGACAACGACATGAAGAAAGTTGTTTGTCAGTTTCCGGCGGATGAGTTTCGTGAAGATCGCTTATCTGGGGATCTTCTAATACGACAAAACTTTATTCAGACCTGCGCATTGATGGTTCGCCGCAGCGCCTTGCCGCATCTCCCCAATACGTTTTGGAAATTGAAACTGGGTGATTGGCCGCTTTGTGTACTTGTCGCACGCCAAGGTTTGATTGGGTATCTGGATCGTGACATGTCGATGTTCCGCTTGCATGGCGGCGGAACTTGGTCGACACGATCTGCAGAACAACGCAACCAAGCAGTCACGGACATGGGCAAGTTTTTATTAACCCAATTCGACGCTGCCGATCGAAAGGCTTGGGCTATCTTCACCCTGAACTTTCATGCGGCGGCAGTAGGGCACGCAGTGCGGGAACGAAGCATACTCGGCGTATTGAGAGAAAGTATGCGATTATTCCAAACTTGTTTTCGATACTATCCCAAAGCAATTCCGTATAATATTTATCGAATGGCTAAGACAATTGTCAGACCGCCCAAGTAAGTATGCGTATAGTGGCGTCGATCGTGTCATTTCGAAAATTCAGCATCCCGAGAGAAATTAGTTCGCTAAAACTCGATTGTGTCAACAAATGCGGGATCAATCGTTTTATACCACTTGGTCCACTCCTGCTGCATCTTGCGAATCTCTGCGGGATTCGCGTCCTTGATTTTGATTTCCGATTCAAATTTTCGACTAATGAAATTCAATCCATCGAGTGCATAAGTTTTTACAGCGTTGTCACCATCACTTAGTGCATAGATGAGCGTTGGGACGACCCCCAATTCGTCGCTGGTGCCAAGTAGTCGAGCAGCAACTCGTCTGGCTTGCCAAGATTGACTTCCTCGAAGCAATCGCGTCAATCGATCAAGCTGCGCGGCGCGTTTCTTGGGATCACTTTCTAGCTTCAAATCATCTGGAATGGACTTGCCGTCAATGTTATCTGCGCCATCGTCTTCTAGCATTCCGATCAAGTTTTCAACTGAATCGGCAACCGGACTAGAGACAATTTGTGAACCCTTCACTTGGATGTCAGCCGTGTTTTTGGGGATGCCGTATCCACCTTTCATGGATCCTCGGCTAACACTCGCAATCGCTTTTTGGCTGCTACGCATCAAGAATAGCACGGCAAACGCGGTGCTTAGCGCAGGATTCGATTTCGCAGCGTCTTTGATACCAAAGCCACCTGCGGGATCTTGAAGTCCCATTAATGTCGTCACTTCATCATCGTACCAACTAGGGTTGCTTGGCTTGCCAGTCGCTAGTTCAAAGAAGCTCTCGTATCGCTCCATTGTATAGAGCATGTAGTAGTACCAGTCCCCGTTCTTCTCTCTGTGATACGGGTTTTGGCGGCGGTAGGATTCCATCGCGCCGAGGGCTTTGATGACTTGTTCCGGCTTGACTGGTGACTTCTTACGACGTGCCGCTACGATTTCGGATCGATCGACGGGCTTGAGTGATTTTGGCAGTCCTTCGATTTTGGCGGTGTTGTTGGTGTACTCCCAAATTCGAAAAATATCGGCAGTAATTAAAGCAGTCCCACCGCCAGCCAAACCCATCGTTACTGACATTTCTTCTTTAGGTTGGGAAATTGGGCCTCGACCCACACCTGGGTCAACGGCTTGATACGGCCAATTGCCGTTGCGATCCTGAACTCGCATTAGCCAAGCAAGCATCCGGTTTAGTCGATCCAAGGAGAGATCAACTCCGGCGTGGTCAAGGGTCCATGCTGCGAGCGCAACGTATTGAACTTGAGAAATGTCACCCGTTTCAAACCCGGGATAGCCAAAGGCACCCGTTGAAAACTGAAGATTCATAAGCGCATTTCCAAGCATCCGCAAATCTTCTTGGTACTCGGCAGCGTCAAGTTCGGCAAGAAACAAAATGGCTACGGCGGTCTCATAAACGCCCGCATCATAGGCCCTTGACGTCGGAACATTGATTCGACCGCCGTTCTTCTTAGCTGCCGCGACAAACATTTTTGCATACTTGAGCCCCATCTTGACGACTGGAGAATCATGGTCATGTAGATATTTTAAGTGAGCGTAAGCCACCACGATCGGTCGCCCATCTGTGCTCGCGTAGGGCGAAGCTGTAATTTTGTCCTCGGATTGGCTTTCCAGGAATTTTAAGCCTTTCTCTATCATTGATTTCACCTCCGGGTCTTCTGGTGTGAACCCGTACGCGGGTAACGATAGACCAAGCACCAATGCTGTAAGTAAAAACGCAGTGGTCGCGTTTTTAACTAGCCTAGGTAGTCGTCGCGTCTGATGCATCTCAAGTTGGCTCTGGTAGGTGCAGTTCGAAATTCGTTCAAGAGTTTGGAACAGTGATATGGCAAGTAACGCTTCGTGTCTTACGTTCCCTAAGTCTTCTATTTTCATGGGCTTACGGGTTGTTGTCAAGAAGCAATTGGATAGCTGCGTTCACTCATGATTGCCAGCGACGTTAGTGACAATTCAAATGACTTCTACATTCTCTCATGGGTTCAACGTAGACTGTTGGCGTTGGACTCGATTCGAAGCTTCAGGTTAACTTTCATGCGCAATTGCTATGTCCACCTCTGAACCAACGATAATTTTGTCGGCGACGGATCCCGATTTGCCGCGGAATATGCCAGCCGGTTTGGCCCGCTATACAGGAATTCGCGATATGGCTCGGGGGGGGAGCGCGATTCTGAGGTCCGCGTTCGATCCGGTGACGGGGCGGACCGTGGCGATTAAATCTCTGTTGCCAGAAACCAGTACGGATCACCGAGAACGTCGACGGTTGCTTCGCGAGGCACGGGTGACGGCACAGCTTCAGCACCCAAATACAGTGCCAGTCTATGACATCGGCGATGATCCTGAGGAAGGAATTTACTTCGTGATGAAGCGAATTTCGGGGGAGAATTTCTTCGAAGTGCTCAAACGCATCGCTCGAGGTGACGAGGCGACCATTCAGGCGTACTCGGTTGCGGAGCGGTTGGAAGTCGTGATTGGGGCTTGCCAGGCCCTCGCATACGCCCACGCACGCGGGGTGATCCATCGCGATGTGAAGCCCGAGAATATTTGGGTCGGCAACTTCGGTGAAGTCATTCTTTTGGATTGGGGAGTGGCCAAGGTTTGGGGGCACACGGATGATAACGAAGCAATTCGACAGAGCGTATTGAAGAAGGCGGAAGATTCAAACGAGCAACTTCGGACGTTGACCGGTGGCGGCCAGCGGCCGGGGACGCCGCTTTACATGTCGCCCGAGCAGGTCGAAGGGAACCGAGGAATAGACGAGCGGACGGACGTATTTAGCGCTGGGGTCGTGTTGTACGAGATGCTTGCGCTTCGCGAGCCGTTTCGTGGGGCAAACATCGACGAGACGTTCCACAATATTAAGAAAGTCGATGTGGTGCCGCCGAGCGTACGGAGTCCGGATCGAAACATTCCACCGGCCGCCGATGCGGTTGTGATGCGGGCACTTCAAAAGCGACCCGGAGACAGGTATCAATTCATGCGAGACCTGATCTCCGACATCCGAGAGATTCAGGCATAGTCGCTTGCGTACGCCGCTATAGATGGGTCGGATCCGAGGTTTTGGACCGGATGCGTATGGTCGGCCCAAAATCCTATCCCAGAGGGACAGAACTCGATGTGCGGAATTACGGGAGGCGTTTGGTCGAGCGAGCTCGCGCGCATTGATGCTTCGACATTGGACGCGATGACCGATGCGATTGCGCATCGCGGGCCGGACGATTCCCAGACTTGGCTCAGCGCATCACCGGCCAACGATTCTGGGCGATCCGCAGCGGCACTCGGATTTCGTCGACTCAGCATCATCGACCTGGAAGGCGCACGCCAGCCGATGCCCAACGAAGACGGATCCGTGCGACTGGTCTTCAACGGCGAAATCTACAACTTTCGTGACTTGCGCAAGCGACTTGAAGGGGGTGGTCACCACTTTGCGACCCACGGTGACGGCGAATCGATTCTGCATCTTTACGAAGATATCGGAACGGATTGTTTCAAGCATCTCAACGGGATGTTCGCGATAGGCATTTGGGATGCGAATCGCAATCGACTTGTGATTGCACGCGATCGCATCGGCCAAAAGCCGCTTTACTACGCGTTTAACGAAGATCGGATGGTCTTCGGCAGCGAGTTGAAGTGCCTTGCCGCAGTTCCAGGAGTATGCAACGCCATCGACCCCAGTGCGATCGATGACTTTCTCATGTATCAATACGTCCCTCATCCCAAGACCATTTGGAAGGGCGTTTACAAGTTGCCTCCGGGGCACTTTGCCGTTTACGAAAACGGGCGTTTGACGGTTCAGCGATATTGGGACTTTGACCCAAGTCATGAAGTTGCAATGACGCGTGAGGTGGCTGTAGAGAAATTGCAAGAGTTGCTGACGGACTCGGTGCGGCTGCGGCTCCAGAGTGATGTACCGCTGGGTTCGTTTCTTTCTGGCGGGATTGATTCGTCTTTGATTACGGCGATTGCGCAATCCCAGTCGCCCGAGCCGGTGCACACGTTTAGCATCGGGTTCTCGGACGCTGAGTTTGACGAGACGCACTATGCCGCGCAGGTCGCTCAGCATCTGGGAACGAATCACGAGCGTTTCGAAGTGAACCCGAGTGGCATTGAGCTGCTCGACAAACTCGTGTGGCATTACGATGAGCCGTTCGGCGACTCGTCAGCGATCCCGACGTGGTACTTGTCGGAGTTGACCAAACGCAAAGTGACTGTGGCGCTTTCGGGTGACGGAGGTGACGAGTTGTTTGCTGGATATGAACGATACAAGGCGTTGTGGCTGAGTAAGCATATACAGCGATGTTTTCCGCTGCATCGAATGCCGGGAATTGGGTTGATCCAGCGATTACCGGACTCCAATCGTCGACGGTCGGTGATCCGGCGAGGGAAGCGGTTTCTCGAAGCGCTGGGTCAGTCCTCGGTGAGACGCTACTTGAACTGGCTTCAAATCTTCCCGGAGTCGCTGCGTGCGTCGATGTATCGGGATGACTTTCTTTCGGAGTTGCCCGACGAAGACCCATTTGAGTTCTTGAACCAGAATTGGCAGCGATCCAGTGGTCGCGATGTGGTCACGCAAGCGTCGATGAGTGATGTTTTGACTTACTTACCATGCGATTTGATGACGAAAGTCGACATCGCGTCGATGGCTCACGGGCTCGAGGTTCGCCAGCCGATGCTGGATTACCGAGTGGTTGAGTTGGCGGCTTCGATGCCCGTGAATTTGAAATTCCGTGGCTCGCGTGGGAAGCTGATTTTACGTGACGCGTTCGGATCGATGATCCCTGAGACAATTTGGACTCGAAGCAAAATGGGGTTTGGCGTACCCATCGCGGGCTGGTTCCGCGGCGAATTGCGAGAGCGTGTTCGAGACACCTTGCTTGCCGATGACGCGAGAATTTACGCCTTCATGCGTCCGGAAGTGATCCGATCACTTGTCGACAGCCACCAGAGCGGAGCCCAGAATCACGGTTACCGTCTTTGGAATCTCTTGATTCTCGAAACATGGCTTCGTCGTTGGGGCTAACCGAACGCCATTCAACGCGATAAACTTCGGAGAAGACGACTGTTCGCCTGGCGGAATCGAACAAATCGACAACGGGTAAGCATGCATCCGTTTAAAATTTCGTTAGTGTCCATGAATCAACTCGAGACGAGCGATCGTTTGAAATGATGAACCAAGCCCAAGCGGGACCATCGCAGTCACAATCTCAATCGTCTGGGCCTTTGTTATTGGATGGCTACCAATGCGAAGGCTTCTTTGACGAGTTGCTTGATAAAACGGGGCATGCTCGGCCTGAAGGTGAAGCGCTTGTGGGGCTGCTCAACCGTTTGCAACGAGGGGAGTTGGTCGAGCGTCAAACGGCCATTGAGCGGTCACTCTACCGCATGGGCATCACGTTCACGGTTTACAGTGACAATGCCGGTACGGAAAAGATCATGCCTTTTGACGTGATCCCCCGGATCGTGTCATCGATTTTGTGGCGACATATCGATGCTGGATTGAAGCAACGCATCAAGGCATTGAATTGCTTTCTCAACGACATTTACAACGAGCAATCGATCGTCAAGGACGGAGTGTTACCGAAGGAACTGATCGATTCAGCGCCGACGTTCTTGCCTCAGTGTATGGGATTGAAGCCTCCTCGCGGTGTGTGGTGTCACATCACGGGAACGGATTTAGTACGTGACGACACGGGTGCTGTCTATGTACTCGAAGACAATTTGCGTTGTCCGTCGGGCGTGTCGTATGTGTTGCAAAACCGGATGGTCATGAAGAAGAACTTTCCACAAGTCTTCGAAGCGTCTCAAGTGCGGCCGGTGTTTGACTATCCCGCGCGGCTCTATCAGATGCTTCGCAGTTTGGCGAGAGAGGACATCACCGATCCAACCGTCGCGGTGTTGACACCCGGTGTTTACAACAGTGCCTATTACGAGCATTCGTATTTGGCTCAGCAGATGGGAGTTCAGCTTGTTGAAGGCCGAGACTTGCTCGTCGAGAAGGGCTATGTCTACATGCGAACGACTGACGGGTTGCAGCGAGTCGACGTGATCTATCGACGGGTCGACGATACCTTCATGGATCCAACTGTTTTCCGCAAAGATTCCGTGCTGGGTGTGCCTGGGATCATGGACGTCTATCGCGCTGGGAATGTCGCCTTGGCCAATGCCCCAGGAACTGGCGTTGCGGATGACAAAGTGATCTACGCGTACGTCCCCGAAATGATTCGGTATTACCTTGGCGAGGAACAGATCCTTGCGAATGTGCCCACGTACGTGTGTTTACGCGATGACGATCGCAAGTACGTATTGAGCCATATGGACAAGTTGGTTGTGAAGGCGGCGAACGAGTCCGGTGGTTACGGTATTTTGATTGGACCACATGCGACTCCGGAAGAGCGAGCGGAGTTTGCGGCGGCGGTCGAGAAGAATCCACGCAACTACATCGCTCAGCCTACGTTGTCGTTATCTCGCGTGCCGACGGTTGTTGGAGACAAAATCGAAGGCCGTCACGTTGACTTGCGTCCGTATATCTTGTGTGGCGGAGACGATATTTGGGTATTGCCCGGCGGGCTGACGCGAGTGGCTTTAAAGAAAGGTTCGTTAGTCGTGAATTCGTCACAGGGCGGTGGTAGCAAGGATACTTGGGTGATTGCCGACTACGGCCAAGACGTGTCCAAGCCTTCGTAAAGTTCCCTGTCAGGACGCGATCGCGAGTGTCGAGAAGCGTATGCCGGGAAGCGTGTACCCGGCGAGAAGTTGCCAAAGATTTTAGCCCCGTTCAAACTTACCAAAACTACTCATGCTGTCACGTGTTGCCGAGTCGATTTACTGGATGAGCCGCCAAGTTGAGCGGGCCGAGAACCTTGCGCGTTTTTTGGAGGTGACACACGATCTGACGATTGACCAACAGCAACGGTTTGTCGATCCATGGGAGCCGCTGATTCGCGCGACGGCCGACGACGAACTGTTCGCCGAGCGATATGGCAAGCCCGATGCTAAAAACGTAACAAAGTTTTTGGCGTTCGATCCGGAGTATTCGAACTCCATGCTTTCGTGCTTGCATCACGCCCGTGAGAACGCGAGATCCGTTCGCGAGACGTTATCGTCGGAAGTGTTTGAACAGCTCAATTCGTTTTACCACTTCGTCAAAGACGCTTCTCGCCGGCCGACGCTGGAATCACCCAGTAAGTTTTTTGACGCCGTGCGCCAGCACGCGCTGCTTTGGAGTGGCATTATCGATGGAACCATGTCACACGATTCGGGCTGGCACTTCATCAACGTGGGCCGATTGCTCGAACGAGCGGACAAGTCGTCACGAATTTTAGACGTGAAGTATTTTAATCTGTTGCCAAAAGTCGACGATGTCGGCACGGCGATCGACGATATGCAATGGTCGGCGCTGTTGTTGGCGATCAGCGGATTTGAAGCGTACCGGCGTGATCATCACATGATCGATATTGAGAAAGTGGTGGATTTTTTCCTGTTCAATCCAATCTTCCCTCGCAGTGTGCTGTTTTGTATCGCGGGAGCGGATTGGTCGCTACGTGAAATTCATGAGGATTCCAATCTGAAGGAGCCGGGGCAGGCCAAAACGCAAATCAGCAAGTTGCGTCATCGGCTCAGTAAAACGAGCGTAAAGGAAGTGATTGCTGGAGGGATGCACCAATTTGTGGACCACCTCCAAACCGAGTTGAATCAGATCGGCAACGGTATGAATGAAGATTTCTTTAACTGATTGCCAGTTCTGCTCAAGAGTGGCGTTCAGGAGTTCGATGGGCTCATCTATCATAGTGAGCTAGGCTGCGGACCAGGCGGAAGGCAGCGGAATAGTATTCTCGTGATTGGCCTACGCCATTGAATCCGACATTGACTTCGACCACGCCATTTGTCCGATACGCGCCACCTCAACTGTGCTACGACGAGTGCAAAACTCCGACGGGCGAAATGAGGCCAGGTTGGCAATTGATCGCGGACTTTTTTGATGCCGCTGGTCCCGAGGGGATGAAAGAATTCGTTTCGGAAAGCGATCGTTCGGTCCGCGAAAGCGGTGCCACGTTCAATGCCATCGGCGATATCGACGGACAAAGTCGACCTTGGCAGCTTTCGGTGGTACCGCTCGCTTTTGATGCGTTGACATGGACGCGACTCGAAGCTGGTTTACATCAACGAATGCGAGTCCTCGAGGCGATCTTGTCCGACATTTTGGGACCCCAGCGTTTGCTCAAAGAGCGCATCATCCCAGCGGAATTGCTTTGGTCGAACCCGTTATTCAAACGCGCCTACCATGATTTGCCGCCTGCTGGTGGTTTACGTTTGCACGTCACGGCGACTGACTTAGCGAGAGACAGCAAGGGCGCATGGTGGGTGACGGGAGATCGTACACGAGCACCAACGGGGCTGGGGTATTTACTCGAAAATCGGATCTTGACCAGCCGACTTTTGCCACAGCTCATTCGTCAATCGAACGTTCGACGATTGGCTGGGTTCTTTGATCGGTTGCGTGGACGCATGCGTTCGTTGGCGTCGACAAAGCAAGAAAACCCTCGCGTCGTGATTCTGACGCCGGGCGACAACAGCTACCGATACTTCGAGGACACTTATCTTGCACGCTATCTGGGTTTTACGCTCGTGCAGGGTCGCGATTTGGCGGTGCGAGGGAATCGGTTGAATCTCAAGACGCTCGGTGGTTTGCTACCGATCGAAGTGTTGTGGCGACACGTTTCCGACGACAAGTGCGACCCGCTCGAATTGGATCCTTCATCGCTCGAGGGCGTGACGGGTTTGCTACAGGCGATTCGGGGCGGCACGGTTGCGGTGGCGAACTGCATTGGCAGTACGCTGGTGCAGATGCCAGCTTTATTGCCGTTCCTGCCAGCGGCTTCGCGGTTTCTCTTGTCCGAAGACCTCGAGCTTCCTAACATCGCGACGTATTGGTGTGGCGGGGAGAAAGAAAAACAGTATGTACTAGCCAATTTGGATTCGCTTGTTGTGCGTCCGGCTTTGGCGGTATCGGATTCGAAGCCACTCGTTCCATCGCAATTGTCGGCACCCGCGAAGAAAGAGTTGGTTGCGGCAATCCAAGCGAACCCGCATCGATACGTAGCTCAGCCGCATTGCCAGCGCAGCACGACGCCAGTTTGGAACAAAGGCCAGCTCGAATCTTGGCACATGGCATTGAGGACCTTTCACGTGCAGTCGTCAGATGGAGTTGACGTGATGCCGGGAGGGTTTGTGCGAGTTAGCCCGCAATCTGAATCGCTCGATCATTCGATCACGAGTGGGCGGCTTGGCCAAGATTGTTGGGTCATTGATGACAAGCCCGTCGATCAAGAAACGACGTTACTTCCGCCTCCAGGCACCTTGATACGTTTGACTCGTAGTGGCGCCGAGTTACCAAGCCGGGTGGCCGAGAATTTGTTTTGGCTCGGACGCAACGTCGAAAGAGCCGAGTCAACCGCTCGGTTGCTACGAACGACGATGGTGCGATTGGCTGGCGAAACCAATATCGGCGATTTGAAAGAGTTGCCACGATTGACGGCTGCGATCGCTGCGGTGGGTCAAATTGAGCCCGACTATGCCATCGCGGGTCTTGTTAGTTCCTTGCCCCCGTTGGATCGAATGCTTCCGTCGTCGATCTTCGATCGCCAACCGCCGCGTGGGCTGCAGATGAGTGTGCTCAATGCGGCGGATAAGGCGTCGGCGGTGCGCGACCGAATTTCATTGGACGCCTACCAGATCGTGATGCGTCTCAAGGCGGAGTTAACCCTTCCACGCGCCGCAAATACAATTGATATCGGTGGGTCAATCGAGACGCTCAACCAGTTGATTCGGGATCTGCTCGCGTTCGCCGGCTTGACGAGCGAGAGTATCACGAGAACGCATGGTTGGCGGTTTCTACAGCTAGGTCGACGCATTGAGCGTGCGTACCAAACCGCCGAACTGCTCGCCGCAACACTTGTGCGAAGTGAGTCCGATGAGCGGTCCTTGTTAGAAGCGGTGCTCGAAGCAACCGACAGTCTGATGACCTATCGCACTCGTTACTTATTGACGCTTCAGCCAGCCCCGGTGCTCGATTTGTTGATCACGGACCAATCCAACCCGCGTTCGATCGCTTTTCAAGTCCAAGCGATCGAGAAACTCGTTAGCCAAATGCCAATCGACGCGGCGGAAGTGATCATGGGAAGCGACCAGAGAGCGGCTGAATATTTGTCGTATGTCATTCGGAAATCGGATCCGTACCAGCTCGCGACATGTGACGCGAACATGCACCGACGCAATCTGAATGACTTGTTGCAAATCTTGATCGAGGCATTGCCTGCGTTGTCCGATGCCGTGTCGGCCCGATACTTAATCCATACTGGGCAAGAACAAACACTCACTGGTCGAAGTATTCCCAATTGAGAGCGCTCGTTGCACGTCCACTTATCATGACTGAGAAAGCTCCTGTGCGTTACCGAATCAAACATCGAACTGAGTATCGGTATAGCGATCCGGTCGCGATTTGCCAGAACCAGTTGCGAATGAACCCACGCAATTTTGGTCACGTTGAGTGCTTGGATGTCTCAACGGAGATCGAGCCGCCGCCTGATTTCGTCGACGAGCATGATGACTATTTCGGTAACAAGGTTTACTCGTTCGCCATTGAGTCAAACCATCGACAACTCACCGTGACGGTCATCAGTGAAATTGCCATCTCAACGGCTCCGTGGATGGATTGCAAACAATCGCCGCCCTGGGAGCAAGTTGTTAAGTTGGTTCGTTCAGGAGAGGATCTGAACTGGATCGCCGTTGGTGAGTTTTCGCGTGACTCGACATTGATTCATCGCAGCGAAGACTTTGCGGCCTATGCGCGACCCTCGTTTACCGAAGGTCGACAAGTCATTGATGCGGCTTTGGAATTGACCAAGCGGATTCGCTCGGAGTTCCGTTATGACAAGACGGCAACCAAGGTGGACACACCGACCTTCGAAGCGTTCCAGAAACGCGCGGGGGTCTGTCAAGATTTTGCCCACATTCAAATCGCGTGTTTGCGGTCAATCGGACTGCCGGCGAGGTATGTCAGTGGGTATCTGCGAACAGGTCCGCCCGAAGGCAAAGAACGCCTGGTGGGAGCGGATGAGTCGCACGCGTGGTTGAGCGTTTACGCGGGAGCAGAACACGGCTGGGTCGACCTCGATCCCACCAACGCATGTGTTTGCGGAACTGACCATGTTCCAATCTGTGTCGGACGTGATTATGAGGACGTCAGCCCGATGCGAGGCGTGGTGCTGGGCAGCGGACATCCGATCTTGAGTGTCAGCGTGGACGTTGAGCCGATCGACGGTTAACGGCCTTAGGTGTTTTTCCGCATTCGTCGACGTAGCAACAGCCCCAATACCAGTGTTGGGACACCGAAAACGATTGCCCAAGGTATCAACGCGACAAAGACCACAAGCAGATTCTCACCGACGAATCGCAGGGATGTTAGCGAGGCGGACCAAGTGTTTGTTACCCTCGAAACAAGCGTTGGGGCTGCAGGTGGCGTGTATTGCTCTTGCTCACGACACCGAATCGTGATCGTTGCCAGGGCGCTGCGATCAGCCAAGACTCTCAATTGCCCTTCCCGACGCTCGATTTCTTCACGTACGCGAGCAAGCTCTCGTTCAATCTCGAGGACATCGCTCAGTTTACCTGTCCGATCCTCGAGCATTTGAATGATACGTTCTTCGAGTTTTCGATGGTTGCGGATCCGAGCTTCGGTATCGACAAACTCGTCCGTCACATCTTGAGCATCCTCGCGACGTGATTCGGCAAACCCAAGACCTTCGACACCTTGGAGGAATTCGGTATACCGATCGACAGGGATTCTTGCGACCCAGGTACCAGATTGTTCATTGCTGTATCGGCGATTTGTTTCTGATTTGGAGATGAAACCGCCCAGACTCGCGACGATCACAGGAAATTTGGCCTCGAACAAGTCATAGTCTTGGACGACCAAGCCGACTTCGGTTTTGTAGATAATCCGACGTTCGACGGGCGACGCGGGCATTCCAGTTCCGCTTGTTTCGTCGGGAGTGATTTCCGGCGATGCATGGATGCTGGTTTGCCGTGTATTCGAAGCAGGCTCCCTTGTCGATATTTCGGCTGTCGCCGCAGCCATGTCGTTACTCGTGCCGCCGCAACCCTGGATCGCGAGAAGCGTTGCTGTGAACATCATTCGCAAGAACTGAATCGACCAAGCATTTGACGCAGCGAGCATAAGCTCCTCTCCATGAGTTAAAGGATCCCAGAGCCATAAGTCTGGATCGTTGTTGCACCCATGGAATGACGATCGGCGAACGAAAAGGTTTGCTGAGTCAGCAAAAAAAATCTCTCACGCATTCGTGATACGTGAGAGACATTCATCGAGCTTGCTGGATTTCGCCGAAACTAATCAAGGCTCTTGATCCGGATATCCTTGAATTCGGCCCACATCGGTTTGCCGGCGTGCAGTTGCAGAGCGAGTACGCCGTCGAGCAGAGCGTGTTCGGCATCGTCGGTGAAATCGAGGATTTTGCGGCCGTTCATGAAGTGTTGGATATTGCTGCCGTTGCCGATGATGACGACTTCATTCCAGTCATCGAGTTTGAACAGTGACTTGAACTCGGCCTCGTCGATCAGTTTTCCGGTGACGTTCTTTTTGCCGTCTGCCCAGTGAGCGATTTCGCCGACCATGCAAACGCGCCCTCGTTTTCCGCCTTCGTCATAGATGAAGCCAGAAATGTTGGGGAAGTCGACTTCGTTTCGACCTTCGTGTTGATAACCACGAACGACCCATTCGTTCTTGACGTTCTTGTCGGTGATGTGTTTGGAGCGGTATTGGATACCGGAGTTATTGGTCGCGTTACAGCGATACGAGAGACGCAGTTCAAAGTTCTTGGTGGAACCGTCTTGCCAAATCAGAAACGTATTACCGGCGGCAGCGTTTTCTGGTGTCGTTTCACCATGAATGGTGCCATCCTTGACGGACCAAAGTCGCGGATCGCCGCTCCAGCCGGTCAAATCCTTGCCATTGAAAAGGGAGGTCATACCAGATTCTACCGGAGCGCTGATTGGCGATTCGGCGTGGGCAAGCGAGACCGTGAATAGGGAAAGAGCCAAGAAGTTGGCAACGAAACGCAGCATGGTGGGGTTCCAGGGTGTGCGAGGAAACGAGGTGCGAGAAAACGTGGGGTGGGAAGCCACCGAGTATGCACCACCGGGCGCCGTGATCCAAGTCACCACGCCCGAAAACCATCTTTCTTTAGGTTGCCGATGCCTTTTTCGAGCATTTTTACGTACGGAAGCGTGATGTCAGTTCACGCAATACCGTGGCTTGGGAGCCAAGTTCTTCGCTGCTCGCGGCAAGTTCTTCGCTCGCAGCGGCGTTGGCTTCCGTCGTGTCCGCCACGTCGCGGATCGCTTTTCGGACATCGGTGGCGCTCTTGCTTTGCTGTTCGGTGAGTTCGTCGATTTCGCGAATACTTGCCGCTGTCTTTTCGGCTGCACCGCCGATTGCGGCCAGGGACGCTCCGACACGTTCGGACAATTCGCTGCCGTCCGCAACTCGTTGAGTCGATTCTTTGATGAGCGAGGTGATTTCTTTGGCGGCCTCGCTGCTTCGTTCGGCAAGTTTACGAACTTCATCAGCAACGACGGAGAAGCCGAGTCCGTGTTCGCCAGCGCGGGCCGCTTCGATGGCCGCATTCAGCGCAAGCAAGTTGGTTTGTGATGCAATTTCGCCAATGACTTGGATGATCTCATTGATTTGGTTGCTACTTGTCTTGATCAGTCGCATGGCATCGATGGCAAGACGAACGGTTTGACCGCCGTTCTTGGCAAGGTGGGCTGTTTCCTCCGCCTGCATGCGAGCATCCGTTGAGTTCACTGCGATCAAGTCGATCGAATCCGTGAGCCGCTGGACAGCATTCGTGACGACTTCGACGCTTGCAGCTTGGGCTTGGGCGCCGTCGCTCAAGCCAGCTGCACTCTCGGCAATCGCTTGAGCACCTTCGTTTTGTTGATCGGATGAATCGATGATTTGGGCAATGAGTTCGCGAAGATCGGAGATCATCTGGCGAACGCCGTCGGTGAGTCGATGGAATTCACTTGAGATAGTATCGCCGGTTTCAACGACACGAGTGAGATCGCCTGCGGAAGCAGCAGTAACCACTTCGAGTAACCGCCCGATGGCGTCGTCCAATTGCGACTGCGCCGCTTTCTGGTCTTCGAACAAGATATGCTCGCGCTCACGCAATTGGACTTCTTTGGTGATTCGTTCCCAATTCAACAACGAGCCAGCGTGTTCACCATCGGTGCCAAGGAGTGCCGAAACTTTCAACAGGAGCGATTCGGGACCAAGTTTGATGGTAGCTTCGTGGGGAAGGTTTCGTACGTCCGAGAGCATCGCCTGCTGGTGCGACGGATGCTTGTGAAAGATATCGATTTTCTTGCCCAGCATTTCGTTGACTGGACAAGGAAGTAGCGATTGAAGTTGGTTCAGCAGTTCGACGGATGCGGGGTTCATGTAAGTGATATTGAAATCGCGATCAGCCACCATGATGCGGCTTGTCGAGTTTTCGACAACTTGTTTAAAGAAGTGCAAATCTTCAATCCCTGGGTGCGTTGATTTTCGAGCACGGACTGTAGCTGGCGTTTTTGATCGTGTTGCCGAGGGTGCCTTGCTGATCGACCGGACGGTCGATGTTTTGGCGGACTTAGAGCTTCGCGAAGTTGTCGCTTTCTTTGTCGCTTTGGGGTTTCGCTCTGTCGCCGCTTTCGGGCTTCGCGACGTCGTCGCTTTTTTGGTTGTGCGACGCGTCTTTGGTTCGTTCGTTTCTTCGGCGTTGCTCATCGTGACTACAGACAATCGGTGAAGAGAGAGAATGGTGAGTTGAGATAAAATCGTTAAATATAAAGTCGTGATCGTTTGGGAGATGCTCGATCGCAATCATTCTCGGCTAAGCAGTCTCGCGGCATCCAGCAGGATCATGATGGTGTCATCATTGCGTGCAAAACCATCCACGCTCCGCATTCGATGGTCATCGAGAACTTCATCGGCCGTTTGAATGTTGCTCTGTGGAATGCGCACGACGCGCGTGACCGAATCGACGAGGCATCCAGTCAACTGTCCATTGACCTCGACGACGACGGCTTGTTTGGATTGCGTGCGAGGGGAATCCGGGATCAGCAACCGCTGCAGATCCACGATCGGGATGATCTGGCCACGCAGGTTGCTGACTCCAGCCACATGTGAGGGAACTTCTGGCGTCGGAGTAATTGTCTGCAACTCGACAATCTCACGAGTTTGGTCGATCGGAAACGCATAGTCACGGTCACCCAATCGGAAGCCGACGAATTGAAAAATCATTTGGTCGCTTGCCGTGTCCTTGACGGCGCGACTGGGCGAGCCGGATCCGCTGTTGGATGAGGATAAATTTGACTGCGACATGGGGAAAAACCTGGCAACGAGAAGAACCGACTCCAGACAATAGAATAGTTCAATGTATGGAAACGAGCGCAATGGAAGTCAAGAAAGTCCGATTGTCCGGGCAACAAGATCACAGTTACGGAACTTTTCGAGGTGGTGACCGTTGCGACTGGTACAATAGGACCCATACTTGTACGCAGGTCGTTGATTCGCCACTATCAGGTGGTTCCCGTTTCCAAGTTTTCCTACGTCTCGCAAGGCCAATGAATGTCGGCTGACGCTTCCAACCGATTCGCCTCGATTGCCCACGCCGGACTATGCTCCGCTGCGGTGGCGCTTTCACATTTGCTGGACGTTGAAGTTGTCGCTGAGGAATCGGACGAGTCCGCAGAATCAGCGATGGCACTTGAATCCAAGTTGGCCGACCCGGACGCCGTTTTGTGCTGTGCAAGTATGGAAGTACTTGTTTCTCAAGCGGATCCAAGCGGATCTTCGGGAAATCGTTTGTCCGAATCCGCCGGGCGTTTGTTGTTGGCATGGACTCCGGAAGCTGCCGCCGGCCTGATTTCGGTGGCGTTGATGCAGGCCGAAGTGTCCTCAGAACCCGAAACTTGGACCGAAACGGAGCGGTCGACGCTCGCAGAAACAGCGAATGTGGTCGGATGTGCTTTTTTGAATACGGTGGCGGAGTCCATTGAACATGGAGCTCAAGGGGGGCTTTCGCTGATCCCGACACCTCCATTTGTCGAACAACAGTTCGCAGGTAGTTTGATGGAATCAGCCGTGATCGAGATTGAAGCTCGCGAGTTAGCGGAAATGGGAGACCGAATTTGGTCAGCCAGTTCTAGTTTTCAGGTGGTGGGCCGTTCGATTGCAACCAGACTCGTGATGGTCTGGCAACCGTCTGTGTGGAAACGACTATCCGAATTGGTGAAATGATTCAGTCTCATTACAAAATCGATTCGAGTATGCTCATCGGGCGAGGGGGATCGCGTGAGTAGCGCTATTTGGCAACCTGATCCCGCGCGACTCGTGGTGCGACTTGGTATTGGCCGAGCGGCTATCGTTGAGCATGACGGCATCGCTGGGATGCTCGTGGGTTCGTGTGTGGGTCTGTTCATGTTTGAACCTGTGAAGAAAGTGGTGGCGGCTGCACACGTGTCGCTCCCCTCCATGTCGCTTTCGGGCGATACGGGTTTGACGGATGTGACCGCAGGCAAATTCGGGGACGCGGCGCCCGATCATTTGCTGAGTCTGATCGAAGCGGCCGGTGGGTCACGTAATCGCACTGTGGTCAAGATGGCTGGGGCGGCTTGTATGTTTGGTAATGCGACGGCAACCAATGGTACCGCTCGCGAGACGATTGGCGAGTTGAATGCTGAAGCGGTTCGGCAATCGGTAACTCGTTTGGGTCTTACTTTATCGGCGTCCGAATGCGGCGGAAGCAACGGACGGAAGCTGTTCTTTGATACTCGAGACGGTATTCTCCGTGTCGTGACCGTTCGCGGTGAGATGTTGGAGCTGTGATGAACGAACAAGATGCACGCCAAGCCCTGAGCCCTCAGGCAGAGCCTTCCTTACTGATCGTTGACGATGCGCAGATGATGCGGCTGAAGATCCAAGTCATCGCAGAGGCTGCTGGTTGGAAGCGAATCACCCAGGCTCCCAATGGCGAAAAAGCAATTGAACTGTACCAGACCAACCGGTTTGATTTGATCACAATGGATCTTGTGATGCCCGGGATCGATGGACTCACCACGCTTCAGTCCATTCGCAATATTGACCCCAAAGCGAACGTGGTGATGGTGAGTGCCGTTAACCAGAAAGAGAAGCTGCTTGGTTGCATTTCGGCGGGAGCCATGGACTTTATCGTAAAACCATTTGATCCTGCGAGGCTGCAACATTTTCTCGAAGATCGTTACCAGCTCGCTAGGGACGCCATCCGGCGAATGGCTTCCCAGAACGCATCCGGTGGGGGAAGCGGATGAAGTTTGGCGTTAGCGCCACGGGTCACAGCAGGGATTTACGTACGGTGATCGTCGACGATTCGGCGCTCGCGAGATTGTTGTTGCGTGATGCATTGTCGTTCATTCCGGGTGTACGCGTTGTCGGCAATGCCTCGGAAAGACAGGCCGCTATCGAAGTTGTCGACGCAGTGGCTCCGGATTTGGTCACCTTAGATCTCGATATGCCAGGTGAAAGCGTTCTCGAGTTACTCAAAGAGCTCAAGCAACGCCATCCTTCGATCGCAGTACTTGTCTGTGGTCGCCAGAACGGGCCAGCGATTCCGTTCTTTGCTCAAGCAATGGCGTTGGGTGCTTTAGGAGTTATTGAAACTCCCATTAGCCGCAATCGGGACGAGAATGTGCGCCAGCTTCGCATGAAAATTGCGGAAATTGTATCGCCCATGGTTCATCAAGTCCGGCATGGAAGTTCCCCGTCCAGCGACGTCTTGAAATCGACCGCTACGGGTGTTTCGCCAGTGGTTCAGGAAGCGAGCAAGAGCGTTGTAAGTTCCTCAAAACACACCGTTGCCATCAGTCATGGGATCGCTCCAAAGTTCGACTTCGAGGCGGAAAAGATTGGGCTTGTTCTTGTGGGGGCCAGCACGGGCGGTCCGGCGGCGCTGCGTACGTTGCTCAGCGGTTTGAGGGCGAATCTCCAAGTCCCCGTGTGCATTGTGCAACATATTCCGCCAGGTTTCTCGAAGCCGTTGGCCCAGCGACTCAGCACCATTTGTAGTCTGCCGGTGACGGAAGCGATGGAAGGTCTCACGATGCATCCGGGGAGTGTTTACCTTGCTCCGGGTGGACATCATTTACTCATTGACGGGTCCGCTAGCGAACCCATTTTGCGACTTGACGACGGCGAACTCGAAAACGGATGCCGTCCCGCGATCGATGTCACTTTGCGTTCAGCATTAAATGTTTTTGGGGCGAGAACGCTCGTTGTGATTCTGACGGGAATGGGGCGCGACGGAGCCACGGGGGCTGGCGAGATTCGACGGATTGGGGGCAAAGTTTTTGTGCAAATGCCCGAGTCTTGCACGGTGTCGAGTATGCCTCGCCAAACGCTCGAAACCTCTGGCGCGGACGCAGTTGGCGAGTTGAGCGAGTTGAGCCAGTGGATCAACGAAGCGGTTCAATAGTCGGGCGAGTCTCTCGTCGAGCGAGTCTCTCATTCACGATGCCGTGATTGATTTCGCTATGGCGTTATCGAGGTGGTCGGCTGTGCAGAAAGATCAGGGCCATGAGGCGCCCTCAGCATCGGTGCCGCCAAGCCGGCGAGACCCATCAGAACGAGTAAGCCCAACGTCATCCGGCGCAAGCGTCGTTTTCCGAGCCAAGTTCCGAATTTCAAACCAGCGAAAGTGACAGCCCATAAAATGGGAATAAGCAGCATGGCCACCAGACCGGGACGAATGATCCGATCTCCGAAGACGAGGTACAAGATTGTGAGTGCGGGCGCCAGGCTGATCGAATACATCGTGAACAAAAACGCTCGCGATTGTCGCGTGTCCCAATCATGCGCTTGCACCCAAAACACCATCGCGGGGCCTCCCATTCCAACGAGCCCTTGAAGGAACCCGGACAATGGAAAAGCGATCCAGCTCCATGCTCGATGGATTTTTGGCTGGGGTCGCGGATGGAACCACATGATGGCAAGTGACATGGCTAGCACGACTCCGCCGACGATCTGGCGAAGCGTTAAAATCGAAAACGATTCCAAACTATGCAACACACCGATCCCGACGGGAAGAAAAAGTAGACGTCCGACGCCTGGCCATACGATGCTTCGTCCCGCCAGGCTGTCTCGAAGCGACCACACGCCCCACAAGTTTTGCGGAATCGTCGCCACGAGTAGCGATGTTTGAGCCTCCGGAATGGAGTAACCGCACCACAGCATGGCGGGGACGATTAGCAACCCAGCCGCGAATCCGGCAGCGGACTGAATAAATATGCCCGCGCACAAAATAAGCGTGAGCGGAACCAGCGCAAGTGGGTCTTCCATCGTTTGGGCATCGTAGCGAACACACGACACGTCTCGAAGGCACCTCTGCCGCAACTCATTCAATTGGCCAGGAATTAACGATTTATGAACGATTTGTCTCGTTTTGAAGCAGAGTCATTCGGAACGTTCGTTGGGAGTTCAGCGGGATACCGCTTCAGATGTACATCTTTAACTTTCTCGAGATCTGGTGGTTCAGCTTTGCCCCTACCTGGTCTAGCTTCTATAATGAGTCAGGTTTCTCACGGCGGAGCTTTGAAACGCGACAGCAGTGGCTTGGATCATTTTCGATTTCGGTCTGGAGTTGAACGATGACGATTACTAAACAACGCATAAATGCCAATCTTATTCGAGTTCGGCTGATTCGAGTCAGCTTGGTGTTACTCGCAGCAATCGTTGTTGGAGTGCCTTTTGGAACTGCCGAGGATCCGACGAGCTCGGCTGCGTCGGATACATACAAGCCCAAGACTAAGGCGGAGTTGAGACGGATTCTGCTGCCGATGCAGTACCAGGTGACACAACAAGATGGTACCGAGCCAGCGTTTCGCAATGCTTACTGGAACAACAAAGAGGACGGATCGTATTTCTGCGTTGTTTGTGAGCTGCCTCTTTTCAGCAGCAAAACTAAGTTTGAGTCGGGGACGGGATGGCCAAGTTTTTATGCGCCAATCAAGGACACGAGTGTTGGTACTAAACGCGATTGGAAAATGCTGTATCCTCGTACCGAAGTTCACTGTGAACGCTGTAATGCCCACTTGGGTCACGTGTTCAATGACGGGCCAGCACCCACAGGATTGAGGTACTGCATGAACAGTGCTTCATTGACGTTCAAGTCAAGCGACGAATCGAATAACAAGTCAAGCGACAAGCCGAACGACGAACCGGCGAAATCGCAGAGTGCGGCGACGGCAGATCCTAAAACGCTCGAGCTGCAATAACTAGATTCAAAGCAAATCGCTTGAAAAAGGCGACTCATGATTCATGGCATGGCGTCGGTTACTTGGCATTAAAGAGTGGCAAGCAATCGTCGGTCGTGGATTGATCCATTAAGGCGACGATGATGTCGCCTGGTTTGAGTTTGTCGTTGGCTGTGGGGACTCGGACAAATCCGTCTCGTTGGATGGCCGAGATCAGACAACGTCCCGCAAGTGGTAATTCGGCGAGCGTTGCCTGGGTCACCGGAGCACCCTGGACGACCTCGAGTTCGTAAACGCCGATCGAGCTTCCTGGCAGACGACTTTGGCTGATCACTGCGCCGACGTTTAAAAATCCGAGCGTTTGTCTGGCGACGACGTCACGTTCGCTTACGGCAACGTCGATTCCTAGTTTGCCAACGACGTTCGCATAGTCAGGTCGACCGACCATGCACATCACTCGGTTCGCACCGAGCTCGCGAGCTTCGACGCCCGCCATGATATTGCTCTCATCATTGCCCGTACATGCGATGAAATAGTCCACGGTTCCTCCGCCCTCGTCTTCGAGAACACTGCGGCTGTTCGCGTTGGCCTTAATGATGGTGACGTCCGGCAGTAACTTTGCAAGCTGCTCACAACGTTGGAGATCATGTTCCAAAAGCACGATTCGATAGTCGTGTGGGCTCAACGAATTGGCCAAGTGGTAACCAATTTCACCGCCACCCGCGATCATCACTCGTTGGCGAGTCTTGTTGTCGTTGCTGCTTCCGAAATAGACTCTCGTTTTCGATACAGCGTCGGGGATGCCGACCAAGCTGACGCGATCCCCGGCGTGAATTTCGTCTTCACCACTGGCAATCCACATGCGTCCTTCTCTCGCGAGTGAACCAATACGTACTCCACCGGGAAGCTTGATGTTCCGCAGCTTTTTTCCAGCGGCTTCGCTGCGAGAGCTGACATCCATTTCGTAAACTTCGAGTTGACCTCTTGCAAAATGCTCCAGCGGGATCGCATCGGGATTGCGAATCGCTCGAGCAATTTCAAAGGCGGATAATTGCTCAAGGCTTAGCAAGTTGTCGATGCCGAAGTGGCGTTGATAGTCAAACGTGCTCAGGTCTCGAAACGCGGGGGCATACACTCTCGCTACTGCGCGGCGGACTCCCAGAGCCTTTGACATGCTCGCGGCGACAATGTTGACTTCGTCATCGCCGGTGACTGCGAGGCACAGGTCGGCGCCACACACATCTGCCTGGAACAGCACCGTGCTTTGAGAAGCACTGCCTTGAATCGCTTGAACGTCCAAATCGTTGTTGATTTGTCGCACCACATCCGGGTCGCTATCGATCACCGTGACGCTGTGACGTCGGCGACACAGCATATCGGCAATCCATCGACCAACGGTTCCACCACCCAGGATAAGGACTCGCATCAATTATGCCTGCTATGCAACGCGTTCTAAATAACTAAACCGATGCCATAGAGAATCACAAAGATGATTGTCATGAAACCGGTGATCCATCGAGCGGTACCTAGCGCATGCTGCAGAATCAACGAAGTGTTCTCATGTCGAGTCGCACCAAACACTAGCGAAATCGACACAATCAGCGGCAAATAGTACAGCAAGTAAGTCGGTGAGATCGGCAACATGGAACAGTCGGGGCTAGTGAAGTAAATGAGTTGGCGTCGTTGCGGATGATCGATTACGAATCGAGCAGTGCATAATCTTCAGCCGCCTTGTCTTCGGACGGTTCCTTCTTTCGTCCACTAATGGGAATCGCAAGTGGCCCGGCGTAAGCGTCATAGATCACCAGGATATTAAGCAGCCCCGCGATCATCGTGTACCAGCTTCCCATTTCGTAACCAGCACCGTGACGGGCGTACCACGCAGAAACTTCGTCCGCATTGTCCTCGGAGACCGGACGATGTGGAGGCGCCATGAACCCGCCCCATCGGGGTTCGTAGCCCCGTGCTGTCCGCCCATTTGCGTCCGTGTTGACTCGCATTTGGTTTCCTTGGATGAGCGCCGGAAGCGCTGCCGCTCCCACGCCCGCCTGCAAGACATAGTGCCATCGCACATCGCCTGGGGCGAAGGAGGCATAAACCACGTGGCCGCCGCCTAAGGCGAATCCGAGGACCCAAGTGGCCAAAATGCACACCACGAAAAGACTGCCTTTGGCATACCGGCCTTGATAGAAATGGCCCGCTCCGGGAACGAGCCAAGCTAAAAAAGCCGCCAAAACACGGTTGCGTAAATTGATCTGCTGGCCATCGACCTCGATCACGTTCATGTTGGCCATGCTAGGCTCGGTAAATTTCGATTTGTCCGCGGACATTACTGCTTTTCCAAACTGAAACTAGCGAATCGCGCTCGTCTGTGTCGAGGCACTGATAAATAACCACGGTGAATGAACTGGAGTCGGGTGCCTCAAGCTATCGCTGCAATCGTTCCGCCCAAAAAACGCTGCGATGTAAAGCCGCTACGAAGAAATGCCTGGGCGGAGCAACGCTTGGGCGAAGGATGACTCGATCGTGCCCATTGTGTCGCATAGACAAATTGGCCGATAGGCGAATGCCCGTGATTGCGACTCCTCGAGCACCGCAAATCCAATGAAACATAGCAATTCCTCGTGAGTTGCCCCCGTCTCATTCTTCGGATCTGGCTTGACGCGGTTGGGCTTGGGAACGTACACGGGAGGCTCGATTTGTTCAGCAACCCACTACCCAACCGTGAATCGTCATGACTCGTAAATTCGCCCAGTACGATCTTGCCCGTTACGCGACCCGTGCGATCGCATCCACACTGATTTGCTCCAGCATGATCGGTTGCGGCGGAAATGCACCAACCGCGGACACCAGTGCCTCTCAAGCAACGAACCGACTCGCCGCCAATGCGACGCCTCAGCCGACAGATATTGTTAGCCAATTTCTCGACCAAGTACGCCGCGGTGGTGAAGACTCGGGCGCGGGAACTTTGCTGACCCAGCGTGCTCAGTCGGAATTGAAGCGAATCGGGCGTAGCGTCCAGCCCATCGGCTCCCCGGATGCCTCGTTCAACGTAACTCGCGGCGAATCCTATCCTGGCGATGCGGATAAAATGCTTGTTCATAGCATCTGGAGCGAGCCAGACAGCGAAGGCGGGCAATCGGATTATCAAGTTGTTTGGGCGCTCCAGCGAGAATCTGCGGGTTGGCGCATTTCGGGACTGGCGATGGAATTTGAGCCTGGGATGGACCCAGAAATCATTGATTTCGAAGACGGGAACTCGATGATGCAAATCCTTGGAGGTGTCGAAATGTCGCAGTCCGACAACGCGGCCCCCTCGCAGGCGGTGGTGCCAGCCAGCAGCACGACGCGGTGACATTACCGAGCAAGGGCATGCCGAATGGGCCTTTGTAAGCCCGATTGAACCTTTCGTGAAAGCCAACTCCATCAGATCCAAGTTTCGAGGGGGGGTTGGCTGAAACATCGTTTTTTGATGCCAATAGGTATTTCTGCCGAGCGGTGTTCGAGTCTCTCATCGTGCTCGCAAGTTTCCCCAGCAGGTAGGCCGCGCTCGATTACGACTGCGATTCCAGTAGTTCGAAATCGTGATGCTAATCTTGTGGGCCATTCTCAATAATTCGATTGTCCGGGTGGTCACTTGAGCCGGACCGGAATCTCTCCGAAGACTCCAAATAAGCGTATGGGGAGATTGACATCGCTAACTTCACAGCTAATGTACATCCGAAACTACGTGGACAACAAATGTCCCGCAAAGCCCCTATCTTGCTTTGTCGTGAAGGTCTATCGTAGTTTTGGGTCCCCGTGATGTAACGGAGACCTGAGTCATCAGTGGCCCTAGGACACGTCGGGCCTTTCAAGATCGTGTGCGAATTCGGATCGCACCTAACTACACCGAATCAATTGGGAGATATCGATGAATCGGACTTTAGTGAGTGGAGTTGCCGTCTTTGCACTTTTCGTTGGTGCGACGTTGGCGACGGGATCGTCGGCCCAAGCGGGTCATTGCGGTGGTGGTTTGTTTGCGAAACTTCACGCAGCAAAATGCCAACTTATTTCGAACATCAAGGCAAAGCATGCTGCAAAGAAATGCTGTGCTCCTGAGCCAACCTGTTGCGAGCCAGCTCCAGCACCGTGCTGCGAAGTAGCTCCAGAACCAGTAGCATGCTGCGAAGTAGCTCCAGAGCCAGCACCTTGCTGCGAAGCTGCTCCCGTTGCAGCACCATGCTGCGGTGGCGAAGTCGCTCCAATGATGGAAAGTGCTCCTGTTAGCGCCGAAGGTTATGACCTTGCTCCAGGCGAGACTCTCGTCCCAGGCAGCGTTCAAACTGCGGAATCAGCTGCGAGTGCACCAGTTGCCGAAGCAGCTGCTCCAGTCGCTGACGCTGCACCAGCAGCCGAAGCCGCTCCAGCAGCTGAAGCAGCAGCACCAGCCGCCGAAGCTGCAGCACCAGCTGCAGCTGAGGCTGTTCCACCAGCACCAGTTGCTAGCGAAGCTGTTGACAGTGCAAGCGACGCGCCTCCAGTTCCAACTCCAGATGCCAACACTGACATCTAATCTCGCCTGAGATAATTGGATTACGAAAGACCTCGCCGTCACTATGACTGCGAGGTCTTTTTTTATTGAAGGTTACTGGATTGCCAGCATCGGTTCACGGGTTCTGCGAGAAAACCGCAAACAATTGCTTTGCTCGGTAAGCAGCTTGGGGAGGAAGGCTATGGATGCTTCGTCGACTCGAATTCGAGCATAGCGCGCCCCATCGCTTCGCCGATGAGGTAATAAGTCTCTGCGTTGGTGTTCCAATGGTAAGCCTGTCCCGTGGGCGAATGTTCTTTGTCACGCCAGAAGGCTTTCGTGCCGACGAATGCGACATTTCCTTGGAACTCTGGATACTCGGCTACAGCCGCTTGAGCGTTCATGAGCGACAGGGCACGCGGATGTGTTTCCTCGACACCACTCATTCCCGTCTCCGCGATCACGAATGCGAGATCCTGGACTTCCAAGTCTTTGCGGACGTCACGGATGAAGTTCGCTAAGTTCGTTTCGTATTCGTCATTGAACGATTGGTTCACGCGATCGTTCCACCCTTGATGCCAGCCAAATCCGCCTTGATGCCAGCCAAATCCGGAAATTTCAAACTTGCGGTCTGCGAACTCCGGAAACACTGCCGGTAGGTTGTCCAGCAAGGCTTTGGTTCGGTCAACGATTTCCTTGTAGTAGGGACCAACCTCGCCACCGGAACTCGGCGGACGGAAATCGACGGCCAAACTCTTTCCGCCCCAAGCCATCTTGATCAATAGCACGGGTTCTTCGAACGAGTCACCCACGACCCAGCCAAAGCCCAATTCCGGACCGATCCGATCGCTACCAGATCCGTAACCCACCGTAAGTGGCCCTTTACGATCGAGGTCATGGATCCACACGTCATCGCGAACCATCCAATCACCCTTCTCGTCGATCAGGTGCTTGTACTTATTCGCAGTCGCGTCGTCCTTCACGAGGTATTCGAGACTGCCTCGGCCACCGTTTCGTTTCTCGTCGGAGTTGACGAATCCACTTCCCACCATGTTCGATTGGCCAGCGAGCAGAAATACGCGTACCGGCTTGTCGGCTGCGTTGAGCGAATGATGCGTCAAACACCAAACGATTGTGGCCAAGGTTGCAAATCGTATCATGGTATTCTCGGTGGAATGGCGGTGTGTGGGATCACCATGGCTTGGGATCGTAGCATGTCAACGACGTCGTCTCTCAGTCTTGAGATATTGTTTACGTCGCCTATATCGTCGGGCTTTAAGTATAGAAATTGCTCGCCCGTCGTTTCCTCCACAAAGAACCAACTCGGCGTTGTGATCAACTGTGCCCCATCACGGCTTGCAGTGCTGATGTAAGGTTCTAGTTCGGTTTGGCGATGCGCCCATTGTGCAGGCGTCACGACGGGTGCTGCACTATCAGCGAGCTTTGCCATCAGCGCCGGAACATCGTCTGACGAAATCAGTTGTGGAACTCGCAGCGATTTTGGCCGACTCATGAGCAATGGCAATCGCATCAAACTGGATCGAACTCGGGGGCAGTTCGCTCCAACCCATCCGTTCTCGCCGAGAGCGAAACCGCTTGTACCAGCGATCATCAAATCCGCACCTGCAAGCGGTTCATAGCCCCGGACAAGCCCAAAGAGTAAATCGAGCAACCGAACTTGGCAGCCATAAGTGCGCATCCAGCTCATCGCTAAATCGGGATGGCAATCTGGCTCGAGTTGGAAATCGGGTGGCTCAATCGAATCAAACAGACTAGCGGGTGCGACGGGCGACGGCACTTTTTCGGACTCAAGCTCAAGCAGTTCGACATCATCATTGGGTTCAAAACCTTCTTCCGGCGCATCGTCGACCAACGCCAGATAGCGAGGTGCATCCCAACACCTAACTAGGCTTGAACAGTGGATCCAAATTAGCCTGGGCCGATCATTCTGGTCCATTCGGTCCAATGCCGCCGCAAATAATCGCCCGGCCCGAGTTTGGTCGACATGGTCTCGCGGGCGAGTTCGAACGCGAATGGTCTTCTCCGCGACCAACTCCACTCGATCAAATCCAGACAAGAAGTCGAGCTTGGTGAGTCGAGCATCATCGGTAAACAGCTCAATGCTTCCTTCGTCTCGCAACGCCGCCCACCAGGGTGCAGTCCCCGTACCGGGCTCCGTTCCAGTTCCGAGCCATGAAGCGAAGACCGCCAGCGGATCCGTGGTCGCAGCGACGACGTGATTCCAAACACATCCTTCTGCGGCGAACGCGTCAAGCTGCGGCGTCTCGTTCCATGACGATCCGTAACACGACAGCGCCGAAGTGCTGAAGCCTTCCACGGTGATGACGACTGCGATAGATGATTTCACGCTTTGCAATGCCTCAACTTAAAACCCCTACATTCGATTCAATCGTTCGGTGAACCTAGGTACCGCACCGTTCGACTTTGCAACCCCAAGGCTAGCGCGTCCAACAATGACCTAGAGTTAAGCGATCCAAGTCGTAAACGCGACTGGATGTTCAATACCTTTCACAGGTTATTGGACCGGATTGTAAGTCAATACCTCTTTAGTGACACTCCATCTGTACTTGGCATTCGAATGATTCCTCAAGTTCTTGATTCAAATGCTTCATTCGCACCCGTTGTTCTTACGCCAGTTGCTTCGCCGTTACGCCCCAAGGCAACGGCCGGTGATCTCGAGCGATTGCATCCGCTAGGACAGTCTGCGTCGCTCCAGCAGGTTACGCTAGCCATTCGCGACTGTGTCACTGTGTGGGATGTCCCCTTTGACCGGGTCACGCTCGAACAAGCGGTCGAGCAAATCGCTAATCTTGTCATGCGCCGTGTACCAAGCTACGTCATCACGGCCAATTTGAACTACGCGATGCTGCATCATCGCCAGCCTGATATTCGTCCCATTACCGCCGCTGCGGCACTGATCTTAGCGGACGGTCAGCCGATCGTGTGGCGAAGCCGTCTCACGAACAACCCACTGAGCGAACGGGTGGCGGGAAGCGAGATGATTTATCGACTTGCCGAGACAGCCCGTGACCGAGGTTTTCGGATTTACTTTCTTGGCGGTGAACCAGGCGTCGCGAACCGCTGTGCCAGTAAGCTTGTTGAGCTCTATCCGGGCCTCCAAATCGCTGGTATCGAATCGCCGCCATTTCGCAAGCTCAGCAACGAAGAACAAACGCACCAAGACGCCCGAATTCGCGACGCAAAGACAGACATCTTGCTTGTTGCTTTCGGTCAACCGAAAGGCGAACGTTGGATCTACGAGAACTATCGACGACTTGGTGTACCGGTCAGCATTCAACTCGGTGCATCGTTCGACTTTATCGCAGGCACAGCTCAACGAGCACCGCAAATTTGGCAAACGATTGGAATGGAGTGGGCTTATCGCATGCTAAGCGATCCGAAACGCCTCGTTCCCCGTTACGCTTCCAACGCCACGTTTCTACTGGGTGCATTGATCGAAGACTGGAAACGCCAAGTGACACGCTGGGGCATGGGGCAATGGAGCGCCAACACCTAAGTTTCCTAAGGCTTGCTCACAGCAACTTAGCTTCCAATATAGCGATCGTGCAGCGAACGAGCCTGGGCGATGTCCGAGGTCCCACTCACCAGTACTCGTCCGTCACGAAATAGCGTCATCTGTATCGTCTCATTGACATACAGCCGGACAAAGAACCGAGTCATTTGCACACGACCAAGGTCCTTCCATCGATTTGCGAACGCTTCAAAGTTCATGGGCGAGCTCGATTGGTTCACACTCAGCTGGACGGTGTCGCGGCCGCACATGACTGCGGTCACGCTTGTTCGACTACGCTGGCCTTGAAGAAACTCCAGGTTTCCGCGGCACGCGGTGCAACTTTCGCTCAGTCGTGCTTCGATCTCAAGCTCTCGAATGCGGTTGTTCCAAAAGTCGATCGACAAGACTCCGCTGCGGACTGCGTCCGTGCGGCCTGAAAGCCACTTGATTGCTTCAAGCGATTGAAAGCTAGCGATCGCGTGCGTAGCGCCACCTAGAACGCCTGCGGTATCGCAAGTGGCCACCACAGCAGCCGGTGGTGGTTCCGGTACGAGACAGCGAAAGCACGGCTTGCCCTGGCCAGTGAAGAGTCGCACTTGGCCCCCCGCACCGACACAACCGCCATGCACCCACGGGGTCTTCGTCGCCAGCGACCAATCATTGAGCAAAAAACGTACATTGAAGTTGTCGGCGGCATCAATCACGAGGTCGCAACCCGCAAGCACAGTGCAAATGTTGTCGCTTGTGATATCCACCACGTGCGGTTCGATCGTAATACTCGAGTTGATCTGAGTTAAACGCTCAGCTGCAGCTTCCGCTTTCGCTCTCGCCTGTACTGCATCCGTCTCGTCGAATAGAGATTGTCGCTGCAAATTCGTCCATTCAACAATGTCGCGGTCGACCAGCCGGATACAGCCCACTCCAGCACGAACGAGGATTTCGGCAGCGACCGTCCCGAGTGCTCCGCAACCAAGAATGGCGACGCGTGACGATGCAATGCGTTCTTGGCCTTCTTTACCGACCGGGGCAAATTGTTGCTGGCGGGCGTAGCGGTTCGCGGGTGTATTGGATTCAGACACAGTTGGATGAACGGGGCGGTAGAAGTCGGGGCAGTGCGACAATGCACGCTTGGGATTATCCTCACTCACTTTAGTCAGCGTGGGCTTTGATGCCCATGTGTCCTAGTTGGTTTGAGGAGCTCAAGGTTGAGTCGTTTGTACGAAATGGTGATCGCCCGAGCGAGTTTACTTCGCGAAATTCGAGCCTTTTTTGATTCTCGAGATTTCTATGAGGTTCAACCACCGTGCCTCAGTCGAGATTGTGTTGTGGATGCCTACATCGACTCGATCAGCATCGACGCTCGACAGATGGGGTTACCGAGCTTGCCTGGATGTGAAAGGTTTTTTCTCCAATCCTCGCCAGAGTCCGCGATGAAACGGATGCTCATCGACGGAGCACCGTCTATCTATAGCATGGGGCCGGTGTTTCGCGCTGGTGAAGCTGGTCAACTTCACAACGTCGAGTTCACCATGCTCGAATGGTATCACCGAGATCATGATGTTGACGAGGAAATTGAGTTGGTCCAGACGTTCATCTGTGAGATGCTTGACGTTCGGCAATGCGATACGACCACTTACGCAGACGCTTTCCTCACTCACCTCGGTGTTCACCCCCTCGACGTATCGCTTGACGACTTGCATGCGCTCGTTGCGAATGTGGATCAGTCGCTTGCGGACTCGATCCGAACAGACCGTGACGCGATGTTGGATGTGTTGATTAGCGATTCGATTCAACCCAAGCTGGGTGTTGATTCCCCCGTTGTTCTTCGCGACTATCCGGCAACACAAGCCGCCTTAGCTCGTGTGTTGCCAAGTGACGAACGATTCGCAGCACGATTCGAATTGTATTTTCAAGGAATCGAGTTGGCGAACGGCTATGAGGAACTGCTTGACGCCGAAGAACTCGTTCGACGAGGACACGAGAACAACGTACGACGACAAGGGTGCGGACTGCCAGAATTGAAGGTTGAAACAAGTCTCGTTCAAGCGATGCGACGTGGAATGCCACCGTGCTCCGGCGTTGCCCTTGGACTGGATCGCTTATTGATGCTTCGAATGGGCGAGACGAGCCTTGCTGATGTGATACCGTTTCCCGTTGATTCAGCGTGAAACATTCGCTGTTGCAATCGTTATTGTTTGCCTTACCGGAGCGACTCGTCGTTGCAAACGAAAGAACCACCACGTCGGTGTCCCACTAACTCGGGCAACCTCGACAATCCTGCCGATGCGTATCGAAAGAGAAATCGCCACTCTCAGCGGTTCTTTTATTCGTAATGTTGGTAGATGATGGCTTTTGTTAATCCGAAATCGTCGACGTTCGGTTTGATTTGCGGATTGCTACTTCTGTTGCTGGACCCGCGAGTTTCCGTCGTTGCCCAGGTCATTGAACAGCCTCCTCTTGTCGAGATACCAGAAACCGAAGTTGTTGAGGCGGAGCCCGTACTGCGTCCCGATGCGCTTCCAACGGAAGTCACGATTCCGACTGAGATGACGCCGCAGGAATCAACACGTATCGACGATGCCGAGGTACGTCGCAATCCTCCAGTCGCTGCGTCCTCAGGCACGCGTGAAGCACCTCCGCAATCCGTGTCCCAAGTGCCGGTGTCCGCTCAAAGTTTGTCCGGCGGGTCGGGTGATGCTTCAAGCGGCCAATTCCCGCTCCAACCGCTGCCGTCTCAAGATGTCGTCTCGGCCACACGCACGCAAATTAGCGGTTCGCAAGTCGGCAGTGCATTGACGGTCATTAGCAGCGAGATGATTCGCAATAGCGGTCAAGTCGAAGTCGCTGAGGTGCTGCGAAGCGTCGCTGGTGTGGACGTCAATCGCAGTGGTGGCGCCGGTCAGTTGTCCTCCGTATTCATCCGCGGTGCGAACGGCAACCAAACCAAGGTTCTGCTCGATGGCATGTCGATCAATGACGTCGGAAGTGCTGGCGGAGCGTTCGACTTTTCCTTCCTTTCTGTTGACGATATCGAACGCATCGAAGTGCTGCGAGGACCGCAGAGCACATTGTACGGAAGTGATGCCATTGGCGGCGTTGTGAATATCATCACCAAACGAGGTTCGGGGCCACTTCGCGGTACGGCCAGTGTCATGGGCGGTACGTATGGAACGTCACGCGAAGCTGGATCCGTTTCCGGCAGCACCGATCGTTTCTACTACAGCCTCGGTGCGAGTTACTTGGACACCCATGGTTTTTCCGCGGCGTCACGTCCTCCCGGCAACGTGGAGGCGGACGGATACAGCAACGGAACCATCAGCAGTCGGTTCGGTTGGAACCTCACGGAAAACTTTAATGTCGACGTTGTCCTTCGGCACACAAACGCGCACACTGGAATCGACTTCGGTTTCGGTCTGCCTCAAGACGATCCCTCGTCGGTAGATCAAGCGAATACGTTTGCGCGCGTGCAAGCGACGTTGACGATGTTGGACGGAATGTGGACTCATCGATTTGGTGGCGGCTACACGCAATATGATCGCGTGTCCAAGGCACCGTTTGGCGGACCCTTCTACGGTCAAAGCGGTCGAGCCGACTGGCAACAAGACATGGTCCTAGTGGACGCGGACGCGACACGTTGGGTCGTGACTTCCGGTGTCGACTACCACGAAGATACGGCCCGCAACGCCGATATTGGCGAGCGTCGTCAGGACAACTTGGGCGGATTCGTACTTTTGAGTACAAGCTTTTTCGACCAGTTGTACCTGACGGGAGGCGGGCGTTGGGATGATTACACGTTCTTCGGGAACGCATTCACTTACCGAACAACATCGCGGTGGGAAATTCCTGGTACGAGCACTGCGGCACACGCTTCACTTGGAACTGGATTTCGAGCGCCAGCGCTGGCGGAGTTATTTGACCCGTTTGTTGGTAGCGTGAATCTCCGCCCAGAACGTAGTCAGGGTTGGGACGTGGGTGTCGAGCAACGCTTTGCCGATGACCGTTTGATCGTCGATGCGACATATTTCCGCAATGATCTTGAAGACTTGATCATCTTCGATTTTGGAACATTCTTGTTGGAAAATGTGGGTAGCGGTTTAGCGAGTGGAGTGGAGTTGACCTCACTCTATCGAGTTGATCCGCGCACAACGCTTTTCGCGAACTACACATTTACGGATACTCGCAACCGAGACACTGGATTGGGGTTGCTTCGACGCCCACGTGATAAGTGGTCATTGGGTTGGAATCGGTCGCTTGCAAGTAGTCGAGCCAACTTTGCTCTTACGGCCAATTATGTGGGTGACCGCGTGGACACTGGCAACGCTATCAATGAATCGTATTGGCGAGTCGATTTGTCGGGTTGGTATCGGCTCAATGACCGATGGCGATTGTTCTCGCGAGTCGACAATCTGCTAGACGAAGACTACGAAGAAACACTCGGTTTCAATGCAACTCGATTCGCATTTTACGGTGGAGCCGAATGGGCCTTTGGACCAGGGCGAACTCGACGATAAGCATCGCGTGAACATCAAGTGACGAGATTGGCTTGACTTGGTAAGACGTGTGATCAGGTTACCATTTTCTTTGACTTTTTAGGGTGTCACGGATGGCATTTGCATTTCAAAATCAACTCGACGAGGCTGCCGAACGA
>JBGSNA010000169.1:0-18871 GCA_041739875.1 Pirellulaceae bacterium
ATTTGAAATGTCTTTGGAAGTTTTCGCCTATCGTCTGAGTCGGGTCCAGGTTCACCCAAACGATCGCAAGTGGATGCCGAAGTGGATCGATGAATATGCCACGCGTGCTCAGAAAGACAGCCAAGGGACGTTCGTCGTCACTCATGACTCGACGTTGACGTTTTTGCAGGGGGGAAATCTGGAGGGAAAATTTGGGGCCAGGGCAATGTTTTGACAGGATTGGGGCTGGTTGATAATGCCTTTCAGATGGCCTGGGGGAGAAATAGGGCCGGTGGCTAGCGCCAAAGCCGCTCATTTTGCGAAAAGGGCGGAGCTAGCGTCACTGCTTATCAGATTCTCGCTCAGTCGCTCGTTGAGGCTGAGTTGAATAAAACAAAAGGGTCAGTCGGGCAAGAGTAGTGGATGGCCCCAACGTTGGAGGTGGCCCCAACTTTGCAACTTTGGCCCCCAACTTTGCCGACGACAAAGATCAGCCGGTTGCCGCGGTTGATTTTCCAATGTGTGCGCAGCCCTTCGGCAACTCGGCTGCATCTTATTGGTTATGCGATTATCGGTCCCGGCAAAGCGTCTGATCGCGATTGCAGATTTCCGGCTCTCACTCGACAGTGTGTTGTTTCCAGTGTCTTGCAATTAACGTAAGCTTGATTCATGAAAACGCTGCGTACTACCCATGAAACGTGTTGTCGATATCGCCCTCTTGAGACTTTGCCACTTTGCGTTGACGGAGAACCGAACGGACAACAGCCCAAGAAATACTGATGAACATGACTGAAGCAATAGCAAGCCCCAGATGATCCACAGAAACATTGAAACCAGGGACTCCGAACAGGGCATGACTGATTGCCATACCAACACCGACGTAGAAAATTCCACAATCTATTTCCCAACGCAATGGCGCTGTCCAAGTCGCGAGTTAACAGCGTGACTTCTCGATTTGCGTTATCGTCCATTGCGGGGAGTCCAGCCTCAGGGTTCTGTGAATTGACAGTAGAGCATAACAATATGATTATCGCTGGTTGCCCCGGCGATAGGTGATGGTGAGGGTTCTTATTGCCGGTTGGACCTTCGACATGCTGGGTGATGTGGCCAGACTTATCGCTGGTTCACCAGCCAGCCTGAGTATCGGGGGGATGGATGGCGGTGTCAATCAAATTCTCGTGCACAAGTCTTCATAGGGTATGGGTGAATGACTTGTTTGCACGAGCAGCGACCGGTGGTTTGAAAGTCGGGCCTGAAGGTGGCGAGGACTCGCAGTTCGTGCGGTTGTGGAGCGGGTGATTGCCGGATCTTCGCCGAAGCGGCTTGATCCGGCCTACAGGGAGCTTGATTCGGCCTACATGGAGCTACGGGAAGCTGGGTGTCTTGCGAAGTGCCGGTTATTCGTCTTCGTCCACGTAGGATGGGTTCGCATCGTCGAGTTGTTCCCACTGCTCGTCGACGTAATCTTGAGCGTCCTCAGCGACCATCAATTCCATTGGGTCTCGCGTGTCGCCCATCACTGAATATGCGTTCTCGAGCATGTTGGGACGAAACAGAAGTTCGGAGCCAGCGATCTTTCGAAACCCGAGACTGGCGAGTTCTTTGGGTTCCAGATCGGTCGTGTTGTTCCACATCACCGTCGCGGTGTCTGGCGGGAACATGCGGCAGATGGAATCGAGAATGAACTGCCGCCACGGGAGCGTGTCTGGGTGAAATACCGCACCATGGATAAAGACAAGGCCCAGGATTGGATTATCAAAACCAAAGTCTTCGCGAATTCCGGTGAAGTGGATATCGGGTTCGATGGTTGTTTCGTAGACACTCATCCATCCGGCAGACTCCGCGTCACAGATGTGCAGGATACTCTCGCCCGCACCGACTGCGCGAGCGATATCGAGATAGTCGACGGCTAGGCGGGCGGCGATAGCAGGCTCGTCACCGTCCGTGTGACACCAAACGTCGATTTCGTTTGTATTGAAATAGTGAGTCGGGTCGGTCGGCTTCGGGTAGAAGATCGAGTTACATTCAAATTGCATCGCAGGGACTTCCGTGGGCGATCTTGGTACTTGGAAGCGAGACAGTTTAACGATCACGCGAGCGAAGGTAAGGACCTTGCAGTGGTGCTGGGTTTGCAATGCACGGGCAATTCGATGCTAATGGGTGTGATTGGGCGATCGTGGGTGCGTTTTCGCTACGGGAAAAAGATTTTTTCGCCGCGTTTGGCGGGTTTGCCAAAGTTGGGGGTGCCATCGGCGTTCCAAGTCATTGGTTGGACAAAGATGCTGCGGGCCCAACCGGGCTCTCGGCGGTCTTTTGCGTGATAGGTATGCCACCAGCTCGATCCGTCGAGTGACTTGGTGAAGCTGCCGTGGCCGACGCCGTACGTTGACTCGGTACTTTGGAAGACGGGTTCCGGGAACTTCTTCCATGAGGCGGGATTCATTGGTTCATCTCCGACGAGTTCGAGTAGACCGAGCTTGTAGCTTGGGAGCCACGATGCGCTACACGAGTAGGTGACAAAGGTGCGGTCACCGTGTTGGATGATTTGTGGTCCTTCGTTGAGTCCTCGCGTTCCAAGTTTCTCATCGACGCGTTCCCACAAATAATCGTCCGATTTGGAAATCATGACGCGATTTCCATTCGTTTGGGTCGGTGACGCTAGCGGGACGATATAGAGGTTCTGGACGTCGCTATCGATGGTGGTCCATCCGGAAAACAAGGCAAACAAGTCGTCATGGTGTTCGAGAACGCTCATATCGATTGCCCAAAAATTGTTCGACTGAGTCGCGAACTCATCTCCGGTGTAGAGTGGCCCGTGAAGCTCGTATTCGCCAAGTGGATCAGCGGTTTTTGCAGCGAGCACGTAGGTGCGGTGATTGATATTGTTGCCATCGGATGCAGCGAAGTAGATGTACCACTTGTCGCGAATCTTGATCAGCTCGGGCGCCCAGATTTCTAGCGAGTAGGCTGTGTCGGCGGGCGGGCGCCAGATGAGATGTTTTTCGCCGAGTTCGCTGAGTGAGTCCGAAACGTGCATCGAGATTTCGAAGTTATCGCTCTGGGTCCACAGATACCGGTCACCATCTCGCACGACGCACGGATCTTGGCCGACTGCGATCGGGTTCGTGAAGGTTCGCTTGGCTGGCACAACGTCTTGGGCTCGTCCGGAGACCGTGAAGCTGGCGACGAGAAGGAAGCAAAAATAAAGTCGAAATTTCATTCGGTGATCGGGTGTGGAGCGTGTTGTAGCGAAGCGAGATAGGACGCGGTGGCGTACGCGATCGGAGTAGATGCTTGTGTTAGACTGAGAAGTCGTTTTCGCCGTGTCGATACTTTACTTGGTAAATATCCGTGCGACGATCATTCCAGTTCTGGACACTTCCGCTTTGACGATGTCGACGCAGGAGTTCGAGATCGACGTCGTGCATGATGACCGTTTCGACGTTGGGGTTGGCTTCGGCACCGATACCTTCACGGGCGAACATGACGTCACAAGGTGTAAAGATCGCTGATTGGGCGTAGTGGATGTCTGCGTTGTCGACGAATGGCAAGTTACCAGTGCAGCCGGAGATTGCGACATAAACATGGTTCTCGATACATCGGGCATGTGCACAGGTTCGAACTCGCAGGTGTCCGTTTCGCGTGTCGGTGTTGTACGGCACAAAGATAATGTTGGCACCACGGTCCACGGCCATCCGTGACAGCTCAGGGAACTCGCTGTCGTAGCAGATTTGTATTGAGATGGGTCCACAGTCCGTATCGAGGACTTCGAGCGTATCGCCACCGGTGACGCCCCACCAACGTCGTTCGTTTGGCGTGACGTGGATTTTGTACTGTTTCCCGATGCTTCCGTCGCGGCGAAAGAGGTAGGCGACGTTATAGAGCAAGTCATCTTCGACGACGAATTGTGAGCCACCGACAATATTGATGTCATACTTCACCGCCAGCTCGGTGGACATTTCTAAGAACTGTGGCGTGTATTCTGCTAAGGCACGAGCGGCCAAGCCAGGCCGTTGGGCTGGGATGAGCGAAAGAAGTTGGGTCGTGTACAGTTCGGGGAACAAGCAAAAGTCGCATTTGTAATCGCTTGCGACGTCGACAAAGTATTGCATCTGTTTCGCGAATTCTTCGAAGCTGCCGACGGATCGCATTTGGTATTGGACAGCGGCGATGCGAACTTGTTGGACGCTTCGTCGATATCGTTTTCCACGGCCACTCGCAGCGGAGTAGTCCAGGTTATTCCAGCGCAGATATGTCGCGTAGCCACAGCTTTGTGTGTCGCTTGGCAGGTAGTTCGGAATCAAGCCTTCGAGGACAAATCCGTTTGCGGATTGCGCCGTGAGGACGGGGTCGTAGATGGCTTTGTTAGCGACCGCGTCGACGTAATCGCGTGCCGACATCTCGTGGTTGTATTTATGGTAGCCTGGGATGCGGCCACCGATGATGATGCCACGAAGATTCTTTTGGCGACAAAGCTCCTTTCGTGCGTCGTACAATCGTCGCGACAACCGCATTCCACGAAACTCAGGGTCGACCATCATCTCGATGCCGTACATCACGTCGCCGCTGGGGTCGTGCGTCTTGATGAATCCTTGGTCGCTCACCGCCCAATAGTTGTGCCATTCGAGATTGTCGTCGTCCGAGACAATCAGGCAACTGCTGCTAGCCGCGAGCTTTCCGTCGACTTCGAGCACCAATTGGCCGTCGGGGAAAATCTTCAGTTGGCTGGCCACCTGTTCTCGCTTCCACACCGGCATATCGCCGAAACATTTCTTCTGCAGTGCGACCAACTCGTCATAGTCGCTGATTTGCATCGGACGAACAGCGATCTGCCACTCGAATTTCTTGAGGTCAATCTCTTGGGTCATCGTGTTTCAATCGGTTAATGTATCGGCTCGACGCAAATGTGCGTTTGACGACCTACCGTATCCGGAATGAACCACGAACGAAAGTGATCGAGATGGCAGTCGAGATTGATGTAAAGTACCTCGGCGATTTGCAGTGCCAGGCAACGCATGGCCCGAGCGGATCGAAGTTGACAAGTGAAGCGCCCATCGACAATGGTGGCACGGGCGGGGCATTCTCGCCGACGGACTTAGTTGCCACCGCGCTTGGTACTTGTGTGATGACGATACTTGGTTTGATGGCAAAGCGTCACGAGGTGGACTTGATCGGGATGCACGTGCATGTGACCAAAGAAATGGTGACTGCTCCGATTCGTCGCATCGGTGGTTTGAGGACTCAGGTGACGATCCCCTCGGGTAAGCTCGATGATCCCAGCATGCGATCACGGTTTGAGGCGGCGGCGCGGACGTGTCCAGTGCATCAGAGCTTGCATCCCGACATCGATGCGCCGATCGAATTCACGTACGAATAGCTTAGAAAGTGTCACAAAGCAACTTCCTGATTTGAATTCTAGCGGAAGGGCGTGAGGCGTCCGGTATCGCGTCACCGGGCGGCTTGCGCCACTCCGCTAAAATAGGAAGTCGTAGACGAACGAGTGCTTAGCTGGACCGCGCCAAGTTCGATTTTTTGTTTAACAGTCAGCCGCAGGCGTACTAGGAACGACGCGCTCGTACGCCTTCGGCTAACGGTTAAACGAAGTTGGCGCTGTCCAATGCGAGCGTACGCCTTCGGCTGACGGATAAACAAAGTTGGCGCTGTTCAATTAGGCGAGTGTTTGAAGGACTTCTTTGGCTTTGGCGATCGTGTCGTCAATGATTGATTCCGTGTGCGTGCGGCTGAGGAAGAGCGCTTCAAATTGGCTGCACGGGAGATACACGCCTCGCTCAATCATGCCCCAGAAGTAACGTCCGTAGGCAGCTCGATCGCTGGCGTCGGCGTCGTCCCAGCTTCGGACGGGGTGGTCATTGAAGAACAGCGTCAGCATGCTGCCAACATGTTGGACTTGGTGGGACACGCCCGCGTCGGTGGCGGCGCTGGACAGTCCTGTTGCGAGTCGATTGCCGATGGAGTCGAGGTACTTGTAGGGCGGGTCGTTTTTCAGAATGCGCAAGGTTGCTGAGCCAGCCGCCACGGCGACTGGGTTACCCGCCAATGTGCCCGCTTGATAGACTTTACCGGCTGGAAGCACGTTGTTCATGATGTCTTCGCGACCACCGTAAGCGGCGAGCGGCATGCCCCCGCCAACGATTTTGCCAAGCGTCGTCATATCGGGTGTGATACCGAATCGTTCTTGGGCGCCGCCGTAAGCGAGACGAAAGCCTGTCATGACTTCGTCGAAGATCAAGATCGCGCCATCGTTGCTCGTTAGCTTGCGCAGGCACTGGAGAAAATCAGTCGATGGCAACACGCATCCCATATTGCCCACGACAGGCTCAAGAATTACAGCTGCGATTTTGCCGGCATGCTCAGTGAACGTCTTCGTGATTGCGGTGATGTCGTTGTACGCCAGGACGATTGTGTCACCACCAGCACCTGGCGTCACGCCTGGCGAATCGGGGACACCGAGTGTTGCGCCGGCGCTTCCGGCAGCAACGAGCAGGCTGTCGACGTGACCGTGGTAGTTCCCCGCGAACTTCACAATTTTGTGTCGGCCCGTTGCACCGCGTGCGACACGAATGGCACTCATCACGGCCTCAGTTCCGCTGTTGACGAGCCGCACTTTATCGATGCTCGGTACGGCTTGGATGATTTGCTCGGCGAGCTCGGACTCAGCTTCTGTGGGAGCGCCGTAGCTGGTGCCGCGCGAGACCGCGCGATAGATCGCTTCGACGACTTCTTCGTGCGCATGGCCGAGAATCATTGGCCCCCAAGAGCCGATGTAGTCGACGTAGCGGCGGCCATCGATATCGTGGAGGTAGCAACCTTTGGCGTGATCGATGAACAGTGGTGAACCACCGACGCCGCCAAACGCTCGCGCGGGGCTGTTCACGCCGCCAGGAATCAGTTTCCTGGCGCGGTCAAAGGCAGCGATACTTTTGGGGCCGACGTCGTAACGTGTGTGAGTTTGGATGGGCATCGTGGAAGTTTCCGTTAGGTTCTTTGGGCGTCGACCAATTCGCGGGCACCTTGCGATGCCAATGTTTCGCTGACTCGTTTCCCCAGTTGGATTGCGATTTGTTCCCAGTCGTCGTGGTTGAATGGGACAGTCGCATGTTCGTGCAACCGAGTTCGACCATCGGCGGACAATACTCGCGCCGTCATTTCCATCATGTCGCCACGAACCAACGCGTAAGCGGCGATCGGTGCGAGGCATCCGCCGTGTAATTCAGAGAGCAGCGTACGTTCAGCAATCACGGCTGCGAACGAATCAATGTCGGACAGCGCACCGATTATCTGGGCAGCCTCATTGTCGTCGGAGCGGACTTCGATACCCAGTGCCCCTTGGCCTGGGGCGGGCAACATTTCATGCAGCGACAGTTGAACTCGCGCTAGCTCACTGAGCTGTAACCGATGCAAGCCTGCTTCGGCTAACACGATGCCGTGGAATTCACCGGCGGCTAGCTTTGCGAGACGTGTTTGGACGTTCCCTCTCAGCGGGCTGATGCGGAGATCGGGTCGGAGATGGAGCAGTTGTGCCGCCCGTCGTTTGCTGCCTGTGCCGATGTGTGCGTTCACAGGTAACGTGGCGATCGTCACGCGACTGGGCGAAACGAGTGAGTCCACAATCGTCTCACGAACTGGCACGGACGCCAGCACCAGTGATTCGTTCACCTCCGTCGGCAAGTCCTTGAGCGAGTGGACAGCGACATCGGCTTCGTCGTCGAGCAGCGCCTGTTGGATGCGTTTGGTAAACACGCCTGTTTGGCGTCCCACCTGAATCGGGCTCATATCGGTGTCACCGCTACTGACGAGTGGCACCAGCACGGTGGGAACGTTGTGCTCGGCCAAACGCGAGGCGATATATTCAGCTTGCCAGAGCGCCAAAGGGCTCTGGCGGGTGGCAATACGGAGTGTTCTTGGGCTCACAGATCTACTTTCAGCTTGACTCTTGAAGAGTCATAAGACTAGCCTTTCTGTGGGATGGGCACAGTGCCAGTTCGTCAACTTTTGTGTGCGGGAGAGTAGCGATGACGCTGAAAAACACGGTGTTTTCCGATCCAGTATCCATTTTCAAGAATCTACTTGATCGACGAGTATTCTTCCTCGCTATCGTTTGTTTCGTGCTACCGACGGTTTGGGTATCCAGTGCGGTCGCTGATTCGGCCGCCGAAGTCCGGTCACGCGACCAGTTAGCAGTGAGGCTCGAGCCGTTTTATCGAGTTTGGTCGGGCAAGCAAGATCGCTTCGCAGTACACGTGGATGCGAGCGTCAAGATTAAAGACAAACTCGAGTCGATCGACGTACGAGTCGCCAAGTTTGATAACGAGTCGTTTGACTTTGTTGCCACGCACTCGGATTATGCAGTCGAAGTTTATCGTCGTGAATCAGTCACCGCGATGGTGTTGCCCAAGCACGAACGCGTGTTTATCGGTGAAGGCTCGTTGGACGCTAGTATCGTCGAGTCGGGCGACCATCTCGGGCCACTCGGGCTTGCCAAGAGGTTGTCCAGCAGTGCAAGCATGATGGGGACGTTCGTGACGATGTTGTCACTTGGCGATGCGAAATCGCTACTCTCGATGGTGTCGAGTTTTGTCAAGATTGAACAACTCGATGGTGAGGCAACTTGGCAACTCGCTGGCAAAGTTCAGGTCTGGTTCGATGAAGACAACGGCGGGTCGCGAATGAATTTGCGATTCGAAGACAATCACGCGACGATTACGCTTGCGGCCGAACCGACTCCAGCGAGTGATGCAGTGTGGACTCGCTATGAACAGGTATCCGTGGCACGAGCCGAGATGGAGCAACAGATTTCTCGCGGTATACGTCGCGCTTGGGAAGTCGTCTGGCCGTCGGCTGAGTTAACTCATCCAAGTCAAGTTGCCAAGCAAGTGGCGCACGGTGAGTTGCAATACGTCGATGGGCAACGTTTAGTGCTGCTTGCCGGAACGCCAGAGGATGTCGGACAGGCGCACGGAGAATTGTTGAAGGTAGAGACCCAGCGTTGTATCGATTCGGTTCTTAATGCGTTTGGCACCGTGCAAACGATCAATAGCGGTCGTTGGTTCCGTCATGATCTGGCCGCTGCGTACAAGCGACTCAAGCCACACATCCCCGCCGATCACATTGCCGAGACGCGTGCACTCGCCGCCAGCGTTGGGCAATCGCCAGAGTTGCTCGAGCAATTGAACGTGTTCCCCGAATTGTTCCACTGTTCCGGGTTCGCGGTATTCGATTCAGCGACGATCGACGGCAAGCTTTATCATGGACGAGTGCTGGATTACATGACAACGATCGGCTTGCAAGACTCGGCCACCACGTTTGTCATTTCTGTTGACGGAAAGATCCCGTTTGCGAATGTTGGGTACGCTGGTTTTACGGGAAGCGTCAGCGGCATGAATACGGAAGCGATTTCGCTCGGCGAAATGGGCGGCGGTGGCGAGGGGCAATGGGACGGCGTGCCCATGGCGACGCTCATGCGGCGAGCCCTCGAGGAATGCTCCACGCTCGATGAAGTCACGGATTTGTGGACAAAGAGCCCGCGAACGTGTGAATATTACTATGTCTTCGCAGACGGCGAGACGAACGACGCAGTCGGCGTTGCAGCGACTCCGGACAAGATTGAATTGATCCGACCGGGTCAGTTCGATGAGCGTCTGGGTCAGGGAATTGCCGATGCAGTGGTCTTGTCCGCTGGCAGCCGACTGGAGGAGCTTCGCAAGCGAGTCACCGATAACCATGGCAAGATTGATGCCGAGATGGCCATGTGGTTGATGAGCCGTCCAGTGGCGATGACATCGAACCTGCACAACGTTCTGTTTGTTCCTGCGGATGGCGTCTTCTATGTCGCCAACGCGAGTCACAACTTGCCTGCGGCAGAACGGCCGTATGTGAAATTCGAACTCAACAAGTTGGTCAAATAGATGTCGTTTCGAACGAACGTAATCGCGTTGTTTGTTTTGAGCTGGATGACATTCAATGCGTGTGCCGCAGAATCACCGAACGGTGTGGACGTCATATCGTTCTCTGGTTCGTCGCTTGTTGGCACGACCTACACGGCTCGCGACACCATCGACATTGGCGAAGAAGCCGACGCCGACGCACGTGAGTGCTTGGAAGACTTGTCGTGGGAGCCGACGGAGTTTTCAGTACAGTGTGAGGCTGCGTCGACATGGCGTTTCGATTCGCTCGTGCGATTCCCCTCAGCCGTCGATACCAGCGACGCAGTGAATGATCGAGTGGCGCTCGAATGGCATATGGCTCGCAATTCGCAAGGCGACATCGTCAGGGCGCCAGCGGTCCTTGTGGTTCATGAGTCGGGCAGCAAGATGCCGGTGGGTAAGTCCTTGGCGTTTCTGTTGTCGCGCCATGGTATTCACGCATTCATGATTCATTTGCCGGGCTACGGCGAACGACGAAGTGAAGCGCGATCGAAGTCAGCTGCGAGTCTGATTCGATTGACTCGTCAATCGATCATCGACGTGCGACGAGCACGAGACGTGATCGCGGCGATGCCGATGGTCGATACGGAAAGCATCTCGATTCAAGGGACAAGCCTCGGCGGTTTCATCGGCTCCACAGCGGCATGTTTGGACGACGCCTACGACGGCGTGTTCTTGATGTTGTGCGGAGGTGATCTGTACAACGTGTTGCAAACCGGTAAGCGAGATGCCGAGAAGATGCGTCGCCAAATGGCGGACGAGGGACTGCAAGGCGAGGAGTTGAAAACGTTGCTGTATTCGATCGAGCCGACTCGGATCGCGCATCGTTTGGATCCGAAACGGACCTGGCTCTTCAGCGGTCGATATGACGATGTTGTGCCGTTGGCCAATGCGAAACTGCTTGCACAAGCTGCGAAGCTGACGTCGGAACACCATGTGCTTTACGATGCCGACCACTACTCAGGTGTGATCCGGATTCCGGAGATGGTGAAGCGAATGCAGGACGAAATTGACGTTCTGGGTGGTAATTAAACGCACAAACTGCGATTTTGACCGTTGCACGACTTAAAAAAATCTCGCAGTACAAATCTTGGTAATCTCGCGTTCTAGCAATTGTCTATACTAGACAAACGAGTGAATCAGTCTACATAATACCTCTGGCGGGTGGTGTTCAGTCAGCATATTGGGAAATCTTTGTGTCGAACCATTCCGACGAACGAATCGAGCCATTGGAGGAAGTCACTTACGACGTGTCCGCGTCGGCGGATGACGTTACGTGCGATGGCACGGTGGATGGATCGGGTTTTGACGAAATGTCGGCGGATCTCGAGATCACGGAGTTCTCAGACACTATTTCTGGATCGGGCAATGTACTTGGATCGGGCAATGTCGCTGGGTTTGGCGAAGCGGCGTCTGGGGGTGCAATGCCGTTGAGCGATGCTGTGCCGGATCACTTGCCGAATCCGCTTGGCGAATATCGGTTGGAGCGATTGATTGGCGCCGGCGGAATGGGCCAAGTTTATTTAGCTCAGCACGTTCGAATGCAGCGTGACGTGGCGTTAAAGATTTTGCCTGCGTCTCGGATGACGGACAAAGCATCGGTGGATCGATTCTTTGACGAGATTCGCGCGGCGTCACGTTTGCTTCATCCAAACATCGTGACCGCGTTTGATGCGGGAGAGTTCCAAGGCGTCCACTATCTCGCGATGGAGTATGTTGACGGCGTCACGCTCACCACCGCGATCAATCGTGAAGGTCCGATGTCGGTTGGCGAAGCGTCGTCGGTCATACGCCAAGCAGCGTTGGGATTGATGCACGCGCACCGTGCGGGTGTGGTTCACCGAGACGTCAAGCCAGCGAACCTGATGCGAGCTGCGGATGGGACTGTGAAAGTGCTCGACCTTGGATTGGCACAAGTGAACTCACAGCAGTGGTCGGCAGTCAACCTTGCCAAGATCGCTAACTCCAGTGTATCCGCAGGTCTGAAGAAGCCCGGCCGGTTGGTCGGAACGCTTTCGTACATTTCGCCGGAACAGCTCGAAGATCCGGATTCGGCTGACGCTCGGAGCGACATCTATTCGCTCGGCGCCGTGCTGTTCTATTTGCTGATTGGTCATGCGCCGTATACGGGTGAGTTCCTTGACCTTGTTTATGGACATCGTCACGGCGAATTGCCGGAGTTGATGCAACTTCGTGGCGACATTGATTTAAAGTTCGATCATATCTTCCGCCGGATGATGGCCAAGTCGCCGCACGAGCGATACGGATCGATCGATGAAGTGATTGATGCACTGGGCGAGTACGCCGAAGCCAAGACAGAGCCGCTTTGGATTTCCGAGTTGACCACGCGTTTGCCGCATGGCGAGTTATCGACAGCCACTGGCGGTTCAACATCCCGCGGAGTAACGCAAGTTCTTGGCATCGATCTCGGGATGTCTTACATGTCGGCAGCCGCCGCGAGTGTGGGTGGCGAAGTAACATTGCTCTCGACATTCAAAGACGATCGGGCCATGATCCGGCTTGCAATCGCAGGCGACGGACGTCGTGTGTTGTTCGGTGAGGACGCGATCATGCGCCGCGAACAACATCCGCAATCCGTCATCCATTGTTTGCCGATCTACATCGGTAAACCTGTTGTTGATCGTTCGCTCAACGGTGTGAAGTACCCTCCAGAAGTTCTGATCGCGATGTCGCTTCGGAATCTGCTGCGTACGCTTTGGAGTCATCCGACACCGCCTGACGCTGCGGCAGTCGTTGTCCCGTCGATGTATGACCAATTGCATCGACGCAGCATCATCCAAGCTTGTGAGATGGCGGGGCTGAGAAGTGTGCGTTTGGTCGATCGATCATTGGCGGCGGCTCAGTCGCTTTTGAATGTGTCGCTCCCAACAGACAGCCAACCAACAGACAACAAACCAGCACTGGCAAGTGCAGCGGAATCGAAACAAATCATTTCAACCGCGACGAGCGAGTTGATGCTGTTTATCGGGCTTACTGGACAAGCGTCGGATGTTGCTGTGATCCGGCACAGCAAAAACCGGATGCAACAACTCGCCACTGGCGGACATTGGCATCGCGGATCGCTCAGTTGGCTGCAGGTGCTTGTCGAGTATGTGTCTGAGCGAGTGAAAGAAATATCGGGTACGGATCCTCGAACGATTCGAGCGTCCGTTGCGGGGCTCCAAATCAATTGCGAACGTGCCATGAACGCGTTGTTGCTTGGGGACAAGGCGCGGTTGGCGATCCAGGTTGGTGTGAAACGCGTGGACCTTGTCGTGCAACGAAGTGCTTGGCTCGGACGATGCGAAGGTTTACTCTGCGAGCTCATTGGGAATATCCAATCCGCATGCGATCGCGCCGGGCTTGATGTGGGGCAAATTCGCAAGTGTGCGATCCTTGGTCCTATTCTTCGGTTGCCGGAGGTGCGCCAGCGATTGATTGAAGCGTTACCCCCAGATATCGAAGTTCACAATATCGATCGAGCGGATCTCGCTCGAGGTGCCGCGTCGTGTTTACTCGCGGAGCTTCCTGGACGATCGGAAGTTGCGATGCCGCCGCGCGGTGTGACGAGCCAAACGATCGGTATTGTGATCGAAGACGCACGCGGACGAAAACGTGTTTTGCCGATCATCCCGCGCGGCTGTGTTTTACCAGCACGTGCAAACCGCCGATTGACGGTGTCGCAGAACAAGGACGTGATGACGCTTTCGGTGGTGGAGTCCTCGGGGGTCAACGGGCAAGATTGGCATGCTTTAGGCCGATACTCGTTCAACGTGGATGAAAAGAATACTGCGAAAACGCGATTGATCAGCTTCGAAATCGACATGAACGGGTTGCTCAACGTGCGTGCTCAAACACCGCCAACACCCGGAAGCGTTCGACTGGCACCGCTTCCCGCTCCCATGATCGAGGAAGCCGCCGTCGCAGAGTGGACGCTCAAGATCAAAGATCAAGTGACTTAGGACGCTGGGTTATTGAGATTTGAGCCGTCATCGCCTAGTCTCCATTGCTGGCTCCGTTTCGTTTCCTCTTCGGTACTTTGATCCCGTGTCACTCAATGTTCTTCTATTCGCCGCTGCTCGGGATGATATCGGCAGCGATTACGTCGAGATCGATGTTCCCGACAATGCGTCCGCCGCACTCGTCATGAGCAAGTTGAGCGAGTTGTCGCCATTCATGGCCGAGTTAGTTCCATACTGTCGACTCGCGATCGATGAGCGGTACGCGGACGCATCGGCAAGCATCCAAGGCGCCCGAGAGGTCGCGTTAATTCCACCCGTGAGTGGCGGTTGATGTCGTCGCGATTGCAAATCGAACTCGTCGACGACCGGATCGCAGTACGATCGTGGATCGATGACGCGAGTGATCCGGATGTTGGTGCGATCGCATGGTTTCTTGGAGTGACCCGCCGCAATACCGGAGATCGTGTTACCGACACATTGTTTTACGAAGCTCACCGGCCGATGGCGAAAAAGGGATTAGAAGTTCTGGCGAATTTGGCATGCGAACAATTTGATCTGCGCCGCGTTGTCATCATTCATCGACTCGGGGAGGTTCCTGTTGGGCAAGCAAGCGTACTGGTCGGATGCAGCAGTCCTCACCGAAAGGATTCGTTTGATGCGCTCGCGTGGATGATGGATGAACTCAAACGCGTCGTTCCGATTTGGAAGCGAGAATGTTACGCTGACGGTACAACCGAGTGGGTCCATCCCGTGGAGTCGTAACGCCGAGTGACAAACAAAAACAACATGCCAGAAACCCGTCGCATCTATTTCGATAATGCAGCCACCAGTTGGCCAAAGTCCGCCCGCGTGCTCGCCGCGATGAATGCGTACATGACGGATTGTGGTGCGGCGGCGGGGCGAGGCAGCTATCGGTCCGCACAACGAGCCGGTGAGATTATTGACGAAGTTCGAGCAAGCATTGCAACCTCGATCGGCGCCGAATCACGTTACTGTATCTCGCTGCACTCCAGCGGAACGGCCGCCCTCAACGCGGCGATCCATGGTTTTGTCCGGTCGGGAGACCACATCGTCACGACCGCTGCGGAGCACAACAGCGTCCTGCGGCCACTTGAGTTCCTTCGCAAGCAGAAGCAGATTGAGCTCACCATCGTGCCCTGTGACGATACCGGGCTCGTCCAAACGGAACATGTTCTTGCCGCAATTCGTCCTGGCACTCGACTCGTCGCGATGACGCACGCCAGCAACGTGACGGGAGCGATCCAGCCGATCGGCGAAGTGGGCGGGCGGCTTCGAAATACTGATACGGTCTTGCTTTGTGACGCCGCACAAACGCTCGGCTATCTTCCGATTGATGTTCGTCAACTCGGCGTCGACATGCTCGCCTCCCCGGGCCACAAGGGCGCCGGCGGTCCATTAGGCACAGCCGCGCTGTATGTCGCATCAAGCCTGCACGACAAGATCGTATCGACGATCCAAGGCGGCACCGGTTTCGATTCCGATTCGCTCGACATGCCGGATCAGTATCCCGCTAAGCTGGAGGCCGGAAACCTGAACGTACTCGGATTCGCTGGATGGCTCGCAGCCATGGAAGTTATTGGAACGGATCAAGGTGCCGAGCTCGATCGATTGTTGGTTGTTGGCAACAAGCTTCGGCAAGGGTTTGCGAACATCGCTGGTGTGCGAGTCTGTGGCCGCGAGCAAAGCTTGCCCGTTGTTAGCATTGTTTTCGAGAAACTTGCGCCCCTTGATGCGGCAACTATATTGGACAGTGACTATGGTATCGAGACACGCGCCGGATTGCATTGTGCTGGGTTGATCCATGGGTATCTTGGAACGCAAGATCACGGCACGTTACGCATCAGCGCCGGCAATACAACGACGGACGAGGATATCGAAGCAGTCATTCAAGCGATCAGCGAAATCGCTGCCGAAGTTGCGTTGTGACAAGACAAGATTTTTCTCAGTATCGATTGGGGCTTTGAGTCGACTTATGCGCCACACCATCACGATCGCCATACTCGTTGCCTCCATTGTTCCATCTATCGCGCTCGCCCAGCCTGGGTACGACAAAGACCCCTTGTCATGGGACCGCGTTGTTCATGCCAAGTTCTCTCGGTTTTGTTTCAAGTGTCACGGGAGCAATGAACCCACAGCGGATGTGGATCTTGCCATCGACGAGAACCCGCTGTTAATACGGCGAAATCGTGATAAATGGGAACTTGTGCTCGAGGCGTTGAAGAGTGGCGCGATGCCACCGGAAGACGCTAGGGAACTTGGGGACGAAGACCGCGAGTTGATGATCAAATTTCTCGATCGAACGCTCGGCGAAGTGGATTGCGACGGCGCGGGTGATCCTGGCCGACCGGTTATGAGGCGACTCAACCGCAACGAATACGACAAGGCAGTCGTCGATCTCACGGGGCTTGATCTGAAGCTATCACGCAACTTCCCGGCTGAGACTCAAGCTTATGGTTTTGACAATATCGGCGAAGCACTGACGCTCACTCCGCTTGAAGTTCAGCAGTACCACGATGCGGCAAACACGATCGTTCACGAGCTGTTGGCCAGCCACGATGGGGACGACGCGAGAAAGCGAGTTTACTCCCAAACGTTCATTGCTGAACCAAGCGACTCGCTTTCGCCGCGCGACGCCGCTCGCGAGGTGATCGTTGCTTTTGCGAATCGTGCTTTCCGCCGTGATGCCGACCCTGCGTTTATCGAAGGTTTGCTTGTTGCGTATGATCGGGCACTGAGTGAAGGAGCCGACCACGAGACCGCTGTTGGGTATCTACTCACCGGCGTGCTCGTCTCGCCACGATTTTTAATGCTGGTTGAAGCCGACCAACCGGACACGGACGAACCGTATCCGGTAGACGACTTTGAGCTTGCGACGCGATTGAGTTTCTTTCTTTGGTCGCGACCACCCGATGACGAGCTTCGCCAAGTGGCCCAGCAAGGAAAGTTGCGTGACGACAAGATGCTCCGCAAGCAAACCTTGAGGATGCTCGCTGATGATCGAGCCATCGCACTCGTCGAGAACTTCTTTTCTCAATGGCTCGGTGTGAACGAACTCGACACCTTCGCACCGGACCCAACGACATTCCCCGAGTTTGATGATTCACTCCGACGCGCCATGCGCGACGAAGTCCATCTGTTTTTGAGCGAGATGGTGAAAGAGAATCGCCCAGTCACGGAAATCATCGATGCGAAGCACATCTACCTCAACGAGCGACTCGCCCGTCATTACGGTTTGACGGAAGAATTGAGCACGTCGGCCAGAACCTCCAATCGCCCGCAATCAAGTCAACCTGAATCGATGCGACGCGTCGTTTTAACGGAGTCCGTGCGCGGTGGTTTGTTGACCAGCGCCGCGATGTTGATGCTTCAATCCGATCCGACGCGCACCAACATCCCTCGTCGCGGCAACTACATCGCTGGCCGGATCCTTGGTGCCCCGCCTCCACCGCCTCCACCGAACGTGCCACCACTCGATCAAGCTGGGGGCGACTCCAAGCACTTAACCTTACGAGAGCGATTGGATTTACATCGAAGCGAGCCGCAATGTGCAACGTGTCATTCCAAAATTGACCCGCTCGGGTTTGCGTTGGAGAACTTTGACGCCATCGGACGTTGGCGAGACACGGAGAACGGAGCCGCGATCGATGCCTCGGGCGAACTCCCCGGTACGATAGATCTTGATGGCACAGATCTTGATGGAACTCAGCTTGATGCAACCCAGTTTGATGGTGCCGCAGAGATGAAGACTGTGTTGCTCCAGCGTAAAGCGGAATTCCGCGAGACCTTCGTCAAGAACCTACTTGTTTATGCGCTAGGCCGCGGCATCAACGGCGGCGACGTTTGTCTGCAGCGTCAAGTCACGGAAGTTGCTGAAGCCAGCGACGATCGATTCGCAGACGTCGTCTGGTCCATTGTCCAAAGCGATACATTCAGAAAACGCCGCAACGCCGAATACTGATCACTGGAATACGCTCGTTATCGTTGGGTCTATTTGCGGCCAAAGTCGGCTGGGATTTCGCCCCAATGCTTTGTTTCCCATTTGAGAATCGGATTGCTCCAGGTGTGCTCGGCGAGCCACTTCTCAGCTCGTGCGACGAGACTGAATAAGCGACGATTTTCTGCTGACGGTGGAAGCTTCGTTTTGCATTTGCCTTGCTTGACCCAGCTCATTCCGATGCGCGAGTCGGAATAGATCGGCGTGTGCGGTTGCTTCTCGTTAAGCAGGGCCAAGGCATGAACGATTGCCAGAAACTCGCCGATATTCACCGTGCCTTCGGGGTACGGTCCCATGTGGAATAGGTTGGTGCCCGAGGATAACTCGACGCCTTGATACTCAAGTTCTCCAGGATTTCCCTTGCATGCTGCGTCGACGCACCACGCCTCCATATTGACACCGAGACCGACGAGATCATCCACATCGACGACGGGCGTGGGAGACTTCTTCGTTGACGAACCGCCCTTACCCCAGTGCTCGTCGGCGTCTTGTTCGTACGCCGATTTCGCTTTGGCAAGCGTGTCGAATGACTTGTATTTGGCACTCGAATAGCCGCTGATCTGAGCCTGGCACGCGTCCCAGGTCGTATAGACGCCTGGCGATCGACCTTGCCAGACGACGTAGAACTTTGGTTTCTTTTGGGCCACAGCAATTCATCTCACAAAGGAAGCATCATTCGTGAGTTTTATAGACCGTGAGCCCAAATAAGTAAGCCCAAATAAATATGCCAACACAAGAATAGGTGCTAGAACGCGTTGTTCCACCACCAGCGATTGGCATCGCCTCGGTTGAGAGCGGCACTGCGAGTTTCGGTGACGCGTTCATCCGTCGATTGGTTCTCGACAACTTCGAACGCGTCGACAGCCACACCGCCCGAGGCCGTGACGGTCCAGCCGCTGCGGGCACGAACGAAGCTGCATTGAGGATCCACCGATTTCGGCATGCTGTAGGTTGCCAGTTCAATGTTGCCT
>JBGSNA010000170.1:0-1757 GCA_041739875.1 Pirellulaceae bacterium
TAGGACAGGCTGCCAGCCTGTCATTTCACCCAGGAACAGGCTGGCAGCCTGTCCTACTTATTGATCACGCGAGGCTTACCTTCATCACCCACCGCCGACGTCACTCACGAACGGCACAATCGGTAAACAAAACGAACGACAAAACCCTCCCCCCATCGTTCAACCGTGCGCACCTTTTCAGTATCACGGCGTCTTCTTTAAACACAGAAGTCACAGAGCAATAGCATCGGCGAGTTGAGGTTACCCAGGCTCGACAGGTTCAAACCGCGAAAGAAAGTGAACAGCACCATCCCCTACGAGCCGACTGCATCTCGCCCTCGCCAATTCCACCTCACCGCCGACCTGCGATCCTGAGCCGATCCAGCGGACTGGTGACCGCCAACGCAGGACGATTCATCACGTGAGTATAAATCATGGTCGTCTTCACATCCTTGTGTCCCAACAATTCCTGCACCGTCCGAATATCCGCGCCATCGTCAAGCATGTGTGTCGCAAAACTATGACGAAGTGTATGAGGCGTCGCATGCTTCACAATCGGTGTTTTGCTCCGACCTCGCTTCATCGCCTCCGCAAACGTGCTTTCATGAACGTGGTGACGCCGCACGATTCCACTACGCGGATCACGCGACAACTGCCGCGACGGGAATATGAATTGCCATCCCACTTCACGGTCCGCATTCGGATACTTGCGATGCAGCGCGTACGGCAAGTAAACGCGACCGCCACCGTCATTCACGTCATCACGGTGAATCGAAATCGCCATCTGAATCTGATAACGTAATGACTCCATGATCGATTCCGGCAATACCGTGATCCGATCCTTCAAGCCCTTGCCGTTGCGCACCACAATCTGGCCCGTATCAAAACAAACATCCTTGATTCTCAAAGTCCGACATTCCCGATGCCGAATCCCGCTGCCATACATCAGCTCGAACATCGTCCGATTGACGCCGCGCATCACACCCAGCAACTCACCCACTTCTTCCTTGCTCAACACCACCGGCAAATACGTGCTTGCCTTTGCCCGTATACGCTGAATGAACTTCATGTCGCGACCAACAATGTGTTCATAGTAATAGAGCAATGCTGATAACGCGACGTTCTGCGTACTCGCCGCCACTTCGCCGGTAACTGCCATCTCCGTCAAGAAACCGCCAATCTCTGGCTCTCCATAGTTCTCCAAGTCCTCCGCATCCAGGTGACGAATGAATCGCTTCAAATACCCAACGTAGCTTTCCTCCGTCGAACGAGGTTGGTGCGCATGACGAATGAACGCCCTTAACTCTCGAACCGGTTTCGGCTCGCTCGGATCGATAATTCCTGCGTCACCTTCGCCAGTGCATCTCTCAACCTCGTTATCCAAATCTTCGCCACCTGACGCGTGGTTGCGAGTTTGCGTCTTGAGGCCCGCGCGATCGCCCTCGATACCGTCACGAAACCGTTTATCCCTTCCAGCAATCTCGCCAAGCGTTTTCTTGAACACACTGAAATCAACATCGCACGTCTTAAGCACTAAAGCTTGGTACCACTCCAGCGAACGTGCGGCCTGTAAACGCTGCCACGCCGGGGCACCCCGGTCACGCAGACCCTGTAAAAACGTCAACGTCGAGTCGTGCGTGACGACGAACGTCCCTTGGCTGTCTTTCTGAGCACGCGTGGCATATTCATCGATCCACTTCGGCATCCACTTGCGATCGTTTGGGTGAACCTGGACCCGACTCAGACGATAGGCGAAAACTTCCAAAGACATTTCAAAT
>JBGSNA010000285.1:0-2134 GCA_041739875.1 Pirellulaceae bacterium
ACAACTTGATTTTCTCTGGTCGGAACTATGCTTAGAACTTTTCTCTTCGTCGTGTTTGCAATGCTTCCCGTAGTGGCGAGCTTGCTGGCCCAAGCACCACCCTATGACGTGTTTCCTGAGGCAGAAGCTCCTTATTTCCGAATCCGATACGAGGCATCGACGGAGCCTGGTGAGTTAAGTTTTCCGGTGAATTACACCGTGTGGATCCCAGACGGTGTGGCGACGTTGCGTGGGGTCGTGGTGCATCAACACGGTTGCGGTGAGGGCTCGTGTAAGTCAGGACTCACCGGTGCTTATGATTTGCATTGGCAAGCACTGGCAAAGAAGCATGACTGTGCTTTGCTTGCTGCTGCGTATGAGCAACCAGAGAATGCCGAGTGCCAGCTGTGGTGCGATCCTCGCAATGGATCCAGTCAAGCATTCCAACAATCGCTTGTGGACCTCGGAGAAAAGTCTGGACATCCAGAGTTGGCGAGTTTGCCATGGGCATTGTGGGGACATAGCGGCGGAGGTCACTGGGCCGGTGGAATGGTGATGCTGCATCCCGAACGTGTTGTTGCCGCTTGGCTTCGCTCGGGCGTGCCATTGTTGGAAGCGAACCCCGATCGTGCCACGATCAAGCCGCACACGCTGCCCGAAGCAGCGCTGAGTGTGCCGATGATGTGCAATCCAGGAACAAAAGAAGGCGTCACCGTCAAGGATGGACGGTTCGCGAGCGTCTGGCCAGCGAACGAGAAGTTCTTTCATCAAGTTCGCAGCAACGGTGGCGTGATTGGTGTCGCTGTGGATCCGCTAACAGCGCACGAATGTGGCAACCAACGTTATCTGGCGATTCCATGGTTGGATCAATGCTTGTCGGCGAGATTGCCTCCCGTGAGCGGCGAACCACTTGTTGCGATGCCCACTGAAGGCGTCTGGTTGGCGCCGCTTCTGGGTCATGAAGCTATGCCGGCAGCGAAGTTAAACGATGATCCCTTGAGCTCGGGTTGGTTGCCCAACGAAGCGACGGCTCAGCTTTGGATGCAATACGTTAGCGACACAGAGGTATCCGACAACACGCCGCCGCCGGCGATACGGAATCTGCAGGTAAAAGATCGTGAGCTGACATGGGAGGCGGACGCCGACGTCGAAAGTGGTCTTGCCCGTTTCATCATTGAACGTGACGGCGAGTTTCTCGCCAACGTGCCGGAACACGGGAAAAACCCATTCGGTCGACCCGTTTTCCAAAACCTCCAGTACAGTGACACGCCGACACAGCCACTCACGCCGATGCAATATCTTGATGCAACCGCTGTTCCCGGCAAAGTGCACCAGTACCGCATCATCGCGGTGAACACAGTGGGGTTAAAGTCAAACTAGAACAGGAGCGATCCTGTGACCCTCGCGCCGCAATGATGGCCATCATATCCATGTAGACTACTCGAGGAATTTTCGTGCGACGATTCTTACTTTTACTTCTGAGTTCGCTCTTAATCAGCTCGGCATTCGCAGACGATCCGTTGGAGCCGTTGAGGCCGACCGATGTGCCTTGGCCACCAGTTCCGGAGGCTCAAGTGGCGCGTTATACCGCGATGAGAGCTGCTGATCGAATCACGATCGACGGAAAGCTCGATGAACAGACTTGGAAGCACGCTCCGCGTTCGCCCCAGTTCGTCGATTTGATACGGGGTCATAAAACAGTCCACAACACTCAGGCTGCAGTGACATGGGACGACGAGAATCTGTACGTTGCCTATTGGATTGAAGATCCGTTCGTCAGTGGCTTTATCAATCAACGCGACGATCCAGTCTATACCGACAACGACGTTGAAATGTTTCTGGCGTTCGAACATGCCTATTACGAGTTCGAAATCAATCCGCTAGGCACCATCTATGAAGGCTTGTTTGTTTGGCAAAGCAGTTACGACAAGCATGGATTTGCAAAGGTTCCCGAAATTGATCGATCTCGCGATGACGTGGCGTCGCAAGTGTTCAATGGTGTCGGATACACGACACATCCTCGGGGACTGCGGCACGCGTTCTTGAAGTGGGATTTCCCCGGAGCACAGACAGCGGTATCTATCGACGGTACGCTTAACGACAACTCCGATCGAGATCGTGGATGGACGGTTGAGCTTGCGCTTCCATGGTCCGG
>JBGSNA010000292.1:0-5401 GCA_041739875.1 Pirellulaceae bacterium
TTGGGAGAGCAAGCAACGGACGGAAGAGGAGCACTGTGGCGAACCTCACAAGATTTTTCTGGATGTGCCGACAGCCGGAGTTCATGAAATCCATTTCTCGATGCGGGAAGATGGTTTCGAATTCGATCGCTGGCTCATGACGGCGGATCGTGACTTTGTTCGGCCTGAGGGGATCGGCCCCGACTCGCGGATTCATGCCGGGACTGCCCCTGATGCATTTGCATTGGTAAAAGCTGGCACTGTTTCCGCAACGTCAGCATCGGAACTGGAAACGAACAACCCGTTGAACCAGGATAGTCCAACGAGAGCCTCGAGCGATCTGGCTCTTCAGCAACCTATTCAGGAACCTCGACAAGCGGACGGTGATGGGAATGTGCGGATCAGCGGTGAACTGAGACAGTGGCATAAAGTCACACTGACGCTCGACGGCCCCTATGCTCACGAACTCGACAACGCGCCGAACCCGTTTGTGAACTACGAGATGAACGTAACGTTTACACACGAATCTGGATCCCCCAAGTACGTCGTCCCCGGTTACTTCGCAGCGGACGGAAACGCTGCGGAAACGTCGGCTCAAAGTGGCACGAAATGGCGTGCCCATCTGTCGCCCGACAAAACCGGTCGCTGGGATTACTCGATCAGCTTGGTGACAGGAAAGTTGATTGCAGAAACAGACTCTGCAGTGTTTGAACGTGTCTCATCGGGCGACGGCAAGTCCGGCAGTTTTACAGTCGGTGCTAGTGACAAGGGCGTACCAGATCTGCGTGCACGCGGGCGGCTGCAGTATATCGGCGAGCGTTATCTAAGGTTCGCAGGCACCGGTGAGTACTTCTTGAAGGCTGGCCCTGATGCGCCGGAGACATTGCTGGCTTATGTCGACTTCGATGGCACGCAACCCGGACGCTCGGATGCAAAGGGTCCAGGCGGAGCCAATCCGGCGAAGGCGTTAAAAACGTGGTCCCCGCACGTGGCCGATTGGAATGATGGCGATCCAAGCTGGAAAGGCGGAAAGGGCAAAGGACTGATCGGCGCGATCAACTATCTGTCGAGCAAAGGATGCAATGCGTTCTCGTTTCTACCGTACAACGCGGGAGGAGATGGTGACAATGTTTGGCCTTTCGTCGAGCGCGCCGACAAACTGCATTACGATTGCAGTAAGCTCGACCAGTGGAGCATCGTATTGGATCACGGAACCGCTCGCGGAATGTATCTGCACTTTAAGCTCCAGGAGAACGAGATCGATGACATCCGCATCGGCCACCAGCTCAAAAAAGGCGTCGTCGTGGAATCGCTCGATGGCGGCAAGCTCGGAATCCAGCGACGAGTCTATTGTCGCGAGATCATTGCTCGCTTCGGGCACGCCTTGGCGCTGAACTGGAATTTGGGCGAAGAGAATACACAGTCGACCGCAGAGCAAACAACGATGGCTGAGTTCATTAAACGTGTTGATCCGTACGATCACCCCATCGTTGTGCATACGTTTCCTGATCAGCAGGACAAAGTCTATCCGCCACTCCTTGGTGACAAGTCGGTCCTCACGGGTGCATCACTACAAAACTCATGGAGCAACGCACATCAACGGACTTTGAAGTGGGTAACAGAATCCACCGCCGCTGGTCGCCCGTGGGTTGTGTGCAATGATGAACAAAATCCGGCAAGCCTGGGTGTACCATCTGATCCTGGCTATCAAGGCCACGACGGCATCGCGATCGTTCGCAGCAAGAGCAAGGCCACATCTGCAACAAATCCTGAGCCGGGATCCGATGAAACTCGTGGATACACCATGCACGATATTCGTAAGCAATGCCTGTGGGGAACGCTGATGGCTGGTGGAGCGGGTGCCGAATATTACTTCGGCTATGCGCTTCCCCAGAACGACTTGATTTGTGATGACTTCCGCTCGCGTGACAGGAGTTGGGATTATTGCCGAATCGCGATCGAGTTTTTCTCAGCAAACCAGATACCGTTCTGGGAAATGTCCTCCGTCGATTCGCTCGTTGGCAACTCTTCGAGCGGCAACTCGAAATATTGCTTCGCTAAACAGGGCGAGATTTACTTGGTCTATCTGCCAAACGGAGGAACGACCGAGATAGATCTGAAACAAGGCAAGGGTGACTTCCACGTGCTGTGGTTTAATCCGAGAACCGGCGGTGAGTTGATTGCGTCCGAAGTCAAATCAGTCCCGGGCGGCCAATCCGTTTCTCTTGGTCAGCCGCCATCCGATAGCGACCAAGATTGGCTAGTCGTCGTTCGCAGATAGTTGACAGAAATTGTCGCTGGATGAGGTGCCGTTTCATTGTCGAGCTTGCTCGAACCAGGATCCTGGTTGATGCATTGATTCCGAAACTCATGCACCTTCAGTGCCAGCTTTGCCGAAGCGGCATCGCCTGCTTCCTTATTTCCCACTGGCCCCCTTTCAGTCCACCATCTCCGTGGCCTGGATTCATTTACCTAAGTCTTCAAACCGCTCATAGGTTTGATTCAGCGGATGAGCCTCTTTGCGACCGTCGATCATACAGGCGGTCCACTCGGCAAGTCGAAGTCCAATGCGTCGACACGCTTCCTGGACTCGCGCCTCGTCGGGCGATCCGGCTGAGATGGCACCGTAATGAGCAGAGAACTTGAGACCGGTGTAATCGGTGAGTCCAAACACAAGAAAACCATAGTTGATCAAGATGGACATCAGCGCCATGCACGTCCACTCTTGGCCACCGCCCCACGCACCGGCAGAGGAAAAGACGCAACCGATCTTTCCGTCTCGTTTGCCCCAGTTTTCAATCGGTTGCTCATCCCACCACTTTTTCATCTGCCAACTCACGGTTCCGTAATTCGTCGGCGATCCGAGAGCGATCCCGTCGCACCAGTCGAGATCGGTGTGATCCGCTTCGGTGATCCCACGAAGCCGCACGTCGGTACCTTCCAGTTGCGACGCACCGCCAGCGATGAGTTCTGCCATCCGCTGAGTGCATCCAGTATTCGAGTGGTAGAGCACCAAAATTTTTGCCACGTGGAGTTCCTTTGATCGAAATCGCCTAGTAATCGTTGTCCGCTCGTGTTTTGGGACGTCTCGTCGAAATGATTGCAGATGGAACTCGGACAGGATAGACTTGTCTTTCGTGCGTACACGCACGTTCCAAAGGCAATGAACGAAATGAATGAAAAAAGTAGGCTTCCACTTGCGATACGTTCGGTATACCTGGCACTTCACCGACGTACGGATGCGAGTTTTGCGAAGTATGGCGTCACAGCTGACCAATTTGTGCTACTGGCTACGCTGTCCCGAGCTAACGCGCTGACTCAACGCGAACTTGCACGTCGAATGCCTTCGGACCCGAGCACCGTACGTGCGATGCTTGTGCTACTCGAAAAACAAGGACTCGTTCGGCGAGACCCTCACCCAACCGATTCTCGTGCTCGAACCGCCGCACTCACGACTGCCGGAAAACGAAAATTCCAGCAACTTTGGAAAGCGAGTGAATCCATTCGTCAAGAAATGTTTGACGCGATCCAGCCGCAGGAAAGCGAGACTTTAGTCCGACTTCTCAACCAACTCACCGAATCACTCAACTCGGAACCAGCTTCCACTCTTTGAAAACTTTTCATGCAAAAAATTCCCAAGACGCCCATCAAAAGTTGGCAAATCCCGTGCAGCGCAACCACCACGACGGGGCTGCTGGTGGCTTCCCTGTGGATGTTGTCGTGCAATCTCACTGCGTCAGCTGAAGAGCCAGAACGCGCGGTCGCTCAGACAACCCGAACGTTTGCGAAACCCGAGATGACTACGCCATCGATGGATGAGTCGCAATTCAAGTTTACCGACGTTGGTGCCAAGATTCCGAATTACACGCCGGGTGCGAATTGGGGTACTCAGGAAGCTCCTTTGGCGTTGATGCAGGATCCAGTTCCGGCCGAGCAGTCGATCAAGGCGTACTCGACTCCAGATGAATTCCAATTGTCCTTGTGGGCGAAAGAGTCCAACGAGAACTGGCCAGTCAACTCTCAAGTGACGGCAACGTTCGCTGGTTTGACCGGCAAGCCAATCGCAATGAACTGGGACGAACGCGGCCGGTTGTGGATTTGCGAGACGGTGGATTATCCGAACGAGTTACAGTCGACTCCGGAGCAAGGTCGCGATCGCATCAAGATTTGCGAAGACACCGACAACGACGGACAAGCGGACAAGTTCACTGTCTTTGCCCAGCACTTGAGCATTCCATCGACGCTTGTGTGTTGCCGCGGCGGTGTAATTGTCCAGAACGGTGCGAAGACGATCTATCTCAAGGACGTGGACGGTGACGATGTTGCGGACTTCCGCCAAGAGCTGATCACCGGCTGGGCGATGGGTGACACGCACGGTGGTGTTAGCAATTTCCAATATGGTCCCGACAATTGGATTTGGGGCATGCAGGGTTACAACAACTCCGAGCCAATCATCAACGGCGAGCCTCAAATGCGATTCCGCCAAGGGTTCTGGCGATTCAAGGTTCGTTCTGGGGCAGCCGATGACACCGCACCAGCCTTCGCACTGGATCGGCAATCGGGACTTCCAGCGGAACAGGCATCCGGCGAATTCAACGAACACACGATTCGCGTCGACGCCTTGGAATTCATGCGAGCGACGAATAACAACACGTGGGGACTTGGCTTCAGCGAAGAAGGCTATGTATTCGGATCAACGGCGAACGGTTGCCCAAGCGTTCACATGCCGATTCCCAATCGCTATTTCGATCAAGTTGCTGGTTGGTCACCCAGCACGCTGCAGAAGATCTCACCGACGGACAAGTTCAAGGCTCTCGACGAAAAGATTCGCCAAGTGGATTACCACGGAGGCTACACCGCAGCGGCTGGCGGAGCGATTTACACGGCAAGAAATTATCCGTCGGCGTGGTGGAACAAGATCCAAATGGTGTGTGAACCGACCGGTCACATCGTCGGCGGATTCGTGCTCGAAAAGGACGGTGCGGGATATCGAAGCAACAACGTCTTCAATGTCGTTGCCAGCATCGATGACTGGTCGGCACCCATCATGTCAGAGGTCGGACCGGACGGAAACGTTTGGGTGCTCGATTGGTACAACTACATCATTCAGCACAACCCGACGCCGAATGGTTTCAAGACTGGCAAGGGTGCGGCCTACGAAAGCGACTTGCGCGACAAGCGTTTCGGTCGAGTCTATCGGCTGCTCTACCAGCAACAAGCCGCGCCGACACACGCGATGCAGCTTGCAAGTGCTTCCGCGGGTGAACTCGTCAAAGCCCTCCAAAGCGACAACTTTTTCTGGCGTCGAACGGCCCAGCGGCTGCTGATCGAACAAAACGCGACGAACGCAGCGACACTTGATGCTCTTGTTGCATTCGTTGCCAATCAAACGACCGACGACATCGGACTCAATACCGCTGCG
>JBGSNA010000215.1:0-6473 GCA_041739875.1 Pirellulaceae bacterium
CAGTGGGAAAACGAATGAGTCGCCACGAAATGAGTTCATCTATGTCGGTGACGACGGTGACGTGATGTCCATCCGCGTGGGCGATTGGAAGGCAACCTATTTGGAAAACCGCGCCGAGCAACTGCAAGTTTGGCGTGAACCGCTGGTTCACTTACGCTTACCGCTGCTATTCAACCTGCGTCGTGATCCGTTTGAGAAGTCGCAACATAACTCAAATACCTATCATGACTGGATGATCGACCGGGCTTTCGTGCTCGTGCCGCTCCAGGGTGTCGCCAGCAAGTTCCTCCTGTCGTTGAAGGATTTCCCGCCGAGTCAAAAGCCTGGCGATTGGAGTCTTGATTCGCTCGAGAAGCAGATCAAGTCGATGACGACGCCTGGCGAGTAGTCTGGATTAAGCTGATAGAGAGCCGCCAAAACTGGCGGCTCTCTTTTATTGCAGCCAGCCGAGTCAGACGCAATCAAGCTCACGATGCGCGATCGTCTGTGCTTCGAAGTCTCTACCTGGCGGACTCGTTGCTGACATGCCAACAAGTGGCTCGAGCGGTGCTCACTCGCCGATCGGTGCCGGCAAACCTGGCGGTGGAGGTAATTGCAATTGAGTCGCGTTCGGAGTCAACGCGAGTTGATAGTGCTGAAGCAATCCATAGACCGAACGGAATTCAGGGCGTCCGGCGAGTTGTTGAAAACGCACGTCCGTCGCAACGAGATCGTAGTGCGTCAGCGTCTCGCTAACGAGAGCGGCGTCGGGTTGCATGTTGTTTTGCGTAGTGAACGGCAGTGCCAAATAGGTACTCCATTGTGGATCAAGCAGGGCAAATAGTTGTGGTCCGATCTGAAGCAGTTGACTTCTAATGACATCAGCTTCGTTTGCACCATAACGCTGCGCCATTGCGGGCTGTTGCTGAGGCGGTGGAACTGGTTGACCGTTATTTGTGTCGCCACTCGGAGCGTTGGCCAAAGCGTTGCCAGCTTGAGACGCGATTACCTGAGTCAGCTGCAAAGCCGCTGGCGGAATAACCACCGGCTGGCCCGGCCCGGCACTCCGGTAGTACTGACCGGTCGACAGCTGGTCGATTTGGATCGCCGAACCGTCGATCGATACGCCTGCAAACAGTCCACGACTGCGAGAGTAAGTATAGATTTCGGCTTTCAATTGCCCGTCCGTTGCTACGGCCGTCTCACGCCCAACCGGCCCCGCTGCTGCTGACGCGTCACCGCCGATCGTCAACTTTCCAGACAGGATTCCCTGAACGCTTCTGGCTGTCTTAAAAACCAGAACAATGTCTGAAGATTGCACGCCAGCCTGCCAACCAATGTTGCCGCCCGTTAAAGTAATGAAAACGGGAGCGTGCCACGTGCCGTCAGGATCCCGAACGCAAAGCAGTCCTTTTCCGTGTCGCACGCCAACAATGAACCCTCCCTTGATGACGTTGGGAACAATCGCGACACCGTGGCAATCCGTGAGCATCGCTGCGGGAATTCGATTCAGTGGCGAAGACAACGCTTCGTTCAGAACAATACTGGCGGACTGGACAGTCTGGTCTTGAATCGTCTGCGCGTTCGCTTCAACAGCGCCGAGAATCGGCAACAGCGACACGCTCAATACAAATGCACAAAAAAGTTTCTGGGTCGTCATCACGTAACATTCCTTCATCAACGTGGCGGAAGTGGCTTTGTTTTGAATTCATGGCATGATAACGCATGACGCGTGTCCACAAGAACAGCCAATTCACGGGCACGACGCTTTTCTTCAGCCTTAACAGACGCGGATTCTTTAACTTCAGGTCATAGTAACGGTTGCGGAACTGAAAAGCTCTCGCGACAATGAGATCTTCGATTGTGGAGCGTTTTACCGTAGTCCCAGCTAATCTGAATGACGATTGCGAGTCATTAGATTCGGAATTGGAACAAAAACATGTTTGACAGGCCTTGTGCGTGGTGTTTTCAGTTGGCTTTCGTTGTCGCTTTTGGCGTCGTTGTCGCATCGAAAGCATATTCAGCCGACAATTTGCCGTCCTGGAACGACGGGCCAACAAAACAAGCGATTATCGGTTTTGTTGAAAAGGTGACCGACAAAGAGAGCAAGGACTTTGTCGAGCCAAGTGATCGCATCGCCGTGTTTGACAACGACGGTACCCTGTGGCCTGAGAATCCGCTGCCATTCCAAGCTGCATTTGCCTTCGACGAAGTAAAGCGACGCGCGGTGGAAGAGCCTGAGCTCAACGCGGATCCGATGGTGCAAGCGGTTCTGCAAGGCGACATTGGAAAACTACTCGCCGGAAAGCATCACGACGGTTTAATGCGGGTCATGGCGATCACCCACGCCGGTATGACCACCGATGAATTTGACGAGCGTGTGCGAAAATGGACCACTACCGCAAAGCATCCACGCTTTGAAAAACCGTACACCGATCTAACGTACCAACCGATGCAGGAATTGCTCACGTTCTTGCGTGCCAACGAATTCAAGTGCTTCATCGTGTCCGGAGGCGGTGCCGACTTCATGCGTGTTTGGACGGAACGTGTTTATGGCATCCCAGCTGAAAACGTGGTTGGCTCGACAGGGCAAACCCGATACGAACTGCGCGACGGTTTACCAACACTCGTGAAAACTATCGACAATTTGTTTGTCGATGACAAAGAGGGTAAGCCAGTCGGAATTCACCAGTTCATCGGCCGCAGGCCGATCGCTTGCTTTGGCAACAGCGACGGTGACCAAGCGATGATGGAGTACACCACGATTGGGAATCCACGACCGAGCTTTGGGCTCATCGTTCACCACACCGATGCAGATCGCGAGTACGCCTACGATGCCAACCCAACGAGTTCCGGTAAATTAACGACGGCCCTCGAAGTCGCACCACAACGTGGATGGACCGTCGTCGACATGAAAAAAGATTGGAACAAGATCTGGCACGATGCCTCCAGTGAGTATGCGTTATCGGTTGATAATGAACTCGTTGGAAAATGGCTGGTCGAGGACATCGACGGCAAAGGTGTGCTAGATCGCGCACAAAGCACATTGGAAATTAGTGCAGACGGTTCGATCGGCGGAGATTCTTCCGTTAACCGCTTTCATGGCAAGGCGAGCATCGAAGGCGATCGAATCGTCTTCGGTCCGCTAGCACTGACTAGGCGTGCGGGACCGCCCGCACTTATGGAACAAGAATCCAAGTTCATGAACGCATTGCAGCGTGTGGTCGGCTTTACGATCGCAAAAACTGGCTTGCTGTACCTGATCGATGCACACGGCAACGATATACTACGATTCTCGAAAGTGACTCTTTAAACACCGAGTCGATGCCGTCGCTCGAAAAACACAGATTCTTCTCGCTAGCGGAAAATTTGATGAAACATCTTTTCATATGTTGTGCAGCAATGTGCCTGCTTGGCTCATCGACAACCCTGGCTGCTGACAAGCCGAACATTGTGGTCATCATGGGTGATGATATCGGTTGGTTTAATCCCAGTTGTTACAACCACGGTATGATGGGTTACAAGACGCCGAACTTGGACCGCATCGCGAGAGAAGGAGTCATGTTTACCGACGCGTACGGTCAACAGAGTTGTACAGCAGGACGCGCGGCGTTCATCACCGGCCAATCGCCTAAGCGAACAGGCTTGCTAAAAATTGGCATGCCAGGTGAACCCACAGGATTGCAACCTCAAGACCCAACGTTAGCCGAACTTCTCAAGCCACACGGTTACGCCACCGGACAATTTGGCAAGAATCACTTGGGCGACTTGGACGAGTTCCTTCCGACGAACCATGGTTTCGACGAGTTCTTTGGCAACCTCTATCACTTAAATGCGGAGGAAGAACCCGAGAACGTTGACTATCCAAAGGATCCTGAATTCCGCAAGAAGTTTGGTCCGCGTGGTGTGATCAAGTCGACGGCCGACGGAAAGATCGAAGACACTGGACCATTAACGAGCAAGCGAATGGAAACAGTGGACACGGAGTTCCTTGATACAGCACTTGATTTCATTGATCGTCAACACAAAGCCAAAAAGCCATTCTTCTGCTGGTTCAACAGCACACGAACTCACATCTTCACGCACTTGAAGAAAGAGTCGGCTGGGAAGACAGGTCGCGGTATCTATGCCGACGCGATCGTCGAGCACGACGGCCATGTTGGGCAACTGCTCGGCAAGATCGATGACCTTGGTATCACCGACAACACCATTGTGATTTACACGACCGATAATGGTGCAGAGAAGTTCTCTTGGCCTGACGGTGGCACGAACCCGTTCCGCGGCGAGAAGGCATCGACTTGGGAAGGTGGCTTGCGAGTACCATTCATGATCCGCTGGCCCAAGACGATCGAGGGTGGAGGCGTATCCAATGAAATCATCTCGCTCGAAGATTGCTTGCCAACGCTGATGGCCGCTGTGGGCGAAACCGAGATCAAAGAAAAGTTATTGAAAGGCCACCAAGCTGCTGGCAAAGAATTCAAAGTCCACCTTGATGGTTACAACTTCCTGCCGTACTTGACCGGTCATGCGGAAACGGGTCCACGCGATACGTTCTTTGCATTTGTTGATGATGGATCATTGGGTGCGTTGCGATACAAGGCTTTCAAGTTTCACTTCTCAACGCAAACGCGTGACGGCATCGGTTCATGGTTCTTTGAACAAGAAAATCGCAAAGCCCCACTCATCATTGACCTGCGTGCCGATCCGTTTGAAGCCGCCCCCGAGGATTCGTCCTACTACGACGACTGGTTGGTGCGACACATGTATGTGATGGTACCTGTCAAGAATCTGGTCGCAGACTTCATGGGAACCTTCAAGGATTTCCCACCTCGACAAGAGTCAGGAAGCTTTACCCCAAAGCAATAGTTGGCACCAGTCAACTGATAGAAAGACGAATGATGGAATACCAGTTCGAATCAATGGGCCCCTTACTACGCATTGTGGTGCTGGTGTTCATGATCGTCTTTGCGTTAGTGCTGCTTGCATTCGTTGCATTGCTTGCCGCACTTCCGGGAATCATCGCAAAGGCCCGCAACCACCCCCAGCATCAAGCCGTCAACGTTTGCGGTTGGGTGGGACTGCCGACCGGCATCCTGTGGGCGGTTGCAATGGTGTGGGCTTTTTGGGTCGCCAAACCGCAGACTGAGTCTCCACGTCAATGGAGCGAAACACTTTCAAAACAACTCGATCAAATCGAATTATCTTTGTCGGTACTCGAAGCAACACAAAAGGATGGAAACGCTTGATTCCCGCGATTCTTAGCTGTGTCTTCGTCATCTACCTTTATCAAACGCTGAATCAGAGCGACGAAGCGTTAACGGATGGCACCGACGGCAACACACTCATCCGGGACTTGGCTGAGGTTGCGGAGTCGCTTTCGGACCGAATGGACCGAATTCAGCAGCGACTCGACCGACTCACAAAGGGCCGCGACTCATGAGTTGGTTACTCAGCGGTGCATACTGTGGAATTTTGTGGTTAGTATTCGCAAAATTGAAGCTGTTTCGACTCTCGTTGCCAATCGCGATCGTTGCGGCATCCGTCGGCCCCGCTTTGATTGTCGCGTTGTTGTTTTGTGCCCAGTACTACCATCCGCTGACTTACAACGCGATCGCGTTTGAACAAGTCGTACCAATTGCGGCGGGAGTCAGCCAGCGTGGCCGTGTGATTGAGGTCCCCGTTAAACCGAACGTCCCGCTCAGGAAAGGCGACGTTCTTTTCCGAGTGGATGCGACACCCTATGAAAACACAATTCGGCAATTGACGGCCGCACTGGATCAAGCCCAACAGAGCAAGAAAGTGGCTGAGGCATCAGTCGAGTTGGCGGACGCCGGAGTGAAACAAGCGTCATCGAGCTTGGACTTTGCCACCAAGACACGCGACCGAGAAATCAAGTTGATGGAGCAACAAGCCGGAAGCCAACAGAGCTTGGACAATGCCGTCAGCGCATTCAATCAAGCAAGTGCCGCCTTCACACAAGCCAACACGAGTCTCTCTCAAGCGAGGTTAGCGGTCAGTTCAGCATCCTCTCAAATCGCTCAAACCCAGACTCAATTGGACACCGCGAACTATGAACTCGACCAAACGACGGTCGTCGCACCGAGCGATGGATATGTTGTCAACTTGCAGCTTCGCGAAGGCATGATGGTGGGCGCGGTCAGCGGGCCCGTGCTCAGCTTTGTTCTCAATAACTCCAATGACAACCAAGGCGTACTCGTTGCCACGTTCAAGCAAAAGAATTTCTTGCTGATTAAAGAAGGGCAATACGTGGAAGTCGCTCTCAATAATTACCCAGGCGAGATTTTCACGGGCCGAGTTCTCAACACGATCGATGTGAGTGGTGCAGGTCAATTAGCATCGCGTGAACAATAAATGGTGACTTCATAGGCTGGTTGTGTAGTTCCATTTTGGCAATGCTTCATCGTAGATGATTTTCAATTCAGATTTCATTGCTTCACTGAGTTTCTGACCGATTTGGTAGGCTCGACGGATGA
>JBGSNA010000364.1:0-11343 GCA_041739875.1 Pirellulaceae bacterium
CCGCTCGTTCTCGGATTGAGCCTGCTCATCCTTTTCCATTTGCCCCTTGGTGCCAACGAATGGAAACTCGAAACGTGGCTGCGAGAAGACGTTGGCTTCCCCGTCACTTATCGCTGGCCAGCCGTCATACTCGCTCAGTTCTCGGTTGCGTGCGCGTTCTCCGTACGCACGATGCGAGTGACCTTTGACCAAATCAATCCACGTGCCGAAGATGTCGCGAGAACGCTCGGTTGCACACGAGCTCAAGCTTTTCTCGACATTGCGTTGCCACAAGCTTGGCGAGGCATCATCGCCGCAGGCACAATCGCCTGGGCCAGAGCTCTCGGCGAGTTCGGTCCGATCCTCGTGTTCGCGGGTGCCACTCGCATGCGAACGGAAGTCCTATCGACAACCGTGTTTCTCGAACTGAGTATCGGCCAGCTCGACGCCGCCGTGGCGGTATCGCTCATCATGGTCGTGATGGCGATCGTCGTGCTGATGTTGTTGCGGACGCTTCGTTTGGGTTTGTCGACATGATCGAACTGCGAAACGTTACCATCCACATTGGCGACTGCCACTTAGAAAACGTGTCGCTCACGATCGACACGGGACAATACGCTGTCCTGATGGGACGAACCGGCCTAGGCAAAACGACACTGCTCGAAGCCATTTGCGGGCTGAGAAAAATCTCCAGCGGCCGCATCCTCATTCAAGGCACCGATGTTACCGACTGGTCGCCAGGTGATCGGTCCATTGGCTACGTTCCGCAAGACCTTGCGCTGTTCCCGACGATGTCCGTGGCTGACCATTTGGCATTTGCCATGCGACTGAGAAAACAACCGCTATCAACCATCAACGCACGCGTCGAAGAGATGGCAAATCTGCTTGGTATCACCCATCTGCTTCCACGCGGCGTGACGCATCTCAGCGGCGGCGAAGCCCAGCGAGTCGCCCTAGGCCGTGCCCTCGCATTTGGCCCCGCAGTGTTGCTACTCGACGAACCGCTCAGCGCCCTGGACGAGGCCACCAAAGACGAGATGCACCAAATGCTCCACGACATCAAGTCTCACAACCAAGTCACCACGATCCACGTCACCCACAATAGCGAAGAAGCCAAAGCCCTCGCCGATGTGCTTTACTCGCTTGAATCGGGAACGATTCGAGCCAGTGAAGCTGGTAATGCCAATTAGCCACCTCGTTTGGTTCGATGTTCGTATCCGCGACCAAACCAGACGACATGAACAACTCGCTCTCTTTCACTGACGACTTTGTGAACTTTCCTCGCGAGCTCGAGACAAATAGAACTCTATATCCTTCAACGTCGCGAGAACCTGTTCATAATTAGCATTGGCGATTGCTTCCTCTCCACCGGCAGCCAGGGCAGTTAAGTGCCCCAAGCCGACGGTCCCGCCAGATCCTTTTATCCAATGCAACTGGCGAGCAACTTCATCAAGATCGCCGGCGTCATTAGCTTCCAATAGCGATGGCAAAGCGTCGGAAACTTTATCAACCAAATCGCATGCGAAATCCCGCAACCAATCCTCGGGTAATATTGGCCCATCGTACTGCAACGCAACTGAATCGGAGTTCTCGTGCACGCTACCGGCGTTCGTTGACGTCTGCGACAGCTCACACATCGAGGCTTCCATTGAAGGTAGGCTGGCATGGCGTCGCGTCTTGGTACTCGGGCTAAAGTGGCACTTACCAGATGCGCGACATACAATTTTGAGCAGAGCATCCAGATCGATCGGTTTGGTCAGATATTCGGTGCAACCCGATTGACGGCATCGTGCTTCATCTCCCAGCATGGCATTCGCTGTGAGGGCCACGATTGGGCGCTCATAGCCTATTTCACGCAATATTCGTGCTGCACGATAGCCGTCCATGACGGGCATCTGCATATCCATCAAGACGACATCGACGTCGAGTTTTTGCTGTATCAACTGATCAACAGCTTCTTCACCATTTGTAGCGGTGAACACGACTCCGCCGGAATCTTCCAACAACAGCGTGATTAAATTACGATTTGTTTCGCCATCGTCAACAACGAGCACACGCGTGCCTTGGAGTGCAACGCGGTAAAACTCCTTGGCTCGTGCCCCTTCCGCCCAGGTCATTGCCTCATCCGGGCTCAGGATTTGAGTGTCGTGCGCCACTTCGATCGCAAGTGTGAACGTGAACCGAGTCCCAACATGTAACTCGCTCGATACCTCCAAGGATCCGCCAACGGCTTCAGCTAAACGCTTGCTGATGGACAATCCCAGACCAGTACCGCCATACTTGCGTGTTGTTGAGGTATCTGCCTGAGTGAATGGATCAAAGATTTTCAGCATTTGTTGCGACGTCATTCCCAGTCCTGTATCGTCGACAGAAACGACCAAGTGAGTCGGAGCATGCGACGGACCTTTCACACCGAGCACCACGGTTACGCCGCCCTCGTCCGTGAACTTAATCGCGTTACTGACTAAGTTACTAATGATTTGTCTGAATCTCGTTGGGTCACTGAGAATCGTCGATGGCACTGGGTCAACCACTTTGATTCGCAAATCGATCTCTTTCTGAATGGCTTTGGATCGAAGTGACGTGACCACTTCACCGATTAAGTGTGTCGGAATGCAAGCAACACTCTCTGTTTCGATTTTGTCAGCCTCGATCTTCGAGATGTCCAAAATGTCATTCAATAGGTGTAGCAAGTGCGTTCCGTTCGAAAGAATCGTCTCCAAATGCGATGTTCGATTCTGTTCACTTGTGACCACGCCTCGAAGAAGCAACTCGGTGAATCCCAAAATGCCAGTGATCGGCGTACGAATCTCATGACTCATCCGAGCCAAAAACTCGCTCTTGGCGTCGTTGGCTGCTTCGGCGGCTTCCTTCGCTCTCTCAAGCTTTTCCTTTGTTTTTTCTAGTTGATTCGCCGTCTTCTCTAGCTCCTGAGATCGCTGCACGACGACCATTGTGCGATCCAAAACGCGAGCCTCAAGAGTTTGGTTTAACTCCTGCAGCTGTTGAAATCCGTCAGCCTTTTCCAAGGCTGCACCGGCGGCGGACGTTAGGTAATCCGCAATACGAACTTCATCATTGTCAAAGAGTCCTGAAAATCGTCGATTGGTCAAGTAGAGATAGGCGACCGTATTTCCATTGACGTCGATGGGGCTACACATGAAGGTCCCTTCTCGCACCGTCGAAATCCCCCGTTCCATGATATGCTCATCGTCTTTAACGATGGTCGCCCGAGTCGATCGTACTTCCTTAATCAAGCCAATGTCGAAAAGCTGACCTTGTGGAATCGTCTCTAGCTCACCGTCCGAATCTGACTCGAAGACAAGGAACACGTTCTCACCACGAAGAATTTTCTTTGCCGCTTGACATACCTCCTCATGAATCACTGCCGGCACAACGCTGGTGGCGATCCGTCGTCCGGAGGCGAGCAATGAATCAAAGCGATCAATCAGCGACAAAGACCCTCTTTCGTTGACGGCTTCGCTTGCATGCCGAAGCCCGGCCAACAAATCAACGGCCGCCTTATGCTCGGCCTCGTCAATCGGCCAGCCAAGTTCAGTAGCAAACTCTGATTGCATCACAACAGATATGGCGTGTTCGACCGTTGCATGCTGACGCAAAGCCTCGCCAATACTACGCTGAAAGTAACTCTTTGCTTTGTTAATTTGCTCCGCGATTGCACAGGCCCCAGCATACTCTCGAAGCGCATGAGGCAACTCATTAGTGTAGCAATTCGCAACAGCAACGGCTCTCTTAGCAGCTTTCAAAAGCGTCCTGACGCTGTCTCGTCTATGCCGAAGCGTCTTGGGTGGTTTTGTCGCGAACTCTTCTCGCAGAGCGGAACAAAGCCATGGGTAGCAAGGACTAATATAAGCGTTGCTGACGCCCGCAACTTCGGCGGTGGCGATGGCTTTCTTGAACAACGCAATTGCGTTCGTGTAGCGCCCCTGGTGGTACTCGCGGACGCCATTTGCCAACTGGACCTGACAACTTCGCTGTGGATCATAAACGTCTCTCGCCAACTCCGCTTGGATCACGTCTAAAGGAATATCTCCCATCGCAGCCCGAGACCAGACGTCGATGATGTTTCCAGTGGCCTGGAAATCACCACGGTCTGTCGCCGAGTAATAGTTAACCTTTGCGAGTCGAACGGCTTCGTCGAAATTGCCTATGCGATAGTACGACGCGGCGAGCTGATACCGCGCAATATGAACTTCCCAATAATCACCCGTTCGCTCCAGTATTGCGACTGCTTGACGAGATTGCTCAATACATTCAGCGAAACGAGAAAATGAGTACAAGAGGATACTGAGAAAATTCCGAGACTGTCCTTGTCCCCAAACGTCATCCAGTGATTTGCGAAGTTCTAGCGAACGTTTCGCATATGCAACACCTCGACTTTCCCATCGCAATAAGGTCATGACCGGTGCATGCTCTGAATAGGATTGAGCCAGGTAACGGCTGGGCGAATATGCCTCCGACCCGTTCATACCACGCAGATGAGCCCAAAGCGTGTAGTACTTGTCTCTCGTGTACCAATACGCGTGCGCGATTTGGCTGTAGAGCGAGAATGTCATTTCCTCAGCATGCGTAGGTTCCGTGCCTTTGCCACCACACCAAGAAGGAAACAACGTATTCCTTGTTTGTTTCAAAACTTCGCCCGCAAGGTTCCACCAAAGCTGTGCTTGAGTGAAACAAACTGGCTGTCCCAACTGTTGAAGCGCAGCTTCGAAGAACTGAACGGCTTGATCTTTGTTCCCACGTTTAAAGGACAATTCACCGCGTTTTAACGCGACTCTCGCCTGAGCGGTCTCATTGCTCGCGGTATGTGATGCGCGATCAAGCCACTCGTCAGTCCGATCGTATTCGCCCTGCAATATCAACACGTCACCCATCATCATTTCGACATTGTGACGAGTCTCGAGATCGGCAAATTGAAGCGCTCGCACGGCAATGTGAAGTTGGGTTTCAGCACTTGCAAGCGAAAAGCTTAATCGCGCTGCCTTCGCTGCCTTCAATGCGTAGGGCAGTGCTTTGCTATGCAACTCGGCGGCGTCAAAGTGATACGCCAAATCGAAATAGCGTTCCGGGTCGTTTGCTTCTAGATAACGGCCGATCTGTCCGTGCATAGCCTTGATCGTGTCTTCTGACAGACCACTTAAGACCGCTTCCCGAATTTTGTCGTGCACGAATGACACAACGCTGTTGGGGCGGCTCCAAACCAGTCGATGATGGCGAACTGGTTTGATCGCTACGTGTGCTTCTGCGATGCTGATTCCTGCGAGATCAGCTGCAGCATCGAGACTAAAGTCTTTTCCGATCACCGCAGCGGCAGCGAGCAGATCTCTCGCCTCATCTGGAAGTTGAGTTAGACGCCCCACGAGAATCTCACTGGCATCGTCGGCCGCCTGAAACCCAGACAATTTCTCATTGTCCACTTTCCAAACGTTGTCTTCGACCGCCAAAACCTTTGATTCCACCATTCCTCGCAGAACGGCGGCCGCCATAAAAGGGCTGCCCTCGGCATACTTTTGGACGACGTTGACAGCAATGTTCGGTAATTGCCCTGCCATGGATTCGGCAAGTTGCTTGACCGCATGGTTCGTTAGCGGCCCAAGTGAAAGTGTGGCTGATACGGGTAGCTCGTCTAGTGCAACGTTAACTTCGTTTTTGTCTGGTCGCGTGACTGCAAACAGAAAGAGATGCTCAGCATCCGCTTCGCAAATCCCCGAAAGGACTCGCATGGATTGATCATCCAGCCATTGACAGTCATCGAGTGTCACCATGACGCTTCGATCACTAGTTCCAAGTCCAGCGATCAGTGTTCGGAACGCCAAAATGACCCGGCCTTGCCCCAACTCATCTGGACCGGAAAGTCGCTGTCCGGTCCAGCCGAGGGTCCTCGCGAGTTCCGGCATCGCGGTCGTCACTTCCTCGCGATAGTTCTCCATTCGCACAGCCGTGCGCCGGCGAAGTTGCTCGTCGGTCGCGACCAACTTTGATAGTTGATCGATCATCTGAAGCCAGGGCGCGTTCGGTTCTTGGGCGGCGTGTTGTGATGATCTTCCGTTTAATAGCAGAAAACCCTTTCGAACTGCGATTCGTGAAACCTCGTTCAGCAGTCGCGTCTTGCCCATCCCCGATTCACTGCGAAGTACAACTTTATAAGCACCTCCAGCAAGTGCAGTGTCGAGCCCCTCCTCAAGAGCACTAATTTGGCTGTCGCGACCCACGAAGGCAGGATCGATTAGCTCCGTACGTCGATCCGCACTACCAATAACGAATGTCGGCGTATCCTCGCCACTACTCATTAAGGCCAGAATCTGGTCGACGTCAAACTGAGCTGCACGCGCCGACTGATAACGTTCTCGCGGCTCCTTGCGAATCAACTTTTCAATAAATCGGATAATGACTTCGGGAGTGTCCCGAGGATAAAGCCGAGAATCGGGATCAGCCGTCATGTGCTGATAAAGAATCTCACTAATTTCGCCATCGAACGCAGGGGCCCCCGTCAGGGCTGCCTGAAGCACATAACCGATCGAGTAGAGATCCGACGCTTCGCCGATATCATGATCGATTGTCCCCGATAACTCGGGAGATGTATATGAAGCACATTCGCGTCCCAGCCGAGTGTCACTTCCAAATACATCCGGACACCAGAGGGGGACATATCCACACAAGACCGCTCGACCATCTGGTCGCACAATTATGTTAGATGGCCGAATATCACGCTGAATACAGCCAATATCGTGAACCTGTTCTAAAGCCGTGAGCAGGTCTCGGGCAAGCAGCATTGTTTGACGAGCATTAAATGGCTGCGATCGAAAACGCACACCAAGTGACTCCCCCTCCACATAGGCATATATGACCCGTAAGACTTCCTCGAGTACTTCATACTTAAGAGGGCTTGAATAGGTCGGACATTGAATACCCGACGCTTGTCGAGCTTCATTCTCGAAACGGGAAAGACCGCCCTTGCGAAAGAAGCTTTTTGGAACTTCACGGAGTATTACGAGTGCCCCTGAAAGCTGATCTTCAGCGAGATAGCAAGACACTATCGACGCATCTGACAACTCTTTTAGTACTCTAAATCGATCATCGCTTTTTCGCTCATGATCGCGCGAGTCTAATGGTGTAAACAACTTGCCCTCGAATGGTTGACGATCAGACGTACAGCCTAAGTATCTATTGTTTTTTGTGAACTCGACGCTTCGGGGGGCAAGCCGACACGCCTCATATTTGTATATATACTTCCGCTGGTGTACTGCCGACGGAATGATTTCTTGCGGAACTCTAGATTGCACTAATCTGCCTGATCAAACTATTGCGTCTGTTTCTTCGAAAATTTTCTTTATCGTGACGCTTCGTAAGTGTTCGACCGATTAATCAACGGCTAAAACTAGGGCCGTGCAACTTTTCTTAAGTTCAACTAAACACCGGGGGCAAACCATGGTTGTTTCACAATTTGAAGGTCAATCTGTTTCTTGGGAGGAAGACTACTCCAACCGGGTAAATCCGGGGCTAATGACAAAACTTCTTCACGATGCTATTCCCGTTCTTAAGTCCGTGGATTGGCAGGTGAAGGAAGTTCGCGAAGGGGTCTGCATTTCAGAGCTTCCCCTATGTTTCGCTTCTACAAACCAGCATGGCACTCACCAAGCTGCGCTTATTTCGCTTTCTGCGGATTATACCGGGGGCCTCGCTTTGGCCACTTTATTGCGTGGTATACCGCTCGCAGGTGTACACCGCTGCAATGAAGAGAACTCCGCGTCACTCTGGCTTGCAGCGATGGACGTCAAGTACCGAAGCCCAAGTACCGGGCATCTGCAAGCAACCTGCATAGTTCCGGATGATGTTGCTCGAATGGTTCGGCAGCGTTACTTCGCAGGAAAACGAATTCTCGTCACACTGCCGGTTATCTTTACGTCAAACAGCGAGGTCGTCGCTGAAGCAGAGATGAAGTATTTCGCTCAACCAACGAGCCAACTTCAACCGACGAAAAAGCAACCGCGGATTTCGCCATTGTTCAAGCATAAGCTTAAGGCTTCTGCTCGAATGATTGCTGGTCTTAGAGCATCGTTCGATGACCGCGGTATGCGACTCGATGTCGGACACGAACGTGAAGCTGCCGGTCCTCACGGCGAATTACTTGCGAAACGTCTTAACGGCGTTTTGCCCCAGTTGCAGAACATGGTCAAGGCGAGAACGTCGCATTGCGACCAAACGTTGGAAAGCGTCCCGGGACTGAAGCAAGTGGTCATCCTTGGCGTCGGCTTGGATATGCGACCGTTTCGATTGTTCGATACTTTAGGCCAACCGACGTTCTTTGAAATCGACCTTCCGGAAATGCTCGAAGAACGATGTCGAGTGATCTCACAAATGAAAGATCGGCCTGTTGTCAGTCGCCGAATGATTGCGGCTGACTTCAAGTCAGACGACATTGCCGAGCTTCTTCTTCAGCATCCGGACTTTGACCCCAAACGCCCCACGGTGGTTGTTTACGAGGGATGCTCAATGTACTTCACTGCTGAAGAGAATCGAGAAATACTGGTGGCCGTTTCCAGGCTCTTGCAACATCCCGACAGTCGACTGTGGTGCGATTTGGTGACTGAGAGTGTCGTCGATGGAACATCCAAGAATTCTGAAATCGCTAAATTTCTTGATGGGATGGAAGAGCTAGGTGAACGTTTCATTTTTGGCTGTGACACACCTGGGGCGTTTTTAGAGAACTGTGGTTTTTCCGAAACACATTCAACGACCGCTGGTCAGTTCCTGGGCTCCTCCGATCAAGCCTTTTCGACCTACCAGTTCGCAGTTTCACAAGGCTGAGTTGCGACGAGGCGTCGCTAACCCATGTTCAGCGATTACCGTCCATGGCGGTGCAAGAGGGTTCGCTCTCTTGCACCGCCAAAGACAGGTCCTATCGCTCCCCTGCAGGGGAGCGGACGCCGACAACACGATCGTTGCACCGAGTAAAACAGCTTATACCTCATTCAAATTGGCAAATTAGCGATTCGCCATCGACACATTAACCAAATTCACGGCCCCGTCATGGTCGATAAAAACAATGCTATCGGAGTTTTCCGATAATAGCGATCATTGTTTCTTGGGGGCAGGCAAAGTGTTAAATCATCGTTGGGGCGCGTTTTTGGTGGCAGGTTTACTGCTCCCTCTCGCAAGTTCGCAGGTTTGCTTAGGGCAGGGGGCCATCGTTTCTGCTGGCGGCCCAGTCCACCGTGGTATGGGTGGCGCATCGACGGCCGCTCCACTGAGCGCACTTGGTGCTCTCTATTGGAATCCTGCAACGATTAGCGGCTTGGAGCACACCGAACTTGAAATCGGACTCGACATTCTGTTTACGGACCATCGAGTGGATTCAACGATCGGGGGTCTGAGCGGATCCACCGAAGGGAATGCTGGGACGTTTCCAGTTCCCAACATCGGATTTGTACATCAACTCGATAATCCAGCGCTGACATTCGGACTCGGCGTCAACGCCGTCGCTGGATTTAAGACCAACCTATTGTCGGATCCCACGAATCCGATTCTCGCTCCTCAGCCGTTCGGACTTGGACGCGTAAGTTCAGAAGCAACGTTCTTGCAATTGACGCCCGTTATGTCGGTCGCCCTATCCGAACGACTATCCGTCGCTGCGGGGCCTGTCATAACGAGTGGACAAGTCAGCATCGAGCCGTTCGTTTTTGATTCGGCGAACGCGGATGGCACCTACTCTTCGGCGCGCTCATCACGTTACCACTGGGGCGGTGGCTTCCAAGCCGGTGTCTATTTCCTTCCAGACGAAAACTGGCATCTCGGAGCTTCGTTCAAAAGCACTTCTTGGATGGAAGAGTTCGAATTCTTCGGTGAGGATGAAAATGGCGTGCCACGCGTAATGACGTCTAACATCGATTTGCCGATGATCATATCAGTTGGTACGGCTTACTCCGGATTCAAAAAGTGGGTGTTCGCCGTTGACGGGCGTTTTATCGACTATGCCAATGCAGACGGTTTCGGAGACCCCGCCACGTACGATGCGACGGGCCGACTTGCGGGACTCGACTGGAGCAGCGTCTTCGCGCTAGCGATGGGCGCCCAACACGCTGTAAGTGACCGCATCTTTGTTCGTGGCGGGTACACCTACAACCAGAACCCGGTGAAGAACAGCGAGTCCTTTTACAACATCGCTACTCCGCTAATTTACGAACACATGTTGAGCGTAGGCGGATCTTACAAGCTCAACGACAAACTCGCGTTGAACGTAGCCTACTCGCACTATTTCGAGAACTCACGCACTGGCCCCATCGTGCTTCCCGGCATCGGCGCCATCCCAGGATCATCGGTCACAAATAATCTTACCGCAAACTTCTTGAGCTTCGGCGTGTTGCTGCAGCAATAATGAAATACATCGAAGGAAACACGGCGTCGTTTTCAATTCCTTCAAATAAGAATATAAACCTTCCCTTGGCAAAGGGGGGAGGACAAAACTCGCAAGGAGCTTAACTTCAAGCTTGGGTGAATTTGCGTGGGCGGCTACGCTTTCGCAGCGTCGATTCCAGACTGTACTTTCGTGCCGTCGATTCGACCCAGCCCATGTTGTCAGTGAACCCGAACCTTTACGAAGTTAGCGAACCTGAACTGTTACGATTCGGGTTCTTTTTCTTCTCCCCCGAAGGGGTGTGAGTTGCTAGCTTTTTGTCGATGAGCGCAGCGAATCGATAACAACTCGCGCGCGGTCGTTATGCTACCGCTGGCGAAACGCTACCGACGCTCGCTTCCAGGTCTCGCAGTCGATAACTGCGGCCCTGGATGATCAACACCGTCGCACTGTGCAGTAGACGGTCCAGGATCGCCCCGGCCCAGTACCTCGTCTCCGGCCAGCACCTCCGGCCAACTCGTGATCCCCTTGTTCGTCGTCAATGCGATTGAACCTCGCTGATACCGATAATTCACAAATCGAAAAAACTGGTTCGCCCGGTCGCGGTCCAGCGTCTGATATCCGAACTCGTCCAAAATCAGCAGGTTCAATGCCGTGTATTTCTTGTGTTTCAACCGAGCCGGACTAACATCCGCATCCGCCTTGAGCTGATACAGCAATTCATCGACACGATAGAAGCAAACACTGAAGCCATTCCCGATCGCTCGAAGACCTAATGCGACACAAAGATGTGTTTTCCCGACACCGGAAGCGACAAAGGTGTCAGGGAAGCGACAAAAGGTGTCAGGAATCCATATCTGGCCGTTGGCGGACTCGAGGACGCCCTCGCGGTCGTAGCGTCGACTCAAGGTCAAGGCGACGCGCCGTTGACTCGACCCATATTTCATCGCCGAACGGACTGCCTCGCTTCATACTCCAGCGCACGGAAT
>JBGSNA010000223.1:0-7902 GCA_041739875.1 Pirellulaceae bacterium
GCGGGATCGGCCAAGTTGATTCGCCGGCTAGGTCCCGCATCAATCACCAGGTTGCTTGTCGCTTCTTTCAATTTCGCATCGACGACGAAACCGAGCCCGTCGAAAGATTCAGTCGTTGTCAAACTCTCGGATTCGTCTTTGCCTCCATTGAACGTCAACACCCAGTCGTTGACTTGCCAGCGTTTGCTATCCGATTTAGCGTCCCAGCCGTCCAGATTCAATCCTGTATAGATCGACCGATAACCTCGATCCGCGATCGCGACGAGTTCATCTGCAATCGCTGTCGATTCAAGCTCTTGAATCTTCACGTTACGATACTCAACGACGCCACCTTCAGATTCCAGACAGATGTAGCCTTTGCATGGGACGCATTCCTTGCCGCGTGTGACCACTTTTCCGTTAACGGCTAGAGAGATTTCACCATCACGACCTTCGATTCGATAGTGATTCCACTCGGGGCTCGGTTTGGAACGAAGTTCGGTGGGAAACGCACGTCCGCCACCTCGCCCGTTTTCTGGATTCATCTTCGCGCCATGAATCGGGAAGATGTCACCGTGAGTTGTGTGGCCCTTTGAATCGCCATAGGCATTTTCAAGCACTTGGATTTCGATGCCACGGTGAAACGGTACGCCGCGGGATGTAATGTCATCTGCCCAGACAAAGACTCCTGCATTTCCGCCTGGCACCATGTGTCGCCATTCCAGTTCCATCACAAAGTTTTGGTACATTTTCACCGTGCGAATCTCGCCAATCGGCTTTCCACTGCAATACAGCACACCGTCTTCGAAACGCCACGTGTCCGGTGGCGTGTTGGTCAACACCCAGCCTGATAAATCTTCGCCGTTGAACATCGGCTTCAGGTTATCTTGAGCATATCCATGTGGCGAAACCGCAACCAACATCAGCGTGCCAGCCCAACATGTCATGCAGCACAATAAATTCTTCATCGTTCTTTCTCAGTTTGAAATCGTCGCGTTGTTACTCATTGAATTTGATCGCACGCGTATCGCATTCTAACCCAGTCGGAACCGTCAGTGGCGTGTACAGTTCTGGACGTCGGCTGCGAATCCAATTCCGTCCAGTGGCATCCGCGAGAAGCTTCGCATCCAAATCCGCGACGACCATCGCATCCGCCGCTTCCCAAGTCTCGACAAGAATTCGGCCATAGGGATCCAGGATCATTGCATTGCCAGTCCGGATTTCGTCGTCATCAACGCCCACGCCGTTACTGAAAATGACAAACATGCCATTGTCGTGCGCGCGACTGGGCAGCCAACGCATTAACCAGCCACGTCCTTTTTCGCCCCGAAACTCTCGCTCGATCGCCTGGGGATCCTCGTGCCGTTTGTCCCAAACGGATCGCTCGATCAATCCCATCAAATTCGGATTCTTGCTTCGAACGGCACCGGTTTGGTGAGGCGCGATCAACACCTCGGCACCAAGCAGCGCCGTAATCCGAACGTTCTCGTTGAGGTTACAGTCATAACAGATCAACACGCCAACTCGAAAACCGTCAGGCAAATCAAACACGGTAAACTCAGTCCCACCATGGATCGCATCATGCTCAAACGCGTGCAGCTTGCGGTGAACGTGAGTTGTCCCGTCGGGAAGCGCGACGATATAACTGTTGAAGAATGCCCCAGACTCGTCTGATTCAACCAAACCAGCACCGATAGTCAGACCGTATCGGCGAGCCAACTCCACAAGACGTTGCGTGCTCGGTCCGTCCGGAATCGGTTCGGCAAGCTCAGCCAGCTGGTCGATCGACAGATTGCGAATGAACCAATAGCCCGTCACACAACACTCCGGGAGCACAAGCAAGCGAACGCCGTCTTTCGCTGCTTGCTCAACAAACGATTCGATCTTCCGAAAGTTCGCTTCCTTGTCCCTTGGAGCACTTTCAAATTGCACCGATGCGACGCGAAGCGTCTTCGTACGGTTCGGCGTGTCATGGCTACGCTCGTCATTCGATTCAGACACGGTTCCCGCCTTCTCTTTGTGAATTGTCAAAAACTGTCGAAGTTAGTTGCTGCTCAATTCTGACAGTAACAGCAGATCGTCAGAATTGGGTGCATGCTCGTTCATCCACTGGATCCCTTGATCGCGATATTCCTTGGCACGTTCAACGTTGCCGGCTTTCGCTGCAAGCGCCGCCAATGTCAACAAGTGGCGCCCGTCACGATCTAGCGAGTTCAGTGGGGAATTCAAGAATAACGCCTCGGCCTCCTCAACCTCGCCTCCAAGTGACATCGCCAGCGCAAGTGTTGAACGGTAGTGATCGCTATCCGGTGTCTTGCTCAACGCCTCACTCGCAAACTTCTTCGCTTGATCAAAATCACGGATTTCATCAACAGGGCAAATCGTCAACAACCATGCCAATCGCTCGCTTGTTTTCGGGTCTCGCGACGCTCCCATTCCAACCCAAGTATCACGAGCCTTGGCAAACAATTCTCTCGCAACCGCGGCATCGTCCGTATGTCGTTTCCATCCGTGATAGAGATAGACGTATCCCAATCCTGAAGCATATCCAGGAACATCGGGGAATTCCGTTACCAACTTTTCAAGCGTCGCTGCCGCCGATCGAAATCCCTCGTCGGCGTCTTCACCTTCAACCGTACGCGACAGGTGACTTTTTACGATTGAGAACCGTTCGCTATAGTCCGCGATCTCGGGGTGAACGAGATTCAATTCGCCAAAACCTTGCAAGGCTTGAACAAAGGCTTGTTGTGCCTCACCGAACTCTCCGAGGTTCCATAGCACTTGCCCCAACGCGTCTTGGTTGGTTGCGAGTTGACTTTGGTAGTACGGCGGGTTGCCATACCGTTTCGCCAAACCGACCAACAATTCGCTCGCTTCGACGAGTACCGGCTTGGCGGCGGTGCATCGATCCGACTCAAGTAATAACAACCCCAGGTCGGTGAGTGAAGCCGACAAATTCTCGCTGTATCGCGGCAAATCGGGTAACGCGGTGACCAATGCTCGGTAACGTTCGACCGCTTCACTCAGAGAAATTCGCTCCAAGTTCACTTGCCCTTGCACGCGATGAACCGAGGCTTGGGAAATGAAGACGGACGCCAACGCATCAAGATACTCCGGATGGTCCCGATTGGACTCAACCAATGGTTGAAGTTGCTTCACCGCCGACAGAAAATGATCCATTGCGGCTTCGTTTTGCCCCAGTTGTCCGAGCAAACGTCCAAGCAGTTCTTCGGCACGCGACTTTGACAAAACATCCTTTTGCGTTGCCAGATCGCCAAGATCCGTGAACAGTTTAAGTCCAGCAACAAATTTTTCTTCAGCGTCTTGGAAGCGTTTTTGCATGACGAACAATTCGCCGTGATTAATCGCGGTACTTGCCCGATATCTCAACATCAGCGGATCATCAAAGTGCTGATGCACTGTCGCGAGCAGTTCCTTTGCTTCGGAATACAATTTATCAGCTTCGTCGAGAGCATTCTCGTTGACCAACGCAATGGCCAATCGGGATTTTGCGTTGGCTGCCTCCGCCGCATAGAGCCAATCGATATCGACGATATTTGTGTCTCGAGTTCGTGCAGCGGACGGCTTACGTTCAAAAACAGTAATGGCCTCTTGGTAATGTTTTTTCGCACCGACACTGTCTTCTCGCATTTGACTCAAATCACCGAGTCGAATCAGCGTGCGTCCTCGCTCCAGCTCTAAATCGGGGTCTTCGCTCTTCGTTGACGAGAGCTTTGCATAGTCCTCGGCCGCCACAGTCAACAGTCGTTGGCGAACAGCCTGTGTCCCCGGGAAAAACTGCAAAGCATCGTTACTTTGGACTAACCACGTATCGATCGCTTCTCGAGATTCATGATACCGCTGGACCGCTTCGCCTTTGAATTCCTTCGCTCGTACCTTCGCCACCTTCTCTGCCTCTTTCGCCTGATTGATCAGCAGAGACGCGATGATCGACACGATTGTGATTGCCAGGAGAGCAACAGCACCGGAAACCGTCCAACCTCGATAGCGTCGGATCAATCGCCCAGCTTTCTCAGCGACTGACTCAGCATCCGCATGAGCAAGCACCTGTTCGTCGCTGAGCCAGCGATCGATGTCCTCGGCAAATTCCGTCGCCGTTTGGTACCGATCCTGAGGCTCCTTCATCATCGCCTTGCGGCAAATTGACCCCAGAGCCTTGGGTGCGGATGGCAACACATCTAGCAAGTTCTTCGTCTTGCCGTTGCGAACATTAATGATAATGTCGCGAGTTGATTTACCCTCGATCGGGTGTTGGCCCGAAATCATATTGAACAGCATACCACCGAGGCTGTAGACATCTGACGCAGGCGTCAGTTCATCATGCAGTCCCAGCGCCTGTTCGCTGCTCATATACATCGGCGTACCAATGGCCTGGCCAATCGTCGTGCGCAAACCGCTGTCAGTCACCGTCAACGGCTCTGCCGCCACGTCGTCATAACTCGGTTGTTTGGCATCCGATGACATCAACTTTGCCAAACCCCAATCGACCACGAGTGTCTCGCCATATTGACCAAGCATGACATTGTCGGGTTTCAAGTCACGATGCAGCACACCACGTTCATGGGCGTAGTGCATGGCGTTACATGTATCGATTAACCGGCGCAGCAATTGACGAAACTCACGCCCATAAAAATCAAGCTCAGGTTTACTTGATTTTGCTTGATCGTCGACAGCCTTGTCCGAATCAGCTTTCGCTGGCAATCTCTCCCGAGACTTCTTGGAGACTTTGTGAAATCTCGCAATCGCATCACTAAAGCTTTCTCCACGAATGAATCGCATGGCATAGTAGGGTTGGCCCTCGCCATAAGTACCAAGTCCGTAAACCGGAACGATACCTGGGTGCTCGAGCGATCCAGTCACCTCCGCTTCGAAGACGAATCGCGCACGACTATTGAGGTTGTCTTCGTGCGCCGGCAAGATCCGCTTCAACGCAACCGTTCGCGAGAGTTCCATGTCTTTCGCACGGTAAACAGCGCCAAGGCCACCTTTCGCATGCATCTTGACGGGCTGGTACCGGATGTCACCCGTTCGAATCGACGAGCCAGGTTTGTCATTGTTGGATCCCGGTTGTGTGCCAGATTTACCAGGTAAAACAGTTGGCTTTTCTTTCCCCTTTGCTTGTGGCGAAGGACTTGATCGTTTGGTCAGTGCCGATTGGATTGCGTTGCGACAATCAGGAATTTGTGAAAAGTACGCTTGTTCGGAGATTGGCCGATTACGCTGCTGTCGCTGTTGCACATCGATGACAACAAGCTGGAATGCAATATACTCGCGTTCCACGGAGTCTCCCGTTTTTGGGATGAAGTCGACTAGTCTCGGTTCAGCCCCACCGTTCCAAGCACTCAAGAAACGTTCGCAAACAGCACTGACTTCCGATACCAAATCAGGACTAAGTGTTGCATCACCGCCAATCGCGAATGATGCATCATCAGTTAACCCAGCGGCGCGGTCGCTGATGACATCCATCGTCATAGCGGGGTCCATGGTTGAAGCCACGTTCCCCACATTCTCAACTGCCACGTCCTTCTTCGTCAGTTCACCACGGGATGTCGCTTCGCTGCGCACACTGCCATGCGAAAAGAACGTCGCCAAAGCATCGTCTTCTTCGTCTACTTTCGCATCGACCGTATCTGGTTTTGCCGTATCAGGCTTTGCGGTGCCTTGGTCGCCGGCCACAGACGACAATTTTGAAAACGAATCGATCGTTGCCAGCGGCTCAGCCGTTTGGAACATTTCGGCGTTCGACCGGTCGGCTTCAACCAAATCGGACATGAGCTGTATTGCTAACGCGACGAGATCGCTGTCGCCTTCGCACCGTTTCCGGATAAACGCTTCACGTTCAGCGGGTGCAAACATCATGGCTTCCGAAGCCAGTCGAGCTGCAGTCGATTCCGGATGATTCATGTGAAGAAAATCGTGCAATGGAAGAAAATAAGTGTCGTCATGAAAAATCGTAGCCTGCCACGCACTTGGTCGCTACGCTCGCCAGGCTTCCTTGTCAAAAAGTCAAGCGATTCAGTTTCCGGCGGAGCGCCAACTGCAACAAGGATACTGATTGAGAAGCTTGAAAGCCGCATGCTTCTTGACGATGCGGGCTACTTGACGATGGGGCCACGCAGTTCCCAGGGCCATTGATGACCAAACGAGTGCCGTGGGTTGTTATTCGCTGCTTTGTGTGCCTTCGATTAAAAACAAGTGCCGCGATCGATCGGGAAGCCCTATTTGCCCGACGAGGCTGTGACTTTTTGTAGGGTGGGTCAAAACGCGTTAGCGATGCAGACCCACCACCCGCAAATCGTCGACAACCATGGTGGGTCAGCGCGGCTAACGCCGCTCGAACCACCCTACGTTTTAAAAAATCACAGCCTCGACGGGCTCATGATAAACCCAGCTCGTATACACGCCATCTTCCGCACGCACATGGAGGGATGGGGAACGTGCTACGTGAAGATGGTACGGCATGTCGCGTGACGAAGCATTTCCGCACTTCTTTCGCATAACGAATCGCGATCAATGCGTCTCGCAGGGATGAACGTGGCTCAACGTGTCCGTTGAGCAAATGCCTTATATGCGGATAGATCGCTCGTTGAAATTTTTGCGTTTTCGGTAGCCACAAACGTAAGCGGGTTGTATCGCTCATCGCCCGATGAAAGATCGCCACGATAGGATCTGGAAGAGTTTCCACGCTGACAGTTTGAGTTTGCCATTTCGGCTTCCCTCGCAACCGCACTGCTCCACGGTGAGTTATGCGTGCCATTCCACGGTGAGTTATGCGTGCCATGTCGCGGAACCGCAAAGGTTAGTGAATTGGAGCAAATGTGCAGACGTTTGCCCGGTTACGGCATCGACTTTTCCATGAGTTTAGTTGCACGATCATCGCGGCTAGGTCGTTGCGAGACCACTCGATTCGCTGAAGTTTAGGGAGTTTCGACGCCAATCCTCTGGCCCAATGGGGCGGATCATTCGCTTCACAACTTTCTTGTCAAGGAACGACTGAACGAGTAGCCCTTGACCACCCGGTTGCCTATGCTGTTGACCACCCGGCTACGGAAGGGTTTTTTGATTGCAAATCTAGGCTTTGGCAACAGCATGACACAATCGCGTAAGCAACCTGTTTCTGTCCGCGGCAACCACACACTTCGCAGCCACAAAAACAAGCATCGCGACGCCCGCACGAAGCTGCGTTACGAGCTGCTCGAACCACGCATGATGCTGGCAAGTGATCTCGATGTTGGTTTCCTCGCTGGTGTCCAGGCTTCAGCCGCCCAAACGCAACCCATCCCAACCCAATCGACTGAAGGCTCTACACCAACGAACGCTCCCATCACGTGGTTCGAGACCTTCAACAACGTCCCTCGTATTGCGCTGAAATCGTTATCCAGTGTTGATCAATCGTTACCTGCAAACGTGGCAGGTCCCCAGGCTTTGTCGGTTGGCGAATGGATCGTGCAGTTAAATGACGCACCATCCCAACGGATTGACCAACTCGCCAACGTCGAGGCGTTGCTAACGGACAACAACAACCAGTTTACAATTGTCTCTGGTCTAGGTGACAAAGGCTTGATTCTTGTTCGAGGCGTCGGTATTTCGAAAGCAGATATCGAAGCAAGTCTCGCGCAGAACCCGAACGTCGCGTCGTTCAGCCTCAATCAGTTGATCACCGGTCAAGTCACCACACCCAACGATACCGACTTCGTCCGCGGTGCGATGCCGAGTCTCACGACTATCGGTGCGCCGAGCGCTTGGGATGTGTCGCGAGGCAATCTTACCACCGTGGTGGGCGTGCTGGATACGGGAATCGATTTAGCTCATCGTGACTTGTATCTGAACATCTGGTTTAATCAAGGAGAAATTCCATCGCGATTTCTTGATAACGTCGGTAACAAACTGGTGGACATCGAC
>JBGSNA010000376.1:0-3222 GCA_041739875.1 Pirellulaceae bacterium
CAGGCGAAACGGATAATTCGTGTGCTCCTCCATCGGAGCGAGCGTGATCGCGTGGGCGATAGAGACGTTTCCGATTTGCATGATTGCCAGCTCATTGTCAATGATACTTTGATTTCACCCGCAGAAACTAACCTTTTTCGTCAGCCAAACAAGAGGCCGCGATCCGAGTAGACTTTGCGGCGTGGGGTCAGACGCTTCATTCGGGATTACTAACCATGCAGGCGTTGATATCGACCGTTCACGTCAACTACCGACGATCGTAATTCTTGTACCGAACACTATTGGGTTTGAACCATTAGATTTTCCCTGACCCATAAGATTTTCCCCACAATGGTTTCTAAGAATCCAGGTCATTCTTCTTCCCGTGCTCGTAAACCTCTACGAGTTGATAAGGCTTGGCGAGATCGTGGTTGCTGTAGACGAGGACATGCGGCAGCCGCTCGATCGCACGTTTCAAGTTCTCTTGTGTTCGCTCGAACCTACTTCGCAGTTTATCGTCTGGAACGTCGTGCCCGCCTTGGCTCACTCGCATGGCCACTCGCCTGATCGATTCTTGGGCGTTAGCGATTCGGATGAAAATGAGAACGACGGTAAAACCGAGCGCCGAGCACGAGGCGAGAGTGTCGACTTTCTCGCCGACCGGATCAGACAATACGGTTTCGAATACAAAACTCTCCCGTTGTGTGACAAGGGCCGTACGGATTGAAGCGGCCAGTTCGGCTGCCTCGTACGCAGGCACGTCCAGCGACGCCGACAGAACATCCGCATTGACGAACCGCAGGCCTGCGTCAGCCAGAAAGCTCTCATAGAAAGTCGACTTGCCAGCCCCATTGGAACCGGCCAAAGCAATCACGATGGGACGCCTGTCGAGAAACTCAAACGGTAGGCTCAACGGACGACCTCGACCGCTTCGAACTCTCGTCCAACGAAACGACCAACGGTCTCGCTTCCATCTGCCTCAATACGGCGCACGAGTTCAGGATGCTCGGGAACGGGCTTGTAGTGCGGGTAGGGGCGATTGTTCAAGGTAGCTTCGACCCGCTTTCGACCTTTAGCAGAATCGACTTCCGACAAGAGTTGCGAGAGCAATCGATCCCCACCAGCCATCTGCAACAAAAGTGCCCGATCGCCTCGAAGCAGCGGTTCGACCGATTTCCCAAGCCCCGCCCAGAACTCAATCTGACCAGCGATACTGCGCTTCGAAAACGGCACGACAGCCCGAGCATCGTCGACAAGTTGATCTGAAAGTTTGACCGGTTGACCCATGATTTTTTCCTCCAATGCAATGGTAGCATTTTGCTACCAAAAAGTCCAGTTCGTACTGGTTTCGACCGCACCGTTCTAAGACAGCTTCTTACGGGCATTGTAAAAACATCCGGAAAACCAACTATATGGGTGGATTTTTAAGGGCTTGTGTTCACCCTTCGGACAGCGTGAGCCAGCTAGAATTTGAGACCTTAAGCTTCTCCTTCGTCCGATGCGAAGTTCCCCAAAGATGACAGTGACCTATTTTGGTTCATGGCCGCAGTACTGGCATTGCCTCGCGAAGAGCTTCGGCATTGGCTGTTCGTCTCCCGCGGACTGCGAGCCAGTGAAACGCTTGCGGCAAATCCGGCAATGCACGGCAACCAATGCGATCGACGAGACTATGGCTCCAATGAAAACCAGTGCCAGCGCTGTCTTAAAGGAATTGGGAAAGCTCGGTGCGAAAAACATTGCCAAAAAGCCGAGCACGATCAGGCAGAAGCTGACTATGCAAATATTTCTCAGCAAGCGCAACCGTATAGCGATCGACATGGTAGTGAGCAGTTGGAGGCTGGTTTTGAGCGGACGAGCGGCACGCGTAACCGGGAACGCGCAAAAGATTCTCATTTTCAAAACCGCTAGCTCGCGTTCTCCGGTTCACGCGATGGTTACCCGCCGTTTCCGGTATTTGGTTTAAGTATAAATCGCAGTTCGTATGATTTGGTGTCGTACAGCGGTTCTGCCGGTACATCAGTGCGGGGCATTTTTTGTGTCACTGTACCGTCTGACCAAACACAAGAGAAGCTTGGACACGAGCATCCGGGAGTGAGACACGTTCCCCACATCAGCCGTACAACGTAAGGTAACCCATCAGGCCGACGCGGCAACCGATCGAAGTCAATGCGGCCATCACGCGGTAATCGCGATTCAAGGCGTGATACGGGATACAAATCTGTTGGGCGATGCCGAAAGACGTCATAGGGTGGAGTCGGGGAGTTACGATCCTGCGTGACCGTTTCATACACACTGTCTGGATGGTAGCGCGGTTCACTTGCAACCGTGGCACGATCCATCCCTTGAGAGATCGCCAGAACCAGCAGTGTCATGTAGCAATAATGCATGCAGGCTCCTTCCAACGCGATTATGGTTTTCAGTCGGGTAACAATATGATTATCGCTGATTGCCCCATCGATAAGTAATGATGAAGGTTCTTATCGCCGATTGGACCTTCGATACGCTGGGTGACTTGGCCAGACTTATTGCCGGTTCGTGGCGGACGTATCGCCGGTTCACCAGTCGGCCTGAGTATCGGGGGGATGGATAGCTGTGTCAATCGAATTCTCGTGCACAAGTCTTCATGTGGTATGGGTTAACGACTTGTTTGGACGGGCAGCGAACAGTGATTTGAAAATCGGGCCTGAAGGTGGCGAGGGCTTGCAGTTCGCGCGGTTGTGGAACGGCTGTGCCGGATCTTCGCGGAAGCGGCTTGATCCGGCCTACTGAAGAGCGTCAGAGGTCCAGTCTGCGAGAATTGCGTTAACAACGTAGTCGTCGGTTGCAAGCCATTGCTTGGAATGGGCGAGCCGGTTCGGGCGAGCCAGACACACGCTGGGCGCATTCGATTCGCGAGAATGGCGAAGACGTCGGGAAGAATGGCGAATATCGTATTCACCGGGGGAACGCCCGAAATTCCACACGACCAGCACGTTAACGCGAGAAATTGACGCCCATTTGAATAGACTCGAAATTTTTTCTTTTACTGACCAGACGTGTCAAAGAGAATAGAATACTGTAGTCGTCAACCCATCACTTTCTGGCAGAGTCATTTCAATGCTTAAAGCCCTCTATGACCGTTTTGTTGCTGACGGGTTCGATGAATTAGGAGCCTTTGTCAACGTCATCGACGGCTTTCTTGCGGAAGAACGCTTCCAGCCGACCGTCGACTTGCTGGAAGACTTGGGCTATCAACGCATTCAA
>JBGSNA010000063.1:0-22072 GCA_041739875.1 Pirellulaceae bacterium
GATCAATCTGTGGACCGGCGGCAAGGCGACCAAGCGAACCTTTGAGATGATCTGTCATTACATGAGCGGCTTAGCGAGTGAAGATGAACTGGCGGCCTACTTTGCAAAGTTGAAGGCACGCGACGACGCCAAGCGACTGAAAGAACAGGAGCAACTCGAGGGAGCCACGTAGCCGTCGCCGTCGTTGCCTGACATTGCACCATCGGCGCAATCCTATCTGAGCTGACTATCGCTGCGCTTCGATCGCGGCGGTTCCAGTAACGCTGACGCCGAACCGAATCTCGCATGCGTGAGATTTGATATTCGCCGCATCTGCTTGTCACTCCGCTGCTTCAATCAGCCCCCCAAGTCGTTGCGACTCCATCAGGCTTGCCACATCACTGCCTATCGCAGTCGATACCATGTTGCTACTGCCAAAAAGACGCACCGGTTTACTAACCTTGCAGGCGTTGATATCGACCGTTCACGTCAACTACCGACGATCGCAATTCTTGTACCGAACACTATTGCTGTCATGCCCTTTGATGACGCAGCGCGTGCGTGGCTTAACGACTCAGCGCATGTGACGGCTTCAGCGGTGCGAGAAACACCGCTGTAAGCAGGTTCCTTTACTCACGCCAATGAAACGTCGTCCCCGCGAGCACGTGGTGAACAATTCCACGTGATTTATTTCAAATCTTACTCGCCTCGCGAATCGATTTCTAATCGCTGCGTGGCAACTGCTATTTTGCCACTCACAACTTTGGTTTGCCTCGATTTGTGATGCGTGGCGTGAGTCGAGTCGGCCAACTCGAATCTTGGTGTTAGCTGGGTCGGCTCAGGATGATGGCGATGGCGTTGCCTTCGGACGTGTGCGATAGGCACAGCACATGGTCGCCGATGAGCGGCTGTTGGTTTTGAAGCAGTCGAGCTTCGGGGACAGCCGACTCGGCATTGAGCGTAGGCGGGATCACATGATTAACAATCGCAAGCAGCCCCGTGACTAGGTTGACGGTGCCGATCGCGGCTCCTGTATGACCGATCGAAGCGACTGGAGCGAACGCGGGAGTGTTCGGAAGTGTTTGAGCCAAGGCACGACGTTCGGCTGAGTCGATTGACGCGTCGCCCATCGCTTGGCTAATGACAAGCGAGATGTCTTTCGGCTTTAGCCCCGCGTTTTCAATCGCTCCGATAATCGCCAATCGAATCGCTTCGCATGAGCCTCGGTCTTCTGTCGCAGTGGCTTTTCCTTGCATCCGAGGTGACGCGGAAAAGCGTGCCGCCATTCCCGAAACAATCGCTAACGGTGTCTGGCCACGTCGCTTTGCGGATGACTCGGATTCGAGCACGAGTGACGCGGCCGCCTCGCCTGCGACGACGCCCGATGAATCCGGATGATGTGGCCGCGACGCGTAGGCGATCGCATCGCGGTTATTCGAGTCGCAGTCATTTGACCTGCATACGCTTGGAATCGGCATGTCGCCACGGTAGTTCATCCGTGTCGTGTTGATGCGCGTACCCGAAGCGCTGCAAAACACGACGTCGGCGATGCCGCGAGTGATACACGAGACGGATTCAATCAACGCGGCCGGGCCAGAAACTTCGCCGAGTACCAACGTATTGTTCGGACCGAGTGCATTGATGGAGATTCCGAAATGGCACGCTGGCATGTTGGGCAAATACTTGAGCATCCACAGCGGCATGATCTCACGCATCGCGAGTGCACCAAACTTCGACAAATCACCATCGCCCTCCGGCGTCAGCGAACCGGTGATTGCCGTGATCATGTCATCGGGCGGACCGTAGAACATTTCGCTGCCGAAGACGGTGCCGATCCGGTCAGCTGGAATGGCGGAGGTCTCGCTCGCAGGCAAGAAGGTTTCGAGTTTCGCTTGTTCCATTGCCATCTGAGTCGCTGCGAAAGCCGTTTGGATTTCGCGACACATGACTTTTAACGACTTTCGCGGTCGCACGAATAGTTTGGCGTCAAAATCGACGATCGGGGCTCCGATCCAAAGTCCGAGCGGTTCGGAGTCGCTGTTGGGCTTCGCGCCCTCATCGGTTCGCTCCGCCAGGCTGCGAATTCCGCTGCGACCTTCGATGAGCGATTCCCAATACGCGTCCAGCCCGATGCCAATCGGCGAAACAACGCCTGCGCCGGTAATCACAATTCGTTCAGGCAACATCGGCTGGGCGAGTAGAGGAAAACAAATTCATCAATGAAACGACGCGAGGTGGCGTCGAATTTCATGGACTGGGAATCGCAAAAGTATGATCCGAGCGTTGGGCTCTGACCAGGGACGGATCAATTCTCGCTGAGTACTAGGCGCTGGGTTCTAAGTCTGAGCCCATTCTCGGATGTGGCTGGGTGGGCTCGACGAGTGATCGGTCGTAAAGCCGGTGAACCTTTGTACGACGAGCACCGCCACGCTCGATCGTGCCTCGCGAAAGTGAATTACTTTCGAGAACCCAGGAAAATTCGCCGACTTGGATACCATATTTGATCGCGTCGGGCAGCACACGGGCGAGCGTCACGAGGCCCAAGCCCCATTTTTGGTACTCCGGGATCACGTTCGTGCTGATCAACCGCAATCGGTCGATCTTTCGTTTCCCAAAGAGCAGCTTCAACCAACCAAAAGGCAGCAAGCGACCGCCGATTTTTCCGATGATTTGGTTGTAGTCCAACAATCCGAAACCAGCACCCACGGCTTTGCCGTCGATCTCGGCGATACTCGTCAGCTCGGGAACAATCAAATACTTCAGTCCCTCGCTTTGATGGGCAATTTCCGCTTCGCTCATCGGCACGTAGCCCCAAGTTCGCTGGAGCGATTGGTTATAGATCTCGAGAAACGAACGGACATCCTTGGCAAAATGCTTACGGCTGATGGGGCGACAATTGACTTTGAATCGCCGCGTTGCCTCATCGATGACGAACTTGAGCTTTGGATCGAGATCTTCGAGCTGTGCAATATGTGCGTCATAGCTGAATAAATCCTGGGTCTTCACAAACCCATAGGACTCAACCAGACGGCCGTAATATTCGTGGTTGTAAGGAATTAAATACGTCGGCGGCGTGTCGAAACCTTGGACGAGCAACCCCACTTCGTAATTCATGCTCGGATGCACGGGGCCGCGAACATCCGTCATGCCTTTTTCGCGGAGCCAGCCACAAGCGGCGTCGAAGACACTGTGTGCGGACGCGACGTCATCTTCGCACTCAAAGAACCCAAAGAACCCGCGTTTCTCGTTGTATCGCTCATTGTGCGGGTGGTTCACAACCGCCAAGATCCGAGCGACCACCCGCCCGCCGCGGCGGGCAATGAAGGCCTGGCGTTCCGCGGAATCGTAAAACGGCATCAGTTTAAAACCGACGTTTTCCTTGCGGCTCATCCATAATGGCGGGACCCAATTCGGATCGCCTCGGTAGAGCTCTTTCTCAAGATCGAGGAACTCGTTCTGCTGGCGCTTGGTTTGAACTTGCTCAGCCGTGATCAACGTACTGGTTACCGCCTCGCCCATTGACACTCTACTTAGTTAGCCTGTTGTGAATTCATTCGCCACAGAATAGCAGACGACACGATGCCTGAATCGGGCCCAGAAATACTCTCCAGCACCGCCAACCCGACAATTAAGCGGCTCGTGCGGCTTCGTGATAATCGATTTCGCCGCCGCAGCCAACGTGTGCTAGTCGACGGATGGCGAGAATCGGCGCGAGCAATCACCTCGGGCGTCGAACTTTTGGCTCTTTATGTGCCCGAAAATCAATGGCCGCCGGATATGTCGGCGCTCGCACCACACGATCGCGTCGACATTGAAACGGTTGTTTATGCCGCGTCATCGCATGGGAAATCGTCGCTTGGGAATTCTGGAGGAAAGCTTGTCAGGGTCGCTGAACCGCTCATGGAACGAATTGCTTATGGTCAATCACCACGCGGGGTCGTCGCTGAATTTGTGGAGCCCGACCGGCGGCTGGATCAACTTTTATTGCCCCCCAGCCCGCTTTTGCTGGTTTTGGACGGAATTGAAAAGCCAGGAAACGTAGGAGCCATCTTTCGCTGTGCCGATGCTGCGGGCGTCGATGCAGTGATTCTTTCGAGCTGTGAATGTGATGTACATAACCCCAACGCGATTCGATCGAGTCTGGGAGCTGTGTTTTCGGTGGCCACGGCTGCTGGGTCGCGCGAGCAAGTACAGGACTTTCTCGTGAAGCATGACGTCAGCGTGATCGCGGCCCGCGTCGAGTCTTCGGAACCCATGTGGTCCACTCCGATGCACGGTGCACTAGCGATTCTCGTCGGCAGCGAATCCCATGGGCTCGGGGAGCACTGGACCTCGCTAGCTAGCAACACCGAAACATCGCTGACGAGACAGCCGATTCGTGGGGTTCGTATCCCCATGGTCGGTCAGGTGGACAGTCTGAACGTTTCTGTCTCAGCCGCTCTGTTGGTGTATGAAGCTGTACGAAAACGCACGTTCAAGGCGTCGGAATCTGGGCAATAGCTCGGATTCTCCGTAATGGGTCGTGTTTGACGGCGCCACGACAGGCAGGATCGCTACAGGAGGATTGAAGCGAATGACCGTTCTAGCCGCTTGAACTGGGAGAATCGTTAATGTCTAGCCAAACCGCATCCGATACTCAAAGCAACCGAGGGACTTGCGCCACTTTTTGAGTGGGTGGAGTGACATCGGCAAACACAGTCGTCGGGCGGTCCCGCAGTTCATGGGACCAGGAAATAAGCAACGATCCACGGTGGGATGCGGAATGCGCAAGACATTAACCAGCAAAATGCGACGTCAACGATGCCAACGGCGTGCCGTTTTGGCCGCGATGATTTTCGCGACTGCCGCTCCATCGATTGCGGCTGATTCGACATCTGCCGGTCTGCGCATTGTTTCGCCGCTACCGCTCACGGCCAATACGCCCACCAATCGCGTTCAAGACAATCCGTTCTGTGAGCCGATTCTCGTGCCGCTTGCGAGTCCCATGGTTCAACTCGCCTCGGACCACCAGGTATCACCGATCCGAATGAAGCCAATCGGAATCGCGGTGGGTTTGCGAAGTATTGGCGACCCGGACGCGTCACCGGCACCAGTGATCCTCGTCACACCGCCAACTGCTAGCCCAATTCAAACCAACCCGATGATCGGTTCGGTACATCACAACCATTCGCCTTCGAGCGAAGTCGTGGTGACTGACTCCGCCAATCTGGTTCGACAAGCTCCCGAAGCACGTTGCGTCCCCTATGCCGATCCAACGCAACCACAAGTCATCTCATTTGAAACTGTCGTCGAGTCGGAAACCGACACATTCGATGGAGCACTCGATAACGAAAGGTTGAGTGCGGTTGAGGAGGTTAACGAGCCAGCGTCCGACGAACGAGTCGGACAAGAGTTGGCGCCCCAGGAAGCCGAATGGGTCTGCGATGAACCTGAACCTATCATGTTCTCGTTGACTGATTTTGATCAAGAAGAGTTGGCGGAAGAAGAGTCGGTGGTTGAAGAGCCAAACTTTGAAACGCCGGATTCGATCGCTCGGTCGTCCGAATTGGACGGCATCCAACCGATCACTATCGATGATCCGGCCAAGCCCTCGGTGCCAACGAAGCCATCAACGCCGACTCATCAATCAGCGCCCGCAGAGCCAATCGTTTCGATAGCGGCACCGCTCGTGCCCATTGACTTCGGCAGCGACTTACTGCCATCGCTCAAGAATGCACCTGGTGATGTTCAATCGAGTGCGACCCTACAGAAAAGCGGTTCTGGTGTGGTGGCAAGCTTGGTCTCCAATGCGAATCGCTATCGTCCACCCGTTGCCGTTTCGACTTCACCAGTCCCGTTGATTCGCAATGAATCGACGGAAGGGATCTCGCTCGTACGTCCCACCGTAACGCGGGTTGAGTCGCTTCAACTTGACCCTACTCGGTCGACAGCGGCTGTCGCTGGTTTGACGCCGAAACAGTCGCGAGTTGTTCAAGCATCGGCGGCAATCGATTTGCACATGAACAAGGCTCAGGTCCGCACATTGACGATCGGTGGTACCTTCCACCGTATTTCACTTGCGGATCAAGCGATTTGCCAGGCGATCAACTCAGGCTCCAATGAACTGAAACTCATCGGCACCGGATGCGGTGTTACCGAGTTGACGATTTGGGCGGACACCGGCAACGGTGACGAGCCCAAAGTTCGTGTGTTCCGAATCCACGTGGAAGACGCGGTGGATACCCAAGGCGAGGCGGTCAGTGACAAAGCTGAAACGCTCAACCAATCCATTGCGAGAGCATTTCCAAATTGTCGAGTTCAACTTCGTCAGGAAAACGGCCAACTTGTGGTTGCTGGTGATTGCGATAGCGACAAATCCGCCTCCGGCATCCTGAAGATGGTTCGCAAGACGTGTTTGATTCCAGTCGTCGACGAGCTGAGAATCCGATAGTGAACGTGTATTGGCACAAGTTCATTTAGCTGTTTTAGACTTAGTTGTTTGGTTCACATTCAAACGAAATTCACTTCCCGAGCGGTTTGCAAAATCCGCACCGCGAGTCAACGAGGTTCGATCATGACTAACTTTTCGATCCAAAAACGAATTGAGCGCAGCTTTCGTGGCTGGCTTGCGTTTTGCGGTGTTGCTGCACTCGGTGCTGGAGCGACTTTGAGCGGTACCGTTTATGGACAATCCAGCGCTGGGTTCGCGAGCCCAGCGTCATGGTCGGAACCCGCGAGTTCTGGAGTGGTAACGGCATCCGATCCGTCGCTGATGTCTTACAACGGCAGCGCCTATCGAGTGGTGAACGCTGCGGCCATGAACTCGTCGCCCTCAGGCCAGACGAATCAAGTGATGCAGGCCGCCGGCTTAGCGGACAACAGCATGATTGCTCGGAATGCCGTGGCCCCCGTCGCCTATAATCAAGGTTGCTCGAGCTGTGGGACAGCTTCGTGCGGCGGAGCTTGCGGCGGTGGAGGTTTCTCAAGCTATGGCATGGGCGGCTATGGCATGGGCGGCTCGCAACCACGCTTCGGATCCGGAGAGCCAACGGCTTGTGGGACTCCTTGCAACCCCTATCGCTATGCCTCGGTCGAAGGCCTCTACATGCGACGTTCCGGTGACGAGAACGTTTCGTTTAGCCAAAACTTCGGTTACGACGGATTTGACTACGAATGGGCTCCACGAATCACCATCGGTGCTGTGCCCGATTGTGTGCATGGATACGAAGTGAGCTTTGTCGGTGTCTATAACTGGGATCAATCCGCGAGCCTCAACGGAAACGGTAACCGCGTTCGAACGAGACTCGTGGACGCCTTGGGTGTTGATGATGGAAGCCTCATTGCGTTCGTCAATACACCAGCTGTAGGTTTCATTCCTGGAACTCCGGCCGGACCAGGCGTTCCCGCCGTTCCCGATACACCTGCGACACCAGCGTCATTCTCCGTCGCCCAGTCGCAGTTTTACGACTCGGAGTTCTGGAGCCTTGAGGCGAGTCGTACGCTTGTCGGTTACGACTTGGTGAAAGTGATCTATGGAACTCGTTACATCCAGTACGACGAGAAGCTTGGTTACTCCAGCACCAATAACCTTGGCAACACGGGTGGACTCTTCAACAACGTCGAAAACCAACTCTTCGGTGCCCAGATCGGTATCGATATGCTGTATCCGATTAGTTGTCACGGCTACATGGACTTCCGCGGACGTGCTGGCGCCTACTACAACCGAGCCAGCTCCGATACAACGTTGTTCAACGATGGAAATGTTGCACTGGCCAATGCATCTAGCGACGGCGAGCTAGCCGGATTCTTCGAACTCGGATCAGGTGTTCGTTACCAACTTGGCGAAGCACTGTCCGTACGTGTTGGAAGTGAATTCTGGTACTTGACCGGGGTCGCTAGTGCTCCCGATCAAATCCCAGCTACCGTCACCTCGAACGTTGGCAATAACGTCAACGTCAACGACGACATCTTCTTCCTCGGATTGTCGGTCGGCGCGGAGTACAAGTTCTAAATCGCTTGTACGTCACGGTTCGTCGCCAACGACACACAAAACAAACGATGCCTGGACGTTAAAGCGTTCAGGCATTTTTGTTTTGCTGCGTGAGCATTTTCTTGTGGAGGCTGTGCTGTCTACGCCTCGTCCTCTTTGGCATCACCCGGGACCGTGTTTTCACAGATCGTATTTTCGATGATTCGGGTGCGAGCTGTTTGTACGCGTCGTCCACATTGGGGACAGAGACAGGGAACACTATCGAGCAACCGGTTGCACTCTGGGCATCGATTCTCGATCGTCGGACGCATGGCTGCTTCGAACAAACCGCCGACTTCGCGTGCGGCGAGCCACTCAGAGTCTTGTTTGCGAATTCTTGTGTCCTGTTTGACCACGCCGCTTCGCACAAGCGCCAACAGCTCCGTCGGACCCAAGGGCCCGATGACGTCGCTCGCTCGTTGTACAAACCACTCGGCCATTTGACTTGAATCAGCACGTCGGACGTAAGAAAGGATCGCACTATTTCTCTTCCAGAACGACGTTTGGAGAGATCCGTGTGTCTGGATTCTACCCGCACGACGTCCAATTCGTAGGACGGGTCAGCCCTCCGATTCCAATTCGTCTCCCAAATTCACTCGGGCAAATCTTTTGGGCGTCTAAAAGCCGCTACGATGACGACTTCGGAAAAGTCCGTTTTGACGCTAATCTACCACTTTGTGCGTTGCTCATTCTTTTGGGACTGTGATGCGTTGTCCTTATTGCCATGTCGATAATGACCGGGTTCTCGATACCCGTGCGGCCGATGGCGGCTACATGGTTCGGCGCAAACGGATCTGCCAATCATGCCAACGGCGGTTTACGACGCTCGAGAAAATTGAGCAACTCAGCATTCGAGTCGTGAAACGTGACCAAACTCGAGAACCGCTCGATCGCGAAAAAATTCGTCGCGGAATCGAACGCGCCTGCTCCAAACGCCCCATTAGCAGCTCCCGAATGGAACGTGTGGTCCAGGACGTCGAGGGCGAAATTTACTCAAATTGCGACAACGAGGTCACGACCTCACAAATCGGCGAGTTCGTGATGCGACACCTCGCACGACTCGACGAAGTCGCCTACATCCGGTTCGCAAGCGTCTATCGCGAATTCGACAACACCCAAGACTTCGTCCAAGCCATCTCGAAAATCATCGGCTACGGCGGCGGCGAGAAACGCTAGCGGCTCGAGCCACTTCTTGAGCAATCTCGGGATCTGAGATTGCTGGGGCCACGGCATTGGATCAAGGCGGATCGTGCAAGACTGCCCTTGCCCTGGAACGTCGACCGCTGGGATAGTTTATGCATTCGGTAGACATCGCATGCACCCTTTCCACTTGACGCATCCATCAACGTGACTCGGATCGATCGATACATTCTCGTCTTGTTCTTGCGGACTTCGCTAGTCTGTTTTTGCTCGTTGGCAGGCATCTTTGTGGTGTTTCACGCGTTCAACAGCATGGATGAGTTGGTGTCTCAGGGGCAACAAGAGGGCAGCCTAGTGAAGGTCATGTTGCGGTACTATGGCCCGTACATGCTCCTGCTTTTTGACTGGACCGGCGCGATCATCGTTCTCATGGCGCTGTTGTTCACTGTGGGCTGGTTGCGACGAACGGGTGAACTCACGGCGACGCTTTCCATTGGCGTTTCCCATGGACGGATACTGCGCCCTATGATTATCGCATCACTCTTGATTATCGGTATCCAGTGCGTGAACCGCGAATGGCTGCTGCCTCGATATCGAGACGCCTTGTCAATGAAAGCCAAGGACATCAGTGTTGATGCTGAGCAACCGGTGTTGCCGAATTACGATCGGACTAGCTGTATTCTCTTCGAAGGTGCTGGGTTAAAGGCACAGCGTCGCGAAATCCGAAAACCAAATTTTCGTATCTACGGTGACTTTGCTGGATTCGGTGATCTGCTTTTGGCGGACACGGCCCACTGGTTAACCGCAGACGAGAATCACACGAGCGGTTATCTACTGCGTGGCGTGATTAGCCCGGAGTCAATCGATCAGATACCCTCTGCGGGCACCGATGAGCGGCTCATTCTCATGACGAGTGCCGACCAGCCTTGGCTCAAGCCACGCGAGTGCTTCGTGGCGACGACCATTCACTCGGATCTGTTGCAGACGAACCAAGCGGCCAAGCGGATCGCGTCGATTTCAGAAATGATTCGCCAGGTTCAAAACCCAGCGGTCCACAGTGCCGCAAGTTTGAAAGTTTTGCTTCACGAGCGAATCCTTCGCCCACCACTCGATTTTGTTTTGGTGCTGCTCGGATTGCCGCTCGTCATTAATCGTGGTGGTCGCAACTTGTTTGTGATGATCGGAGCTGCGATTGGGACGGTGCTTATATTCTTCTTGCTGAAAACGATCGCTGGTGCGATGGGTGGCAGTGGCTATCTTCTTTCTCCAAGTACCGCCGCGTGGATTCCTTTATTGATCCTCGGCCCAATTGCTTACACGCGGCTGCGCGAGATCGAAACGGTATGACGCCGTGTGATATTTCGGTTGTGATTCCCACGCTCAATGAAGCGGAAACGATAGGCGAAAGTGTTCGCTCAGCCCTGTTGGCGGGAGCCGGGCAAATCATTGTTTCGGACGGCGGCAGCCACGATGATACGCTCGCGATCGCCGCCGCCGCCGGAGCGACTGAAACCGTTCGCTCGCTTCGCGGCCGCGGAGTCCAGCTCAACGCCGGCAGTGTGTTTGCCCGAGGCGAGTTTGTTGTCTTTCTGCATGCGGATAGTCGTCTGGACAGCGATTCATTGAATCAAATCTGTCATGCGGTCCAAAGCAAGCCGTCGCTCGTTTGGGGCGCGATGCGGCAACGCATCGATAGTGAACAATTGATTTATCGGTTGCTCGAATACGGCAACGCACGGCGAGTAACGTGGCGCGGATTGCCATTTGGCGATCAAGCGGTTTTCGTTCGACGGTCTGAATACAAACGCGTCGGTGGCTTTCCCGAAGTTCAACTCATGGAAGACATCGAGTTGGCACAGAACCTCCGGAAAATTCAGTGGCCGTTGCTCATCTCGGGCCACGTCGTCGTTTCGTCCCGCCGCTGGCAAACCAAGGGAGTCCTGCGCCAAACCGTTCTGAATCAACTGCTTCAAATCGGACACGCTGTTGGGGTGTCTCCTGATCGCCTTGCGAAGCACTACCGCTAGTGGTTCGGCCTCAGATTTTTGGAGTCGGAGGCTGCATTTAGCTGAGTTGGATCGGATACACTCACGTTGACGATGTAGGCCACGTTGCCTCACGTTGAACCTTCTCTAATCTTCTCTCCACCGTTTTCAAAGGACCTTGAAAATGTCGCTGCGAGTCTCGCTGCTGCTTGCGTCGGTGCTGTTGTTTCCTCCAACTTTCCCAAACCTTTGCAGCGACATTCGAGCGGGTGAGGAAAGAATAGCTGCGACGGATGAGGACCAGGAACTTCCGATTCCCGTCAGTTCGGAAATGGAGCTTCCGCCACCGCTTCCGAAACCGGAAGTTGTCTCGGCCTCGTACGCGCGTAGCGTGATTGATCCTGAGTCCAAGCGTTTTGGTTTGTCGTCACCAAGCGCGAAAGCATGGGTCGGAACGAAGTTGTCTAGCGATCAGCCACGAATCCTTTCCATCGTCTCCGATTCGCCCGCCGCAGTCGCTGGACTAGCGAAAGGCGACGTGTTCGATTCAGTGAATTACCGACACGTCAATCGTACATCGGAAGTCGTCAACCGACTCAAGCAATACAAGCCCGGTGACGTCGTTGATATCATCATTGTGCGTAGCAACGTGAGACGGCTGCACCGGCTCACGTTAGGGCATCCGCCGGCTAGGTAGCCACGTGAGTTGAGTGGTTGGTCTTGGGCAAGAAATTCAGCTCGCTCGTGGATGCGCTTTCTCGTAGATTTGTCGCAAATTGGTTGCACTCACGTGCGTGTAAATTTGAGTGGTTGCGAGGCTCTTGTGTCCCAAGAGTTCTTGGACGCTACGAATGTCCGCACCACGATCGAGCAAGTGCGTTGCAAAGCTGTGGCGCAACGTGTGTGGACTGGTTCTCGCGTCGAGTCCCGCCTCACCGATGTATTTTTCCAACATCCGACCGACGCTGCGCGTGGTCAGGATATTGCCAAATCGATTAACAAACACAGGTGCTTTGCGGGCGAGTGCTTCTGTTTTGGGATCTCGCACACGCTGGGCGGCATACTTTTGGATGGCGCGAATCGCAAAGGAACCCAGTGGGCTGATTCGTTCTTTTCGCCCCTTACCGCGGACACGAACGATCTGTTCATCCAAGTCGAGATCGCCGTCACAAACGCCCACTAGTTCGCTCACCCGCAAGCCAGCGGAATACATCGTTTCGAGCATCGCTCGATCACGTAAACCCGCCGTGTTGTTCCCCGGAGGAGCCGACAGCAGTCTTCCTACTTCGTCGCTCGAAAGTACGTGTGGAAGCTTGCGTTGACGACGTGGATTGCGAAGCGGTTTGGCGGGATTGGTTTTTGATAGCCCCTGGCGCATCGCAAAACGATAGAAACTGCGAAGTGACGCGAGCTTGCGGCTGATAGTTGTTCGAGCGTAACCCGCTTCTTGAAGCGCCGCTTGATAGCTACGCAAATCTTGAGGCGACAAGGACGACGGTGACGGAAGACTTCCGTGAGTTGATTCAAGCCACTCGCTCAGCCCAAAGAGATCTTCGCGATACGCTTTGATTGTCAGATCCGAAGCATTACGCTCGTTGGCGAGAAACTTCAAGAACTGGGTGATGGCGCTTCGCATAGACTCGATTGCTTGTGGTCGTCGCTGGTTGCAATCACTCCAGTGAATGAATGCGATGATGAAATGTCGTTAGCGAAAATCATCCATCGATGCGTCATCGAATTCGGCGTGGCCGAACATCTCGTCTTCGCTTGGTACGGCATCGCGAATTTTACGGCTGAGCATGGCTGCGTCGTAACAAGAGAAATCAAGCTCTGGTTCAGCTGCAAAGCGAGCTAACTGACGAAGCGTCTCATCGCGATTCATGTCATCAAACAAGAAAATGAAACGCTCTTCGCCTTTGACCAACGCGAGCACATTGATTTCCATATCCATTCGCTGGCCGTCCGATTGCTTGAAGCTAAGACATTGGGTCGCGGCGGCCAGATCACTTGGCTTGCCGAGACTCAGTATCGGCTGAGCGGCCATTGCAAAATGAGGTCGCTTTGGTCCTTGCCCCCGCGGGATTCGAGCATTTCGACAATGTGCAAGTGACAACAGAAACGAACGAAATCATCGGTACGATTGAGATAACCCTGCCAACCGCGCGGACGCGCATCATCGCCCGTTTCGACGTAGCTTGTTAATCGAGTTGTGACATACGCATCATCACCACGATACAGCCGAGTATGCGTCAACACCGGTTCATGATTGATGATCGCGGTCGGACGCACAGACGACGGACCGTCCGGAATCAGGTCACTCGGATTCGGCCAGTTCTGTGGTAACTCGCTAGCAATCGTTGGCGATGATGCACCAGACATCATGGAGGCTTCATCCGTAACGACGTCTTCATTCGTAACGACATAGGGTGCAACAAGCCCACTCATGGCGTCCGACTCTTGCCAGGGAACAGAGGCCTGTTTGAGTCCGCTCGTTTCGATGGGAGGCGCTGGTGTCATGGGCTGAGGAGACTGTGTCGAAAGCTGGCTTCGTGCGAGTTCAAACTCTGCTTCTTGCACGATACGCTTGGGGATTTCCTTTTCCTGTTTTGTGCCCCATGGCAAGCCGTATCCAGCTGGGATCGGATGATAGCCTTCGTTCGCAGCATACCAATGCGTTGTCATTGCCAAACGTGGCGGGTAATACGCGTCAAAGTCGGTGACCGAACCGACGACGACGGCTTCAACGCCCATGAATTGCGCAAGCTTCTGGAAATCTTCTCCCGAAAGCGGTTCACCATAAGTGCGTGCGTATTGCAGCCACTGGGCTTTGGAAACGCCTACCGGGAGCACTTCGAATCCAGGGATGGCTTGCAGTGCTGCGTAGTACGCCTCGGCAACATCCTCGGTATCGACGGTGCTTTCGCTGCTCTGGTTATAGAACGGCAGCACCGCGACCCGTTTTAGCTGAGGAAACGGATTATGAACCGATTCGCGTTGGAGCTTTGACGGAACGAGCGAGCATCCGGTCGCGAAGAACGGGACGAAGATCAATAGAGCGAAGCAATAGTGTTTCACGGCGACAGCCAATCTGCTGGCGCGCGATGCCTCCTCCCCCGTGACTTGTCATCGGTCGAATGAACTTTCTCGATCCAGCAAATCTTGCCAAATCAAAAAAATTTGCCCGATCACTTAACCCCGATCACTTAACCCCGATCACTCAGGCCCGATCACTCAGGCCCGATCACTCAAGCCCGATCACTCAAGCCCGGGCGAATCCCTATCGAACGTAAACGGGAACGTAGATGACTCGTTGAGGTGCTTGCGAACTCGACATCATCGGTTGAGCGTTCCAGTTTGGACGAAGGGGGCTATAGCCCAGCCACGCGGCCGCTTCGATTCGCTCGATACGCTGACGCATTTGAAACAATGCACGTTCTTGACGAAGCTCCATGGCTGTGGGAGCAGATCGTCGCATGTCCGACGGGCTTGATGGCGGTGGACTGGTCGTGTCGAGGCTCAATAGGTCCAGTCGAGATGTTCGGTCGCTCGGCATCGGAGCGCTCGGCATCGGAGACTGGGCGGAAGCATCCGTCGCCACACTCAAAGCGAAGCCACATACAACGGCCGCACTTAGCAAAAATTTTGGTGTGTTCATCTGCCCGTCCACTTCGACTCGTTCACGAAAACTCATTCGTCAATTTAGAAACTACGTCAATCGAAATCGGTTTCCCAGTGAGCTCTAAACGAGTCGGATCAACAAACCCGGACGAGGTCAAGGTAGAGCGACGTCGAAATTGCCAATTGTTCCGGTTGTTTCGCAGTTAGATGTCGGTAGATTCGGAGTCTGTGGATTCGGCGTCGTCGAATTCCTCAAAACCCATCTTCGCCTGGATGGCGGATAGCGTCGCATTGAGAACTTCGGAGCCTTGCGTGATGACCAAGTCGATGAGCAATGCTTTCAACGGACGGCCGCCCAGTCGATCCGTAGCAAGTTTCACGAGATCCTTGTGCGTGCAAACGACAAGATCGATCGTGGACCCGAATGAGTGGATCCACTCACGTAGCTCAGCGACGGTCTCTGGCGAATACGGGTCGTGATCTGGCAGCGGTTTCGAAGCGACCACGTCGGCACCACATCGACGTAGCGAATCTTCGAATGCGTTTGGGTTTCCGATCGCACTTACCGCCGCGACGCGTTTGCCCACGAGACCGTCGACTGGCGATTCAACGTCGGGGTACTCAAGCAGTGTCATCGGCTGGTGATCCGAGAACACGATCGGCGCTGTTGGCTGGTAACGCCGTATTTGCAACTCAATCGCTCCAGCCACGTCACTCGCCACCGAACCCACTCGCGTCACGATCACGAGGTCGGCGCGTCCCAAGCTCGTTTTTGGTTCGCGAAGCAAGCCTCGAGGAAGCAAGTGGTCGTATCCGAACGGGCAAGTCGCGTCGATGACGACGATATCCAGGTCACGATGCAGACGCCGATGCTGGAATCCATCATCGAGCAAAATGATCTGTGACATGAACTCGTCGATCGCGAGGGTTGCACCCGCCACACGATCAGGATCTTGGACATGTGGTACATCCGGCAACCGTTCGTGCAGTTCAATCGCCTCGTCGTTATCGTCTTGTTCGACACGTCCATATCCTCGGCTGATAATTGCGACGCGAACACCCGAACGCCGAAACCACTTGGCGAGAAAACAAACGATCGGTGTCTTGCCCGTGCCGCCTGTGGTGAGGTTACCGACGCTTATCACTGGGGCGTCAACGCGTTGGATGGGCTTTTTGCCGTTATCAAAACTTCGGTTGCGTTGGCCAACGATCATCCCATAGGGCACCGTCGCGATGCGCAAAATGCCCCGAATGCCCGCGCCGACGAGTCCGCGTCGCTGGCCGCTCATGATGGATCGATGGTCAAAATTCACGTGTGGTCATCACCGGAAAAGTGCTGGGGGCTTGGTCGACGAATGTCACCAAGAGTTTCCGCGACATTCCCCTCCGTTGCCAACCCCCAAATCTTGTCTCGGATGCCACGACGTGAATTTCTCTGTTACGCTCTTGGCAATCTTTCAAGTTTGCTGAGCCGGAGAAAATCATGTCCCAGAAATCACCCACGATCATTTACACGCACACCGACGAAGCACCAGCGTTGGCGACGGCCTCGTTCTTGCCGATTCTTCAAGCTTTTTTTGGTGCCGCCGGTGTGGCAATTGAAAGCCGTGATATTTCGCTCGCGGGTCGGATCTTGGCGACATTCCCCGATTTTCTAGCCGCGAGCCAACAACATGCGGACGCGTTAGCTGAATTGGGAGCACTCGCAAAGACGCCTGAGGCAAACATCATCAAGCTTCCCAACGTGAGCGCCTCTGTTCCACAACTCATTAGCGCAATCATAGAACTGCAACAAAGTGGCTTCGCGATACCCGACTACCCTGTCGAGCCAAAGTCGGACGAGGACAAAGCGATCCGTGACCGCTATGCCAAGGTCCTCGGTAGTGCCGTCAATCCCGTGCTGCGAGAAGGCAACTCGGATCGCCGAGTCGCTGCGCCCGTGAAAGAGTACGCCAAAAAGAACCCTCATTCGATGGGCAAATGGTCTGCGGATTCACGTTCGCATGTTGCCCACATGAGCGAAGGTGACTTCTATGGCAGCGAGCAGTCACACGTGATGCGGCAAGCCGGCGAAGTCCGAATCGAGCTTGTGACCGGCTCAGCGACGATCGAATTGAAGAAGCCGTTCAAGTTGCAAGCGAATGAGATCATCGACTCATCCGTGATGCGAAAAAAAGAGCTGCGTCAGTTTCTTGCGGGAGCAATCGACGATGCGAAAGAACAAGGCGTTCTGGTCTCGTTGCACCTCAAAGCGACCATGATGAAAGTTTCCGACCCGATCATGTTTGGGCACTGTGTCAGTGTTTACTACCAAGACGTGTTCAAGAAGCACGCTGACGTATTCTCCAAGCTCGGAGTGAATCCCAACAACGGAATTGGCGACGTCTACGCCAAGATCCAATCGCTCGATCCAGCACTCCAGGAAGAGATCAAGGCGGACATCGAAGCCGTCTATGCAACGAGCGCAAAAGTCGCGATGGTTGACTCCGACAAAGGCATCACGAACCTGCACGTGCCCAGCGACGTCATCGTCGACGCGTCGATGCCTGCCGCTATCCGTGCGTCTGGAAAGATGTGGGGTGCTGATGGAAAACTGCATGACACCAAGTCGATCATACCGGACCGTTGTTACGCCGGCATCTACCAATCAACGATCGATTTTTGTAGGCAGAATGGTGCGTTCAATGTGTCCACGATGGGCAGTGTCGCCAACGTCGGCTTGATGGCACAAAAGGCCGAAGAATACGGCTCACACGACAAGACATTCGAAATCCCTCAACATGGCTCCGTCCGCGTGGTCGATGGCAATAGCAACGTGTTGATGGAGCATTCCGTCTCTCAAGGCGATATCTGGCGGATGTGCCAAACCAAGGACGCCGCAATCCGCGACTGGGTCAAGCTCGCCGTCACACGAGCCCGAGCCACCGGTTCGCCAGCGATCTTCTGGTTAGACAAGAGCCGTGCTCATGATGTGAACTTGATCGTCAAGGTCAACGAGTACCTCAAAGACCACGACACCAGTGGTCTCGATATCCAAATCATGACGCCTGTCGACGCCGCAACTCACGCATGCGAGCGATGCCGCGATGGCAAGGACACCATCTCAGTCACCGGAAACGTGCTCCGCGATTACTTAACCGACCTGTTCCCGATTCTCGAGTTGGGCACGAGTGCCAAGATGCTGTCGATCGGTCCCTTGTTGGACGGTGGCGGATTATTCGAAACGGGAGCCGGCGGATCAGCACCCAAGCATGTGCAACAATTCGTCGAAGAAGGCCACTTGCGATGGGACTCACTAGGTGAGTTTCTTGCCGTTGCCGTCTCGCTCGAAGACTTGGCGGCAAAGACGGGCAACAACGAAGTCCAGGTCTTGGCCGACGCGCTCAACGATGCAACGGGCAAGTTGCTCGATAACAACAAGTCACCCGGACGTGCCATTGGCGAGCTCGATAATCGCGGCAGCCAATTTTATCTGACCATGTACTGGGCCCAAGCTCTCGCTGCCCAAGACAAGAGCAAGTCACTCCAGGATCGTTTCGCCGGTTTAGCAAAATCGCTAACCGACAACGAAGCCAAGATCCTCGGCGAGATTGCCGCCACCCAAGGCAAGCCAGTCGACATCGGCGGCTACTATTGGCCAAGCCCCGAGAAAACCAGCACCGCAATGCGTCCAAGTACCACGTTCAACGCAGCGATCAAATCACTGTAGCCGTAGGCCAGGACCTGTCCTGGCGTGATTTGCTTGCGGAAACGACTCGAACACGTCGTTTCGTTCCGATTTCTTGGCCGATGAAAGTTCGCCCGTTTGATGATGAGGCCGCGAAGCAGTTCAATGTTATTCGCAAGTCTTTAGCACTGCCAATACCTGAGACTTGAAAATCGCGTTGATCGCATTGACAAACAACGCACGCAGTACCGCCGACGCCCGGGGAATCCTCCTCCAATCTTGAATCGACACATCGACGGACCTGAACGATGGCATGGCGTCCAGCGCAGCTTGTCCGTACTGGTGAACTCGTGATTGCACCGGACTGAACCCAAGACCGTTAGAAATTCGCAGTCAATATGCTCGCATCGACATGGAAGTAGTTGGCGAGACTGCGAATCATTTGGCGACTGAACTGCTTCTTGCCCGATAGAACCTCCGAAAGAGATGACTTGGGCAATCCCGTTGCCGAACAAACTTCCGTTTGCGTCACGCCTTTTGATTCAAGCAAGTGACGCAGCATGTCGGCATCGGAAGCTGGCTCGATGTCATGATGCCGATCTTCGAAGGTAGCGATCAAGTCGCTAAGAGCATCCAGATACATGTCTTCGCCATGATCGAGACGACCTTTCGCCATCAATTGATCGACGGTGTCGCTCGCCGCTTCGAGATGTTCGTCGGACGCGATCGACACAAGCGGAAACGCTTGAATAAGTTCGAGGTACGAATCTCGATCCTTCGCTTTCAATCTAAATTTTGTTTTGCTTGCCATCTTTTTTCCCCTTACTCGATTTCTTTGCTACTCGAACTTTCTTGCCAACTCTCTTCGCAGGAGACTCGGGCGGACCTTGGAAGCATCCACAATCCTGCTTCCATTTGTCTTGATCGTAGACAGCATGAGTCATGACCCGCAGGATGAATACTTTCTGGCTGGGATAGAGGATGCGAGTGATCAACCGAAACTTGTTCCCGCCAATGTTGAATACTACACGATTCCCAACGAGATCAGCATTTCGGAATGACGAACGAACATCGCTCCAGTTCTGCCACGCGATTGATTTGTTGCTCACGTGGGTAAACCAAGCACGTAGAGGGCCTTCCGAATCGCCACAGTTTGGGCTTTCCCAGAACTGCCGAAGTCGAGCCTTCGAAATGATCCTCATTCGTTCTGCTCCATTTCTATGATCCAGTATCGGCACATAGGCGAGCATAGTTCGCAAAATGCGAATCGTCAATCGGCAGTTCGTGTTTCACGAACTCGCCAAGGCATGTTTTGCAACGATTTTTTTGGAGGGGAGCAGGTGTCGTTCTATCGCGATTGCGGTTTCTTGGGCCAGTCGATTGGCCGCATCGTCGACCTTAGATTCAGCCGATGCGCCCTCGCTTCGACCCATGTTTGGGCCCGCGGATGTTTGAAACGCCCCCGTTCCCCCTTTTGTTCGATCTTCCTTTTTGCGGTCGGTCGACTTGGCCACAAAAAGCACAAAAAAACCACAAAAAACGATCCTGGAAACGATTGATCCTATTCTCGTTTCGCGTTTCTCGTTGCGACGTTTTGCGACTTGGAATCGCTGTTTGGGAGTAGATGGAGCGCGAATGATGCGAGTGACACCAATCACGAAGGCTGGAACTAAATTCGTGTGATTGGTGTGTTGCTTTGTTGGGGAAGAAGACAGGAAAATTGAGGTAGGAAAATTCTGTGGATGGGCGTTTTTTGTTGGGTGCGTTCTTCGCTCGATCGGACATTTTTTTGCCTACTAAACTCGCTGGTCTTCGTATCAACAGAGCAACCATTTTTCACGTCTAATCTTTTACCTTCAACGTCGCGTCTGAGGTCTTAGCTGGGATTGGCTTGACAACGGCTATGGAGTACTTGTCCTGGACATCACGACGGAGCGTGATGAGTACTTTCACGAGGGGAGTCGTTGAGAGTTTGACGACTTTGCGTCTCCTCGCGAGAACCACGTCTGATCCTGACGAGGCACCGGTTTCTTTTCGTGGTTCTTTGTGAGCTTTCGTGGCTAACAACGTGGTCTTGGTTGGGACCACTGTTCGCGTTGGTCGGTAAACATCCGTGATCAAGTCTCATTGGCGTTCTTTCGACTACAGATTCGCGATGATGGGAATCGGGCGGTGGGCAAAAAGATGTGCGGGCAAAAAAATCGGAGCTAGGAAAAGCACCAAGGGTGAAAACCAAAAGTGGAGATCGCGGCGACGTGGATGAGTTTAAACTCAGGCGATGTAGTATTCCCAATTCGCTACCGTGTTAGCTTTTTTTTTCGCGATCAGAACAAGCGGAAAGTGTTCTTTGCGCCGCCTGACCTGATGTTTGAAACGCCCCCTCTCCCCCTTTTGTTCAATCCAGGAATCATGCTCAACGGAATGCAACGTCACTAGCCTGCGAACGAGAGAATGCCGTGAGCAACTCCGGTGGAACGCTTGGCATTCTCGTTATTGACTCCTGACACCTTAGATGTCCCCCCAGCGACTAAACTGTTACCTGTGTGCGAAGCAAACCTTGAAGTGCTGCAACGTCACACGCCGGCGAAGGAGAGAATGCCGTGAGCAACTCCGGTGGAACGCTTGGTATTCTCGTTATTGACTCCTGACACCTTCGATTTCACCCTGACACCTTAGATTTCACCACGAATAATGCAAGTGACACCAGTGGCGACTGCTGGGTCTCAATTCGTATGATTGGCGTGTGTCGTGATTGGCGAAGAAGGTAGGAAAATGGAGGTAGGAAAATTCTGTGGATGGGAATTTTTTTGCCCTGCCATTTTTTGCCTACTAAACTCGCTAGTCTTCGCATCAACCGAGCAACCATTTTTCACCCCTGGCCTTTTGACTTCAACGTCGCGTCTGAACTCTTGGCTGGGATTGGGTTGACACCGGCTATGCAGTAGTTGCGCTGGGCATCACGGCGGAGCGTGATGAACACTTTCGCAGGGGAGTCGTTGAGAGTTTTGCAACTTTGCGTCTCCGCGCGAGAACCACGTCTGATCCTGACGGGTTACCGTTTTCTTTTTGTGGTTCTTTGTGAACTTTCGTGGCTAACAACGTGGTCTTGGTTGGAGAGGCTGTTTGTGTTGGTAGGTAAACATCCGTGATCATGTCTCATTGGCGTTCTTTCGACTACAGATTCGTGATGATGGGAATCGGGCGGTGGGCAAAAAGATGTTCGGGCAAAAAAATCGGAGCTTGGAAAAGCACCACGGGTGAAAACCAAACGTGGAGATTGTGGCGACGTAGATGAGTTTAAAGTCACGCGATGTAGTATTCCCAATTCGCTACCGTGTTTGCGTTTTTTGCCTGATCAAAACAAACGCAAGGGGAGCGGTGGCTTTGTGCCGCCTGACCTGATGGTTGAAACGCCCCGTTCCTTTGTTCAATCCAGGAATCATGCTCAACGGAATGCAAAGTCACTAGCCCGTGAAGGAGAGAATCCCGTGAGCATCCCCGGTGTAACGTTTTACATTCTCGTTGTTGACGCCTGAGGCCATAGATTTCACCGGTTTTGGGTGATTGTTCTTGCTGACGGCTTCCTGGATGATGTTCGGACTACGGACCAAAGGCCTTAGCTCGGAACACAAAGCAACATGTCACTTAAGGGAATCGTTGAGGGGACAGACACTA
>JBGSNA010000084.1:0-3696 GCA_041739875.1 Pirellulaceae bacterium
ACACAGATTTCTGGGGCTTGTTGAATTGTTGAACGTCCACGTGCCAACTTGTATCGCTCCGGCGAAAACCAACCTGCGTCAGGAACCTTGATTCCGTCAACGGTTTCTAATGGCACGTCAGTTCTGCCATGTCCGCCAAGTTGTTTTTCGATCCATGTCGCGATTCGATACGCTCGATCGTTATGAAAAAACGTTGGTGGCGGGTTCATGATGACTTGCCCAAACGAATTCGTCTCAAACTTACCCTCGACGTTTTTCCATCGAGGGTCCAAAACTGCTTCACTCCAACGATCGCGTGCAAACGCAATCGTTTCTTCGCGACTCGGTAAATCAATGATGAGTTGCATGGGAGGTTTGGGGTAGCTGGTAGCTGTTAGCTGTTAGCTGTTAGTGGTTAGTGGTTAGTGGTTAGTGGTTAGTGGTTAGTGGCTAATGGTTTTTTAATCTTCGATGACCGAGGGGAAACAGGGACAGAGTTTTGATTGGGATGTCGATTTGTTGGGGGCGGATGAATGGTAATAGGTCATGTGGCCACTGCGGTCGCATTGCCAACATTCGATCGCGCCGGCGTCGAAGTACAACGCTCGCTTGGTTGCGAGTTCAGCGTCCGTGTTACTCGGGCTGAGGACTTCGATGCAAACTTCTGGCGCGATCTCACCTAACGTTTGACCCTGCACCGACTGGTACCTCGCGTTTGAAAACCACGCGACGTCGATGCCCTTGACTCCATCAGCGGTCGATACCGGACACTCCGTGACCACTCGACCGTCCAAAAGCCGCCTCAATTGATACACAATTTCCGATTGTCGACTGCCGTGGGGTATTCCAAGCGGCGGTGTCATAACGATTTGTCCAAAAGCGTTGGTTTCAATTCGGTTGGGTGTGCTGTACCACTGAGGGTCCGCCAATACCTCAGCCCACCGCTCGCGATTGCTCGCAAGTTGCTCAGTTCGTTCCGGAAGGCTGATGATGAGTTGCATGGGGGGGGGAGAAATGGAAGATGGAAAATGGGTGTATGTCGTTCGGGTTGAAAACTGGGGAGTCAGGTTCCGGGCGTTAGCGGCTAATTGCTAACCGCTAATTGCTAATCGTTTAGGTCAATCCGCTGATGAGTGAGACCAGGGGCATGAACAGGCTGATGACGATGAAGCCGACGGCGACGCCGAGGAACACGATCATGAGCGGTTCCATGAGTGCGGTCAGACCGTCGGTCATGACTTTTACTTCTTCGTCGTAGGTATCGGCGACCTTGTAGAGCATCGTGTCGAGCTCACCGGTCTCTTCGCCGACGTCGACCATGTTGACGACGAGGTCGTCGACGACACGGCCTTTGATCTTGGAGAGATAAAACAATGCGGCCATGACAGAGCCACCGATGATCATGTACAAGGCCACGAATTGCAGCGTTTGCACCATGCCGTCTTTATCGAGCTTGGTGCCCGATGCAGTGAGCGCGACGCTCATCAACATCACGCCTGGGAAGCTGCCAAAAATCAGCCAGAACACGAGGGCCATGGGGTGGAATCCGAGCACGCTGTACTCGGCCAACGGCTTGCTGATGATTTCACCTTCGCGGATCTTCTCCGTCACTTTGGTATACATTCGCTCGAACATTCCGTTACCGCTGGTTTCCCGCGTGATGTTCAGGGCTTCGATGATCGGCACACCGCTGGCGATGAGCGTTCCAAGGGTCCGTGTGGTTCGGGCAAGAATGTTCTTTTCGATGAGGTTGCCGAAGATGGGGACTTTGATAATGAACATGTCAAATCCCATTCGCCCATGCCGGAACTTGCGCAGTAACTTCACGAGAATCAGGAAGCTGACGGGCATCGCAATCAACAGGAACCAGTAATTGACGATGTATTGGCTCATCGCGATGAGTAGCACCGTCGGCGTGGGCAAGTCGAGTCCGAACTCGTCGAACATCTTCTCGAACGTGGGCACGATGAACATCATGATGAACGTCAAAATCGCTGCCGCGACGCTGACCACGATCACGGGATAGATCAATGCACCTTTGACTTTCCGTTTGAGCGATTCAGAGCTCTCGAGGAAGTCCGCGAGACGTTGAAGAATCGTTTCCAGGGCACCACCGGCTTCGCCTGCTTTGATCATGTTGACGTACAAGCGAGTGAAGACCTTGGGCGATTTACTCATCGCTTCGCTGAGCGTCGAACCGCCTTCGATCTCTTCACAAACATCCATCAAAGCATATTTCAATTTGCCTGGTTTGTTGTTGTTCTCGAGAATCTTGAGACTGCGGAGAATCGGCAGCCCTGCATCTTGAAGGATCGAAAGTTGGCGAGTGAACGCACAGATATGTTTGGTTTTGGCGCCACCGATCGTGAAGCCACGTTTCTTGCCGCCTTTTTTCCCCGCCGCCCCAGCAGCCTGTTTCTTGATGGAGATCTTCGTAACGAAGTATCCCATCTGGCGAATCGTAGTTTGCGCTTCTTCTTCGTTGGACGCGTCAATCTCGTCCCGGATTTCTTGTCCGGTCGCGTCCATCGCTTCGAATTGATAGATAGGCATGGGGAAAGCCAGTTGTCAGGTGTCAGTTATCAGTTGTTTTTAGTTTTTAAGTTGCTAGTTGGACAGCGCCAACTTCGTTTAACCGTTAGCCGAAGGCGAACGATCGCATCGTTAATCGTACGCCTGCGGCTGACGGTTAAACAAAAAATCAAACTTGGCGCTGTCTAGCTAGTTGCTTATGCGTCGTGAACGGTTTCGCGAACGATTTCATCGAGGGTCGTGACGCCTTCGGCGGCGAGCTTCATGCCGAATTCTCGAAGCGTGATCATGCCGTCTTTCTCGGCTTCGACACGCAACTCGTCGGTACTCGCGTTCGTCATAATCATCTCGCGAATCTTGTCATTGAGGACCATGAGTTCGAACAAGCCGACGCGGCCTTTGTAGCCCGTGTTGTTGCACTGTTCACAGCCGGCGCCTTTGAAGAACTTTCGGTCTCCCAATTCGCTGCGTTTGAGTTGCAGTTCGGCGAGCAAGTCGCTGCTGATACGAGTCTCTTCCTTGCATTTGGTGCAAACGCGGCGGACGAGTCGCTGGGCCAAGATGGCTTCGACGGTCGCGCAAATCATGAATGCTTGGATGCCCATGTCTTTGAGCCGAGTCACGGTGGCGGGGGCATCGTTCGTATGCAGGGTGCTGAAGACAAGGTGGCCGGTGAGTGCCGCTTGGATCGCGATTTCAGCCGTTTCCAAGTCGCGAATTTCACCGATCAGAATCGTATCGGGGTCTTGTCTCAAAATCGCACGCAAGCAGCTCGCGAACGTGACGCCGACGCCGGAGTCGATCGGGATTTGGACGATTCCGTCGATGTCATATTCAACGGGGTCCTCGGTGGTGATGATCTTGTCTTTGGGATCGTTGAGTTCCGAGAGTGCGGAGTACAGCGTCGTGGTCTTGCCCGAGCCCGTGGGCCCGGTGACGAGAATGATGCCATTGGGGCGGTCCATCGTCGCGCGAAATTTGTCTCGGATGTCAGCGTCCATCCCGACCTTGTCGAGGCTGAGGCTGACCACGGAGCGGTCGAGGACTCGCATGACGACGCTCTCGCCAAAGATCGTCGGCAGGACGCTGACGCGAAGGTCGACGGGGTGACCACCGACCATCAATTCGATTCGACCGTCTTGAGGCATGCGGCGCTCGGCGATATCGAGGTTCGCCATCACTTTC
>JBGSNA010000194.1:0-35182 GCA_041739875.1 Pirellulaceae bacterium
CAGTGGTTCGCCGACGTTGATGTGATAGAGCATCTGGATGGTCGTCGCGGTGCTCGCTTCATTCGTCACATCGTCGAGCAATTCAACGTCAGGACGTCCTGCCGTGAAACGGATTCGGCTGCGCAATTTCAGTCGCTTGAAAAACAATCGTCGCTCCAGGACTTCGCCGATGACGTCGAGACGTCCCGAAGCCTCGTCGTATTCCAACCACAACGAATCCGCAGGAAGATTTCCGATGCGGCCGTGAAGCGGGTAAACGAGTTGGTCTTTGTCGTTGTGCTCTGGGGCTCCGTTGCTCTCCAGCCCGCACCGGACAACGAGTTCATCAAATCCTTCGAGCCACCCCAGTCCACTCGGATCCCAGACGGGAACTAGGCTCGGGTGGACAGGTCCGTGGATCGGCGATTCCCAACCAATGTGCGTGTGATTGGCCTCTAAATACCAAATCGACATGCCGCGGGTGGGTAAAATCATGGCTCGTACGGCTCCCGTATTCACCTCGAGAATTTCGACGCCGTCCGATACACCGCCGACAAAACGGCCATGCCGCACGCCAATTGTTCCTTGGCGAGTGGCAATTTCCGCAGTTAGGGGGGAGTTGACGTTCCACTGGATCGTCCGTTCGCGAAGCTGAATGGAGCGTGCGTGGCGAGTTTGTGTACTCATGAAGTCCTGTATTTCTATGTCGCAGGGGTGATTTCTTTGTCGCAAGAACGATGGAACCTTAACGAACTGCTATTGGCGTTCTTGTAACCCGTACGCCGAGCAAATAAAACATCGGGTTCCATTCCCCGTCCGAAACGGCTGGTTCAGCCACTTTTTCGGCCAGTGCAACGAATCTCACAAAGAGCCTTTGTAGTCGATATGAGCAACATCAAGTTAGATGCCGGTCTTGTGCAAGGTGATAGCGTAACGAAACTTCTCGATTCTGCCTTGGATGCGGGGGGCGGTTTACTTCGCTTGACACCGACCTGGGTCCCGCGATCGTTCCTTCACCCGGGACGCCGAATCAAGCTGCATCCTAGCGACTATTATCGATTTGGTGCCGACCGCGGCGGGATCGATGAACGTTGGTTCGGCAGCACCACCGAAGCCGCCAATGACGGGCGCGTCTGGCACGAAGGTCTCAGCTTTTGTTTGTTCGAAGGCAAGAAGTTCATGCTTCGCGATGCCGTTGCTGAGCGTGGCAAGGATCTCGTCGGCGCGGCGATCTATGACAAGTACGATCGTTGGCCCGTGTACTCCAAGTTCTTTGACAACATGGGGCCGATTCCGCACCACATGCACCAATCCTTCGAAGACGCCAAACTCGTTGGCCAAGAAGGTAAACCCGAGAGCTACTATTTCCCGCCCCAGCTCAATAATGTCGACAACAACTTCGCTTACACGTTCATGGGCCTCGAGCCTGGCACCGAAAAGTCCGACGTGCGTCGTTGCCTTGAGAACTGGAACGCTGGCGACAACGGCATGCTCGATCTAAGCCGCGCGTACCGGCTCAAGCGAGGTACCGGCTGGTTGATTCCGCCAGGCGTGCTGCATGCTCCCGGTTCGCTTTGCACGTATGAGCCTCAATGGGGAAGCGACGTGTTCGGTATGTATCAATCGATCGTGGAAGGTCGTTATGTTCCGTGGGCGTTGCTCGTGAAAGACATGCCCGAAGACAAGCACCACGATCTCGATTTCATCGTCGGCCAACTCGACTGGGACAAGAACGTCGATACACACTTCAAAGAAAGTAACTACCTCGAACCGATCGTTGATACCGAGCGCAGTGGTGATGGCTATGAAGACAAGTGGATTGTGTACGGTACCGTCGATGGCGAACAACTCTTCAGTGCCAAAGAACTGACGATTGCGCCGGGTGCGAAATGCAAGCTGCAAGACCCCGGTGCGAGCAGCTGGATCACGGTCCAGGGCCGTGGCCGAATCGGCGCGCTTGATTTGCAAACGCCCGCCATGATTCGCTTTGGTGAAAACACCACCGACGAAGTCTTTATTTCGCATGTTGCCGCAACTGGCGGCGTCGAAATTGAGAATCTCGGCAGCGAACCGCTCGTTGGTTTGCGATACTTTGGCCCGAACACACACAAGAATCTGCCGAAAGCCGGCAGCTGATCGTGAATGTTCATGCTGGCGGTTCACTCCGCCAGCGATGTTTTGCTTGCCCTTTACTTCTACTTCACCCGCCCGACGCCTTTTTGCGAGAAGACAATCGTGAGTGCTCATCCCAACAATTTCCCAAAGCTTCACAACGCGGCTTGGCCTGGTGTCGTCGGCAAAGGCGGTGAAGACAACGATCCGTGCATCGATATCGATACCATGCTGGATCTTACCGCTGCCGCTGATGTCGATGGGCGAAAGTTTGACGGCGTCGATGTCTTCCTGTTCGATCCACACGTTTCAATCGATGCGACTGACAAGGAACTCGAACAACTTGCTGACAAGGTGCGCAGCCGCGGGCTTGTGATCGGTAGCGTGGTTGCCCCAGTCTGGCCACCAACCGGTGGTGGTGCTGCTGCCGGCTCGCCTGAAGAAGTCGAAGCCTTTTTGAAGCAAGTCCGAAAGGGTTGCGAGATCGCTAAGAAGCTCCGTGAACTGGGAGTGCGTCCTTACGGTGTCGTGCGATTGGACAGTGCAACATCCACAGCCGAGTGGTTCAAAGACCCCGCAGCCAATCAATCGAAAATCGCCGACACGTTCAAAGCAGCTTGTGATATCGCCGAAGAGTTCGACGAACGTCTCGCTGCAGAAGGCGAAATTTGCTGGGGCGGCATGCACTCGTGGCGAACTATGGTCGACTTGCTTGAAAAAGTGGGGCACCCTGAGCGTCTAGGTTTTCAAGCCGACATGGCGCACACGTTGTTGTACTTGCTCGGGTACAACGCTCCCGAAGACGCCATCTTGCCTGCCGGATTCGATTGGAGTGACAAGGACGCCAAAGCCGCTGCGCTCAAGCAACTTACCCACGCGCTGCGGCCCTGGACGATCGACTTCCACGTCGCACAAAATGACGCCACTGTCCACGGTACGGGCAGCCACGACAAGACCGGTCGTCACTGTTTGCCGTTTGATCCCAGTGGAAAGCTGGATATCGCCAAGGACGCTGGGTTCTGGCTTCGTGACGAACATGGTGATGTGCTCAAAACATGCCGCCACATTTGTTGGGACGGATGCATGTTCCCTAACGAAGTGATGCACAAGCGTCAAACATGGAACGACATCCTCACCGCTATGTTGAGCGTCCAAGACGCCCATGGCTGGAATGAAGAGCACGCTACGACCTAAATGTAGATGACAGTGACCAGTCAACGCATTTTTCGGGTCTCTCGGTTTCTATTTCATTTCTTAATCAACTGACGACAACTAATTTCACTATGAAACCTCTCAATATCGGAATGGTCGGCTACGGCTTCATGGGCCGTACCCACAGCAACGCCTATGCTCAAGCAAATCACTTCTTCCCGAGTGAATACAAGCCAGTGCTCAAGGCGGTGTGTGCTCGAAACAAGGATAAGGCTCAAGCGTTTGCGACCAATTGGGGCTACGAGTCCATCGAAACAGACTGGCGTGAATTGCTCAAACGCGACGATATCGATGCCATCGATGTCTGTACGCCAAACAACTTGCACAAAGAAATTTCGCTTGCTGCTGCGGCCGCTGGGAAAATGATTTTGTGCGAAAAGCCGTTGGCGATGAACCAGACCGAGGGCGAGGAAATGTGCCAAGCCGTTGAGAAAGCTGGCGTCAAAAACATGGTTTGGTACAACTATCGTCGCGTTCCCGCTGTGTCGCTCGCCAAGCAACTAATCGACGAAGGCCGTCTAGGCAAGATCTTTCATTATCGCGCCAACTTTCTTCAAGACTGGACGATCAATGCGGATGTTCCCCAAGGCGGCACAGCAACTTGGCGTTTGGATGCCGAGGCGGCTGGCAGCGGTGTCACCGGTGACTTGCTCGCTCACTGCATCGACACAGCCATTTGGCTCAACGGTGGCATCAAAGACGTGTCGGCGATGACCGAAACCTTCGTTAAAGAACGCATGCACTCCGAAACCGGCAAGAAAGAGCCTGTGAAGATCGACGACGCTTGCAGCTTCTTTTGTCACTTCAATAACGGCTCGCTCGGGTTGTTCGAATCGACACGTTATGCTCGCGGTCACAAGGCACTTTACACGCTCGAAATCAATGGCGAGCACGCCTCCATTCGCTGGGATCTTCATGATCTGCATCGCTTGCAATATTTCAGCCACAGCGATGACTCGATCGTCCGCGGTTGGCGAAGTGTTCACGTGACCGATGGCGACCAACCCTACATGGGCAACTGGTGGGTCCCGGGTTTGCAAATTGGTTACGAACACACCTTCATTCACCAAGTCGCTGACTTCCTCAAGAGTCTCGAAACTGGCGAACCGTGTCACCCAAGTTTCCGCGATGCACAAGAAACGCAAAAAGTTTGCGATGCAGTCCTCGACAGCGCCGCAACACGATCTTGGAAGAACGTTTAGCTTGTCGTTTGGCGACGAGTGACGCATACTGAGAGTAACCGGCTCGCGAACGCAGCCGGTTACGTTTCCCTCTATTTTCTTCCACGAGAGCCGACCATGACTCAAGCCGACCTGACTGAAGCTCTCCAAACCATTCACGACGAACTCGAGTCCGGCGAAGACTTGGACCCTCATGAAGTCGAAAAACTCAGGAAAACCGTCAAGGAAATCGAAGCTGCTCTTGCACGCCACTCAGGTGAATCTTCGCCGCTTGGTGAGCGTGTGAGCGAGTCGGCGTCGCATTTCGAACAGACGCATCCGCAACTCACGCTCACTCTCGGCCGAATTGCCGATATGCTCCAACAAATGGGCATCTAACAGACGGATCCTCCAGCCCGAATGTTGTTACTCGCTTGCAGGCACTAGCCAATATGCATCCAGCAATGTCTGCATCTCGTCAACGCCTAAGCCCAGTTTCTCCTCACGTCGTCCATTCCACCGATTCGAAACCGATTGAACGACACAACGCACTGCGTCGTCGAGTTCGTATTCTTTGGCTAGCGCCGTAGCCAAAGCAAGCTGGTACCGAGCTTGCGGATAGGTCGGCACGCCACGTGACTGAAGTGACCATGCTTCAAGGTCGATATCAACCCAGCCCTGAGTCGCTCGAAGATCACGAGTTAATTCAATGGGCAGTGAATCAATTTCTGAAGAATGGACTTGCAGCTTCACGCGACTGTTGTACGGCGAGTAAAGCGCCCACGACGGCCAGTGATCCCAGTAGCCACTCCGCTCAGCGAGCGGCGCCAAAATGGAGACACACGCTACCAGTTTTGCCAATTGCGTTGTTAAGCGAGTTGTTATGCGGCCTGGATTCGGAGGCAATACCGCCATCGATCGAGGTTGGCGAACAAACAATTCCCAAGCAGCAATTCCGAGCAGCACATTCCAAAGCAGCACACCATAACTGTGATGAAACCCGAGCGGGCTGAGCAACCAGAACAGCCCCACGTGCATTGCAATGAGGATGCATCCCGCGGCGCGACGAGTCCGATGAACGAGTACGCCGAGACCACCGGCCAATTCAACGCATGGCAAAACGCAAGCCAGTTTTACTTTCCACGAATCGTCGATTCGAGTCTCCAGGCCAGTCACCGAGAGTACCGGTCGCAGGAAGTCTTGGCCTACGGTATGTAAGAACTGAAAGTCGAACTTCCCCATCGCGCTATACACATAAACACTCGCTGATAACCAAATCAGCCATCGTCGCGCGGAGCGATCATCCAACAAGGCAAACACAAATCCGTAAATTGCGGCCTGGTACGCCCAGGGCTGTAGACGGTGCTGGTCGATGACAAACGAAGCCGACAATCCAAGCGAGACAAACAGCCAGATCCATCGTTGACGACGAGGTAACAGTGCGATGCTACAGCAGCTAATCACAATCAAGGCGAGTGATGCAGCGGATACCCCACGCTGCACACTCCCAGACACACTCATCATGGAGATTGTCGGATAAACCGTACCGACTGACCACAAACGCCAAGTCGCAAGAACCAATGCAAGAAGCGACACAGCCCAAATACGCGACAACCGATCGAATCGTTTGTCCGTTCCGTTGTCGAGTGATAGATTCCGCACAGATCGACATCCACGATAACGATTGACGCCAAGACCCTTAAACGAAGATCGCAAACTCCGTTTTGTGCTCGCAATCAAGTTTCATTCGCAATCAACTAGAAGCGAGAGTCCAGAACGTTAATTGAGGTCAAACGAGGAAATCTCAGACGTTACCAGCAGTGCCCAGGGCGGGGATCGAACCCGCACAGAGGTTTCCCCCCGCAGGATTTTAAGTCCTGTGTGTCTGCCAATTCCACCACCTGGGCTTTGGGCGGTCGCTAGATTGTAGCGTGATGATGTAGCTTGAGTAGAACGCTTCGTGACAACAAGGTTCAGTGGCTTAACGCAGGCTTTGGGAATCGGTCCGTTAACGATACCGCCTGGGTCCGGAGCACAAAAAAAGGGCGTTCCAGCGGAACGCCCTCGGCTTTTCTCGAGTTAGATTTGACTTGGCTACTATTCTGCCGCGACTTTCTTGAAGCCCTTGTCGAATGCTTTGTCGTTGAAAACGAGTTTGGATTGCTCAGCTTTTTCAGCGCCTTCGACCTTGGCCTTGCAGTTGTTGCAACAGAACGAGACTTTTTGACCAGCGACAGTCAGTGCGGTTTCAGGATTCAAATCACCGCCGCTGAATGGGCAAGCCTTCTGCTCGTATTGCTTAGTCGAAACGAGCAGGGCATTGGCTTTCTCAGTAAATTTTGCTGGTTCGGCAGTAAACTTGCCTGCGCAATTACCACAGCAAAAGAACACTTTGCCTTCTTTGTAGTCCGCTGAATTACCAGCTTGGGCATCTTTCGGTGCGACAATGCACTTGACGCCTTCGAGGCTGATATCGCCGCCGATAACGGTTGCACAGGCAATGAATAGAACGGCCACGCCGCTGGCTAACTGTTTGATCATTTCGATATTCTCCGGTTTAAGATAGGTAGTGTCGCGATTCAAGAGACTTGAGCATAAGCAAAATTTCGTGCTTGAGTCAAGTTTTCGGACGCAGATCGATATTTAGCAGCAAATTCAGGTAGCTTCTTGGCTCCGTTCGGCTCAAACCAAGCTGTTTTGATGCATCGATGATTCGATCTCGCGCGGCCTCAATTTCGTCTTCGCGTGAAACAACCAGTTCCACTTCGGAAAACTGCCCAACGCCGTCGACGAGGTCGATGGTAATCGATAGGCCCTGGCCGAGCGTGTCACAACGGAACACGCGACGAGATTTGTGGACAATCGCAACGGAGCGGAATCCGAGTGTTGTCCATAGTTTGGCCGTGAGCGTGCCATCGTGATCGCCAGGTGCCAAACACCATTCCATCTCGAGGCGTGCTTTCACGGTCCCCGGTAACTTGGTGCCCTTGTAGGTGATGTGTGCGACATGGTTGATACGTCGGATGCGAAGCGCTTCTTTGGTCTCCGAAAAATCTCGCGAAGGATGATTGAAGTACTCATCGGCATGCTGCTCGGTAGGTCCTTCGACGGCTCCGAGTGAACGCAATCTGTCTTCAAGCGAATTTAGGTCATCAACCCAAAACTTTTGTTCAACTTCAAACATAGAAAAGCCGCAGTGTTGATTTTAACGTTGAGTCTCGGTGAACACACGAGTCATTCTCGCGGGACTACCTTCGCTTGTGACATGGATCTGATGTTCCGAATCTACCGCGAGTGCTTCGATTTGTTTGAGTCTTGGCATCGCGAAATGTTTCGGCATGACGCTGAATTGCTCATTGAGTCTTTGTGTGCGATTGGAACAACTGAAACAGAACAAATCAAAGTAAGTGCCGACCCAAATGTCGCCGTTACTGTTGTCAACGTCCATGGCTGTTATCATGGGCACCGCGAGAGTCTTGCTCCGTGTGACTGTGGCGTGAATGTGAACGAACGACTTTGCCTCACGTTGCGGAAGTGGCGTCTGGTAGACGCCGGCAAGCGGTAAAATGGTCTTGCTGAGTAACACCAACTCGCAACGTTCCACATCGACCGCCATGGCCTCGCAGTTTTGGGGGCCATCGGAGTACTGAAGTTCCAGCTTGGTGAAATGGTTGATCTGCGTCACCGAGTCTGGATCCGGCTCGTCAAAGAAATAGACGAAGATCGACTTGCGTTTCATCTCGTTATCTCCACAATCCGCGACGACTAACCTTGCGGTACCCTGATCGACATAAGATGCCATGTCTTCCCAGTCGACCGATGTGGCTTGGGGTATTTGGCACTGTCCCGTTTTCCGGCCTTGAGCATCAAACGCAAACAATCGTGGTCCGTCGCCAGAGTCATTGTGCGTCCAATAGCGATCGTTCCTTCGCCGCGAGATCGCCAACCCACTGCTTTCTGCAATAGCCTTGTCCGTCAACGTGATGAGGGAATCATCCGTCGTTTTTGCCTTTTCGTCAGATTGTCCGGCGGATAGGGAGCACTCAACCACCATTGAAATAGCGGTCAGTCCCCATACCAGCGCGGTCGTGCGACTGGACAAAGAGGTGAGTATACTGATGAGGGATCCAAGAGATCGCAAATTAGACCGCTCCTGTGTATTTAAATGTTTCGGAGACCTCGGTTTTTTAACGACCGGTCCTTTAGCAAGTTGAGTCGACCTCTCCAGGATACCGATCCCTTGTCGTCTGACATACCACCGTCATTTGGCTTAGCCGATGCATCCAGTGAACTCGCCCCCAAGCGTGTTTGGGGTGTATTGGCACTAATTTCGTTGAGTATTGTCGTGGTCATCGCACTGCATTTCTTGACGTCCACTCGCGTCGGCAATGAAGGTGGCGGCAAAGAACGAGTCGGAGTGGGCGAACTCGCCCCGACGATTGAGTTAGTTCGATTGTCGCAAGACGGAACTTTGCAATTCCACACACAGCTCGATCCAAGCTGCGTATGCGTGCTTCATCTTTGGGGGACGTGGTGTGGGCCGTGTCGCGAAGAATACCCTCATTTGGATGCGATGATTCGCGAACTCCGACAAGAAGGCTCGCTGGATTTCTTATCGGTCTCGTGCGAGTCAGGAAACGAGACGGTGTTGGGGCTCACGATGAAGACTCATGACTATCTTCGCTCCATCGATGCGGTGGCAGTTGTCTATGCGGATCCGAACGGAACGACGCGACGGAGTTTGGTGCAACGCTTGCGGCAAGAGGATCTCTTTTATCCAACAACTGTCGTGATTGACCGTCGAGGCGTCATGCGAGGAGTCTGGCAGGGCTACGACCCAAGCGGTGTCGACCAAATGCGAGCGACGATCAAAGACCTTTGGGCAGCTCAGTGAGTCGGCTGGACGATGTGCGGCGGTCTCCTCCGATCATACGCTCTGTCTAACTCGCGTCTCCGCAAACTCTGCAATCGTTTCGTCGTTCAATCTTGAATGTGCGGAACGTCATATTAGTGAGGTCTTGGCACAGCATCCGTCCGGTGAGCGGCCTCCTAATGCCGGCGAGGACTTTCACGGCTTCCATCGCAGCCAACGACGCCACCGCGCCCGACACGGCGCCAAAGACCGGGAACTGGCGCTTCCATGTTGGTGGTGCCTCGGGAACCAAGCAACGCAAGCAAGGCGTTTGGCCCGGGATCATTGTTGTCAACTGTGTCTCGAGTTGGTACATCGCACACTCGACGATCGGCTTGCCCTGCGCAAACGCTTCTCGGTTCATTGCAAATCGTTCAACAAACAGCGGAGCGCAGTCGACAACAAGGTCACATTGATTGACCATTGCTCGTACATTTTCTTCATTCACGTTCTCGCCGATCGCGACAATCTCAAGTCGAGGGTTGAGCTCAAGCAGTCGACGACGAGCGGATTCGATTCGCGGGCGACCGAGCCAATCGTGCGTCATAAGCAGCTGGCGATTCAAATCGCTCGGCTTGACGTTACCCGCGTGCGCGAGAACCAATTTACCAATACCGGCTGCTGCCAATTCGTAAGCCACAACACCGCCTACACCGCCGACCCTCGAGATCATCACTGAAGCGTTCTTGAGTTTCGTCTGTCCCTCTTCACCAAACCCCTTGACCCACATTTGCCATTCGTAGATCTGGCGTTCTTCGTCACAGAGTGGGGTAAGGCCGTCGCTGTCGGTGGCGCGAGGATGTGTTAACATCGCCAAAATCTCTTGAGTAACGAATCTCGCTCAAAACCAAGAGACTATCGAAGAGGAGTGGCGCTTGCGAGCCTCATGATGTCGCGATGTCGCGTTTAAGTTTCGATTTCATGAGTGCGGCGAGATCAATCAGGTGCTTGACGCTGTCACAGTGAGCCGTGTAGCGGAGTTGGGGGCGGATCGTGTCGTCTAGGGCACGGCCGCCGACGAGTAACGGTACATTCTCGCCAAGACGCTCGGCGAACTCATTCACTTGAGCGACAAACACGATCGGGTCTGAAATCGATGACACGCTCAGCCAAACCAGTTGCGGGTCACAGTCATGCGTCGCCTGTTGGAAACTTTCCAGAGGTACATTATTTCCTAAGCTCATGGCTTGCCAACCGACTTGGCGAAGTGCCAGCTCCACAAGTGCCGTCGGCAACTGGTACGGATCACCCGCCGGAGCACCGCCAATCGCGACGGGAGCGCCCGGATCAATTGGCGGAAGTGACGCTCGCAATTCATTGACGAGCCTCAATGCAATGTCGCACCCGCGACGCTCCTGATAAATATCCAGCTGATCGCACGTCCAGGCATCACCGATGCCACACATCGCATCGGTGATCAATTTCTCGGCCGCTTCAGTCGCTGACCATCCACTCGTGATGCGTTCCTGTAGTATTCGTCGGCACGTCGCTTCCATCCCTAAGGCCAACGCCTCGCGGAACGCTGAGTGAACGGAATCGTCGCTGCCGGGAACGTGACGACGACTCAGAAGCGATAGGTTCGGCAAACCCAATACCCCCGGATTCGATAGCTCACGCCCAGTTTGCTTGAGAAACTGGTGCAGCCCGTCGAGCGTCACACGGCGATGGCCTCCTAATGTTCGGATGGTCGGCACCGCGCCGCGATCGCACCAACGCTTGACGGACGATTCACTGACACAGAGTGCTTCGGCCAATTGCTTTGGGGAGTATTGAGGTTGAGAGGAGGCCATCAGATACCCTATCCAGAATGAACGATTTGGCCGATTTGCGACCCGAGAACATTCTAATCGATCAGCAAGACGTTCCAACAGCGTATGCGTTCACTAATTGAAAAAAATCGAGATATTTAGCGATTCTTCTCAAATTGTCTCGTTTTTAAGTGTTGCGTGGCGGAAAAAGGGCGGGTATATACAATGAATGAAATGAACGTTTTGAACATTCGAAACGTTCATGCGCCGTAAAGCGAATCCTTTGCACTGAATGGTCCAAGCTTTGCAGTGCTTGAGTTCGCAACCGTTGAACACACGAGAACCACTATGCCTCTCTCCAAAACAAGCGTTTCGAAGACCCGTTCCAGCGAGAAATCTAGGTCGCGAGAGCAAGTGAACGGGACGCTCAGTGAAGTCGATTCCGCCGTCACGATCATTCCAGCACGTGCTGCAGCTTGGATGCGGAGTTCCGAACTGGAAGTCGCTCAATCGGAGGTGGAGCCCCAGCTTCGGTCGCTAAAGCATGCTACCTCAGACGAGTTGCGATCGCTCACGAAGACTCGTTTGAAGTCAAAAATCGACTTCATCTCGAATCCCAACTTTTCGCTTCCCGGTGCTGGAGCGGATTGTTTTCGGGAGCTTCTTGGTTTAGCTCCACGCAACACCGAACTCGGTTTGGCTGCGATCCGACGCAGCGGGATCGATCTGCCAATTCACCTTAGCCGTTTGTGTGAAGCGACTCTGTTGAAGCCGGAACAAGAAACACTTTTATTTCAACGGATGAACTTCTTATTTCATCAAGCAGAGTTGCATCGCGGGTTGCTCAACATCAACCGTCCTTCGCGAAGTCGCCTTGAATTGATTGATCGCCTTGTTGCTCTAGCGGAGTGGCATCGAGATCGTATCGTTGAGGCGAATGTACGTCTCGTATTTTCGATCGTTAAGAAGTTCGTCAACTCAAATAACGTGTTTGATGATTTGCTCAGCGATGGAATCGTGGCGTTGATCCGAGCGGTTGAGAAGTTTGATTATGATCGCGGGTTCCGTTTTAGCACTTACGCGACTCAAGTGGTACGTCGAGGCTCCTATCGAACCGTTGTCACTAATCAGGAAGATCGACAGAAAGTTTTTTGTGGACTGCAAGATCTCGATTTCGAAGTCAGTGAAGTGGATCGATCGGGAACGATTAGCGAAACTCGTTGGCATGCGTTGAGGAGCCGGCTCGGCGTCATGCTTGGCGATCTGGATCGTCGAGAGAAATTTATCATTCGTGCTCGGTTTTCTCTCGGTTCACACCGCAAGGTGCACACGCTTCAAGCATTGGCCGATAGACTAGGTGTTTCGAAAGAACGAGTACGTCAACTCGAACGCCGTGCCATGGAAAAGCTTCGCGCGATGGCGGGTGAACTTCAATTAGCTGATCTCGACACATGACTCACGACACATGAATCTCAATGAGCGTTATAGTGCAAAAACCGAGTTACCTGTTCCAGTTGACGCGGCGTTCGCCTATCACGCTCGACCGGGGGCATTGCAGCGGCTCATTCCGCCCTGGGAATCCGCTCAGATTGAATCGACGGACAATTCGATCGCTGTGGGGAGTCAAGTAACGCTCAAGGCATCTGTTGTTGGGGTTCCAGTTCGTTGGGTTGCTCGGCATACCGAATGTGAGCCACCCAACTTGTTCGCAGACACGCAGGTCTCCGGACCGTTTTCTTCGTGGGATCATAGGCATTGGTTTACTGCGGTAGGACATTCTGCCAGCGAACTAAGTGACGAGATCGATTACCGGCTTCCATTGGGTGGACTCGGTCGCTTTTTTGGAGGTTGGAAAGCGCGAGCAACCATCGAGTCGATGTTCGCCTATCGTCACCGAATCACACGCGACGATTTACAGCTGCAACATGACCATCCCTCGCCTCCAATGAACATTGCGGTGTCCGGCAGCAATGGATTGGTTGGATCCCAACTCTGTCCCCTTCTTTCAATTCTCGGGCATCGGGTTCTGAGGCTCGTTCGGACGCCGGGTGATGGCGAAGATTCATTGGCTGTTTGGAAAAGCAACGAAGATGCATCCAGGCTTAATGAGGTTGACGCAGTGGTTCATCTCGCGGGTAAGTCGATCGCCGACGCTCGCTGGACCGACTCCATCAAAAAAGAGATTCGTGATTCTCGCGTTGCGAAGACACGGGAACTGTGTGAGAAGTTGGCTGGGTTGACTCGCAAGCCCTCCGTTCTTGTCTGTGCTTCTGCGATTGGAATCTATGGTGATCGCGGCGAAGAACTTCTTGATGAAGCGAGCCCGATGGGAAGCGATTTCTTAGCTCATGTAGGCAATGAATGGGAACAAGCCTGCCAGCCAGCGGTTGACGCAGGGATTCGTGTTGTGAATGCGCGTTTTGGCATCATTCTTTCTGCTCGCGGTGGCGCGCTTCAGAAAATGATGCTACCAGCGAAGCTTGCTGGCGGATCACTCGGTTCGGGAACCCAGTGGTGGAGTTGGATCGCGCTAGATGATGCATTGGGTGCGATTTATCATTCGTTAACCACGGATTGCGTACGTGGCCCAGTGAATTTTGTCGCTCCGGAACCGATGCGAAATCGTGAATTCGCCACTGCGCTCGGTCGCGTTGTCGGACGACCGGCTATCTTTCCTGCGCCCGCCATTGGTCTGCGTCTCATGCTGGGCGAAATGGCCGACTCGCTGCTCCTCTCGAGCACTCGAGTTGTTCCGAATTCACTGCTTGAAAGCGGCTATCGATTCCGATTTACCGATCTCACCGAAACACTTCGCTATTCGCTCGGCTACGACCGCAAAACGTCGGCGCGGTGCTGAAATAATCTCTCCAACGACATCTCGATTTACAGGTGTGGTGTCCTTCTTTTTGCCGTCTAGAAGAATTTCCCGATTTTTCTGATTGCGTTGACCAGACGTGTCCTGAGGCTCAGCGATCTTTATCCCTGAACTGCGGGTCGGCCTGAGTGTTCGGTCCGCAACCAGCATCACCTAGGGAAGGAGATCTTCAAGATGGTCCAAATTGCGTCACAGCCCATTCATCGTCCAATTCGAGCCGCGCAGGACGGTTCCCTCCAAAGACTCGGAAAGCACACCAAGCATTCACTGGACAGCTTGATCTCGGAACTCTCGATCGAGCCTCGTTCTTACCAGCAGCGAATTATCAGTTCAGCGTTGAAGATGTTTGCAGGCACTTGGCTGGGGCGCGATCGCCATCTTGCCCCTGCCGCCGCGAGTGTGCTAATTGAGAGCCCAACAGGAAGTGGCAAAACCGTGATGGGTTTGTCGACGGCGGCGCTGCTGCAGCGAGCCACCGGTTGTCGAGTAGGCTGGGTCGCAATGCGCCGCAATCTGCTCAGCCAAGCGGCAGAAGAGAATCATCGACGCGGCTTTCATGTCGAGATGGAAATGATCAGCATGTTTGATCGCGATCCGCCGCAAGTCGAACTGCTGGTGGTGGATGAAGCCCAACACGATGCTGCGACGAGCATGGCGAACTTGCATTCCCAGATCCAGCCTCGGTGGACCCTTGGCTTATCCGCCACGCCCTACCGAAGCGATCGCATCAAATTGTGCTTTGACCAAGTGATCCGCGATGCGGGAATCTCACAGCTCATTGCCGATGGTTACCTGTCGCCCTACCGGCATTTTACCATTGCCGAGTACACACCCGAAATCGTTGCTGGCATGCTGATGGACGAGCCTGACAAATGGGGCCAATCACTCGTGTTTTTCCACACGCGAGAGCAATGTGCCCGGTGCGAATCGATGCTCCGTGAACGCAACATCCCTTGTGATGTTGTGACCGCAAGCACCAATCGCGAAGCACAGCTTGCTGCGTTCGAACGTGGCGTGACTCGAGTGCTCATCAACATGGCGATCTTAACGGAAGGTTTCGATTGTCCAGCGCTGAAGACCGTGTTTTGTCGACCGAGCGGTAAAGGGTGCACGATTCAAATGGCCGGACGGGTACTTCGTAAATGTGCCGGGATTCCCATGAAACAAATTGTGCAATGTCGGCGAACACCGCACCCGATGCTCAAGACTGCGATGGCCGCCGAGCAGTTCCTTTGGACTCCGGATGGTTGGCGTTCGATCAAAGCGAATGAGCAACTCGACGCATTGACTCATGCAGCACGACAAACAATCGCACATACCAACGTGCAACTACCAAAGCTCGTTTCGATGCATCGTTCGCGTTCGCCACGTTGGTTGCGGCGCAGCGAAGACGGCATCTAAGCTCGCTCGAATCTCAAGGTCGCCGCGCTGTATCGAGCGTGGTTTTTCAATTGCCACACAATCTCAAATACCCGTTTTTTGGAGCCTTTTGTCATGGTCGCCATCGTCAACACCGCTAATGAAACTTCAGCCAATTCAACAAACCAATGGGGCAATCGCGAGCCCGAATTCAACTACGGATTCGCTCGCGTCAGCGACTTGAAGCTGCATTGCGTCAAGCGGACTCAAGGAGGCCGCATTGTTTTGTCCGACGTGGAGATTCGCGGACAGCACGTGATGCCCACCAAGCGGTTCTGGCGCTCGTTCTTTGCCCGCTTCGGTGTCAGCGAGAATATGTTTCGTTACTTCTCACCAGAGGAAATCTTTTTGCGAGTGAGCGAAAAGAACGCGGATGATTCGTTTCGATACTGTGTCGCTGACTCTGGAAGCAAGGTTGAGTTGCTCGCCGCGACCAACTCCAATCGCCCGGTGATTCGATATGGTGAGATCTGTGATTTGGTGAAACGCTATGGTGGTCAAGACGTGACGTATAACGAAGGCGTTGTCACAAGTATTCACGAACCACGCGGTGGTGCTCGCCAGTTTGCGATTGGCGGCGACGAGTTCCGCGATCGCTTCGTGATGGAGACGCCTGTCGACGGATATGGTCATCCTCGATTGTTTCTTTCACTGTTGCGATTGGTATGTAGCAATGGTGCGATTGGCTATTCCCGAGCTTTTCGAAGCGACGTTTCTGTTGGGAAGCACATGGATCACTGCATTGGTCGTGCGCTCGAAAGCTTCGACAATGGGGACGGATATGCCGCACTGCGACAACGCTTCGAATCGTCTCAATCGTCATGGGCATCCGTTCGAGAAGTGTTGACCCTTGGACAAGCCGTTGAAAAGTTGACGACCGGACACAAGTTGAAAGTCCAAGGACTGTTCGGCCGTTTGCGACGTATGTCTGGCGATATGTCCGAGATGTACGGTCTGGCGAACTTGGACGCGCTCAGTGACAAACGCAAGCGAGTGTTGCCGTCGCGATGTCGCGTCTACGACTTAATCAATTTTGCGAGCGAAGTCGCCACACATCATGCTAGTGCTGACGGCGCCAACCGGATGCAAGCCTATATCGGCTCACTGATCAGCGATGAATATGATCTCGAAGGCACCGCAACCAAGGCCACCGACTTTGAGGCCTTCTTCATGCAACCACATGACAACCCACCGCTGCTGAAGAACTGAGTCAAGAGCTAAAAACTCGTCCTGGGATGTCAATCGGAATTGGCAATCGAAAAACGCGGCTTCAACAGGCCAAAACCGTTCCCCGCGTACATGCGATCTCCGTCATTTACGAACAAGGACAGATCAGAGATAATGGAAGTCGCCAGCCACACGCCCCCGTAGCTCAGCTGGATAGAGCAGCTCATTCCTAACGAGCAGGTCGCAGGTTCAAATCCCGCCGGGGGTACTAGGCTCTTCGTAGAACGCGGGAAATGCCGTGTTTTCCGCACTTCGTGTCTTGGCGTGACCCCCTGTGAATGCCTCTGAATGGCACTGAGTGTCCCGCTTTCTGTCCCGCTTTTTTTAGGCGGCATGATCTTGGTCTCCTTGTTTGGAATTTGGGGTATCGGAATCGGTTTCAGTTGAACGATCAGGGATGCTGTCTGGCTTGACTGGCCCATCGTAGTCTCGCTTCTTGATGATCACGTAGTGCCGCATCGCAACGTCGACCGTATTGCCAAGCCAACGGCAAACCTTGTGGATGGGGTATTGGTCAGCCAAGTCAGTCAGTGCGTTTGCTCGAAGGTTCTGGAAGAGCTTTGGCCACGGCTCCATCTTCAGTGACTCAATCTTGCGAAACAGAGGAGTCCGCAAGTTCAAGCTCTCGCCTCGTAGCCGCCTAAGCACAAAGTCATCTGGCTTTGCGTCAGCTGGCTGTACCGCGTCGAAGTATGGAATTAGTTCAGTGAAAAGAGGACAGATTCTGTGGCCTCCACGAGAGTGATGCGCGGTCTTCGAAGCAAAGACATGCATTGTCTTTTCCTCGCAGTTGATGTCGCTCCACTTGAGACTGGAGACCTCCGACGGAACACGCAGCCCACCGAACCGGGCCAGTGCAAGGATAAGCTTCAACTCAGGATCGTCGATCGCAGCGATGAGCTGTTGGACCACCTCGCGTGTCACTTCGACTAAACGATCAGGATTGTCCTGGGTTGGAATTCGGAGATCTTCGAATGGGTTTTCCTCGATCAGCTTTTTCTTGACGGCATAGCGAAAAAACTGTCGAGCGTCCTTTAGCTTCTTTGATGCGGTGGCGGCGGATAATCCACGACCCTTGGGAGCTGGCTTCTGCATCCACTGGAACCAGTCCTCGGCTTCACCAGCGCTAATCTCGTGAAGAGCTCTGTCTTCGCCGAAGTACCTTATCAAGTCGTCGGCACTCTGCTTACGGTTGCTTGAGGTTCCGGACTTCCAGCCGCCGCTACGCCCACTGCCGCCTTTCTTGCTTTCTTGATAGTCATCAAGAAAGTTCTTCAATCGCGGCGAGGTCGAAGCCTGACGAGCAGCAAGTAGCCCTGCCTTAACGAATAGATCATAGGTGCCATCTTCAAGCTTCGAGAGCCAGTCATAGAGACTCGGGGGTAGATCAGTTTGATACTTGATGCATTCGAGGATCGCGTCGATCTTTCGACCGAAGTCTGTTGCCACGGACTTCGAAACAACACCTAGACGCATGGTCGTTCGTTTACCTGTATCGGGTCGCTTGACTCGGAACAGGTACGCTGTTTGATCGTACTTTTTGTACGGAATGGGGTTTGGCATAACTACCTTTCTGTTGAAGTGATTTGCCAAGAGATGTGGATCGCTACCGGAAAACGGCTTCCGACGCTTAGCCTTCGCCAAGCAGTTGCTGAATCGAGGATCTGGGGATCCGCGGCAGGCTGCCGATCATCACGACAGTGAGAGCGCCGTCTTTGATGCGGCGCTTAATCGTCGAGACACTGACCTGCAAAGCGTCCGCCGCTTGCTGGTACGTGAGTGCGAGACGCTCGCTTGGTAGGTCGATTTCCGGACGACGCAGTTCAATCCGCGTTGATGAAGCTGGAAATCGTTGGGGAATGGAGATCTTTCGATTCGGAAAATCACTCATGTGCTCGCCAAGAACTTGAAGTTGAGACGACGCATCAGGCGGACACCGGGAGGTCAAGTTGACCTTCTGCCCGACATCCATCTGCGACTATGCGTCAGATACAACTACAACCATGGCGAGTGCGTATCCCCGATTTATCCCCTGAGGGGATAAATCGGCAGTGGTGCTAAAGTAGTTTGCAGTCGATTCGGTGTAGCCCCGGACGGCTATGTACCGAAGCGTTTAAAAGAACACCCCGACTTTTGAAAAACTGCCGAAGCTTACTCACGGTTGTGCGAATCGTTTTCGTCGTTCTTTCCTCGTCTCCCCAAACTGTACGAGCGAATTCTTCGAGCGGAATTGTCCACTCTTTTGCGAGATCCGTATTGAAAGCCCAAAGAGCATTGGCCACAGCCAGTTGTCTCGTCTTGTATTCGAGCTCCCGTCGCAAGTGATCCCAAGGACAGGCCACATCGACCTCCAGTTCCGCTGCACGAATCATCCTGTCCACGAGTTTCTTCATGTGCACTTCGCTTTGATCGACCAAGCCAATCTGGTCATCGATCTTGGCAGCAACTTCTTTAAATCGACGGTGAGCAGCTGAACTGCTTTGCGAGTGCGTTTCTCTAACCAGCGAAATGATATGTTTCGCATGCTGCTCAACATCCGCATCGGTGCCAATCGTGATATTGGAATTGTCAAAGCTACTTAGCCAACGGTGAAGTTGGGCGCGAGCATGACGGCGTTTAGCCCGATCATCGTCACCTTTGACCTCAACCTGAGTCGAGTGTTTCGTGTTCGTCTTCATATCGCGATTTTCAACCTTCGCAAAGTGCGGCGTGATTTTGGGGCCGCGTATAGCCAAACCTGAAGTTAACACTGCTATCATAGATGTCCTCTATGTTCGATTCGGGTTCGCCACGAAGTTTCTACGCCGCATTTTGTGGTGACCATTGAGCGTACACACCCGTGGCGCTATTCATGGCGTGCTACTCAATCTCGACTCGGTCAAGTAGATCGAGCACCAGCTGCGAAATATGTGGCCACAATACCGACCGAATTGCTGGAACGCATTCACGTAGCGGTCGAGCCGCTTCGAGAGCCTCGTATTCGCAAGTGACTGATTCTACGGCATTGTTGTAGTCTTCTGAGTTCCAGAAAACTGCAGCGGCACCGAAGTCGGTGGTCACCGCCGCCTGGATAAGCTCGCCGGAATCGTTCGGCCCGTCGACACCTTAGGCACGACTTACGATGACTGGGCCGAGCACGATCGAGCGGTGAAAGAGTCCCAGTTTTTTCAATTGAGCCAGGTAACCGTCGACCGTCCGCATTGGGGCGTCTGCAAGTTGGCTGCCAAGTTGAAGCGTGTAGCAAAGTTGAGCGAGCACCATCTCGGTGTCGGCGCTTTGAATGAGATGCATGAATTCGTTGTCCTGAAATGGTTGAGGTGAAGTTCGTGTCGTTGCACGATGGTTTATCGGGTGACGTTGGGATCGGTTTGGCATGGGGAAACATTCTTGGGGCTAGAGTTCGGTCCAGTGAGGTGCTTCGCTTGCTGTGCTTTCAGACAGTGCTTCGCGGCCAGTCGGGCGATCAAGGTGAGTAGTTCGTCGGGGTCAAAGGGTTGGTCTTTGTTTCTCATGTCGGGGCTTCCTGAAATTCAGTCTGTAAGTGCATTTCGTTTTGATTGGTCATGACCAATTGGATGGGATGTAGCGTCAGCTGTAGCGTTGTCCACAGCGACGATCGCTCCAGCGCTTAACACGATTGTGTTGCTGTCGCAGTGATCCGCGTGTGATCTGGAGCAATGAAGTAAAAGGAGTGGCTTCTCTCATTCGGTTCTTCCCTCGACTAGTGAAAGAGTTAGATTCGTTGGCCGGACTTTGCCATGCTCTGAGCAGCGTTTGGCCGATGATGTGGGGTCTCATCGTGTTTGGATTTCCTAAGTTGAAATTGTGTCGCGTTCAAAGTTAGTGAACGCGTTCGCCGAAAATCGTGATTGCGGCAGCCAAGCAATGGCGGACTCTTGATGGCGTCGCCGTCGTGGCGATAAGTAAAGGTGAATAAGCCCGGTGACAGCACTTGCCGTCACTAGGCATTGATGCCGCACAAGGATGCGCGGCATCAGACAAATTGGATCGTGCTACACCTGGAACGATGCTTCGCTAGGTGTTGGCTCCAGATCATCAGACGAGCACAATGTGACACTAATGAACTCGTACCAAGAGTCCGCGAGCTGTCGCCGCAGTTGCGAGATTCGCCCCGGCGAGATTTTGAACTCGCTCGCGACGTCATTCGTGGAATGGCCAAGTGACAGACGCTCTGCGATGCGACGATCACGGGGCGATAGTTCGTCTAACCAACGCGGAAAGTCGATTCGGAAGGCAACTTGATTGGGGATCGAGGTAACTCGATTGTCTACCAAGCACTCCATCCACTCTCCGACCTGATCGCCGGGGGCTCCGAGCGAGCGCAGTTCATACCCCGCGGTCTGTTTCGCTCGCGAAGAGCAAACGTCTCGTGAGCACTGCGACGTTCCGCATCGACGCCCACTCCAATAACTCTTGATCGCAAACTTTGCCAACGCCGTCGCGAAGGCCCGTTGCAATTCGTTTCGCTCGTGCAACCGTCTGTATGCGCACGTGGCGTTGGCAATGACTTCCGTCACCGCGTCTTCCCGTGCTTCGGCGTCAAGATTGCGGAAAGCATTTCTTGCTTGCCGTTCAATGGTGGGTAACATTTTCAGGAACTCCTCTTGCCAGTTCGTGGACTGGATTTGCTTTGGTCTCGCAGTAACAGCGACCATGGGACACTCCGTAAATACGGACCGCCCCTGCTCAGGGCGGTCCTCGGTGAGAGAGACCGCCCCGGCGCATGGCCAAAGGCGTGAAATGAAAAAGCCCCAATCAAATCGCTCAAGCGAGCGTCGATCGGGGCTGGAAAGGAACGGAGCACAGCATCGGTGGCTATATCGCTCCATCACTTAGACGTAGCGCAAATCCGCGTCAAATTTAGATGATCGCTGTCAAAAACTGCTGGAAATCATCAATGGCCTGAATCTCGTTAGCCTCGTCGCACACAGACGAACCAGTGAGAGGGTCGGACAATAGAATCGATGAAGCATCTCAGTCTCAACGTGCAGATGGACTTCGACAAACTCATCCATCCTCGGTCGTTTGTCCCCAGTTAACCCAGCTACGAAGAATTGAAACAGAATATGGATTCGCACCACTTGCTAGAGTCGTAGTCACACCTGTTTCAACTCAAACAATCGCTGGTGTCCACATCACCACGCTCATATAGACGTAGCGCGAATTGCTAAATTATTTAGCTGCACGTTGCTAACGACCTCCCAAACCAAGGTTCGACGGTCAAGGCTTCTTCGAATTGTCACTCAAGGTGAATTGCAACGGCGAGGAGGGCACGGGATTGCGGATCGACTTTACGACGATCACTTCAACCTCAGCCTCAACTGAGGATCCAGCGGACGATAAGTGTCGCCTTTGTGAAAGTACTCATCACGCTCCGTCGTGATGTTCAGAAGCAAAAGCGGACAGCTATTCTCCGCTGGATCCGTAAACTGCGTCCGCCACGCCCACACCACCAACCGTTACAGCCTTGGAACAGGATGCCTATGGGTTACGCCCTGACAATTTTGCCTTTGCCAGTCACCTACCGTACCGATGTTTAGTTGCGACTGCGTCGAATGCCTTTCCGCGTTCAGGCAATTCCTAGGTTCGTTTGCGGTCGTGAGCGGTACGATTCCAATTTACAGACGTTCTTACGGCGATCACGACCGCCGTCACCGCAATCGGTGCCAATATCAGTCACGTAATCCTCAGACAAAGACCATCGGGGGGACGGTAAATCGTTGCGTTGTGGTACGATCGATCCCCACCGTACGGTGCTCGTTGCCCAGTGAATTTGATGATGTCTGCAAAGCAAGAAATTGATCGTATTTGTGACGCTTTCGAAGCCGCTTGGCAGGCCGGCGAGCGTCCGATTCCCACACATGAAATGAAAGCGAGTCATCGTGGAGTTTTACGACCAACGGTTGTTGTACGAACTGAAACAGCGGATACGCGAAGTTCGCACGGCGGCCAACAAATCAGACCGATCGATTTACGACACGATCGATCAGCTAGAGACGGACCTTGGTCGAGCGATACTCAAGTTACACGCCATCGCTGCGGTCCTGGAGGAAAAGGGATTGGTGACAAACGATGAGCTTGCCGCGAAAGAGAGCGAACTCGATGCCGCAGACGGCAAAATCGACGGCGTCTTGCACCCCTCCTATTTTCGCACCGACGCAGAAAACAATCGACAACTTTCACCACACGCTTTTCTAAACAAGCTCGAGAAAATGGACTTCCCAACACCGAGAGATTTCCTCGGTACGCTTGCCAAAGACGAAAACCAATCAGACTAATGGTTGGTTGGTGGCACGAGCTGGGCGACGCCCCGTTGCACCGTCACAAAGAGCCAGCGCAATTCCGCAGTCACTTTAGCGGGAAAGCAAACGAGGCTGAATTAGCCTTTGGCTATGCGTTAATTGCCTCGCATAGCACCATTAGCCAATTGAATCGACGGTCAGCTGAATCGTCGTTCCAGGCACTCACAATTTCCCACCACAGCCAATCCAAAGTTCCGTTTCGATAGCTTTGCTTCCATTGACCGTGCCAGTGAACAAAACCCTGCTAAATCGCTTCCGATGCCGTTGCGGAGGGGGTGCGTCCCACCATAATATCCAGGACGCGTTTATCCGCTGCACTGAATTTCATGGCCCATCAAGAGTCTTGTGAATGAGCGACGAGAAAGATCGACCCATCGACCAAACTGTTGATCAAGTCACTCAAGCGTCCGTCGAAACATCACGGATCCAAGGCGGCATTGGCGAGACCGTCGATTCGCCGTCGGCACGCGGTGTAGCAACCAGCCGCTCACTGCCTGGAGTCGGCGAGAATCTCGGTCGCTACAAGATCATTAAACTGCTTGGCCAAGGTGGCATGGGAGCTGTATTTCTAGCTCATGATCCAACTCTGGACCGCAATGTCGCTGTAAAAATACCGTTCTTGAACGCCAATAACGCGGCCGAAGTTCTCCAGCGATTCCAACGCGAAGCACGGGCCGTCGCCGCACTCCACCATCCCAACATTTGTCCCGTTTACGAAGTCACCGAAGATCGCGGCATTCACTTTATGGTGATGGCGTTCATCGAAGGCCGTCCGCTTTCCGACTATCTGAAAAAGGCCAAGCGGTTCAAAGTCGCTTCCGCCATCAATCTCGTTCGCAAGCTCGCGCTGACTCTCGATGAAGCTCACCGCAAGGGCGTCATTCATCGTGACTTGAAGCCCGCCAACATCATGATTGATGCGAGAAACGAACCTCAGATCATGGACTTTGGCTTGGCTCGGCTCGACAACATCGAAGCGTCTCAATTGACCGCGATGGGCCAGATCCTCGGAACGCCCGCCTACATGCCACCGGAACAAGTTGGTGGTGACATCGACGCCACGGGACCATCGTCGGATATCTACAGCCTTGGAGTCATGTTGTACGAAATGCTCACAGGTCAACTGCCACTCACCGGCGACATGTTGAGCTTGATGTTCAAGATTGCAAACGAAACGCCTACGCCCGCATCAACGCATCGCGAAGGCATTCCAGAATGGCTGGATAAAGTATGTGCGATCGCGATGGCAAAGAAGCCGAACGAGCGTTTCGCATCCATGAAGGCCTTTGCCGATGCACTTCAGGGTGAAGCCGCGACACGCGAAATCGAAACGACGCTTCCGATCGGCGCCGTCGCAGCCTCGGCGGTGCCTGCCGCATCGCTACCGCATCTAACAATCGACACCAGTATTTCTCGTGCATCCCAACTCGCGTCACGCTCTGATCGAGACCGCAACAAGAAACGCAATTTCTTAATCGCAGCTGCCGCGTTACCGCTGTTTCTATTGGCGGGCGGTTGGATCATCAAGATTACGAATCCCGATGGAACGGAGCAAACGATCCGTGCAGCGGCTGGCGCGAAGATCGAAATCACTGAGGATAACGACAAAAAAGCAAGAGTTTCTCCACGGCCGCGAACCAGTCTCGGATTAAACAAGTGGCCGGACGACGCACCGCAACTCGCAGCCGCTCCTTTTGACGCTGGACAAGCAGCACAGCACCAAGCCGCATGGGCCAAATACCTTGGCGTACCTGTCGTCTATACCAACAGCATCGGCATCCGGTTTCGACTGATCCCGCCTGGCCAATTCATGATGGGAGCGAGCGATGCGGAGTACAAAAAAGTTACGTCGGAAGAAACTGACAACAATTTTATTCGTGGGTTTCGCAGCGAATCACCTCAACACAATGTCGTTTTAACCCAGCCGTTTTATCTTGCCGTCAACGAAGTGACGCGAGCGTCCTACGCGGACGTCATGGAACTGGAGGAGGATCCAACCGCTGACGAGCAGCAACTCCCTGTGGGTGGAGTGGACTTTAACAAAGCCATTGAGTTTTGCGAGCGGCTCTCGAAACGAGAACTGCTTGTTGCTCCTGCACGAGAAAAAACACAGCTCGTCAACCTTGAAGGTAATACCGACGGCTATCGTTTACCCACAGAAGCCGAATGGGAATACGCCTGCCGCGCCGGTACAGAAACGATGTTCTATGCTGGCGACATACCCGAATCTTGCAAGGATGTCGGCTGGATCGACACCAATAGCGAAGCCCAATCGCATCCAATTGCGAAATTGAAAGCCAATGCATTTGGCATCTACGACATGCACGGAAGTGTGTGGGAATGGGTAGAAGACCACTGGAATCCGATCACCTATCAATCCTATCGAACCACTGCCGCGATTGACCCACTACCCGCCAACGATGCAGGCTTCGGCCGTTTGGTCCGCGGAGGCAACTACCAGTACTCGTACCGCGCCGCCCGCGCCGCAGCACGCCGTGACATGACCGAAAACAGATCGTACGACGAGCTCGGTTTTCGAATTATCTTGCCGGTTGACGCGGTAAAGATGCGAACTCTCTACGTGCAAAACCCCGCAAAAGCAGCTGCCACGCGGATCCTGACAACAGGAGGATACGTTTCGATTACTCCTCTCGATGGCGATGAAATCGAGATCAAAGACGTTGCGTTGCTTCCCTCGCGGGACTTTGAAATTAATCAAGTATGGCTGGCGGCGGATCGTGAAGACTCTGATTGCATGCGACTTCTTAGAGGCATGACTTCCATACGTCGCCTAGAGACAATGTGGAAGGACTCCTATTTGAGTGTCGCTGCATTTGATGACTTGAATACGTTAACTGGACTTCGTGACCTTTTTCTACAAGGCTGCGACTACATGGACGACCAACGTATCCGCCGACTTACCAACCTGAAGGGGCTTGAGAAAGTTGCATTCTGGTACCATGACTTGAGTGACGCAGCACTATCTGAGCTGAACAATTTTCCTAACGTCCACCGAATTTCACTTGGCCCGCGTGGGAAGTTTGACGGTTCCGGATTTAATGGACTTAAGCCCATGCCAAAGGTCACCGAACTTATTTTGACCGGCAGTTCGTTCGGTGACTCTCAAATCGAGAATCTACACTGCTTTCCAAATTTGGAAAAACTCGAGTTAGTTGGCACACAAGTTACGGATGTTGGACTCGCCAAATTTTCTAAATTTAAACGCCTCAGCTTTATCTGGATCGATGATTGCAATGTATCGCCAGAAGCCGTTGACCGACTTCAGGACGCATTGCCGAACTGTCGAATTGGGACAAATATTCAACCGACGGGCGGATGGCCATCAGGTCTATGGTTTGACGGTGATGACTATGTTCAGACGGAATTGAAATACGATGGGTCGACTCCATTGACGATTGAAGCGTTGGTAATCGCTTTAGATCAAGCCCACACAATTATCAGCAATACGCAACTCGACGGCGGTGTTGTAATGCACTTTGGTTCAGAGTTTTTTGGTCTGCATCGGAATTCCGGAGACAGACGGGCCGAATCGAAAAGACCTATGCATGTGCGGCGATCACTCAGACTAGCTGGAGTGTTCAACAAAAAAGAGTTGCTGTTTTTTGTCGACGGTAAATTGCAATCCCGAGTGTCATCTGATGAGTACCTCGCTTCGGAATACCCGTTTATGATCGGTGCCGATCCAGGTCCTCGCAATTCAGCTCAATGGTTTTTTAAAGGCGTGATCCAATCCGTCCGGATCTCTAATACCGCTCGCTACAATGACGACTATGACGCCTTGCAGCCTTACAGAGCGGATGATGCAACGTTGCTGATGTTGGACTTCACTCGCCCCGACAGCGAAGTTGCGAAGGACATGTCCAAATACAATGTCCCGTGCAAAGTCATCGGTGCCACGAGGCCACCTAAGAACTGACTCCAAAGCGTACCGATGGATTTGCTTGCTCGACGTTGTTATTAGGCGGGCTCATCCGCCAAACGATATGATCTTTGGACTGCTGAACGAAGGTTACCGCGAATCGTGAAGACGCATGACTTAGACGCAAGTATCGATCGGGACGTGATGCACACGTTTTAGCCACCACTGACGCCTAACGTAGCGTCATTTATCAAGCCACTCAACCAACCAAACATCTAACCAGCGACCGAACCTATTCCGTTTCTTCACCTCTGGAAAAGGACTCTGCCATACAGGTCCCAGTGGCAACTCTCGGCTAACGCGGGTGGTCGCTTGATCAGATCAAGCCTTACGAGAACAACCCTCGCATCAATGACGTCGTGTGCAAATCGACTTGGACCGTCAACATCACTCTCAGGTTTTCCGAATGAAACTCGAAACGATCCGACGTCCGAAAAACGCGTTTGTGACGTTTTTCCGGCAGTTCCTTCGTGACGAATTGATGATGTTCTTCGGCTCAGCGATTGCAACGGCCCTTGTTTTCAAGCTTTTGGCGACAGTCTATGGCGAACAAATTCCTGGTTGGATACTCGCAAGCGTCTTGTCGCTAGCAGGTCCCTTGCTGGAGAAGCCTTGGATGTTGTCACATTACGTCTGGAGCGGCTTCAAACGTTGGCGATCGGCAAATACGGAACATGACGGACAGACCCTTGTGCAACATATCAAGGTTGTCCTGCGTGAAGATCAGTTTTTGCGCACACTCAGGGCCGATATTCTCTACCACGACACGTTCTATATGTTTTTCCTGTTTCTGATCTCGATGGCGGTTCAGCCCTCGGATCCAGCCGTGGCAGGCTGTATCGCAGCTGCGTCGTTTCTGTTGGCAGTTGCCGGTGCGAGCTATTTTGAAGTGAAGTATGTCGAATTGCGACGTGAGCGACTGCTGCACTGCCTAGCTGACCTGGCCAACACTCAACCACAGAGATACGGAGAATTTCGTCTTGCGGTTCCCGGTGGTTTGGAGCCCGACTCCATTCTAGAGCGAGTTCGCGACGAGTTTGAACTCGGTCCGACTCGAGTCCGCGAGGTGCAGGACTTTTCTCTGATCGGTGCTCAACTTCCGGAATTCAATGAATGGGAAGGCTATATGCAGGTCCGGCTTTCCGACGGCAAAGCACGCTTGCACGTCGTATTCACTCAGACTCAATATGCACCGCACGTCGCATTGCGGACACTCTACATTCACAAGGAGAAAGTCGTGCTTCCGCTTAAGGAGGCATCGATCTCCGCCATTCGCAGTGCACTCGGACCCTACGCGGAAAGCCTGGTCGCACAGGATGCGCAGCTACGGTCCATATTCCACTTCACGCGATCGTATGCTCCTGGCCCCGTCTATTCGTTCGTCGTCGACAACGTGATGTTGGACGACAATCAGGCATTCGCCTTGTTGGAAGTGAAACTAAAATTAGAGGGCAAAAATATTTTGCACCACGCCAAGCAGCTTTTGCAGCTTTCGGTTCCAACCGTGGAGGTTACGTATGCCCGCGCCTTCACTCCCGAAATCCTTCGTGACTTGCCAACGCCGATTGAGATTAGGCGGAACACCGTTGTCCCTCAGCGCAACATGCAATGACTTGATCCCTTGCGTCGACCACAAGGTTCAGCAAACTTCAGCTCGCCAAACCGCTTCAGTAAACTCGAAAACCCGACAAATGATTGACATACAGAGGTCACTTTGAAGTGAGTCTCCGATCGATGCTTGCGACACGTCAAAGTCGTATTTCGGATCGCTGCGTATGATTGCTAGTACCAGTTCAGGTTGAATCAAATGCGTCAGGCAGAATTCTAATAGTGGTCGGCGCAGATGAATGTAGTTACAAAGACCGATGTCGTCGAGAAAGTCAAACACCAACTTGGACTTTTCCTGAAACTCGGATATGGAGCGATCATCTTGGGAGCCACCGAGAGCTTGATAGAAGTTCTGTAACAAGACTTTGGCGGTCGAACCGATCTCTGCCGTTGTGCCTGTCTCATTTGCAATGAGGTTAGTCCCTGCGATTGCGTCAAGGTCATCAAGTGTCGCAATGGGATCTACCACGATTTCCTGGGCAAACGATGCAACGATTGGCAATAAAACCTCACGAGTTTGACTCCAGCTCAAAACGATGCCATCACAGATCAGTCTCAATAGTGGGTGCTCATGGTTTCGGGCACAATTCACCGCCTTCGAGATCGCAATGTATTCGTCATATCGGTACAAGGCTTGAGAATACTCGAGATGCCATTCGGGTAGCTGCTGAATCTCGTCCCAACAGGTCCGGAATATCTCTTGGGCCTGAAATGCATCTTCCCAAGCACAACAATCCAGGACTTCCAAAAGCATTTCAAACGACTGTCGCGGATCTAACGGCGACGACCGATGTCGTAATGCATCAAGAAACGTGTTTATCAATTCCCACTGATTGGTGCGAGCGGCTGAGTGGAAACACCTTCGTCCCAACTCACTACTTTCCGAACTCGTTCCGCTGCTCAGTATGCGGACCACCCACGACGATCGGATCGCTGGAGAAACATCCGCGTCGATTTCACGTTGGAAGAGTGACGCCAAAACGCCGTGGTATCCCACTCGCTCAAGCCCTTCTTCGATCCAAGTGACTGGCGTGCGCCCCTTGCCCAGACCCGGATCGAGTCGAAGCAGCCAATAAAGCATGGCGAACGGCTCTGGTCCAACTCTCGGTTCACTTGCCAGTTGTTGCAATCGATCATACGCAGCTTGCCGCTGCCCCGCACACGCTAGTTGGAAACAATCCACGGCCGCATTCAAGGTCGGCTTCTGTGCCATCGGCTGCATTGCTGGTGTTTGCGTGTCAGTTCGCTCCGCGGTTACGTCAGCAGGTTTTTGCGGACCATCACTCGGTCGCGATTCATCAACGGTTCGTTGATCAACCGCAGCGTCCGACTCAAGACGAAGGGTTTCGGGATGCTTTTGTGTTGTCTGTTTCAGGGAATCGTATGCGGAGCGAATCCGGTGATATTGCTGGGGATAAAATTCAGGCTTGTATTTGCGAATCAATCGTACGTATGCCGTACGCAATTCTTTTTGCGAAGCATTTGGATCGATACCCAGGAGTTGCCAGGGTGAGTTTGGCCAGCGATCGACATCGTCAGGAAGGTGGTCGTTCATTGCTTCAAGTCCTCCGGTAACGCTGACGGTTCTTGCAACAGTGATTTAAACTCGGGACGATCGCGGATCGAATCAAAATCAGTTGCTTTCCGGAGACGCTCGCGATCAGCGAAGCCCGCGTTTGTCGCGACAATTAGCGTCCCGAGGGCTTCGCCGGCATAACGTTCAGCAAGAGCGTGAGTCGGGCTCGACACCTCGGTCGAGAACGTGCTGTGAATGCGAGCCAAGTGGGCTGCGACGTAGACCAAGCCATTCAGATTGTTCAGGTTAAACTTTCGCTGTGCAATCAACGTCGTGAGCGCATCGTCGGACCGACTGCGCTGAAGATGTACGTCAGCCAACTCCGTAAAGTGCCGATTAACCTCCCGGTGGAGATCATCTTGGCCAGGAATCGGAAGCGTACTCGTCGTGGCCGGTGAAGGATCCTGTTCTTGAGAATCACCCGCCACCGAAATTGCCTGCTCGCGGCAAAGCGAACACGCACTATAAAATACCGACGCGTCGTTCTGGTCAATCAGATTATCAGCGACGAGCTTTTGCAATACTCGACACACCCTAACCAATAGCAACTCGATTTCGACTGGATCAAGTTGACGAAAGCTCATGGCATTGCTTGATTTGCCGAGCTGGAATTCACGGGTTTTTAGAACATGTTTGGCAAACGGAAAACAGAGTTGAGTGTTCGTCGGATTTTCTCTAGCGAGTCTCTCCAATGTGTCGATTTCCGATTCACCAGCGGCTCGTTCTAGCCAAAAGAATCCATCGGATCCCGGCGATTGCGGTGGAGACACCCTGGCGGCTTCATTGCTGCGCTTCGTTGTCGGCTTGTTATCAATGTTGGCTGAGCGCAGTAAACCAATGAGCAAGCTGACAATCAGCGTAACGACAATGGCTCCCGGTCCCGCGTCGATTGGTTCGCTTGACTCGTTTGATAGGTTCGTTCGGATCTGGGGTTTGTTTGCCAAACCTGGGATCGCCGTCTTCGGTTTTCGTAGCGGCGCATCAATCGAACTTGCTGGCTTTCCAAATTGCTGAGAAAGCTTGGTTCTAACGCAGCTATCGCCGGATGGAAGGTCTTAAGTTGCGATACAAGCTCGATATCATCTGGGGCGTTCATCTGCTCCCACTGGTTCAGAATGAATTTTCGATGCGATCGCGATGCAACGAACAACTGCTGGACCCGGGCACCAATTGATCCGTACTCGACCAGGTCGAGCCGTTCCGCTCCAGCTTCCGCCTCCAGGCCCGGCGACAGTTGCGCGAGCCGAAGCTCTAGTGCCGGGAAACCATTGCATTGACTGGCGAGCTCCTCCCATTGATCGCATCGTTCTTTGACCGAGAGTTTGAAAAAAATACTAGCAAACGCGTCAATACGTAAATCCAAAAGCTCCTGAATGAAAGTGCGGATCACGCCGGCCGCGTGCAGATTTGACGAATCATCACCCATTTGGAAACACTGGCGGATCGCAGCGTCTGCGAGCGTTGATGGAACAAAGTCGTTCTGAAGCAGCGCCTGCAGTACGGCATTGATATCCGCGTCACGTGGGCCAACGTCAGGCAATCCCAGAATTTCGCGACTGCAAACTTCAATGTTTGTGTCGTGCGCCGGTTGCGTTTCGAAGTTGCCCGATAGTCTATGCGAGCTCATCGGATCCATGGTCAAAGTGTTCCAAAAACATGTTGATGGCCAAAGCAAATTTCTCGATCGCCGTCGGATCCTTCATCTCAAGTGACTGTTCAAATCCATCGATCAATTCCTCAAGCTTTTGACGGTCGGTTAAGCAGAGTTCTTGAAATACTCGCTCGGCGCGGCGAACTAACAGACGGTTAACGGATTCATCGCGAGGGTGAATTTTGAGTGTCTGCATCGCGGCTACGGCGGCAGCCACCTCGGCTTCGCTCAAGGACCCTGCATGTTGAGCGATTACTAGGGAAAAGGTTTCTTTGGTTTCTTGCACTGTCGCCTCCACCTCGAGAACGCCATTTAAGTCGTAAGTGAACCGGATCTCGACCTTAGCTCCCGGCGGACCTTTGGGAATTCGCTCGACCAACAACTCGCCAAGCAGCAAATTCTCTTCAGTGCGCCGGCTTTCGCCTTGATAAACGTGGATCGCGGTCTGCGTCTGGTTACTGTGGATCGTCGAAACGACAGTCGACTCGCTGACGGGGATCGGAGTATTGCGATTAATCAGTGGGCTGAAATAACCATCTCGCACTTCACGACCAAATGATTTCGCAACTTCGAAGCCGAGGGTAAAAGGTGAGACGTCCGTCACCACCAGATCTTCGAGCGCTCGATTGTTCCCGATCAGACCCGCCTGTACCGACGCACCGAGGGCGATCGCTTCGTCGGGATTCAGTTGACACCGTGGTTCTTTGCCGAAGTAGCGGGCAACTCGCTCACGCAGGGCCGGCATTCGAGTTGCGCCTCCGACGAGTATCACTTCATCAACGTCGCGGATCGACAACTTGGCGTCTCCCAGTGCGAGCCGGATCGGTCGGTCGATCTGCGATAGGATCGATTCAGTCCACTTGCGGAACTGTTGCGGCGTCACGGTCAAGGATGGCGAAGTGCCAGAGAACTTACCTTGGTCATCTGCGACGCGGATTTGTGCGTCGATCCCACGCGACAACTGTTGTTTCGCTACTTCGCACAATTGCATGGTTCTTGCCACTAACAACGGTGCTTCAACTTCCGCTCGTTCGTATACATAACCTTGCTGCTCTAGTACGCGACTGGCAATGACTCTGGTGAAGTCTTCACCGCCGAGAAAGCACTCACCTGAGGAAGCACGCACCTCGATCACACCTTCATAGAACTCGACCACTGAGACGTCGAAGGTTCCACCACCCAAATCCAATACGGCGATCAGTTTTTCGGCTTCGGAATCATTGATTCCATAGGCAATCGCGGCCGCCGTCGGTTCGTTGATAATTCGATCGACGCTAAGCCCAGCCATTCGACCCGCGAGCAGTGTCGCCCGCCGCTGGTTATCGTTGAAGTATGCTGGCACGGTAATCACCGCTCGTGAGACTGGCTCTCCAAAATGCGCCGCAGCATCGGCCAAAAGCGAACGCAGAACCAAGCTGGACAACATCGAAGCATCGTACTTTTTGCCGTCTAAATCGACAGTGCGTGTGCTGCCCATATAGCGTTTGAAGACCGCTGCACATCGCTGGGGAGCAACGACATGCAATTCCTTCGCCGCTTCCCCAACGAGCACCGATCCGTCGCGATCAATTCCCACAACCGATGGCGTAAGCAAGCGACCGAGCGAATTGGAAATCAATCGCGGTCCGTCATTGGACATGTAACCAATTGCTGAGTATGTGGTCCCAAGATCTATACCGACAATGGTCAAAATTACCTCCCGTACAATGACATGATGAAAATTGGCTAATCTGAGGCACAATAACACGTGCTCGCGGCGACCCTCGTTCGTGTTATCCCGCCCGTTGAAATGGTAGCAAAGACAGCAATCCGCGAGCAATTCAGGGGCCCTGGACTTCGCAGAAAGGATGCGTTGGTTTTGGTGTATTCAAAAGTGCGTTCTCAAAACTCAATCGCCAGCGGGAGTCTGTCAATCGCCACTCGCTGTTCCCCAAATTTCTCGGACCAGAGACAGTTTCCGTTCAACCGTTCTGACGTTCTTTCCAATTCGCTCGGCGATCTCTTCGTTGGAGTAGCTTTGGAACTTAAGTTCAACGATCGACTTGAGAGTTTCATCGTCGAGTACCTTTAGCAACTCTTCGTATTGCTCTTCCATCTCCGCGACGAGCTCAGGTGTAGGCTCGGTTCCGAGGAAGTTTGCGAAGCCCGCATTGTGGCCGCCAAGATCTGCGAAAACCGACTCGCCGCTAACTCGTCCGCCACCACGCTTCTCAGCGAAATGTTTTCGCTGTTGTGACGAAACTTTTCGGGCGGTAATTGTAATGAGTAACTTCCAGAGGTCGTCACGATCATTGAGCTTCGGGAATTTGTCTTCTTTCGCCGCTTGAAAGAAGCTGTTGAATGCACTGAGCGCCACATCTTGTTCGTCTGCTGATCGTCGGGGCATATCTCGCAATCGCCGCTTCGCATAGCGTTGGATCTTTTCAAAGTACTGGTTCCAAATCATCTCCGGTGCCCGCTCGTCTCCAACAGCTAGTCTCTCGATCCAGATTGAGATTTGTTCGCTTGAGTCTTGAAATGTCATGTTGTTTACTCAGCAGTTTTTGTCAGGGCAAGTTCCGACTGGGCGATTCCACCGAACGGGAGGAATGAGTCCGTTTCAGCCAGCGTCCACAGATTGCGGCGATTGTATACTGATCCGTTTCAATTTGCTGCTGAGCGAAAGGCTAATGAAGTTTGGGAACATCGATCGTGATCAAGCGTTGAGCTGGCAGAAGCCGGGATCAGTGATCCCAGCTTGATACACCCTGCAGACCAACTTCCAATTACCAAAACTTTTTGATCTTTGGTGCTTTTGGAATCAGTTTCTTTGCTTGTTCGGCGGCCCGTTTGACCGCGTCGGCCGCTGCTTTTGCAGCACGTTCAGCCGCTTGGCGAGCCACTTCTCTGGCTCTGGCTGCTGCTTGCTCAGCGGCCTTCTTGGCGGCCAAAGCTTGAGCGGCAGCCTGTGCGGCTTGCTGCTTCGCAACCTCCGCAGCTTTGGCGGCCGCCTTGGCAGCTTCTTCTCTCACAATCTTCTCTTGTTTAGCGGCTTCCTCACTTGCTTTCTTCGCAGTCTCTTCAGCCACTTTCGCCGCATCGTCGACGGCGTCTCGCGTATCTTTCAACGCATCCTCCAACGCGGTTACGACTTCTTCGTCAGGCAACTCAATGTGTTCACCAAAGACTGTGATTCCGCCACCGTCCGTTCCCAGACCGATGTGAATCGGGCCAAGGTCAACATCGAGGTTCGCGTTTCCTTCACCGATAAATACTCCGCCGCCGACATTGAGTGGGCCAACACCGCCGCTGACTACGCTGACTCCGACGCCGCGTTCAGAAACTGAAACGCTTGCACTGCCGACCATCGTGGCACCGGCAGCAACTTGCAGCCCGTCTTTGCCGACCGAGACACTCGCTCCACCTACACCGATCACGTTGACATTGGCTTGAGCGTTACC
>JBGSNA010000245.1:0-8955 GCA_041739875.1 Pirellulaceae bacterium
ATCGCGGACCGAAGACCGAGATGCGATTGATACCGATCCCAAACAAAGGTGGCATTCTGCCGGCAAACGTCACGATCGCTGAAGGACTCAAAGCGGCTGGCTACGCAACGGGCATCTTTGGCAAGTGGCACCAAGCTCACTATGGGGTTCCTGGCGAGTCAGGATCAAAACCTGAAGAGCAGGGCTTTGATGTGGTCTTCCAGTCGGATCACGGTTGGGGCGGCTTCGGAGCGGACAGCAAGAATAAGGAGAACCCCAAAGGGATCTACTCGCTCACCCGCGCGGCGTGCGAGTTCATGGAAGCGAATCGGGAACGTCCGTTTTTCGTCTACCTACCACACTATGCCATTCATGCCGGATTAGCCGGACGCCCTTCGACACTGGACAAATTCAAGTCGAAGCAACCCGGCCAACAGCACGACCAGGCGTTGTACGCCGCGTGTACTTACGACCTCGACGATGGCGTGGGGATCCTGATGAAGAAGTTGGCGGAACTGGGTTTAGACCAAAAGACTCTTGTCGTCTTCACCAGCGACAACGGTGCGACCCAGTCCTCGTCGCAAGAACCGCTTCGTGGAAACAAAGGTTGCTACTACGAAGGCGGCATTCGCGAACCCTTCATCGTCCGCTGGCCGGGTGTCACCGTTCCAGGCAGCCACAGCGATGTGCCCGTCACCAGCATTGATCTATTTCCCACGTTTCTTGCGGCTGTCGGTGCATCGATCCCTGAGGGAAAAATACTCGACGGTGAAAGCTTGTTGCCGTTGCTCAAAGACACGGGGGCATTGAATCGTGAAACCATCTTTTGGCAGTTCCCTGGTTATCTGAGCCAACCGGTCACGCGAGGTCGCGAATTGGATGTGCGCACCGGATTCCGGTCGCGGCCTGTGAGCGTCATTCGCAAAGGCGATTGGAAACTGCATCTGTTCTACGAAGAATGGGTGCTCGACGGCGGCCGAGAAAAACTCGCCACCAACAATGCCGTTGAGCTCTACAACTTGAAGAATGACATCGGCGAACGCGTCGATCTCTCGAGTACCAACATTGCCAAACGCGATGAGCTGCTGAGCGATCTGCTGGCCTGGCAAGTTTCCATCAACGCACCGATCCCAACGCAGCCAAACCCAGGCTACGCACCAGGAACTGTCGCGCAGGGTAAAGGGAAGAAAAAGTCCAAAACGAAAAACCCAAAGGAAAACAACTGATGATGATTGCTCATTCGAATGCCCACAGCAGCGTTTTCACGCGATCGATCGGCTTCGGTTTTTTGATGCTGGCTATTTTCACCGGCAACACGATCCAAGCTGACGACATCGTATCCGTTGCCACGTGGCAGCCTCATGACTTCGTATTCACGTCGAAGGCGGCGGTGGACAATCCGTTCCAGACTGAGTTGACCGGAATGGTGACAGGACCGGATGGAACGTCATTCACAATGCCGGGATTCTTTGACGGAAAAGATACGTGGAAAATCCGTGTCGCACCGACCGCGGAAGGAAACTGGACGCTCACGACAAAGTCGAAGGTCGCGGAATTGGACGGCCAAACGGTTGCGTTTTCCTGCGTCAAGAATGCGAATGCGAACATCCATGGCGTGCTGCAGGTCGACAAAGCGCATCCGCACCACTTTATCTTTGCCGACGGCACACGTTTCTTCATGCAAGCGTACGAGTACGATTGGCTTTGGGCGCTCGACATGGACAAGCCCGACGTGCCGACCGTCGAGGAATCGTTGGATCTGATTTCGCGATTTGGATTCAATTACGTCATCCTCAACACCTACGCTCATGACACCAAGTGGCGACACGGCACGAGCGGCCCCGACGACTTCGGCCCGCCGGCGCTTTATCCCTGGGCAGGCAGCAACGAATCGCCCGACCATTCGCGGATGAATCTGGAGTATTGGCAGCACTACGACCGTGTGATGACGGCGCTCTTGCAGCGCGGCATCCAGGCGCACGTCTTTATCAAGGTCTACAACAAAGCGGTCACGTGGCCGGAAAGAGACAGCCCCGAGGAACAGTTATTCTTGCGGTGGCTTCTGGCCCGTTACGCCGCCTATCCGAACGTCATTTGGGACTTTTCCAAAGAAGCCCACAACGAAAAGAATCTGGCGTACAAGCAAGGTGTGCTGAAATACATCCGCGACACGGATCCCTACGATCATCTCGTCACGGTCCACGATGACGACGCAGCCAACGATAGCGGTGCTTACGACAAACTCACCGACTTCCGCACCGATCAGCACCACGGAAATTCATCGAAGAACAACAAGAACTCCAATCGAATCGGGAGCAACCACGACAAAGTTCTCGCTCAACGCCATCGCAAGGACTGGCCCGTGGCCAACGTCGAATCCGACTACGAGTGCGGTCCAGGAGGCCTGAACGACAAGACCTTTGGTGGGGCGATGACCGCCGATGCCACCATCCGCACACTGTGGGATATCGCCATGGCGGGCGGTTACACCGGTTACTACTACACCTATACCGCTTGGGATGTCGTTCGTCCGCTCGACCAGCCGCAAGGCTACACCTACATGAAGCACTTCGGTGAATTCTGGCGCGGGACCGAATATTGGAAACTCGAACCTTCGGATCAATTGGTCAGCGAGGGGTATTGCTTAGCAAACCCCGGTCAAGAATACGTTGCGTACCAGAGCAAGGCTCAGTCGTTCACTCTGAACATTGCCGGCAGTTCCGCCACGCTTTTAGGGGAGTGGTTCAATCCTCTAAGCGGTGAACGAACGCCTGCAGGACCCATTGAGAACGGTCGATCGACGATCAATCCACCCGATGACTGGGGCGATGCTCCTATCGTATTTCATGCATCCGCGACACCAGAGGCAAAAAAGTGATTGAGACAAACGACCGTGTGAAAATGATCGATCTTTTTCGAATAGCGGTGGTGGTGACGGTGGTTTTTTTCATCGGCTTGCCGATCAACTTGGCAAACTCCGCTGAAACGTCCAAACCCAACATCGTCTACATCATGCTTGACGAGTGGGGCTACTACGAACTTTCGACGCTGGGTCATCCAAAGATTGAAACGCCCGTGATCGATCAAGTCGTGCATGACGGCATGCGGTTTACCCAGTTTCTGGCTGGCGGCTGTGTTTGCGCCCCGACCCGTGCAACCCTGATGACGGGAAAGCACACGGGACACACGAGCGTTCGCAGAAACGATGGGGCATCACCCATCCGTGAAGACGAGATCACCGTCGGTCAAATGCTGAAACAAGCGGGCTACGCGACCGGCGGATTCGGGAAGTGGGGGATCGGTGATCGCGGAACTAGCGGTGTTCCTGAAAAGCACGGATTCGACGTTTTCTTCGGCTACTATCACCAGGTCCACGCACACACCTACTATCCGAACTATCTGCTTAAGAACAGCGAGAAAGTTCCGCTTCCGGGCAACACGGGACACGCTTACGAGGGCGAGACTTTCTCGCAATATTTGATTCACGATCAAGCCCTGATATTCATCCGCGAACACGCGGGCAAGGAACCGTTTTTCGCTTACCTGCCCTACACACCACCGCACGCCTACTATGGCATTCCGCTGGATGATCCGGCCTATCTGAAGTTTAAAGATAAAGACTGGAAGGATGCTCCACAGCATCACAACAACCCTAAACAAGCTCCACCCGACGAGGCGAAAAGATACGCGGCGTTTGTCGCGATGATGGATCGGCAGATCGGCGATGTGGTCAAGACGTTGGAGCAATCGGGCGTTGCCGACAACACGATCTTGTTCATCAGTGGCGACAACGGCGGGAACACAAAACCGTTCCGCAACGAAACGTATCCGGAGGGCTTTTTCGCTCCCAATCGCGACCCAAAAACGGGTGTCACCTTTCGCGGCGGAAAAGGGGATTTCTATGAAGGCGGAGTTCGCGTGCCTTTCATCGTCCGTTGGCCCGGCAAAATCGAAGCCGGCTCCACCACCGATTTTCTCGGCTACTTTCCCGACATCATGCCGACGCTCGCTGAACTGGCGGGCGTCGAAGCTCCGGAGGCTTCCGACGGCGTCTCGATTCTACCAACGCTATTGGGTCATCCCGATCAACAGACGCAACATGAATACCTGTACTGGGAAATGGATGATCAAAGAGCCGTGCGATGGGGTGATTGGAAAGCAGTCCAGAGCTCGAAGTCGGAGTCCTTTGAACTATACGATCTGAAGGATGATCCTTCCGAAGACAACGATCTGTCGGGCTCGCACCCTGACGTCGTCGCACGCATGGAGGCGTTTGCGAAACAAGCTCATTCACCGCAACAGAAGGGCACGGTTATCGACAAGTCACTCGGCTTCCAAGGACACAAGGCAAAGTGATTGAATTTGCTTTTCACCATCTCGATATAACGAACCAAAATAGCAAGTTGAGAGACATGATCCGGTTGTTCCGACCAGTACCGTTGGCGGCTTTGATTACCTGTGTTGTAGTCACTTCGCCTTGCGTTGCGCAGTCCATCGACACGATTGCGAAGGAATTCCGATCGCCTCCAGACAACTATCGGCCTGACACGTGGTTTCACGTGATTGGATACAACATGAGCAAGGAGGGACTGACAAAAGACTTGGAAGCGATCCAGGCCGCCGGATTAGGAGGAATTCAACTTTTTTGCCGAGGCGGTGGTACATTTCCAAACGTCAAGCCGGTTGTGCCGCTCAGTCCAGAGTGGTTTTCGTTAATGGGTCATGCAGCTCGGGAATGCGATCGTCTGGGGCTGAGCTTTACGCTTCAAAATTGTGGCGGATGGGCGATGACTGGAGGACCATGGGTGCCGATTGAGGAAGCACAACGTGAGTTGGTGCAAACCACACTGCACATCAGAGCAGGCGAATTCGATGGGCAGATTCCGGTGTCCTCAGAGTACCGAAGAAACGACAAGGACTACCAAGACATTTGCGTGATCGCGTTCCCGACTCCGATGGGTGACGATCAACCTGTGCATGTTCCGACCTATATCGAGTCGAACAACCCCGAGGTCGCGTGGCAAGAAATATTCGACCCCGCCAACGATCTAAATCTTAGCGGCAAGAATTCTCGCGGCGTGATGAGCAAACACGACGACCGGAATGTCAAAAAAGTCGATGGCGAGGACGCCTACGTTCAGGTTCGTTTTGCCAGCCCCGTCACGATCCGCTCTCTCCGCATCCCTTCCACCGCCGTCTTTGCACCCTACAGCAAGCTCGCAGCAGATGTCTCCCTGATTCTGGAAACGGTTGAAAATGGAAAACGTCGACGAGTCGCGACCTTGAAAGTCCCTGATGGTTGCTGGATGGACAAGCAGCATGACATCACGCTCGCCGTTCCTGAAGTGACGACCAAGGAACTGCGAATCACGTTTACCGGGAAGGGGGAGCCGTTTGTTGGCAGGTTGTTCTTGCAGAGCAATCCTCGCACGCACAATTGGGAAGCCAAAGCCGCCTACGCGCTGCGGGAATTGATGCAGGATGAAACAACCGATTTCCGTCCACAGTGCATGATCGAGCCGGGCACCATCTTGGATTTGACGGATCAGTTGTCGTCAGACCATTTGGATTGGACCGCGCCCGCAGGTGATTGGACGATTCTCCGTTTCGGTCATGTCAACATGGGTGTGGTCAACGGACCTTCGCCCCAAGAATTGCAAGGTTGGGAAACGAGCAAACTCGACAAGGCTCCACTCACGCACCATCTTCGCGACGGCATGATCGGCCAATTGACCCGAACGCCGGGAAGCATCGCGGGCGAACAACTGGACGGTTTGCTTGCCGACAGTTGGGAACGCATGATCCCGACTTGGACCATCAAGTCCGAAACGCTTTTCGACGAGTTTCAGCGGCGACGTGGTTACGATCTGCGACGATTCATGCCCGCGTTGGCTGGGTACTTGATACAAGATGTCTCGGTGACTGAAAAGTTTCTGCGTGACGTTCGAGAGACGATGGACGATTTGTACGTCGAAAATTTCTTCGACCACTTCACCAAAATCTCCAACGAAATGGGGGCACGGTCTTACATCGAAGGTGCCACGGGAGAAGTTTTGCCAGGCGATGCACTACGCTATTACGGCGTGGCCGATATTCCCATGACGGAATTTTGGTATCGAAAAATGGAGCTTGACGACGAGGCCCTGAACTACAAGCCCGTGAAGTACGCCGCATCCGCTGCGCACATCTACAACAAGCCAATCGTTGCAGCGGAAGCCTGCACCGAAGGCGGAAGCAACTGGACCGAAGATTTTTACTGCGTCAAGCCGCTCATCGACCAGCATTTCGCGCTGGGTGTGAATCACTTGGTCTTTCACACCTTCACGCATAATCCGGACGATGTGTTCCCTGGATCAACCTTTGGTGGCACAACCGGTTTCCCGTTTGTGCGTCACCAGACCTGGTGGAAACACATGCCGGCGTTCACGGATTACATCGCACGTTGCCAATGTGTTTTGCAGCAGGGCGAATACGCCGCCGATGTGCTTTGGTATTTGGGGGACGATCTGGAGCGTCCTCCCTATCAAATGGCTCCTTTTCCCGAAAGCTACCAGTACGACCACGTCAATACTGAGGTTTTGCAATCCACGGTCTCCGTCGATGATGGGAATTTGACGATCCGCGACGGCGGAACCTATCGCATTTTGTGGCTCCGCAACTCCCATCGAATGCTTCGCTCGACCGCAGAAAAGATCCGTGAGCTAGTCGTTGCCGGCGCTGTCGTTTTGGGAGATAAACCCTTGGCTTCACCCAGCCTGATGGACGACGCGGACGATCTCGCTGAGTTGAAGTCGATTGCCAACGAACTTTGGGGCAGTGAGGCTGCGGGTTCCAAGTCAGTCGGCAAGGGCAAAGTCTATTGGGGACAATCGATCGGTGATGTGCTGAAGGCCGAATCGGTGACGCCCGACCTGATCGCACCGAAGGCGATCAACGCGTTCTGGCATCATCGAAAAACGACAGATGCGGAACTCTATTTCATCTCCAGCCAAAACGCGAATGCGGTGGACGCGAGCGTCAGTTTTCGTGGAACCGATCGGCTCCCTGAATTGTGGAACCCGATCACCGGGGAACAATCCGACGCACCGGTTTGGCAAGTCAGTGACGGACGAACCCACGTGGCCATTCCGTTTGATCCAAATGGCTCCATCGTCGTGGCTTTCCGTCGTTCCATTCCCACGTCTTCAATCACCAAGATTGAAAATGGTGATCAAGTCGTCTTAGACAGCGAACCCGGCTGGATTCTGGAACATCTTCAAAACCACGCCAACCCGATACAGCCCACCGACAATCAACTCGCTTTCTGGGAATCCGGTGACTACACACTCACCCATTCGAATCAAACAGAATCAACCGTCTCTGTGCATGCGAGTTCAGAAACCTTTGACGATGATTGGCAGGTTTCGTTTGAGAACGGATGGGATACGCCGGCGACGATCACACTCGAATCGCTGATGCCGCTTTCGGATCACCCGCTCAAGCCGATTCAATACTATTCAGGAACCGTGTCGTACCACAAAACCGTGACGTTAGAACACAGTGATCAGTTGATGCTTGATCTTGGCACGGTCGGCGACATGGCCGAAGTGTGGTGCAACGGGCAACGAGTGGGAACACGTTGGGCGCCGCCTTTCACATTCGACCTTTCCAAGACAGCCAAGGACGGCCCGAACGAACTGGAGATCCGAATCACCAATACCTGGCGAAACCAGCTGATCTTCGACGTGGGACGTGCCAAGGACGCCAAGAAAACTTGGACTTCGAATCCACCTAGCCGTAATACTGAGAAGCCCAAACCTTATGGCTTGATCGGACCCGTCGTCATCCGTCGCGCAAGTGACATGAGTAAAAATTGATTTGAAAATCACAAAACCAATGACACCACCAAAACATAAATCAATGTCTTCAATGAAAATCAAATTACTAAGAGATGTACCGACTGTGCTGCTGCCGATTCTTTTTCTTATCAGTTCGTCGACGGTAGGCGCCGATGAGTCTTGGCGAATGCTGCGTGGAGCCGATGGAAGCGGAGTCGCTTCCAGTGATCGCGTTGTGATGGAACTTGAGCAACCGAGCAATTTGGTCTGGCGAACAGAACTCCCTGAGTCCGGTTGGTGCTCACCGATCACGGATGGAAAGCGACTTTGGATGACGTCTGCGCTGACTCATGATGTGACGAGCAGCCCGGAAGGCGAACCGGTTGCCAAAGGAATGGGCGGTGGCAAGCGAATCATCGCCGGCGGTGTGACTCTGATCGCTTACTGTCTCAATGCCGAAACGGGTGAAATCGTTCATCGCATCGAACTGGCGAAGATCCAGTCGCCTGACACGATCAATGTCATGAACTCGTACGCATCGCCCACTGGCGTTTGGGTCGACGAGCGTGTGGTATTGCACTTTGGTTTGTATGGAACATTTTGCTTGGACGCAGAAACCGGTGCGGAGATTTGGCGGCGTACATTGACCTACGACGACAGCATTGGGCCGGGCAGTAGTATCAAACACGCGGACGGAGTCGTGGTCGTTCCCTGCGATGGCATGGGAGATCAATTTGTCGTCGGATTGTCGCTGGAAACCGGCGAAGAGATTTGGCGGACGCCTCGGCCTCCCGTCGAAGCAAGGGCCAAAGAGTTTCGATCGTCGTACAGTTCGCCGCTGATCATCGAAGTCAATGGTCAAACGCAGGCGATCGTGCCTGGAACGCAGTGGTGTGTTGCCTACAACGTGAAAACCGGAAAGGAAATCTGGCGTTTGCAACACAGCAAAGGCTTCAGCCTGGGCTGCACGCCGATCGCCGTTGATGGCAAGGTCATTATCGCGACCGGCTATGGCGGGAATGAACTTGTTGCGATCGATCCGACGGGATCCGGCGACGTGACGAATACTCACGTTCTTTGGCGTCAGTCCAAAGGAATGCCGTTGATGTCCAGCCCGATACGGTTGGGCGAACGTCTCTACACTGTCACCGATAGCGGA
>JBGSNA010000250.1:0-3296 GCA_041739875.1 Pirellulaceae bacterium
CAAGGCGAACGACCGACGCCAGCGGGATGGCTGTCGACATGCGATATGACCTGCTGGGCCGCAATACGTTCGCGACGACCAAAAGCGTTGACAACGTTAGCGTCAACCAAGCGATTGCTTCCTATCTTTCAACGCCAATCGGTTGGCAAACGACCGTCACCGATACGGCGGGTCGCTTGACGCGGCCGGCAACGCTCGGCAATTGACCGACCGTAACGGACGTGTGACCACTTATGAATACGACACGCTGCAACGACCGACCCGTGAGGAAACACCACGAGATTTTATTGCGCCGGAAAAGGGACGGCGACCTTAATGAAGTTGGTATCCAAGGCATTTGCCCAGAGCTGAGCTGCCTTCCTGGCACCGGACTGGCTGAGGTGGATTTTGTCCACGGTGTCTTCTGCCTCCAGCGTGGCGAAGTCTGGACCAGGGAAACAGTAGGGAAACTCTTTGATCATGCGTTCCTGCACTCGCCGGATCTGGCCGACGCCGTTAGGCGGCGATTTGCGAATGACGTCCACGGCGATTTTGGGGATGCCGGTGTCTTTGCGAGCCTGTTCGATCCATGCCTGGTAGTTCGCAAAGATCTTGTTCTCGTCCAACTCCGTCCAATCGTTCTGTCCTTGGTCGGCGAGAATCGCTCGCAATCCTGTTACGGCACAGTATTTCTTTAATGCATGCTCCAAACGGATATAGGGCATGCGGATCGATGAAACCACTGTTCGGCGACAATTAGTTCTCCCCTTTAGCGACAATTAGAATTCCCTGCTACGAGTTCTCGTCGAGTTCCTCGTTGGTAGTGGATTTGCCAGCGGTCACTGCTTGCTTGGCCTTCTCCACGCGGTAGCTCGGAACGTTCAACTCGATGATCACGCTGTGATGCACCAAGCGGTCGATCGCGGCGGCCGTTGTCATCGCATCCTTGAAGATCTGGTCCCACTTTGAGAACGCTAGGTTGCTTGTTAACAGGACGCTGCCCCGTTCGTATCGTTCCGCCAATAGCGTGAACAGCACCTCCATCTCTTCGCGGCTCTGTTGCACATAGCCCAGATCGTCGATGATCAGACCCTCGAACGATGAGAACTGTTTGATCAACTTCGGCAACCGAAGATCCCGTTTGGCGATCAACAGTTGCTGAACCAATAAGCTGCATGTTGTGAACAGAACACTGCGCCCTGATAACACCAACTGTTCCGCCAACGCACACAAGGCATGGCTCTTCCCCGAGCCCGGTTTGCCGAAAAGCAGGAGGTTCTCCCGACGATCCATGAACGATCCGTCGCGGAGCGTTTCCAGTTGCCGACGAACGTTCATCGGCAATCGCGTCAGATCGAACGTCGACCAAGTCTTGCCCACCGGAAGTTGAGATTGTGTCATCAGCCGCTTGATCCGACCCTCGCGTCGGACTTGACATTCCAGCGTCGTCAGTTCCGATAGATAATCCAAGTAACTCAGGTTCTCCGCGTGGGCCCGCGTCGCCATCGGCGCGAACTGATCCCGGAACGTCGGCATCCGCAGTTCCTTGAATTGCGTCGTCAAACTTGCGTTCTGGTCCGTCTTGGTCACCGTCTTGCGCTCGCTCAAGTCCGCTTTGCGACGCGCCTGTGAGGACTTGCGTTTCGGTGTGGTTGCCATTGGTTCCATCCTTGGAAAACGTGGGAATCAAACAGTCAAAATCATTCAAGTTCGGTGGCTCAACATCAATGTCGGTAACCGGGGCAATCGCTTCGGAAGCTGCCACCTGTCGGCGAAGTTCGTCGATGTCGATGTCCCCGCCCGCGGCCACGCACACTCGCAAGATGTCCTCAACGGCTTGTTGGCTTTCATCAGCGGCAAGCTTCAGAATTTGCAAATACATCTTGTCAGCAACCTTCTCGCTGTGTTGCTTGCCGAGCAAATCATAGGCGAATCGAAAGTAGCTGCTCGGGAACATCTCTTCGCGGTAACGGTAGTCGGCAAACGCGCCGGGCTTGCGCACCAAAGCGTCGATCACATGACGATAGTTGATGCTGGCGGCTTGCTTGCCGACGAGTCGCTGCATCGCTTGTATCATGTGCCCTTGGTATGTCACCGTGATTGTCTCGGCGCTGATTCGCACATCGACTTTGCGTCCGATCAAACGACTGGGAACCGAGTAAGTGTTGGCGCGAAGGTTGATCGTCGAGCTTTTGCTCACACGAACGCCTTTAAGCTGGTCATCGGTGTCAAGTCGAGCGTCAGGGAGCCGCCTAAGCGTCAATCGTTCTTCGGCAAACCGCTGCTGGCGAGTCGCATTGGAGCGATCGACAATCTCTTGCACGAAAGACATGTACTCGTCACGCCTGGCGAAGTCGCGACTTCCACGAAGCATGAGGGCTTGGTCGATGCGTTCCTTGAGGTGTCCGTTTTGTGATTCGACATCGCCGTTCTCGTTGGCGCATCTGGCATTGGTCTTCTGGGCGACACAGCCGTAGTGATCCATCAGGGCCGCGTAGCGAGTCGTCAGTGTCGTTCGATCGGAGTGATTGCGAACGGCCGCGCTGAGGGAGTCGCTTCGGTGCTGAGCGGGCACGCCACCGAACTGCCAGAAGGCGTTTTGAATTCCCTCGCTGAGTGCTTCGAAAGATTCGGAGAAACACAGCGAGACTGATTCGATATTGCTGTAGGTCAGCACGCAATGAAAGAGCGTGTGTTTGAAAGTCGCTCCGGCAATCTTCACACCGAGTTCATTGCAAACGGTGAAGTCGCTCGCAGCGAAGCGTCCGGGGTGATGGTCCTGCGGAAAGTACACCGGCCTGTCGGGACCGTGGATCGCTCGCCAGTTGGAAACACGACGCTCGAAGGTGCGGCGGGTCGATTCGTCAAACCTGCCGGGATGATGACGTTGGAGATCAGCAAAAAGGGTGACAGCTTTGAGCCCAGGCTCGGCGTGGAGCAACTGCTCGACGTCGTTCCAAACTTCGGCAAACGGATCGATGCGAGTCCGATACTCTCGTGGCGACTTTCGCCGCGACGGGGGCGTTGGATCATCGCGATAGAAACGTGCGGTTTTGTTATCCATCGAAGCCATCCTTGCAGAAGCGGCGAGTGACTTGCCTGCGGCCAGCCAACGCCAGAGTTCAAAAACTTGCCCATCCGTGACCATCGCAATCTCCTTGGAAAGCAGGAGCTTGCGATAATGCGATTCTGCCCCGAACAGGGGAATTCTAATTGTCGATGACATGTGAAACGCCACTGCGTGAAACTCACGACGCGGTCGCTCAACTGCGGAATTCTAATTGTCGCGGAGAGGGAAAACTAATTGTCGCTAGACA
>JBGSNA010000307.1:0-7365 GCA_041739875.1 Pirellulaceae bacterium
CATTGATCCCGAGCGGTCAAGAACGATCACAATTTCGGTCAACTCAGAATTCGGCATCATCCACTTCCTAGATGTAGTTCAAAGGAAGCGACATGCAACCGACGGGGTGGCTTGCGTTCCTCCGATATCCAAAACGCAAACCGTGACAAAGTCGGACAAAAAATTCTTGAGAATCTAGTAAAAGTGATGCTTCGCATGGGGTCAGACACTGGATGCTTCACATGGACTCAGACACTGGATTCGGGATGAGTGAACAGGGATTTCCTCGTTCGAGTGATGCGATCGGCAATCTTTGGATTCACGAGCCTCGCACGTTTTGCGAGTCAGACCAAGTTCTCCGATCTGTTACGGTGACTCAGTCCAGAGTACTTCGAAAGCTCCGCCAGCGTTGCCGTGCTGAATCGTCGACACAGGTAGGCCGCTATGTCCCCACCCCCCGCGTGTCTCCGTAAGCCAGCTTAGTCGTTTGTCAGGAGTGGTTTCCCTAGCGTTACGGCGGAGAATCTCATTCAGGCTTTGGAACCAAGACTGGTCTGGAGAGGATCCTCCGCGAAACTAATCAAGGAGGACCTCGTGACCATTGAAGTGCTCCGCCTCGAAGGCGAAACCAACCACGCCGTTGCCGCCCGATTGGGAACCTCTGAAGGGACCGGTTCGCCACTACCTTCGCAGGCAAGAATCTCTCGATCGGCAAACGAATCCGGATTGAGCCAGGGGTAAAACACTTCCTTGGTTTTAAATTCCACTTTTGGAAGCAGCGAAACTTCTGGACAATGCCCGCAGCAGCGAACCCCCGTACAGCCTAATTGCGTAAGACAGCTTATGCTGTTGCTTTGGGGCGAAGGAGATTTGGTAGCAAGGTGAATCAAGTGAACGAATTGAGCGAGTCATTGGCTCGGCTGACAGAAGAAATCAAGACGCACAGCGAGCCGTTTCGGCGGATTGTCCAACAAGTCAACCACGTGTTGGTGGGCCAGGAAAATCTGGTTCATCGGATGCTTGTGGGTTTGCTCACCGGCGGACATTTGCTCATCGAGGGTGTCCCTGGGCTAGCAAAGACGACCGCGGTTGCGAGCCTGGCAAAAGCAGTGAACACCGGTTTCCAACGACTTCAATTTACACCGGACCTGTTGCCGGCCGACTTGATTGGGACCCAAGTCTATCGGCCCCAGGACCAGACGTTTGTGGTCCAGAAGGGACCGATTTTTTCGAATTTGATTTTAGCAGACGAAATCAATCGGGCTCCAGCCAAAGTGCAGAGCGCACTTCTCGAAGCGATGCAAGAACGCCAAGTCACCATCGGGGGCGAGACGTTCATGTTACCTGATCCGTTCCTTGTTATGGCGACCCAGAACCCCGTCGAGCAAGAGGGTACGTACCAGTTGCCTGAGGCGCAAACCGATCGGTTCATGCTCAAGGTGATCGTTGATTACCCGACTCGTGATGAGGAGCTTCAAATTTTGCGACGGATGAGCAAGACGGCTGCGAAGTTCGAGATCGAGGCGGTGACATCGCCACAAGAGATACTGTTCGCACGAACGCTCGTCGATCAAATTCATTTGGATGAGAAAATTGAAAATTACATCGTTGATTTGGTGATGGCAACTCGACGACCCCAGAGTTACGGGCTGAAGTTGGACGGGTTGATCCAGTTCGGCGGCTCACCGCGTGCGACAATCAATCTTGCGTTGGCATCCAAAGCGAACGCCTTTCTCGCCGGTCGTGGGTACGTCACGCCCCAGGACGTCAAGCAACTGGCACTCGATGTGCTTCGTCATCGCGTGGTCGTAACTTACGAGGCCGAAGCCGAAGAACGCACGAGCGAATCCATTGTGAATGAAATCCTTCAACATGTGCCGGTTCCGTAGTAGGATCGGTTGATCCGAGCATCACGATGATTCCCGCTGAAGTTCTCAAGAAAATCCGCCGCATTCAAATACGGACGTCGCATCGAGTCGACGAGCTGTTGGCTGGCACTTGGCATTCTGCGTTTAAAGGACGTGGAGTCGAGTTCGAGGAAGTGCGGCCCTATGTTGTCGGAGACGATGTCCGTGCGATCGATTGGAATGTCACAGCCCGAAGTGACCAGCCCTTTGTGAAACTATTTCGCGAAGAACGCGAGTTGGCGGTGATGTTACTCGTCGACTTGAGCGGCTCGCAAGAGTTCGGTACGCATCATCAAACGAAGCGAGAGCTACTGGCGGAACTTGGGGCGACGCTCGCAATGTCAGCCATCAAGAACAACGATCGAGTTGGCTTGACCTTGTTTACCGACAACATCGAACGCAGTATTCCGCCTCGCAAGGGATCGAGGCACGTGTTGCGACTGATTCGCGAACTGTTGTATTGCGAACCGGTTGGCAGCGGGACCGACTTGCGGGGCGCGCTGGAGCACCTCAGCCACACCGCGCGGCGTCGAACGGTTGTGTTTCTGATTAGTGATTTCCAAGACGCAGGGTTTGAAATGACTCTTCGCGTTGCCGCCCGAAAGCATGACATCATCCCCGTCGTTGTTTCCGATCGCCGCGAGCATGAATTGCCGAACGTGGGACTGGTTCGTTTGAAAGACGAAGAAACCGGCCAGGCCATGGTGATCGACACAAGCAGCCGGCGGAGTCGACAAGCTTATGCGAATCTGTGTGTCCAGCGGGACAAAGCTCGTGACGCAATGTTTCGTCGCTACCGACTCGAACCGTTGCACGTACAAACGGGGAACGATTTTGGCGCGGTGATGCAAAAGTACTTCCATGATCGCGAAAATCGACGATGAAATCACAAAGGCACCGCACGTATCGCTCAAGCAAGGCTTGGCTTTGGGCCATTGCATTACTTACAATTTGCATGCGGCTAACTGCATCGACAAGTTGCCTCGCTGAATCGATTCAAAAGACGAGTCGTGATGCAGACGTGGTGATGACAGTGACGGCGTCCCCGTCAACCGTACAAGTTGCAGAGCCGTTGACCGTAATATTGAAGGTAACGGCTCCGGTTGGAACCAAGGTCTCGTTCCCGATCGTGGGTGAACAACTCGGTGAATGGGATGTGATCGATCACAATGACGTTCTGGAGATACCAAGCCAAGACGGTCGAGTGTGGATTCGTCATCTGACGCTCGAGACGATTCAAGCCGGCGACATCGAGATACCTTCGATCGAGATTGTCTGGGTTGCCACCGGTGGCGATGCCGCTGGTTCGGCACGATCCGTTTCGTCCAAGCCAATCTTCGTGCGGATAGCGAGCGTGCTGGAAGAACGAGCGGACTTGACAAAGTTTCGCGATATCCGATCCGTCGTGGATGTGCCGATCCCCGAGAAGCCGGAGTCAACGAGTTGGTCGCAATTCGCCACGATAGTTGGAGCCGTTGCTGGGTGCATTGCGCTGGCGTTTTTTATCGTCGCAGCACGCCGACGACGCCCAAAAATCACGGCGCAACAGTGGGCACTCAAGGAGATCGATTTGCTCACGGTTTCTGGCGCTTTCCAACGTGACGAGAGCGAGATCGTTTTATCGCAACTTTCAAGAATTGTGCGCGAGTACTTTGGTTTCGAGTTTGGTATTTCAGCCCCGATGCAGACGACAGAAGAGCTACTGACGCAAATCACTGAGATGAAGTTGATGCCAGTCGAGAGTTCGCGGCGGATCCAGGAGGCCCTTCTAACGGCCGACCAGGCAAAGTTTGCGGGGTTGAGGTTAACGAGTAAACAGCTTGCTCAAATTATCGAGCAAACTCGCGAGGCTATTTCGGCATCGTCGTTCGTTGAGGGGGCGTTTCGTGTTTGACTCTCCGTGGTGTCTGTTGCTGTTCGGAATATTGCCGTTTGTCGCATGGCGAATGTTTGTCGGTGGCCGACGACAATCGGTCCGCTTCAGCTCGCTCGAGATCGCGAGCCAACTCGCTCCGACGCTCCGTACGAGACTGCTTTGGTTACCGTCGGCACTCACGTTATTGGCAATGGTGTTTTTAATTTTCTCGCTCGCGCGGCCTCGCGAAGGTCGCGAGCAAACACTGACGTCAAGCGAGGGTATCGCCATCGAGTTGGTAGTGGACCGCAGCGGCAGTATGAGGGCACAAGACTTCAAGATTGATGGCGAGCGTGTCGATCGATTAACAGCCATCAAAAACGTCGCTGGTGAGTTTGTACTTGGCGACGATGATTCGACGGGTCGATTCAGCGATCTAGTTGGCTTGATCACGTTCGCCGGTTTCGCGGATGGTGAAACGCCGCCGACGCTTGATCATGCGTTCCTTGTGTCCAAGCTGAATCAAGCAGAAATTGTGATCCAACGACGCGAGGACGGTACGGCAATTGGAGATGCGATTTCTTTAGCAGTGGAAAAACTGAACTCGCTGGATACGCGGCGAGCCGAGGGTGAAAAGCTCAAAAGCAAGATCATCATTCTGCTTACAGACGGTGAAAACAACGCTGGCGAGGTTGAGCCAATTCAAGCGGCAGAGTTAGCGGAATCCATGGGGATCAAGATCTATACGATTGGAGTGGGCACCAAAGGCGAAGCCCCCGTTCCCGTGTACGACCAATTCATGCGACTGAGGGACTATCAAATGATGCAAGTCAACATCGATGAAGAGACACTGACAAAGGTTGCTAACATGACAGGCGGTAAATACTATCGCGCCACCGACACGGATTCACTTGAGAAGATCTATGCTGAGATTGACCAACTCGAAAAGACGAAGGTCGAATCCAGGCACTATGTCGACTATCGAGAGCTAGCGGTCCAGCCTTACCGCACGGCTGCGATGACGGTGCCTCCGCTTTTGTTGGTCGCGTTTGTGCTCTTGGTCACTCGTGTGCTGCTCGAGCAAACTTGGCTGCGGGAGATGACATAAATGGACATTCAAATCGGGAACCCGCGCTACTCGTATCTTGCACTTGCTGTATTGGCGGCAATCGGGTTGGCTGCGTATGCGGTGTGGGCACGAAGTCGTACCGCCAAGCGATTTGCGACATCCAACCTAGCCTCGCAAATGTTGCCGCCCAATCGCTCGACGATGCACTGGGTGTCATCGATTTTGGTTGCCTTGGCATTGGGATTGATCACGCTCGCGGCGGTTGATATTCGTTGGGGCAAGACCACTCGGGATGTTCCACAAAAAGGACTCGAGGTTGTATTTGCCCTGGATGTTTCTCGCAGCATGCTTGCCGAAGACGTCACGCCGAATCGACTGCAACGGGCGAAGCAACAAATGACGGACATGATCGACGAGATGATCGGAGATCGTATTGGCTTGGTGATTTTCGCTGGTGATGCGATCCAGAGTGTTCCGCTCACAAATCACTACGACGATTTTCGCCAAATTCTTGAATCGGTTGGACCTCAAAGTCTTAATCGAGGTGGATCGCGTTTGGGAGAAGCAATCCGTGTTTCCGCCGAGGCGTTCATTACGAAGACGAATGATCACAAAGCGATCGTGTTGTTCACCGACGGTGAAGACCAAGAGAGCGAGCCGATCGAAGCAGCTCGCGCCGCGTTTGCAGATCGTGGTATACGTATTTTCACAATCGGGCTCGGCGACATCGAGCAGGGCGCCGTCGTGCCACTCAGCGGTGAAGATCGAAATGGACGTCCGATGCCTAGTTATCTGCGTTACCAAGGTGAAATCGTGCGCACGAAATTGGACGGCAAGATCCTGAGCCAGATCGCGACGGAGACAGAAGGTGCCTACATCCCCGCAGGAGTTCGACAAGTGAATATGGCCGATGTCTATCACAAATATGTTGCCAGCATCGGGCAGGCGGAGTTCGAGACCGCCACGGCAGAAACCTACACGCCCAGATTCCAGTGGTTTGCAGCTCCCGCATTGTTCTTGTTGTTGATCGAAGTCCTCTTAACGACCCGCCGCAACTCAACGAGTGGCTCTTCGGTAAGTCGATCGATACCAACGGCGAGTGTCGTCGGTCGAGCGGCGGTCGTAGGTTTCACTGTGTGGGGAACAAGCTTCAGTTATGCCGCAGACATCGATTCGCACCAGACAATCAATGCCGCAAACGAACTTGTTCGTGCTGGCCAAATCGAAGAAGCGCTGGCAAAGTACGCGGAGGTGGAGGGCGTGACCAGCCAATCGAATGTGCTGAGTTACGATCTCGGTGTGGCCAAGTACTTGGCTGGCGATTTGCAAGCCGCTTCACAATTGTTTGCAACAGCGGCGGGTAGCGAGGATCCGGGTATCGCAGCACGCAGCCGATTCAATCTAGGCAACTGTTGCTATGCCGAAGCCTTGAGTCTGGCTGAAAACGACAAGCGAACTGCGATCAATAAGCTCAAGGAAGCCATCTCTCACTATCGCGGGTCGCTCGTCGGTGATCCAAAACACACGGACGCACGCGTCAACATTGAGTTGGCGGTCAGCCTGATTCGCAAACTGCAAGACGAACTCAACCAGGAAGATCAACAATCACAAGATCAACAAGAGCAGCAGCAAGACCCGAAACAGCAAAGCGGTGATAGCTCCGAGGGCGAGCAACAGGAGAAAGGCGAGAATCAATCGGCAAACGGTGACAACCAGGAGCCGCAGAAACAGTCACAGAAACCTGAGGACGGGACGTCGAACGAACAAAGTCCGGGCGACCAAAATACCCCCAACGAATCCGCTGGAGACGAGCAAAGCGAATCGAAATCGGAGCCTGGGTCGGAGGAGATGAAGAACTCCGATAGTGATAGCGAGCAGTCACCTGCTGATCAGGCCCCTGAAAAAGACACGTCAAAAAACGGAGCGACAGAGACGGCCCCAGGAGAACCAGAATCAAAGGCTGAACCTGGAGAGGCACCTTTGGAAGAGCCGACACCGGATGCTCAAGATCAAGGGCCCCAATCGGGCAAGACTGGCACAACCGGCGAGCTATCTGCGGCTGATGAGTCGGCTGAAGTTGGTGCCACTGGCGAGGGCGGTGAATCGGAATCCGCTCTGGAGGGCAAAGCTCCGCCTCGTTATTTAACTCGCGAGGAAGCCCTGAAAATGTTGCAAGCGGTGCGTGATCGTAATATGCAGAGAAGGTTGCAACTCGAGCGTGCCCAGCAGACTCAACGTTTCAATGTTGAAAAAGATTGGTAAGGGTGACCATGAATCGTCAACAATCTATTTACGCCTTATTAGCTGTAGCACTCTTGCTGATGTCGCCCTCGTTCGGGTCCGCGGGTGAAGTGCGGGCTGGACTGTCTTCGCAAGAGGCGTTTGTCGGTGCTCCCATCATCTTGCAAATTGACGTGACGAGCGTGAGCGCGAATGAAATTGAGCGACCCGTTTTGCCTGAAATTGACGGCCTGAAAATCGAGTCGGCCGGTACGCCAAGGCAAAGTTCTCAAGTGACGACCATCAACGGACGTCGTAGCAGTTTAACCGTGAGT